>NZ_FOHL01000001.1:0-580234 GCF_900111545.1 Oceanicella actignis
AGGCGCCGCCCATGCCTGATCGGACGGTGACCGAACCGACCTTCGAGGGCCTGACCCGCCTGTTCATGACCGGAATGCCGAGCCTCGGGCTGTTCTCGGACGAGGGCGGGCAATTCCTGGGCGGCCATGCCATGAGCGCCGACCATCGGCAGAAGACCCTGGCCGCGCTCAACGCGCTCTGGCAGGGCGAGCCGATCCGGCGCACGCGGGCCAGCGATGATCACGCAACGCTTTATGGCAGGCGGCTGGCCATCCACCTGATGGTTCAGCCGCGCGTGGCGCGCAGCTTCATGGCCGATCCGCTGACTTCCGAATCGGGCTTCCTGCCGCGCTTCCTGATCAGCGAGCCGCCTTCCACCATCGGCGCGCGCATGCACGCGAACGCGGGCCATGACCGGGTGGCGATCGACGCCTTCAACCTGCGGCTGGCGGAAATCCTTGAACGGCCCTTGCCGATGGACCCGGAAACACGGGAACTTGAGCCGCGCACCCTGGCGCTCACGCCCGAGGCGCGGGCGCTGCTGATCCGCTTCTCGGACGCCATAGAAGCGGCGCAGGCGCCCGGCGGCGATCTGGCGAACGTCACGGGCTACGCTTCCAAGGCGGCGGAACAGGCGGCGCGGATTGCCGGCGTGCTGACCCTGTGGCGCGACCTCGATGCCGAGGCGGTGGCGCCGGCCGACATCGCCGACGGCATCGCGCTGGCGAAATTCCACCTCGGCGAGGCAAAGCGGCTTTCGGAGGCGGCGACGGTCTCGGCGGAAATCGAAGCGGCCGAGGCCCTGCGGCGCTGGCTTCTCGAAAGCTGGGCCGAGCCTGAAGTGATGGTGCGCGACGTGGTGCAGTTCGGGCCGGGCAAGCTTCGCGAAAGCCCCAAGGCTCGGAAAGCCTTGAAGCTTCTGGAGGGCCACGGCTGGCTCGTCCCGCCAAAGCCGGGAACCGTGGTGCGCGGCGCCGCCCGCAAGGAAGCGTGGCGCATCGTGAGGGCCGGCGGCGATGTGGTTTGACGTGACCGCCGCGCTTGCCGAAATCGCAGGTCGCCCCCTGCTACACTTGCTACTTCTGCTACACCGGCCCGTTTTGTAGCAGGTGTAGCAGATGTAGCAGGGTGGCAGGGGCGAAATCGGGAACCGGCCGACCGGGCCGCGCCTGACATCGTGCGCGATCCTTTCGACGAACGAGCGGCGGTGCGCCAGTTCGACGCCGGCGTGAGCCGCGAAGACGCCGAGGCGCTGGCAGCGGAGGATGCCGCCCGCGCCCCGGGCCCGCCCATGGATCGGCTGCGCGCGGCGGCGATGCCCGAGACGCCCGCGCTTGACCCCGAGGGCCTGCCCTTCGCGGCCTGCTCGGCCTGCGACGGCGGCGATTGGTGGAAGCCCGCCGTGCGCCCGGCCCAGGGGCCCGGCTGGCGCTGCGCGTCCTGCGACCCGCCCAGCCCCGGGCGGACGCGCCGCGCCTGTTCGGTTCCCACGCGCAACGGGCCCCAAAGCCCGCTCCTTGCCCCCGCCCGCAAAGCGCCTCGGACCTTCCACCCATGGCAGCGCCCCAAGCCGACATGGGCTGAGACTCCTCGCTGGCGCTGCGCCGAGGCGCTGCAAATTGTGGGAACGGTTGCGGGAAGGGCTCTCGGGAATTCCGTTTAATTTATTGATTTCAAGAGGTATTTTTGGAAGTTGTGGCGGAAGGGGTGTCCGCCATAACGTGCGTGAAACACGCATTTAATCAGACGCTTAATCGGCGCTTAGGCGCGGCGGTTCCCTCAATCGTTCCCTCAATGCGTCAGATTTCGCGGCCCCGAGGCCCCCAGGACCGCCCGACGACGACGACGATTCACTCTTCGGCCAGAACCCTGCGCACCCATCGCGCGGTCACCCGGCGGGGCACCATCACCTTCTTGGCGATCTGTTCGGCCGACATGCCTTTCGCATGCAGGGTCCGCACAAGGCGCTTGGCCCTGGCTATCTCGCCCGTCGAGTTGACCGGGATGTAGAGCCGTTCCCCCTCGAAGAAGTGGCGGAAGCGCCTGCATCCGTCTCGCCAAGGGCCGCCACAAGGCTATTCCACGTGCGCCCGGCCTCCCGCTTGGGAACCATGATGTCGCTGCCGCCGAATACCTCGGTCAGGCGAAGCGCTGCTTCGTGCCCCAGATAGTCCGCCAGTACCTCGAAGCTGTCGGTGATACGGTCCCGCATCACCATTCCCGCTTGATGACAACCTCGGCGGACTGTTGCGTGTCATCCAGCCCCCATGCCAGACGCTCGCCCTTCTGACGTATCATCAGCATCTCGGCGCTGATCTTCGCTTGCTTGGCTATCTCGAAGTCAGTCGGAAGCTGGCCGTACTTCAGGCGGTGTTCCTCCCAGTCCTTGCGTTGCCGGGCGATGAGGTCGGCGGCATTCTCCGCCGCCGCCTCTATGGCTTCGTGCTTTTTTTTCGGGTCAACGGTAAATGTCGCGGTCACCTTCGCAACGGCCCGCCGCCTGACTTCGGCCTGAACGTCCGTCCCGTCGCCCCAGCATTCCGCCTTCGCCCGTTTGACGATAGCGGATTTGCTCACGCTGTATCGCGCGGCCAGCTCGCCGAAGCTCGCGCCCATCTCCCGCTCGGTTCTGACCTGCTGCCATGTGGCTTGGGAAAGGCGCGGCATGGCTCATTCCCCCTCGGCCAGGACGGCCTTGAATATGCGCTCGATACGATCTTCCAGCAGCATCGCGGATCCCGTAAAGCGGCGCACGATGTCCCGGTGATCGCGCAGCAGCTCTTCCAGCTCGATCCCGGCCAGATCCGCATCGGCAATGCGCAGGTCATGGGCCTGGCTCGAGATACTCGAGGAAAGCCGCAAGCGTTCCTTTTCGGTCTCGGCAATCGCCTGTTCGACGAGATCCAGTTCGGTGCGGATGTTCTCGAGCGCCGCCTTGGCCGCGTTCATGTCCTGGGCGTCGATCTCGCGTCCCTCGAGCACGGCCTTGCGGGCTTCAAGGGTGGCCGTCGACACCCGCCGTTCGGCCTCGTCAAGCGCGGCCTCGAGGGCGCCCTTGCGCTCGTTCAGCCGGTTCAGCCGGTCGGCGGCATCGTCGCGCTGCCGCTCGAGGCGCTGGACGGTTTCTTGCAGATGGTCGCGCCGCTCGCGGGCAAGGGCGGGCCGCTTGATCTGGGCGATGCGCGCCTTGACCCGGTCAATCTCGTTCGAGATACGGCCCATTTCCTCCTGGGCGACCTGCGCGGCATCGCGGTAAGGCTTGAGGGGGTCGCCGTCCTGTTCATCTGGATTGAACATCTGCCGTGAACCGGAAGACATCCCCAGCATGGAACGGGCTTCCTGTGCCCGGTCTGTGGCCGCGATCCATTGCGCGCGCGCCTCGGGAAGGCGGTCTTCCAGTTCCTGAAGGCGGATGTTCAGTTCGCGCAGTTCTGTGACTTCATCGGGTTTCTTCTTCGCCATAATGGCCTCCTATGTGTTACCTGCGGTGACTTTGCCGCAATCCGAAAATCTGTTCGAGCGGACCGCCGTCCGACAGAATTTGCTCTATATTTCAGTGTCTTGGGTGCGCCTGGCCGGCGCTTGACGAGGCAACCGGTATCCGCCGCCCAGGGCCGCCACCTAAACCCCGTCGATTAGACGGCGCCCCGCATCGAGGGACAGGCCCAGGATGCGCGCGGTATCCTCAAGCGCCAGCGCCTCGGCCCGTGCGCGGCTCAATCCGCCGTCATGCTCGAGAATGGCCGCGCGTTCCTCGAACAGGTCGCGCCGCAGCTCATCCTCGTCCGTGACCGGCACGGAACATGCGTGATGCCACGATCCCGGCTTTGGCGGGTGGCACCGGAAGCAATGCCACCCCGGCCCCTCTGGGGGAAGGGAACCCGCCTTCCAGAACAGGCGGCCGCCGCAGGCGATACATGCCGCGCATGGCAGGCCCTCGGCATCGAGGAGCGGCATGGCGGCGACGATCTCCATGACGTCATCCCTGCGGCGCTTGAGGGCTTCGAAGAGCTTCACCGGCAGGGGCTTGCTTGCGCTCACGTGGACGCGATCTCCGCGAATGCTGAACATCGCGCCGCGCGCCTCGGCTTCCGCGACCAGGTGGGCAACGTTCACAGATCCGCGTCCCATGGTTCACGCCGCGTCCTGTTCGTCGCCGACATGCGGACGACTGTCGATCCACGCTGCAATGTCGGCCTCCCTCCACGCGACCGCCCGGTCAGCGATGCGCACGGCGCGCGGGAAGTCGCCACGGGCCTGAAGCTCGTACAGCCTCGAACGCGACAGGCCGGTCACGTCCAGGACGTCTTTCAAGCGGAGAAGTTTCTGAAGCATTGTCGTTTCCCTTCGATAGCGCCGGGACAAGTCCGGCGGTGAAGGGAAGATGCCTGATCGCGGGCAGGCATTTCGTGGGCAAAATCTATCCGAGGTTTTTGCCCTCACTCACCTCGCCCAATCGGGACGTTCTGGCAATCGGGATCCGCCGCCCCGAACCGCCTTCAGCCATGGCGCCGAGGCGGACCGCCGCGAATTCACGGGTCGGCCACGGGATTCCCGTTTTCGTCGATGGCATAGCGGCGGATGACGTCGCCGTTTTCGTCGAGCTCGATCACCTCTCCGACCCATTCGCCGACGTCGCTCATGCGGGCCAGAAGGGCGCGATCCCCTTCCGGCAGGTCGCTGTCGTCCTCGAGCTTCTCCGGATCGATCTCGCCGTTGGCGATCGCCTCTTCGCGGGCGCGCTCGATCATGGCCGTTGCGGCCTCGAAGCGCGCCCGTTCTCGCTCACTGAGCGGGGCGCGCGGGCTGCGGCGGTCCTCGATGACCGTGTGGCCCGTGGTCCAGCGCGTGATCTTCACAACTGTCTCAGCCATACGACTGCGCCATGTTCGGTCTTCATCACTTGATCTACCATGAACGCGGCGGCGGAATCGAACAGAACTTCATCCTGTTCCGGATAGGCCGACAGCGGACCGATCCACCTCCCTGCGTTCCCATCGACCACGATGGACACCGAACCCTTCAAGATCCTGTCATGGTGCGGCGTCGTTGCCATGAACCCGCCAGGAGAGATCGCATTTCCTTCCGGGAAACGCTTCAGATAGGTTTCGATGCCTTTCCGGCCGACCTTCTCCGCCCGGAACAGAAGCGGGCGGCGCGCTGGCGGCAGCTTGGCGAGCCCGGATCGCATCGCCACGATCAACGGTAGCAACGCCGCGTCGGTCGGCCCTCGGCATCGAGGGGCGGCGTGGCGGCCACGATCTCCATGACGTCATCCCTGCGGCGCTTGAGGGCTTCGAAGAGCTTCACCGGCAGGGGCTTGCTTGCGCTCACGTGGACGCGATTTCCGCGAGTGCTGAACATCGCGCCGCGCGCCTCGGCTTCCGCGACCAGGTGGGCAACGTTCACAGATCCACGTCCCATGGTTCACGCTCAATTTCCCTATCGTGCCCCGCACAGGCGATTTTATCCGCTACTCCGCTACCTGATTGATTTTGCAGGGAAATATCGGTTTTGCATCCGCTACCCATGCCGTTTGGGTAGCGCATATGATTTCCAATTTTCTCTTTATTTTCAACGCGGTAGCGGGGTAGCGGATCAGATTACCGGGTGTAGGGGGCATATACCTTTTCGAGGTCGGCCAGCTCGTATCCGCGCAACACTTGCCCGTTCGCTTTCATCTGCTTCGGACCGATCCCGAAACCTTTCAGTAGCCGCGCAATACCGCGCGCAGTTATCGGGCGTCCGTTCGACCATTCGGGCCAGGGCCTGTCCTCGAGGTCGTGAAGGTGGGGCAGGATTTCGGCGGACGTCACCTTGTCCATTCGGCGACTGCGGCAAAACTCCACCATGTCGTGCAGCAGCATGACACCGGCCGGTTCTTCCGTTTCCCGCCGCCCTGATTTTGCAAGGTATCCTGTCAGTACCCGCTCGGGCCAAGGGCCACCTAGGCATTCCGCGACGGTGAACAGCGGCGCGAAATTGTCTCTCATCCTGTCATCGCCGCACTCGGGGGCGGTGACTTGAGCCGCGTCGAGGCGTTCGGCAACGTCTTCCGCCCATCTCAGGGCCTTGCGGCGCAGTTCTGTTGATCGCTCGAACAGATCGACGGGCCGGGGCACAAGTTCTTCATCCGGCATCCGCCGCCTGAGTTCGATGACTACCGATCTACTTTCCAGCGTGTCGCGCTGCGAGCCGATCCCGGCAATGGCCATTGCCGCCCAGGTCGAGAATCTTCTTGTAACATAGTCCCCGCCGCGCTCTTCCGCGCGCAGAACGACTGCGGATCGGCGCGTATGCCCTGAATTCAAGATCGAAGCCAGGTCTTCCGATTGCCGAAGCCACATATCCGCCTCGTCAAGCAACAGCGTCGGACGTTCGGCTTCGATCACGCGATATAGCGCGGCCGGGCTGGCATTCGCGGCCATAAGCGGCCTGTTGCAGATGGATTCCAGAACCTCGAGCAACGTCGATTTACCGCAGGCCTTCGTTGGCGAACGTATCAGAAGGCGCGGGAACAGGTTCCAGACATCCATCAGGTAGCCGCCCAGCACCCACAGTGTTGCAAGGTCGGCATCACTTGGATGCGCGAAGATGACGTGAGCCATAAGGCGGGCCCGCATCGCATCGGCGACCGCGCAACCGTCGATATCGTCCGGCCAGGCGTCCAGCCGTTCCGTGATCGTCTCCTTCGGATCGTCTCCCGTCAGCTCCAGCCTCTTGGCCTGAACAAGCTTATCCAGGATAGATGCCCGCATCCCAAGAGCTTTCGCGGTTGCGCGCCGACGTCGCTCATATTCCGCTTCCGTCAGGGCCGCCAAGGCCGCGATCTCGGACGCAACGTCCAGATCCCCCCCGCTCGCCTCGTGCTCGATCTCGAATGGCTGGGCCATGTCCGCCAGCCGCACCTTGCCGCTCATCTCTGCCCCCCGGCCTGTTCCCCGGCCGCCATCCTGAAAGCCAGCACGTCCGCCCAATCCTGACCGCTCGGCGCGGCCAGAAGCTTGACGCGGTGCCCGGCCTTGGCGGCCCTCTCCGCAAGCTTGCGCATCGCTCGCAAGCCCGCTGGGTCACCATCGCCAAGCGCCACGATCTCGACCTGGACGCACGGAAGCGTCACAGTCTCCATTCCCGTTGCCGATAGTGCCGCCCAGGCGGCGCAGGGGCCGCCCCACAGGCGCGCAGCGGCCAGCGCGGTCTCCATCCCCTCGCCAATCAGCAAAGGGCCGTCAGCGCGCGGGTCAGCGAGCCGGACGGCCCCGCCACGAGCAAGGCCCCATATCGCCTTGGCGGGCGTGGCCCCTGACTTGCGCCCTTCCGCGTCCAGATAGGTGCAATGGACCGCGAAACCCTCCCCGCCGTCGATCCGCGCCACCATCGCCGGAAGGCGTAACCGCGAAGGGTGCGGGGCGTTCGGGTGGAAGCGGATCGGCGCGGTTCTTGGAAGCCACAGGTGGCGACCGCGAAGGTAGGTTTCGGCCAGCGTCCCGCGCGCGGGCCCGGCCTCGTTCCAGATGCGTTCCGCCCACGCCTCGCGGCGGGCGCGAGCCTGCCGCAGTTCCTCGATGCGGCGCTCGTCTTCCTCCTGGCTCCCTGCCGCTGGCCGCATGGCAACGCCACGGGCCTTGATCGCGGTCAATACGGCCTCGAAGGTGCAGCCGCCAAAGCAGTGCAGCAACAGACGGCCGTCGCTACCCTCGGCAACGGATAGCGACGGCTCGCGGTCTTCGTGGGCGGGGCAGGGGCAAAGCCCGTATGAGCCATGCCAGCGCCCGCCCAGCGCCTGGACGATCCTTCGCACCTCGCCCATGGTGGCCGTCAAATCCAGCCAAGGCCGTCCGGCGACAGATGCCACATCGCCTTCGTGCCCATGATCGGTGACCCGTCCGGCCGGGTCCAGACCTGGGCCTGACGTGCGCACATGGCCGTCCACCATAGGCCCGGCTCCGGGTCCGGGGGCCGTGCATCGCCCAGCGTAATGCCGATCCTGTTCGTTTCCGGTGGCGCGATGGTCCACAGAAGCCCGGCCAGTTCGCGGGCGCGGGCGTTCATCAGCGCGGCCAGCTCCGCGGGGTCCGATGACTTCGCGGCCTCGGCCAGCTCCGCCATCGGAATGGCGCCGATCCCGAACAGCATTGATCGGCGGTTGAGCCGGGAATGAGCGAGGCCGTTCGCCCAGGGGCGTTCCTTTTCCATTGCGATTTCCTTCCGGTTGGTTATGGTCTACATAGGTCAATATACATGATGACCTAGTTAGGTCAATGTGGGTGCAATGATTGGAAAGCAGGTGGCCGCAGCTCGCGCCCTTGTCGGTTGGACACAGGGCGACCTTGCGAAGGCGGCGGGTGTGAGTGATACGACAGTGAAGCGCGCCGAAGGGACCGCGACGATACCCGCCTCCGAACGTGCGCTTGAGCGCATCCGCGCGGCCCTCGAGGCCGCCGGGGTGGAGTTCATCGAACCGAACGGCGGCGGGCCGGGCGTCAGACTGCGGGGCCGCGAATGAGGCTTGAGGCGGTGGGCCGCCGATGCTACGATGAAGGACCGCAAAATCGAGTGTGTAGTTGACAGCGCCAGATCCAAGAGGCCCCGCCCACATTCGGCGGGGCCTTTCCCTTGGCGGGGCGCTCATTTCGGGCCTCATGGATCACGCCGCGCTCTTGTCGTCACTCGCAAGCGGCCTGGTATTGATCCACTCGGCGATGTCGTCTTCCCGCCAGGCAACTGCCCGTTCGGCGATCCTCACCGCGCGCGGAAACTCGCCTCGGGCTTGCAGTTCGTAAAGAACAGAACGAGAAAGGCCGGTAAAGGCCAGAACCTCATTGAGGCGCAGCAGTCTTTGAACCATCTTCGGCATCCTCCATAAGCGGCTGGACATTCCAGGCCGTGAAGGGAAGATGCCTGATCGCGGGCAGGCATTTCGTGGGTCAAATCTCCCGCTGGTTTTGACCCTCGACTGACGGCAATGTTCAACGCGCCCATTTGGGCATGCTGCGCGGGTTGTTTCTATTCTTCCAGATGCGCCGAATCTGCTGATAGCTGTCCGGCTGAAGCCGCATGAGGCGCAACGCCTCGGCCACGGCCGCACATGCGCTTTCGCCGCCGCCATCGCCAGATGCTGTCACCGGCAGATTGAAGATGCGTGAAACCTCTCGGACAAGCTCGACAATCTCGGCATCTCGCCATGCGAGCGCGTACGGATACCTGCCCTTCATCTTGGGCCGCTCGGTGCGCCCGGTTATGGCAAAGAATGCCCATTCCCGCAGCGGTTCAGGAACCTTTTTGCCGTAACGAATGCACTCGGCCGCCATCCAAAGCGCCGCGTCATAGGCCAATGCGTCGATTCTGGATGCTTCGACAAGTTGCCTTGCTGCTTCGTCGAGGTCTGTTTCGATGACGAATATTCCGCTTTCGTGCCGATGAATACGCCGTCCGGCACGATCTACCAGGAACCGTGCCAAGTCACGATATGGCGGTTGCGCTGCCTCAAACGCTTGCAAAGGGCTGAACCGAGAAACTGCTCTCGCCTCACAGTTCATGCACAACGGGCCTTCAACGGCTCGGCATTCGCAGTTCGGATCAATCCCGAAGCGCCAAATGACGAGATGGACCGCGCAAGAGAACCCCCAAAGCTCGCACCGGTCTTCGCAATCGCAGGGCTCGTATCGCCTCACCAAACCGCCCTTTTGCCGCGTGGTTTCACCATGCAGAACGAGAAGCGGAAGGGCGCAGATCCAAGACATTCCCGCTCGTCTCCCGCCCCTCGAGGAAGTCCGCCCAGGCGTCCATCATTGCCCGCCGCCGCTCCACCATGTCCGAACGCCGGTAGGCCCGTTCGACCGCGCTCCCCACGTCATGGGCAAGGGCAAGCTCGGCCAGGTCGCGCTCATAGCCGCGTTCGGCCGCCCAGTCGCGGAAGCTTGAGCGCAGGCCATGCGGCACCGCGGGGCGACCGCTTCGCGGATCGCAGAAGCCGGGCCCGCCCGCCGCCAGATCGCGCGCATGTGCCGCCTTCATGGCCTTGGCCAGCGTCATGTCGGACATGGGCCGCCCGGCCCGAGCGCCCGGAAAGATAAGGGCCTCGCCCTCGATCCTCGTCACGGCCTCCAGCACCTCGAGCGCCGCCCGGCTCAGGGGCGCGACGTGATCGCGCTTCATCTTCATGCGCGCGGCTGGGATGCGCCATATAGCCAATTCGCCGGGCCTGATTGAGTTCTGTCGGTTCTGTCGGTTTTGTCTTCCGACATGAAGCCCCTCAATCTCGCCCCACGTCGCGCCGCGCACCTCGCCCGAGCGCGCCGCCGTCAGCGCCGCGAAGCGCAGCGCCGCCGCGCCCATACCGCCCACCTCGCCCAGCCGCGCCCACCATCGCGGCAGGTCGACAAGCGCCACCGCCGGGTGATGGTCGGCGCCCTTGCGACGTTTCAATGCGCTGGGCGCGGGCAGAACCTCGGCAAGGTTGCCCTTCCACCGGGCCGGGTTGTCGCCCTCGCGATACCCCGCCACCGTCGCCCAGGAAAGAACCGCCTCGATGCGGCCGCGAAGGCGCGCGGCGGTTTCGGGCTTGGCCTCCCATATCGGTTCGAGCGCCCGCAGCACGTCGCGAAGCCCGATCCGGTCAACCGGCATGTGGCCCAGCGCCGGGAAAGCGTAGGTGGCCAACGTCGAGCGCCATTGCGCGCGATGCTTTTCGTTCGAAAGGCCCTCGATGCGTTTCGACAGGTACCGCTCGGCCGCCTCGTCGAAGGTGATGCAGCTCTTGTCGGTGCGGTGCAGAAGCTCCGCGCCCTTGCCTTCGCGGACTAGCGCCTTGTTCGCCGCCGCCCTGGCGCGGGCCTCGGTGAGGCTCGCGGCCGGGAATGGCCCAAGCCCAATGTCGCGCCGCTTGCCGTCGATGGTGACGCGCTGAATCCAGAACCGCGAACCGGAAGGCTTGACCAACAGGCAAAGCCCGTCGCCGCCGCCGTCATGGTAGCGGCCGGGTCCGGCCGTCGAACAGAAGCGCGTTGTGAGCCGCTTACCTCGCCGCGACATGCGGTTCCCTCAATCGTTCCCTCAATTTGCACCGGCTTGGATTGGTTTTAGCCGGACGCCCTAGGAAGGCACGATACGCAAATCCCCATGAAAAACAAACATTTTCGGATGTCAGCGGAAGCCGTGAAACATCGGCATGGCGGAAGGGGTGGGATTCGAACCCACGGATGCTTGCGCATCAACGGTTTTCAAGACCGCCGCATTCGACCGCTCTGCCACCCTTCCTGAGCCGGCAGGATTTAGGCCCTGCCGGCTTGCGCGTCAATCGACCAGCGCCCAGCGGCCGTGCACGCGCACGCTCAGCGTGCGCTCGCCGGGCATGACGGGCGCGGCGCCGTCGGCCATGGCCGCCTGCATGCGCATCATCGGACGCGGCTCGCCGCTTTCGGAAAGCTCCTGCACCGGGCCAAGCCGTGCGCCGGCGCTTGCGGCCATGATCTCGGCGCGGCGACGGGCGTCCTCGACGGCCAGGGCCAAGGCTCGGCGCCGCGCTTCTTCGGCCTCGGAACTGTCAAAGGCGACGCTTGAGATCGCGTTGCCGCCCGCCGCGGCCGCCGCCCCGACCGCTTGGCCCAGGCGGCTCAGATCCGTCACGTTGACCCGCAGCATGTTGCGCGCGCGATAGCCGACCACGCGCGCGGGCTCGTCCGCGGCCGGCGCGCGCCGCATCAGCGGTCCCAGCGAGATGTCCATGGTCGCGATGTCGGCCGCGGGCACGCCGACATGCCGCAGCGCCGCGATCACGCCGGCCGCGGCGGCCGAAACGGCCTCCATCGCCTCGGCGGCGGTGTCGCGCATTTCCTCCACGCCGATCATGATCGAGGCGCGGTCAGGCGCAAGCGACACGACGCCCACGCCCTCGGCGCTGACCGAGCGCATCGCGGGCTCGGCCGCGGCGGGCGCGGCAAGCGCAAGCGCCGCCGAAACGGCAAGGCCGCCCAGCGCGGCGGAAAACGGGACGAGAGAGCGGCGCGGACTGGACATCGGACCTCCTTGCGGCGAGCGGATCGGCCGAGGCGGCGCCCCGGCGCGCGCAGTGTGCCGCGATCGGCGCCGCGCGGGCAAGAGGGCTGGGCCGCGGCGCCTGCGCCAAAGCGCGCTTCGCCGCGTGGGCGGCGCCTTCGGATGGCGCGCGGGATGCGCCGCCCGAGGGCCGGCGCGCCGCAAGCAGCCCTGACGCCCGCCCCCCTCCGGCGACAGCCAAGAAACGGCGCCGGCGAAGCGCGGAGCGACTCGGTTGCGCACACCTCGCGCGGGAGAAACGCGCCCCGGAATCAACGCCGATGCGCCCGGACGCCCGGCGCGCCCCGCAGGCTGGTCCGCCCCGAGCTTCGCACGCATGGGCCGCAAACTGCCCCGACCCGCCGACAATGCGAAGGAGCGGCGCCTCGGCGCGCACAAAGGCGGCAGCCATCGGCGCGCCTGGTGGCCGGGCGAGGCGCGTCTTGTCCCGCGCGGGGCGATCGCGCATGGCCCTGCCCCGCGCGCCCCGGCCGGGCGGAGCGGCGGCCATCGGCGCGCCTCGTCCCGCGCCGCGCGATTGCGCATGGCCCTGCCCGACGCCCCGCGCCCCCCGGTCAGGCGCCCCAGGCCGTGCGCAGCGCCTCGCGCCGCATGGCCAGCCAGAGCAGCGACACCAGCGCCGGACCGCTGTCGACGCCGCCGGCGCGCACCAGCGCCATGGCCTCGTCGAAGGGCATCGTCATGGCGCGGATGTCCTCGCCCTCTTCGGCCAGACCGTGCACGCCGCCGGCCCCGCCCAGATCCGCCTGACCGACGAACGAGGTCACCTTCTCGGCCAAGACGCCGGGCGAGGGATAATAGGCGCCGACCCGCTCGAGCGCGCCCAGCTCCAGCCCCGCCTCCTCGCGCGCCTCGCGGCGCGCCACGTCCTCGTCGCGCTCGTCGCGATCCACGCGGCCGGCCACGACCTCGAGCGGCCAGGGATCGCGGTCGCCGCGCAGATGCGGGCCGGGGCGCCACTGGCTTACCAGCAGCACCAGGTCGCGCCGCGCGTCATAGGGCAGGACCGTCACCGCATCGCCCGAGCTGACCGCCGCGCGGCGCAGCGGCGCCGACATGCCGCCGCCATGGGTGGGATGCGCGATCTCGAGCTCCTCGACCGCGATGTAGGAAGCGTAGGGGATGCGCCGCGACAGGACCCGCACGCGATCGCGGCCCAATCCGGCGGGCCTTGGGGCGCCCTTCTCGCGCGCCGCGCGCACGCGCGCCAGCGCGCGGTTGCGGATGCCGGGCCAAAGGGCGGGATCCGACCAGTCGGCGCCGCGCTCGTGCAGCTGCATGATCTCGCGCGCGCATTCCAGCAGCGCGGGCCGCGGACCGTCGCGCCAGGCCTCGAAGGACCAGGTCCCGGCGGGGGTCAGCGCCTCGCGCGGGAAGCAGGTCAGCGCGGCGCGCGCGCCGCCCGGCGCGGCGGTCAGCTCGACCTCGACCTCGCGCAGCACGAACTCGTCGTCATCCTCGAAGAAGCGGATGCGCGCGATCTCGTCCGCGTCGAGCCCATCCAGGAACACGCCCGGCACGCGCGCGCCCGCGCGCGGCAGGGCGATGGGGAAATCCTCGCCCTTGACGGCGCGCAGCTCGTGATCGGCGAGCGCGGCGGGGATCAGCTCTTCCTCGGCGACGGTTCGGCCGAGCACGACCGACAAGAGCTCGGCGTCGCGAAGCGAGCCGTAGAAGAACATGGCGAAGCGCGGTGCGGTCATGGGCGGCTCCATCCTTGCCGGGGGGCGACGCCGGGCGGGGCGGCAGCGCGCCGCTTAGCACGCGCGCGCTGCGCTGCAAACCCGTCAGAGCATGGGCGCCAGCAGCCGCGCCAGGGGCGCGCCGGCCCGCACCCAGGCGGGCATCGACGCCAGCCCCTGATCGAAGGGCATGCAGCGCGCCATGTCCTGTTCCAGCATGCGGGCCGCCGCGCGCGCCGCATCGGCGTCGAACAGGATCGCCGTGACCTCGAAATTCAACCGGCACGAGCGGTTGTCGAGATTGATCGAGCCGATCGAGGCGAAGGATTCGTCCACCACCGCCACCTTCTGATGCATGAAGCCCTCGCGCCAGCGCAGGATGCGCACGCCCGCGGCGCGGGCCTCGTCGAAGAAGGCGAAGGCCGCCAGCCAGGGCAGCCAGTGATCGGGATTGGCCGGCGCGATGATGCGCACATCCACCCCGCGCAGCGCCGCCAGCTGAAGCGCGCTCAGCACCGCCTCGTCCGGCACGAAATAGGGCGTGGCCAGCCACACGCGCTCGCGCGCCGCCTCGATGGCGTTGCAGAAATAGAGGCTGCCGGTGTCGAGCGGGTCGGCCGGCCCCGCGGGCAGGATCAGCGCATCGGCGCCGTCGGGGTCGGGGGCGGCGCGCCAGTCGAGCTCGAGCGTCTCGCCCGTCGCCCATGCCCAGTCCTCGGCGAAGACCAGCTGCAGCTGCGCCGCCGCCGGCCCGCGCAGTTCAAGATGCGTGTCGCGCCAGGGGCTGAGCGGCGGGCGGCGGCCCAGATAGGCGTCGCTCACGTTCAGCCCGCCCAGAAAGCCGACGCGCCCGTCGGTCACGACGATCTTGCGGTGGTTGCGGAAGTTGATCTGCCAGCGCGTGGGCAGCGGATGCAGCGCGTTGAAATCGGCGAAGCGCACCCCCGCCGCGCGCAGCTCGGCCAGATAGCCCGCGCCCAGCCCCGAGCTGCCGATGGCGTCGTAGAGCAGATGCACGCGCACGCCCTGGCGGGCCTTGCGCGCCAGAAGATCGCGGAAGGCGCGGCCGATCTCGTCGTCCTCGATGGTGTAGAAGGCCGCCAGAACCACCTCGCGCGCGTCCTCGATGGCGCGGAACATGGCGGCGAAGGTCTCTTCGCCGTCGCGCAGGATGCGCCAGGCGTTGCCGTAGGTGACGGGCATGCCGGCCAGGCGCTCGAAGGCGGCGGCGTGATCGCCCGCGCGGCGCGGATCGCGCCAGAGCGCGGCGCGCGGGCCGGCCTGGCGGGCGCTTTCCTCGTCCACATGGCGGCGCGCGGCGCGGCGCAGGCGCGCATATCCGCTCATGCGCCGCCGGCCCAGCACCATGTAGGCCGGAACCGCCGGCACCGGCGCCAGGATCAGGAACAGCACCCAGCCCACCGCCCCCTGCGGCGTGCGGGCCGTGCGCACGGCCGAGATCGCGCACAGCCCCGCCGCGCCCCACAATAGCGCCAGACCCAGCAGCGCAAGGGCGGTCTCGCTCATGTCCCGCCCCCGGCCATGGGCGACGCGGCGTGGCGCGCGCCTTCGGCGGCCGCCTCGTGCGCGCTTTCGTCGTCGTCCTCCGGGGCGTCTTCGAACGCGACGTCGGCCCACACCGGCAGATGGTCCGAGGCGCGCAGCGCCGCGGCCGAGCGGTGCACCCCATGCGCGGCAAGCCGCAGCCCCCGCCCCAGCAGCACGCGGTCGAGCGGCGCGATGGGGGCCGAGGCGTGAAAGCTGGGCAGCGGCGGCGCCGGGCGCAGGCGGCGCTCGAGCACCGTCAGGCAGCCACCGGCGGCGCGCCATTCGTTCAGGTCGCCCATCAGCGCCTCGGCCGATCCGTCGGCCCGGGACTCGAGCTGCGCCAGAAGCGCCGCCGCCTGCCGGCGCCGGTCGGCCGGGCGCAGGCCCAGATGCGCGGCGGCCAGGCGCAGCCGTCGCCCCTCGATCAGGGCGTCGACGATCAGCGCGCCGCGCGGCTCGAGCGAGGGCAGCGCCGTCGGCGCGACGTTCAGCGCCTGCGCGCGCGCGCTCAGCAGCACGACGTTGCCGTGCCAGCCCAGCCCCGCGCCGCCTTCGTCGACGCGCACCGGCGCCAGCCCCGCCTGTTCGGCCAGCGCGTCGGGATCGAGCACCGCCGCGCGTTCGCCGAAGCGGCGGTCGGCCTCCTGCAAGGCGACGATGTCGGGGCGCAGCTCGGCCAGCACCTGGACGATGCGTTCGGGCCGCCGGCGCCAGTCAAGGCCCACGCCCTTGCGGATGTTGTAGGTCGCGAGGCGGATCATGCTGCTCCTGCATCGCCGCGCGCCGCGGCCCCGTGCGATCCTAGCGCGCGGCCGCATGCGGGCCAAGCGCGCGAAAAGGCCCCGCCGGCTGGGCCGGCGGGGCCGTTCGGGATCGGGCCGGGGCGACGCCCCGCCGCGCGGCTCAGGCCAGCGCGGCCTTGGCCTTGGCGACGACGGCGCCGAAGGCCTCGGGCTCGTGAATTGCCAGATCGGAGAGCACCTTGCGGTCCACCTCGATGCCCGACTTGGTCAGGCCGGCGATGAAGCGCGAGTAGGTCATCTCGGGATCGACGGCGCGCACGCCGGCGTTGATGCGCTGGATCCACAGGGAGCGGAAGTTGCGCTTGCGCGTCTTGCGGTCGCGCGTCTGATACTGAAGCGCCTTGTCCACCGCCTGCTTGGCGACGCGGACGACGTTCTTGCGGCGGCCGGAGTAACCCTTGGCGGCCTTGCGGATCTTGGCGTGGCGGGCGTGGGTGGTGACGCCGCGTTTCACTCGGGACATGTTCTCGCCTCCTCAGATCAGCGCGCGTAGGGCAGGTAGCCCTTGACGATCTTCGCGTCCGGCTCGCTCAGCACGGCGGTGCCGCGGGCGTTGCGGATGAACTTGTTGGTGCGCTTGATCATGCCGTGGCGCTTGCCGGCCTGGGCGGCGACCACCTTGCCGGTGGCGGTGACCTTGAAGCGCTTCTTCGCGCTCGCCTTGGTCTTCAGCTTGGGCATTTCGCTCTCCGTCGTCAGAGTGATTCCAAAGGCGACACGGCAGCCCATTCCGGCCGGCCGCCCCGTTCGGAAGCGCAGTGCTTATCCGCTATCGCCGGCGAAGGCAAGGGCGCCTCACGCCCCGCCCGCCGGCGCCGTCAGGGCGCGGAGGGCGGCCTCGAGCGCGGCGGCCAGCCGATCGGCCCCGACGCCCGCGGGCGAGAGGGCCTCGGCCCACAGCATCAGCGCAGCGCCCGCCAGGGCCAGCGCCGCGCCGCCCGCCGAGAACCCGCCCTCGCGCGCCATCGCCAGGTGCCGCCCCGCGCCCAGCGCGACCAGAAGAAGCCCCACGACCGCCAGGATCGACCATGCGCTCATCGCCTTCCTCCCGCGGGGACGGCGGCCGCCGTCACTCGGGCTCGCCCTCGTAGATCAGCTTCTCGCGCACGGGGGCGACGCGCAGGATGTTGGTCGAGCCGGGCGTGTTGAACGGGATGCCGGCGATGACCACGATGCGGTCGTCGTCCGAGGCGAAGCCGCCCGCCCGCGCCGCGCGCGCGGCCGAGACCACCGCCAGCTTGAAGCGCTCGACCTCGTGCGTGTGCACGCAGTGCAGCCCCCACACCAGGCTCAGCCGGCGCGCGGTCGCGAAGAAGGGCGTGAGCACGATGATCGGCACGCGCGGGCGCTCGCGCGCGGCCAGCAGCGCGGTCGTGCCCGAATGGGTGAAGCAGCAGATGGCCTTGACCGAGACGGTCTCGGCCACCTCGCGCGCGGCGGCGGTGATGGCGTCGGCCACGCGGGTGCGCGCCTTGGGGCGGCCGGCCTCCATGGCCTTGCGGTGATAGGGGTCGCGCTCGACCTCTTCGGCGATGGCGTTCATGGTCGCCACGGCCTCGACCGGGAACTCGCCCGCCGCCGATTCGGCCGAAAGCATGACCGCGTCGGCGCCCTCGTAGATGGCGTTCGAGACGTCGGTCACCTCGGCGCGCGTGGGCACGGGCGAGTGGATCATGCTTTCGAGCATCTGCGTGGCGACGATCACCGGCTTGCCGGCCAGGCGCGCGGTCTCGATCAGGCGCTTCTGGATGCCGGGCACCTTGGTCAGCGGCAGCTCGACGCCCAGATCGCCGCGCGCGACCATGATGCCGTCGGCCTCGGCGATGATGCCGTCGATGGCCTCGACTGCGGCGGGCTTCTCGATCTTGGCGATGATGCCCGCGCGCCCGCCCAGCAGGGCCTTGCCCTCGACGATGTCCTCGGGGCGCTGGACGAAGCTCATCGCCACCCAGTCGACGCCCAGCCGGCAGGCGAACTCCAGATCCTTGCGGTCCTTGTCCGTCAGCGCCGCCAGCGGCAGCACCACGTCGGGCACGTTGACCCCCTTGCGGTCCGAGATGACGCCGCCCTGCTCGACGATCATGTCGGCCGAGCTTTCGTCGCAGCGCTCGACGCGCAGGCGGATGGCGCCGTCATTGACCAGAAGCGTCGCGCCGGGCTTGAGCGCGGCGAAGATCTCGGGATGCGGCAGGCGCACGCGCGCGGCGTCGCCGGGCCGGTCGTCAAGGTCGAAGCGGAAGTGCGCGCCGTCCTCGAGCGTGACGGGCCCGTCGGCGAAGGTTCCGCAGCGCAGCTTGGGCCCCTGAAGATCGGCCAGGATGGCGATGGGGCGGTCCAGCTCGTGCTCGATCTCGCGGATCAGGCGGTGGCGCTGGGCGATTTCCTCGTGGGCGCCGTGGCTCATGTTCAGCCGGAACACGTCGGCGCCGGCCAGGAACAGCTCGCGTATGGTCTCGCGGTCCGACGAGGCTGGTCCGAGGGTGGCGACGATCTTGACGTTTCTGCGACGGCGCATGGAGAACGCTCTTTCCTTGATGTCTGCGGGTGGGCGGCGAACCTACATCTAACCAAGGGCGCCGCGGAAGTCTCGGCTTGCGAAAGCAATTTCGTTGCGATCTGCACGCCGGGCGGCTCAGATGCTTGCCCTTGCGTCGGGCCCGCCGCGGGCGGCGCATTGAAACCCCGCCCCCGCCCGGCTATGAACGGCCCGCGCCCCGCCGGCGCCGCGAGCGGAGCCCCCATGCCCACCGACCCGGCCTTCGAAATCGCCAATCCCGACGGACGCCCGGACGTCCTGCTTCTGTGCGACCACGCGTCGAACCGCGTCCCGCCCGAAGTGTGCGGCGGCGATCTGGGCCTGCCGCCCGAGGACATGGCCCGCCACATCGCCTATGACGTGGGCGCGCGCGGCGTGACGCTGGAGCTGGCGCGGCTGCTGGACGCGCCGGCGGTGCTGTCGACCTTCTCGCGGCTGGTCATCGACCCCAATCGCGGCGAGGACGACCCGACGCTGATCATGAAGCTTTACGACGGCTCGGTCATTCCCGGGAACCGGCATGTGGACGGAACCGAGACCGCCCGCCGCCTGAGCGACTGGCACCGCCCCTATCACGACGCGATCCGCGCGCGCATCGCCCGCGCCGAGGCGGTGGGCGCGCGGCCGGCGCTGATCTCGATCCACTCCTTCACGCCGCAGCTGCGCGGACGGGCGCCGCGCCCGTGGCATGTGGGCGTGCTGTGGGACCGCGATTCGCGGCTGGCGGCGCCGCTGCTCGAGCTGCTGCGCGCCGAGCCCGACCTGTGCGTGGGCGACAACGAGCCCTATTCGGGCCAGCTTCAGGGCGACTGCATGTGGACCCATGGCACGCGCCGCGGCCTGCCCCACGCGCTGATCGAGATCCGCAACGACCTGATCGCCGACCCCGAGGGCGAGCGCGCCTGGGCGCGGCGCCTTGCGCCCATCCTGCGCCGCGCGCTGGACCGCGCCGCCGCTCCGGCCTAGCCTGCGGCCGCGGCCCCGCCGCCCCCCGAGCCGGCCCCGCGCCGGCCCCGCGCCGCCCGAACCAAGGAGACCGCCGATGGACAACCAGACGCGCACCGAGCTTGAAGCCGCCGCCTTCCGCCGTCTCGTGCAGCACCTGCGCGAGCGTTCGGACGTGCAGAACATCGACCTGATGAACCTGGCGGGCTTTTGCCGCAACTGCCTGAGCCGCTGGTATCAGGAGGCCGCCGAGGCCCGCGGGCTGGCGATGACCAAGGACGAGGCGCGCGAGATCATCTACGGCATGCCCTATGAAGAGTGGCGCGCGCGCCATCAGACCGAGGCCGGCGCCGACAAGCTGGCCGCCTTCGAGCGCAACCGCCCGCGCGACCACTGAGGCGCCCGCCCCGGCCGGTCGTCCGGTCCGCGACGCCCCCGCGCGCCGTTGCCGCGCCCGCCGCGCGGCGCTATGGTCCGCGCCATTTTCGCGTCCACGCCCCAATCGGAGCATGCCATGATCGAGAACATCGACGACGACAACTTCTCGCGCACCACCGTCGCCGCGGACCAGCTGCGCGCGATCGTCGAGCGCATCGAGCGCCTCGAGGACGAGAAGAAGGAGGTCGCCGCCCAGATCAAGGAGGTCTACGCCGAGGCCAAGGCCAACGGCTTCGACACCAAGACCCTGCGCAAGGTGGTGTCGCTGCGCAAGAAGCGGCCCGAAGAGCGCTCGGAGGAAGAGGCGATGCTGGACCTCTACCTGTCGGCGCTGGGCATGCTGCCGGGCTGAGGGCGGCGGCGGCGCATCGGGGCGCGAGCCGGCGGCGCCTGAACGCGCGCATCGGCGCGGCGTGAAGCGCGCCGCAAGCGCCGGCGCCCGGCGCGCGGCCCGAACATTCCCTGAAGGCCCCGCCGCGCGGCCCACGGGCGCCGCCGACCGCCCCCACCCCCGTGAACGCGGCCGGGCGCAAGGGGCCGCGCAAGCCCGACCGCGCAAGCCCGATCACGCAGGGCCGATCACACAGGGCCGATCACGCGGGGCGGACCCGGGGCGCCCGGCGACGCGAATCGGCGGCGCGCTTGCCCGCGGGGCCGATTCGCGATATGGGGCGCGATCCCGGAACGGCGGCCGCCCCGCAGGCGGCGCAGATGGAGAACGCAGATGCAGCGCGGCATGATCCTTGGCGCGGCGGCCATGACGCTGATCGTGGTCGCCTCGAACATCCTGGTCCAGCACCTGTTCAACGACTGGCTGACCTGGGGCGCCTTCACCTATCCCTTCGCCTTCCTCGTCACCGACCTGACGAACAAGACCCTTGGCGCGGCCACCGCCCGGCGCGTGGTGCTGGCGGGGTTCGTCGCGGGGGTGGCGTGCTCGTTCGTCGCGGCCGGCTTCGACGCGACCACCTTCCGCATCGCGCTCGGCTCGGGGCTGGCGTTCCTGAGCGCGCAGCTGCTCGACGTGTCGGTATTCGACCGGCTGCGGGCGGGCTCGTGGTGGCGCGCGCCGCTGGTCTCGTCGCTGTTCGGCTCGGCGGTGGACACGCTGATCTTCTTCTCGGTCGCCTTCTCGAGCGCGTTCGCGTTCCTCGACCCCGCCGACGACGTGTCCTGGGCCAACGCGGCCACGCCGCTTCTGGGAGCGGGCCCCGAGGCGCCGCTGTGGGCCTCGCTGGCCGCGGCGGATTTCGGCGTCAAGCTGGCGCTGGCGCTGGTGGCGCTGGTTCCCTTCCGCCTGGCGCTGGGGCTGCTGCGCGCCGCGCGCGCCTGACCACGCGCCGCCGCCCTCGCGCCCCGGCGGCCGAGGGCGGCGCGCCCGCGCCATGATCCGCGTCACCGACCATATCTCGATCGCCGAGTGGGAGCTGACCGAAAGCTTCGCGCGCAGCTCGGGCCCCGGCGGGCAGAACGTCAACAAGGTCGAGACGGCGGTCGAGCTGCGCTTCGAGGCCCAGCGCTCGCCCCATCTGCCGCCCGACGTCAAGGCCCGCCTGCGCCGCCTGGCCGGCAGCCGCTGGACGAAGGAGGGCGCGCTGGTCATCCGCGCCCAGACGCACCGCTCGCAGGCGCGCAACCGCGAAGAGGCGCTGGCCCGCCTGATCGCGCTGATCGCCGCCGCTGCCGAGCGCCCCAAGCGCCGCCGCCCGACCCGGCCCACGCTGGGCTCGAAGCGGCGACGGCTGGACTCGAAGACCCGGCGCGGCCAGGTCAAGGCCCTGCGGACCCGCCCCGACGCCGAGGACTGACCCCCGTCAGACCAGATCCTTGGGCCGCGCGAAATGCGCCAGCCGCGCGCCGCCAAGGCGCAGATCGCGCCAGCGCGGGGCCTCCAGCTCCAGCGCCGCGACGGCGGCGGTGGGAAAACTGTCGAGCGCGCGCGCCGCGCCGCCCGCAGGCCGCTGCGCCAGCATCAGCCGCAAGAAGGCGCCCAGCCCCGGCTCATGCGCAAGAAGCAGCGGGCGCCCCGCCGCGTCGGGCAGCCCCTGCGCGGCGCTCAGCAGCGCCTGCGGGGCGGCGTGATAAAGCTCGGGCATGACCTCGGGCGCGGGCGGGGCGGGCAGCTCGCGCGCAAGCCCCTCCCAGGTCTCGCGCACGCGGCGGGCGTCCGAGATGCGCGCCGCCTCGGGCGCCAGCCCCGTCTCGCGCAGCCACGCCCCCATCAGCGCCGAGGCCAGCCTGCCGCGCAGCGCCAGGGGGCGGGCGTGGTCCTCGAGCGTCGGGTCGTCCCAGCCGGATTTTCCGTGGCGCATCAGGATCAGCAGTCTCATGCGCGTCTCCGCATCAGGAATGGGTCCGGCGACCAGCCAAGCACGGCCGGACCGGCAAGCCAAGCGCCGCGGCGCTCAGCGCATGGGGGCGCGCGCGCGCAAGAAGGCGGCCATGTGAAAGGCGGCCTGCTCGGCGCCCGGCGCGCGCGCGCGGCCCACGGGACAGGCGCGGCGCGCAAGACAGCCCCCCGCGCGGCAGGCCCCGCCTTCGGGGCCGGCGACGTGGCGCGCACAGGCCTCGGCGTCGTAGCCACCCGCCCCGAAGGCGCCGACCGGGCAGGCGCGCAGGCAGGGTCGGGCGCAGTCGTCGCAGGGGCGCGCGCCGCGCCGGGCGGGCGGCGCGCCAAGCGGCGCATCGAACAGCAGCGCGCCGCGCCACGAGGCCCAGAGCCCCTCTTGCGCATGCACCAGCATCCCCAGCGCCGAGGGCCACGCCGGCTCGGCCAGCAGCGCCCAGCGCAGGAAGGGCGGATGGGGCGGCCCGTCGGATGGCCCCGCCGCGCGCGCGCCAAAGCGCGCGGCCAGTTCGGCGACGATCCGCGCCGACCAGCGGTCGAGGGGATCGGGGGCGCCGTCGGCCCATTCGGGCGCGGCGCGAAAGGCTTCCCACATGCGCGGCCCGTCCGCGCGCAGCAGGGCAACCGCCCGCGCGCCGCGCCAAGGCTGGTCGGCGGGCGGATCGGCGGCGGGCGGATCGGCGGCGGGCAGATCGGCGGCGGCGACGGCCAGCCCATGCGCGCCCGCCGCGCGCCCCAGCGCCGCCAGCAGCCCGGCCGCGTTCATCGCCGCAGGAAGGGAAAGAGCAACGTCCAGCCGAGCCGCGCCGGATCGCGCGTCTGCCAGTCGGGCAGGCCCAGCCGCAGCGCGCCGCGCGCCCGCGCGCGATAGGTGCCGAACAGCCGGTCCCACCAGGACAGGTTGAAGCCGTAATTGCTGTCGGTTTCCTCGCGCCGGACCGAGTGATGGATGCGGTGCATGTCCGGCGTCACCAGCAACCAGCGCAGCGCCGCCTCGATGCGCGCGGGCAGGCTGATGTTGGCGTGGTTGAACATGGCGCAGCCGTTGAGCAGGATCTCGAACAGGATCACCGCCAGCGCCGGCGCGCCCAGCGCATAGACAAGCCCGATCTTGAACAGCATCGACAGCGCGATCTCGATCGGGTGAAAGCGGATGGCCGTGGTCACGTCGACGTCCCGGTCGGCGTGGTGCACGCGATGCACGCGCCAAAGGATCGGGATCTTGTGGCTGAGCAGGTGCTGGAACCAGATCGCGAAATCAAGCGCCGCGATGCAGATCAGCGCCTCGAGCCACGGCGCCCAGTCGAGCGCGTTGAACAGCCCCCAGCCCATGGCCTGCGCGTCCCAGGCCGCGCCCGCCGCGGCGGCGGGAAACAGCAGCCGCACCAGCGCCGCGTCCAGCGCCGCGACGGCCCAGTTCACCCCCCAGCGCGGCCAGCGCCCCAGCGCCAGGGCGCGCGCGGGGCGCAGCGCCTCCCAGCCCGCCATCAGGCAGAAGACGGCGGCGAAGACGGCCAGGCGGATCAGGGGCTCGTTGCTCATGCGCCCAACATGCGCCGCGCGCGGCGCGGGTCAAGGCGCGCCGGCGCGGCCGCGCTCATCCCGCGCGGATCAGCGTGCCCGCGCCATGGGCCGTGAACAGCTCGAGCAGGCAGGCATGCGGCGCGCGCCCGTCCAGGATCACCACCGCGCCCACGCCCTGCGCGATGGCGTCGAGGGCGGTGCGTGTCTTGGGGATCATGCCGCCCGAGATGACGCCCGCCTCGGTCAGCTCCTCGACATCGGCGGGGGTCATGTCGGTCAGCACCTCGCCGGCGGCGTTCTTGACGCCGGCGACGTCTGTCAGCAGCAGCAGCCGCTCGGCCTTGAGCGCGCCGGCGATGGCGCCCGCGGCAGTGTCGCCGTTGACGTTGAAGGTCTCGCCGTTGCGGCCGGCGCCGACGGGGGCGATGACGGGGATCAGGTCGCTCTGGATGAAGGTGCGCAGCACGTCGGGGTTCACCTTGACCGGGTGGCCGACGAAGCCCAGGTCCAGCGCCTGCTCGATGTTGCTGTCGGGGTCGCGCCGGGTCTTGAGCGCCTTCTCGCAGATCATCAGGTTGGCGTCCTTGCCCGACAGGCCCACCGCCTTGCCGCCCTGCGCGTTGATGGCCGAGACGATGGCCTTGTTGATGCGCCCGGCCAGGACCATCTCGACCACCTCGACCGTGGCCTGATCGGTGACGCGCAGACCATCGACGAAGGTCGATTCGATGGCCAGGCGCTTGAGCATCTGCTGGATCTGCGGCCCGCCCCCATGCACCACCACCGGATGCACGTTGCACTGCTTCATCAGCACGATGTCGCGGGCGAAGCGGGTCATGGCCTCGTCGTCGCCCATGGCATGGCCGCCGAACTTCACGACCACGCACGCGCCGTCATAGCGTTGCAGGTAGGGCAGCGCCTCGCTGAGGGTGCGGGCGGTGGCGATCCAATCGCGTTTCATGGCGGCGGACTTCTCCATGGGGCTGGCTCCCGAAACATGCGCCCGCCCTCTTTAGCGCCGCCGGCGCGCGCACGCCAGATGGCGCCGCGGTCAGCCCTGCTCGACCAGGCTCATCGCGGCCGCGCGCACGCCCTCGAGCCCGCGCCCCTTGGCCGAGGAGGTGACGAGGATCTCGGGGAACACGGTCACATGCCGCGCCAGCTCGGCCTGGGCGGCGTCGAGCGTGCGGCGCAGATGCGCGTCGCCGACCTTGTCGGCCTTGGTCATGACGATCTGGCAACTGACCGCCGCGCGGTCGAGAAGGTCGAGGATCTCGTGATCCGCCTTCTTCACCCCGTGGCGCGAGTCGATCAGCACGAAGACCCGCCGCAGCGTCGGCCGCCCGGCCAGGTAGTCGCGCAGCAGCCGCTGCCAGCGCGCCACCGTCTTGACCGGCGCCTCGGCGAAGCCATAGCCGGGCACGTCGACCATCCAGGCGGCGCCGCCCAGGTCGAAGAAGTTCAGCTCCTGCGTGCGGCCCGGCGTGTTCGAGGTGCGCGCCAGCGACTTGCGCTGCGTCAGCGCGTTGATGAGCGAGGACTTGCCCACGTTCGAGCGCCCGGCGAAGCAGAATTCCGGCCGGTCGGCGGGCGGCAGGCCGTCCATCGCCACCACGCCCTTGACGAAGGCGACCGGCCCCAGGAACAGCTTGCGCCCGCGCTCGGCAAGGGCGGGATCGGGCGCGGGATCGACGGCGAAGCGCATCTGCATCGGGGCGTCTCCTTGCGCGCGGGCAAGGGGCCGGCGCGCGGCCGGCCCCCGCCCTCAGCCGCGCTTGCGGCGCTTGAAGCTGCGCTTGACGTTGCCCAGAACGTCCACCTCGACGCCCTGGCTGCGCATGATCACGTATTGCTGGATGAAGGTGATCATGTTGTTCGCGATCCAGTAAAGCACCAGGCCCGACGCGAACTGCCCGAGCATGAACATGAAGATCCACGGCATCCAGGCGAAGATCATCTTCTGCGTCGGGTCGGCGGGCTCGGGGTTGAGCTTCTGCTGCAGCCACATCGAGATGCCCAGCAGGATCGGCAGCACCCCGATCGAGAAGATGCCCAGCAGGCTGTCATGCCCCGGCGCATCCCACGGCAGCAGCCCGAACAGGTTCAGGATCGAGCTGGGGTCGGGCGCCGACAGGTCGCGGATCCAGCCGAAGAAGGGCGCGTGGCGCATCTCGATGGTGACGAACAGCACCTTGTAGAGCGAGAAGAAGATCGGGATCTGCAGCAGGATCGGCAGGCAGCCCGCGGCGGGGTTGGCCTTCTCCTTGCGGTAAAGGGCCATGATCTCCTGCTGGAGCTTGACCTTGTCGTCGCCGCAGCGCTCCTTGATCTTCTCGATCTCGGGCTGAAGCATCTTCATCTTCGACATGGCCACGTAGGACTTGTAGGCCAGCGGGAACAGCGCCGCCTTGACGATCAGCGTCAGCAGGATGATCGCCACGCCCATGTTGCCGACCAGGCCCTTGATGAACAGCAGAAGCTGCAGGATCGGCTTGGTCAGGAAAAAGAACCAGCCCCAGTCGATGGCGTCGGTGAAGCGCTCGATGCCCTGGCGCTCGTATTCGCGGATGGTGGCGTATTCCTTGGCGCCGGCGAAGGCGCGGGTGCTGGCCGAGGCGGTCGCGCCGGGCGCGACGGTGACGACGGGCAGGATCGACTCGGCGCGGTATTCCTGGTCGATCTCGCCGCGCGCGCCGCGGCGATAGCGGAACACGGCCTCGAAGCCCTCGTCATGGGGCGGGGCCAGCGTGGCCATCCAGTATTTGTCGGTGAAGCCCAGCCAGCCATTGCGCTCGACCGGGATCTTGCGCTGCACGACGCCGGGGCCGCCGTCGCCCTCAAGCTCCTTGAGCTCGTCGTAGTCGAGCTCGACCAGCGTGCCGTCGAACACGCCAAGGCCGCCTTCGTGCAGGATGTAGAAGTTGACCGTCTCGGGCTGGCCGCGGCGGGCGACGTAGCCATAGGGCGCCAGGGCGACCGGGCGCTCGCCGGCGTTGGTCACGGTCTGCTCGACGGTGAACATGTAGTTCTCGTCCACCGAGATCTTGCGCCGGAAGGTCAGCCCCTGGCCGTTGTCCCAGACCAGCGTCACGGGCTTGTCCACGCCCAGCTCGTCGCCCGACTCGACCCGCCACTCGGTGTTCGGACCCGGCGTCGGGATCGGCGCGGCGCCGGGCGCGTCGGCGACCGGCAGCCAGCCATGGACGATGAAGAACGGATGCTCGGTCCCCACCGGCGACAGCAGCGTGACCGTGTCGCTGTCGGGCTCGATGGTCTCGCGGTAGTCGAGCAGATGCAGATCGTCGAGCCGCGCCCCGCGCAGCGCGATCGAGCCCGACAGGCGCGGCGTGCGCACCGGCACGCGCGGCGAGCGGGCCAGGGCCTCTTCGCGCGTCATCAGCGCCGGCGCGCCGGCCGCCGTGGCGGCGTCGCCGGCCGCGGGCGCGCCGGCCTTTCCGGCGCCGACGGCCGAGACGGCGGGCTGCTCGGCCGGGACCGGCTGCGGCGGCTCGGGCGGGAAAAGGATGAACCAGAGCGCGATGACCGCGAAGCTGAGCACCGCGGCCGTGAGCATGTTCTTCTGTTCGTCCATGACGGCTCCGAGGGGACTATCGGGATTTGACGGGGGTTGAACAGGCCTCGGGCGGCGAGGTCAAGGGGTTTCCGCGCCGCGCCGGCCTCGGGCGGGGGCCCGCCAGGCGCGCCGCCCGCCGCGCGATGCGCCGCAGGCGGCGGGCCGATGCGCACCCCGCGACCGGCCTCGCCCGATCCGCCGGGGCCGCGCGGCGAGGCGGGCCCATGGGCGGCCAACCGCCTGCGGCGCCCCCATCCGGCCCGACCGGGGCCGCGCGCCGGCCGGCGCGGGAGGCCTTGCGCCACACGAGGCGCCGCGCCCCCGTCCGGCCCGCCCGAGCCGCGCCCGGCCGCGCTGCGGGCGGGTCACGATGGACGCGCCGCGCGATGCCCGGACCGCGCAGGCGGGCGCGCGCCCCGCAAAGGCGCTCCGCCGCAGAGCGCAAGCGGATTCTCGCTGCGGGCCGGCCGGCGCGCCCCCAAGCGGCCCGGACGCGCTGTCGCGGCGACGCGGACGATCAGGAAATCCCGTCGCGTCAGGGCAAGGGCTCGCGCGCCGCGGGGGCGGGCGCGCTTGCGCGCGGGGCGGGGGCGGGCGCGCTTGCGCGCGGGGCGCGCGGGTCTATACTCGGCCCCGAGGCGGGCTTGCGCCTTGACCGGCGCGCGGCGCCCGACGACATCCGGCGGCATGACCCAGACGTCCGATCCCCAGGCTCCCGGCGCAGGCGGCGCCGATGCGGGCGCGCCTCCGCGCCCGGGGCAGGCGCGCGCGCTGCGCTTCGGCTGGACCACCGGCGCCTGCGCCGCCGCCGCCGCGCTGGGGGCGGCGCGCGCGCTGCTGACGGGCCGCGCCGACGAGGGGCCGGTGCAGATCCGGCTTCCACGCGGGGGAACGGCGCGCTTCGATCTGGCCGAGCTGACGCTGGCCGAGGGCTGGGCGCGCGCGGGCGTCGTCAAGGATGCGGGCGACGATCCCGACGTGACGCATGGCGCGCTGGTGCGCGCGCGCGTCAGCCAGGCCGCGCCCGGAACGGGCGTGCGCTTTGCGGCCGGCGAGGGCGTGGGCGTCGTCACCCTGCCCGGCCTGCCCCTGCCGCCGGGCGAGCCGGCCATCAACCCCACCCCGCGCGCCATGATCAAGGGCGCGCTGCGCGAGCTGGCGCAGGAGCTGGGCGCGCCGGCGGATTTCGAGGTCGAGATCTCGATCCCCGGCGGCGAGGCCCTGGCCGCCCGCACATGGAACCCACGCCTTGGCATCGTCGGCGGGCTGTCGATCCTTGGCACCACGGGCATCGTGCGCCCCTTCTCCTGCGCGGCCTGGATCGCCTCGATCCATCGCGGCGTGGACGTGGCGCGCGCGACGGGCCTGACGCACGCCGTCGCCGCCACCGGCGCGACATCCGAGCGCGCCGCCGCGCGGCTCTATCCCGCGCTGCCGCCCGCCGCCTTTCTCGACATGGGCGACTTCGCGGGCGGCCTGCTGAAATACCTGTGCCGCCACCCGCTGCCGCGGCTGACCATCGCCGGCGGCTTCGCCAAGCTGACCAAGCTGGCGCAGGGGGCGCTCGACCTGCATTCGTCGCGCAGCCAGGTGGACATGGCGCGCCTGGCCGCGCTGGCCGAGGCGCTGGGCGCGGACGGCGCGCGCATCCGCGCCGCGAACACCGCGCTCGAGGCGCTGACCATCGCCGGGCCGCGCCTGGCCGAGGCGGTGGCGCGCGACGCGGCGGCGGCGGCGCTGGCGATCCTGAACGGCGCGCCGGTCGAGATCGAGGCGATCGTGGTCGGGCGCGACGGCGCGGTGCTGGCGCGCACCCCCTTCGCGGGCCCCGGCGCCGCGCGCACGCCATGACGATCCTGGTCCTGGCCGGCTCGGCCGAGGCGCGCGCCGTCATCGCCGCGCTGCGCGAGGCGGGCGCGCCGACCATCGCCTCGCTGGCCGGGGTCACCCGCCGCCCGGCGCCGCTGGGCGTTCCGACCTGGCGCGGCGGCTTCGGCGGCGCCGAGCCCATGGCCCGACGCCTGCGCGAGGCGGGCGTGCGCGTCGTCGTCGATGCGACCCACCCCTTCGCCCGCCGCATCAGCGCGCGCACGGCCGAAATCTGCGATCGGCTGGGCGTTGCGCGCATCGCGCTGGTGCGCCCGCCCTGGCGCGAGCCCGAGCCGGGCGCGTGGCGGCGCTTCGCCACGCTCGAGGCCGCGCTCGAGGCCCTGCCCGCGGGCGCGCGCGTGCTGGCGGCGCTGGGCGCGGGCGCGACGGCGCGGCTGGGCGCGCGGCCCGATCTGCGCTTCCTCGCCCGCGTGGCCGAGGCGCCCGCCCCCGATGCGCCGCCCCCGCCGCCGAATGTCGAGCTCATCGCCCGCCGCCCGCCGCTGAGCGAGTCGGACGAGCGCGCGCTGATGCGCGAGGCCGGGATCGACATCCTGCTCACCCGCAATTCCGGCGGACCGACCGACGCCAAGCTGGCGGCCGCGCAGGCGCTGGGCGTCGAGATCGCGATGATCGACCGCCCGCCGCCGCCCCCGCCCCCCCACGCGCGCGACGCCGCCGAGGCCGCCGCCTGGGCGCTGGCGCGCTGGCGCGAGCGGGCGGCGCCTTCGGCTTGACAGAGGCGGCCCCAGCGCCGAAAACGGGCGATGTGCATGGTTCCGCATGTCGCGCCCAAGGCGCGCCGGGATTAATAGGGAATGCGGACAGGGCCGACCCAAACCGGGGGCCCGAAGCCGCAGCCGCCCCCGCGACTGTAGGCGGAGCGCGCCGTCCACACGCCACTGGCCCCGGGCCGGGAAGGCGGACGGCGCAGGGGACGATCCCCGCTCCGCAAGCCAGGAGACCTGCCATGCATCGTGCAACCCAATCCCGTCGGGTGTGACGGGCAGGAGTGAGAGACATGCAGAACACGACCCTTCGCCACGCGGCCCGCGTCGACGCCGGCCTCGTTTCCATCGTCGGCGCCGCCGCGCTTGGCCTGACGCTGGTCTTCTTCGCGGGCTTTGCGAACGTCACCCATGACGTCGCGCATGATTCGCGCCACGCCATCGCCTTCCCCTGCCACTGACCCGGCGCGAAACGATGGGAAAAAGACTGCTGGCCAGCGCGCTGTTCGCGGGCCTGCTGGCGGGGCTCGTCTCGGCGGCCCTGCAGCACTGGATGACGACGCCGCTCATCCTTCAGGCCGAGCTCTACGAATCGGGCGAGATGGTCCATGGCGCCGCGCATGCGCATGACGGCGCCCATGCCCATGAGGGCGGGCACGACCACGGCGCCGTCGGCGCGGCCGCGAGCGGCCATGCGCACGATCACGACCATGGCGACGAGGTCGGCCTGACCGAGCGCGCCGCGAACACCTTCATGATGACCCTGGTCGCCATGGCGGGCTTCGGCCTGCTGCTGACCGCCGGCTTCGCGCTGGCCGAGCGCCTGGGCGCCGGCCGCGTCGGCCTGCGCGAGGGGCTGATGTGGGGCGCGGCGGGCTTCGCCTGCACGCAGCTGCTCACCGGCGCGGGGCTGCCGCCCGAACTGCCCGGATCGGCCGCGGCGCCGCTGCTCGAGCGGCAGATCTGGTGGACGCTGACGGCGCTGCTGTCGGCCGCCGGGCTGGCGGTCCTGGCCTGGGCGCCGAACCCGGCGCGCTGGCTCGGGCTGGCGCTGCTGGCGCTGCCGCACGCGATCGGCGCGCCCCACCCCGAAGAGCTCTGGGGCGGCGCGCCGCCCGAGCTGGCCGGCCTGTTCGTCGCGCGCTCGCTGCTCATCGGCGCCGTGGGATGGACCGTTCTCGGCGCCGCGGCGGGCTGGCTCTGGTCGGACGAGCGCAGGGCCGCCTGAGCGGCGCGGCGCGCGCCGCCGCAGACAACCGGCGCCGCCGGCCCCCGGCGGCGCCCCTCATCGCAAGGACCATCGAACGATGACCACCGCCAGCCTTCGCAAGATCCCCGCCACCGTCGTCACCGGCTTTCTGGGCGCGGGCAAGACGACGCTCATCCGCAACCTGCTGGCGCGCGCGGACGGGCGCCGCATCGCGCTCATCGTCAACGAGTTCGGCGACATGGGCGTGGACGGCGAGCTTCTGCGCGGCTGCGGCGACGCCGCCTGCGCCGACGAGGACGTGGTCGAGCTGAGCAACGGCTGCATCTGCTGCACCGTGGCCGACGACTTCATCCCCACGCTGGAAATGCTCCTCTCGCGCCCGACGCCGCCCGATCACATCGTCATCGAGACCTCGGGCCTGGCGCTGCCGCAACCGCTGGTGCGCGCCTTCAACTGGCCGCAGATCCGCAACCGCGTGACCGTGGACGGCGTGGTGACGGTGGTCGACGGCCCCGCCGTGGCCGCCGGCCGCTTCGCCCATGACGAAGGCGCCGTCGCCGCCCAGCGCGCCGCCGACGACAATCTCGACCACGAAACCCCGCTGGCCGAGCTGTTCGACGACCAGCTGGCCTGCGCCGACCTGGTCGTGGTGTCGAAATCCGACCTCCTGGACGAAGAGCAGGCCAACGCCCTGTTCGAGGTCGTCTGCGCCAAGGCCCGCCAGGGCGTGCGCATCGTGCGCTCGGACGCCGGCGGCCTGTCGCCGCGCGTGCTGCTGGGCATGGGCGTGGGGGCCGAGAACGACCTCGACTCGCGCGCCGAGATCCATCACCGCCACCATGACGACGATCATGACCATGATCACGACCATGATCACGACCGCCATCACGAGGACGCGCATGGGCATGACGAGTTCGAAAGCTTCGCGCTGACCCTGCCCGAGATCCGCGACCCCGCCGCCTTCCGCGCCCGCGTCGAGGCCGCGATCCGCGATCACGACATCCTGCGCCTGAAGGGTTTCGCGGCCGTCGCGGGCAAGCCCATGCGCCAGGTGGTGCAGGCGGTGGGGCCGCGGCTCGAGACCTATTTCGACCGCCCCTTCGGCGACGAGCCGCGCGTCACGCGGCTGGTGGTGATCGGGCTGGCGGGCATGGACCGCGCCGCCATCGAGGCCGCGCTGGCCGAGCCCGCCCCCGCCATGGCCTGAGCCGCCGGGGCGCAAGCCCGCGCCCCGGCCCTGCGCTCCGGCGCCCGCTTCGGCCCGCACTCGGGCCGCGTCGGGTCCGCCGCGAGCGCGCCAGCGCAGCGCCCCGCGCGCAAGGGAGACGCCATGCACCTGCTTCTGGCCCAGCCGGGCGAGGTCTCGGACGGCTCCGAGGCCGTGGATCTGGGACAGGACCCCGGCGACATCGTCATCATCTCGGCCGCCGACACCGAGCTGGCGGCCCTGTCCGAGGCGCGCGCGCAGGCCATTCCGGGGCTGCGGCTGCGCCTGGCCTCGCTGCTGCACCTGCAGCACCCCATGTCGGCGGACCTGCATCTGGACCGGACGGCCGCGCGCTCGCGCCTGGTGGTGGTGCGCGCGCTGGGGGGCAAGGGCTACTGGTCCTACGGGCTTGAGCAATACGCCCTTCGGCTGCGCGAGGCGGGCGCGCTGTTCGCCGCGCTGCCCGGAGACGACAAGCCCGACGAGGAGCTGCGCCGCCTGTCCACCGTCGCCCCCGAGGACTGGGACCGCCTGTGGGCCTATTTCGTCGAGGGCGGCCCGCGCAACATGGCCAACCTGCTGCGCCATTGCGCGCACATGCTGGGCGAGGCCGAGGCGCCCCCCGCCCCGGCGCCGCTCTTGCGCGCGGGCGTCTACTGGCCCGGCGCGGGGGTGGCGGATCTGGACGCGGCGCGCGCCGCATGGCGGCCGGGCGCGCCGGTCGCGGCGCTGGTCTTCTATCGCGCGCTGGTGCAGGGGGCGGGGCTGCACCCGGTCAACCGGCTGACCAAGGCGCTGGCCGCGCAGGGGCTCAACCCGCTGCCGATCTTCGTCGCCTCGCTCAAGGACCCGGTTTCGGCCGCCACGCTCGAGACCCTGTTCGCCGAGGCGCCGCCCGACGTGGTCGTCAACGCCACCAGCTTCGCCGTCTCGTCGCCACAAGCGGGCGCGCATGAGGGCACGCCGCTCGACCGGCCCGGCGCGCCGGTGCTGCAGGCGATCTTCGCCGGCGGAACCGAGCAGGCCTGGGAGGCGGGCGCCAACGGCCTGTCGGCGCGCGACATCGCCATGAACGTCGCCCTGCCCGAGGTGGACGGGCGCATCGTCACGCGCGCCGTCAGCTTCAAGGGCGAGGCCTATTTCGACGAACAGGCCCAGGCCCCCATCGCCGCCTATCGCGCCCAGGGCGACCGGGTCGATTTCGTGGCCCGGCTGGCCGCCGCCTGGGCGCGGCTGCGCGCCCTGCCCAACGGGCGCAAGCGCGTCGCGCTGATCCTGGCCAACTATCCCAACCGCGACGGGCGGCTGGCGAACGGCGTCGGGCTGGACGCCCCCGCCTCGACCGTCGCGGCGCTGCGCGCGCTGGCCGAGGCGGGCTACGACGTGGCCGACGCGCCCGCCGATTCGGCCGAGCTCATGGCCCGCATCATGGCCGGGCCGACCAACTGGCTGCCCGACCGCGCCGCGCGCCAGGGCGGGCAGACGCTGACGCTGAGCGCCTATCTGCGCGCCTGCCAGGCCCTGCCCTACGAGCTTCGCCAGCAGGTCGAGGAGCGCTGGGGCCCGCCCGAGGGCGACCCCTTCTTCCTGCCCGAGGGGAACGGACTCGAGGGGCGCTTCGCCCTGTCCATCCACCGCTTCGGGTCGGTCGCGGTGGGCGTGCAGCCCGCGCGCGGCTACAACATCGACCCCAAGCAGACCTACCACGCGCCCGACCTGGTTCCGCCGCACAACTACCTGGCCTTCCACTTCTGGCTGCGCGACGAGTTCGGCGCCCACGCCTTCGTCCACATGGGCAAGCACGGCAATCTGGAATGGCTGCCGGGCAAGTCCGTGGCCCTGTCGCGGCAGTGCTTTCCCGAGGCCGCGCTGGGCCCGATCCCCAATCTCTACCCCTTCATCGTCAACGACCCCGGCGAGGGCGCGCAGGCCAAGCGCCGCGCCGCGGCGGTGGTGATCGACCACCTGACCCCGCCCATGACCCGTGCCGAAACCTACGGGCCGCTGAAGGATCTCGAGGCGCTGGTGGACGAGTATTACGAGGCCTCGGGGGTCGATGCGCGCCGCGCGGCGCATCTGCGGCGCGAGATCATGACCCTGACCGCCGCCGCCGGACTGGACGCCGACGCCGGCATCGCGCCGGACATGCCCGAGGACGAGGCGCTGGCGCGGCTGGACGAGTATCTGTGCGACATCAAGGAATCGCAGATCCGCGACGGGCTGCACGTGTTCGGCGCCGCGCCCGAGGGCGTGCAGGAGCGCGACCTTCTTGTGGCGCTGGCGCGGGTTCCGCGCGCCGCCGCCGCGCGCCCCGCGCCGGGCGACGCCTCGCTGATCCGCGCCATCGCGCAGGATCTGGGCCTAGACCCGGCCGAGTTCGATCCGCTCGACTGCGCCATGGCGGCCCCCTGGCGCGGTCCGCGGCCCGAGCCGCTGGCGCGAATCCTGCCCGGCCCCTGGCGGACCAATGGCGACGCCGTCGAGCGCATCGAGGCGCTGGCCGCCGCGCTGGTCGACGGCGCCCCCCTGCCCGAGGGCATGGAGCGCACGCGCGCCGTGCTCGACTGGATCGAGGGCGTCATGCGTCCGGCGCTGCGCGCCAGCGGCCCGGCCGAGATGCGCGCGCTGCTCGACGGGCTTGCGGGGCGCTTCGTGCCGCCCGGCCCCTCGGGCGCGCCCACGCGCGGGCGCCCAGACGTTCTGCCCACGGGGCGCAACTTCTACTCGGTCGACAGCCGCGCCGTGCCCACCCCGGCGGCGTGGACGCTGGGCTGGCGCTCGGCGCAGGCGCTGGTCGAGCGCCACGCGCAGGAAGAGGGCGACTGGCCGCGCGCCCTGCTGCTGACGGCCTGGGGCACCTCGAACATGCGCACCGGCGGCGACGACGTGGCCCAGGCCATGGCGCTGATCGGCGCGCGCCCGACCTGGGACGCGGCCTCGCGCCGCGTGACGGGGTTCGAGATCCTGCCCCTCTCGGCGCTGGGCCGCCCGCGCGTGGACGTGACGCTGCGCGTCTCGGGGTTCTTCCGCGACGCCTTCCCCGCCCAGATCGAGCTGTTCGACAGCGCCGCGCGCGCCGTCATGGCGCTGGACGAACCCGAGCACGACAACCCCCTGGCCGCGCGCTTCCGGGCCGAGCGCGCGCGCCTGCGCGCCGAGGGCGCCTCCGAGGGCGAGGCCGAGCTGCGCGCGGGCTATCGCGTGTTCGGCTCCAAGCCCGGCGCCTACGGGGCCGGCCTTCAGGCCCTGATCGACGAGCGCCTGTGGGACCGGCGCGAGGATCTGGCCGACAGCTACCTTGAATGGGGCGGCTACGCCTATGGCCGCCAGGCCGAGGGCGCGCGCGCGCGCGATCTGTTCGAGGCGCGGCTGGCGCGCGCCGACGCGGTGGTCCAGAACCAGGACAACCGCGAGCATGACCTGCTCGACAGCGACGACTACTACCAGTTCGAGGGCGGCGCCGCCGCCGCGGTCGCGCATCTGTCGGGGCGCGAGCCGCGCATCTGGCACAACGACCACTCGCGCCCCGAACGGCCGGTGGTGCGCTCGCTGGACGAAGAGATCGGCCGCGTGGTGCGCGCGCGCGTGGTCAACCCCAAATGGATCGCGGGGGTCAAGCGCCACGGCTACAAGGGCGCCTTCGAGATCGCCGCCACAGTCGATTACCTGTTCGCCTTCGCGGCCACGACGCGGGCGGTGCGCTCGCACCATTTCGACCTGGTCGAGCAGGCCTTCCTGGCCGACGACGACACCCGCGCCTTCATCGCCCAGGCCAACCCCGCCGCGCTGCGCGAGATCGCCCAGCGCCTGGCCGAAGCCCAGGACCGGGGCCTCTGGCGCCCCCGCTCGAACTCGGCGCGCGCGCGCATCGAGGCCATCATCGCCGCCCAACCGCAGGCGCAGGGCGGCGAACCCGCCCCGACCGAACGCAGGAGAGAGCCATGACCGACGCCCCCAAGCCCGAGGATCTGGAGCGCCACGCCCAGAAGATGGCCAAGAAAAAGGCCGCGCGCGAGAAGATCATGGCCGGCAAGACCGGCGAGAAGGGGCTCATCATCGTCCATACCGGCAAGGGCAAGGGCAAGACGACCGCCGCCTTCGGCATGATCTTCCGCTGCATCGCCCATGGCATGCCCTGCGCGGTGGTGCAGTTCATCAAGGGCGGCATGTCCACCGGCGAGCGCGACCTGATCCTGTCGCGCTTCTCGGACGTCTGCCAGTTCCACACCATGGGCGAAGGCTTCACCTGGGAGACCCAGGACAAGGCGCGCGACATGGCCATGGCCCGCGCCGCCTGGGAAAAGGCCAAGGAGCTGATCCGCGACCCCGAGATCCGCATGGTTCTGCTGGACGAGATCAACATCGCCCTGCGCTACGACTATCTCGACATCGACGAGGTGCTGCGCTTCCTGCGCGAGGAAAAGCCGCCCATGACCCATGTCGTGCTGACCGGGCGCAACGCCAAGCCCGAGCTGATCGAGGCGGCCGACCTGGTCACCGAGATGGAGCTGGTCAAGCATCCCTTCCGCGCCGGGGTGAAGGCGCAGATCGGCGTCGAATACTGACCCCTGCGCGCCGGGCGGCCCCGGCCCCCGCAAGGCAGACGCCCCGCCCGGGCCGGCGCGCATGACCCGCTGGCCGCCCGATTGCGCGGCCGCGGCCCGACGCCCCGCGCCGGCGGCGCGCCCGGCCCGAAGCCCGCGCACGCGGCGGCAGGTCTGCGCCCCGGGTCCCCGCCGCGCCCCATATCCGCCGCGCCGGGCGCCCCCAGGCGAAGGCCCCGACCGGCCGACGGAGGGCAGGGTTGGGGAACGCCCGCGCCCACAACCCGCGACGCGCTGCGCGACGGCAACCAGCCACCTCGCCCGCCGCATGGCCGCCGGCCGACGGACCGGCGACGGGTCAGAGAATGGCCGCGCCCGAAACCCGCGCCCCTTCGGCCCGCCACGCGGCTTCGCGTCGGCAGCCGCGGCCGACGGACAGGCGACGGGTCATCGACTGCATGAGCCCGCATCGCGGGCCGCCCCCGCCACATGGAAACCAGTCGGCGGATGGGGGGCGGGTCACCGAACGGATGAGCCCGCATCCCGCGCCGCCCCTGCGCGCCATTGGCAGAAGCCCCGGCTCCGCCATGTGCGAACCGGTCGGCCGACAGGGGACCGGTCATGAGAAGGATGAGCCCGCATCCGCGCGCCACCTCGCGTCATTGGCCGAAGCCCCGGCTCCGCCACATGGAAACCGGCCGGCCAACCGGGGGCCGGTCATGAGACGGATGGGCGCGCCTCCCGGGCGCCCCCGCGTCTTCGGCCGAAGCCGCCCCGCCGCATGGAAACCGGTCGGCCGACAGGGGGGCGCGAAGAACCGACGAACTCGCGCCACGCGCCGCCCCGCGCGTCGTCGCGCGGCCATCGGGCTCCGCCGCGCCGGAGCCGGCCGGCGGCCCCGGGGCGGGGCATGGGCGAGCGCGGGGCATCGGCGAGCGCTCTGCGCGCGCCTTGGGTCGGGGACCCGCCCCGCCGCGTCAGAAGCGATCGAGCAGGCGGCGCAGATATTCCAGCTCGTCCTCGGGGCGCAGCCGGTCTCCGGCCCGTCGGCGGATCTCTTCGAGCAGTTCGCGCGCGCGCTTGAGCTCGGCCGCGTCGGGCACATGCGTGTCGCCCCCGTCCAGCGCGCCGTCGGGCGCGGCGCTGCGGCCCAGCGGGTCCACCTGCGGCCCCTCGCCCGATGCGGCGCCGGCCTGCCCCTGCCCCTCGCGCGCGGCGCGGCGCAGCGCCTCGCCCAGGCGGCGCGAGCCTTCGCGCAGCGCCTCGAGCGCGCGCGCCTGATCGTCCAGCGCCGCATCGGGCGCGCCCTGGGCCAGCGAGTCGCGCGCGCGGCCCATGGCGCGCTCGGCCTCGCGCAGGGCCTCTTCCGCCTCGGGCGACAGGCCGCCCGGCAAACCGCCCCGCAGCCCCTCGAGCGCGCGGCGCAGGGCCTCTTGCCGCCGGGCCAGCGCCGCCGCGCCGCCCCCCTGCCGGCTCCCGTCGCCCAGCGTGGCCCCGTCGCCCCGCCCGCTCTCGCCGCGCGGCCCGAGCCCCTGCGCGCCGCCCTGCCCCCGCCGGCCCTGCTCGGCGCCCTGGCCCAGGCCCTGCCCGGCCGCGCCGTCGCGCCCCGCGCCGCCCTCGGCGTCGCCCTGTCGGGCCCCGCCCGGCGCCTGCCCTGCGCCGCCTTGCCCGCCCTGGCCGCCGCTGCGGGTCTGGCCAAAGGTCTCGTCGGCCAGCTCCTGCTGGCGGCCCAGAAGATCGCCCAGCCGCTCCATGGCGCCGGCGCCCGGCTCGCCCTGGCCCTGCGCGCCCTCGCGGGCGGTCATGCGCAGGTTCTCGAGCATGCGGCTCAGCTGCTCGAGCATCCGCTGCGCGGCGTCGGTCTGGCCGGCGCGCGCCATCTCTTCGAGCTGGTCGAGCATGTCGCGCAGATCCTGCGCCGCCATCTCGCGCCCCTCGCCGCCCTCTTCGAGCTGGTCCAGGTTCTGCAGCGCCTGACGCGCCATTTCGGCCAGGTAGTCCTCCATCGCGGCGCGGAGCTCTTCGGTCAGGGCGGCGATCTCGTCGGGCGGCGCGCCGTTCTCGAGCGCCTCGGACAGCCGATCGCGCGCGCGGCGCAGGCGCTCGGCCGCGTCGGCCATGTCGCCGTCCTCGATCAGCAGCGCCGCGCGCCAGAGCAGCTCGAGCACCGAGGGCGCCGCCGCCTCGACCCGCCCCAGCGCCAGCGCATGGTCCAGCCGCCGGATGGCCGTGCGCACCGCCAGATAGGGGCGCAGCGCGCCGCCGAACCAGTCCTCGGGATAGAGCGTGACGGCCTTGAGCCGCCGCGCCACGTCGCGCGCCGCCGCGGGCGACCAGGCCAGGGCGCGGCGTTCTTCGATCAGGGCGCGGGCCATGGGATCGGAGAAGCGGCGCGCGGGCAGCGTGAAGGCCGCGGGCGCCGAAGCGCCCTGCTGGCCGGCGCCGTCCTCGACATGCAGCGTCGCCAGCGCGGGCAGCCCCGCCCAGGGATGGGCGGTCAGATCCTCGACCGCGGCGCCGGCCGCCTGGCGCAGATCGCCCGACAACGGCAGCGGCAGCTCGATCTCGATCGGCGCGATCAGCCCGCCCGGCGCCGGCGCGCCGGCGGGCGCGCGCGCGGGGTCGAGGACGATGCGCGCCCAGCCCTTGGCCAGGCCGTGATCGTCGCTTGCGCGAAAGGGCAGCTTCAGCGCGCGGCCGTCCTCGACCCCGGGCGGCGCGGCGAAGGCGACCTGGGGCGGCGCGTCGGGCTGGGCCACGAAGCGCCAGGCGCCCAGCGTCCGCCCGCCCAGCCGCACCTCGACCAGGCCCGAGCGCGCCACTTCGAGCCGCATCTCGTGCACGCCCTCGGCGACGGCGGCGAAGCCGGCCTCGAGCGGCGAGACGCTCTGCCGCGCCTGAGGCGTGCGGGGCGCGTCGAACACCCGCACCGTCAGCGCCGAGCCCGCGGGCAAGGCCGCCTCGGTCCCCGTCAGGTCGGTCAGGTAGATCGGCGCGCCGCCCAGATAGGCGGGCGGAAGGGCCCAGGCCTCGATCGCCGGCGCCGGGCGCCCGTCGCCCTGCGGCGCAAGATGCGGGGCCAGCGCCTGCTCGATGCGCGCGCCGCCCGACAGAGCCGCGGCGAAGGCGCCGAAAACCAGCAGGATCAGCGCCGACAGCCGCAACGCCCAGGGGTCGCGCGCAGCCAGGCGCGGCGCCGGGCGCGGCGGGCGCAGATCGGCGACGCGGGCGGCCATGCGGCGGCGATGCTCGGCCCACAGGGCGCGCGCGCCCGGATCCTCGGCGCCCAGCGCTTGCGCGTCCTCGAGCGCGGTCAGCGGGCGCCCCGGCGCGCCGGCCTCGAGCGCGGCGCGCACCTCGTCCTCGTCGGGCGGGCGAAAGCGGCGGATCGACAGGATCAGCGCCGCGACGAAGCCCGCCGCGAACAGCGCCAGCGCCGCGGCGTGCGCCCAGATGGGAACCGCCTCGAGCGCGCCGCTCAGCGCCAGGCCCAGAAAGGCGGCCGCCACGCTCCACACCGGCCAGAAGGCCTGGGCCGCGCGCTCGAGCGTCAGCGCCCGCCGCGCCCTGCGGCGCAGCCGCCGGGCCGCGGCGCGGGCGGCGCGCAGCGCGGCGTCGTCCTGCGGGCCGTCGGGGCCGCCTTGCGCGTCGCGCGGGTCGGGGGCGGACATGGGCGCTCCTTTCCGGCCCGACGCGGGGGCGTCAGGCCAACCAGGAGGGAATAGTATCGCGCGCCAGCATTTCTTCAAACGTCGGGCGCCGGCGCACCACGGCGAATTGATCGCCATCCACCAGCACCTCGGGCACGAGCGGGCGCGAGTTGTATTCCGACGCCATCGCCGCGCCATAGGCGCCGGCCGAGCGGAAGGCCACCAGCTCGCCCGGGCCGATGAAGGGCAGCGCGCGGTCGCGGGCGAAGGTGTCGCCGGTCTCGCAGACCGGGCCGACCACGTCCACGGGGCGGCGCTCGGCGCCCGGCGCCGGCTCGATGACCGGGGCGATGTCGTGCCAGGCGTCATACATCGCCGGGCGGATCAGGTCGTTCATGGCCGCGTCGAGGATCAGGAACTCGCGCCCCTCGCCCTGCTTGCGGTAGATGACCGAGGCGACCAGCAGCCCGGCGTTGCCGGCGATCAGGCGGCCGGGCTCGACCTCGATCTCGCAGCCCAGATGGCCGACCGTGCGGCGCACAAGCGCGCCGTAGTCGAAGGGCAGCGGCGGGGCCTCGTTGGCCTGGCGGTAGGGAATGCCCAGCCCCCCGCCCAGGTCCAGGCGGCGGATGTCGTGGCCGTCGGCGCGCAGGGCCTCGGTCAGCTCGGCCACCTTGCGGAAGGCGGCCTCGAAGGGGGCGAGGTCGGTCAGCTGCGAGCCGATATGCACGTCCACGCCCACCACCTCGATCCCCTCCATGGCGGCGGCGCGGGCATAGACCTGGCGCGCGGCCGAGATGGGCACGCCGAACTTGTTCTCGGCCTTGCCGGTGGCGATCTTGGCATGGGTGCGCGCGTCCACGTCCGGGTTGACGCGCAGCGCGATCGGCGCGCGCACGCCCATCTCGCGCGCGACGGCGTCCAGCGCCTCGAGCTCCTCGGCGCTTTCGACGTTGAACTGGCGCACCCCGTTGGCCAGGGCGAAGCGCATCTCGGCCGCGGTCTTGCCGACGCCCGAGAACACCACCTTGTCGCCGGGAACGCCGGCGGCCAGGGCGCGGCGGAACTCGCCTTCCGAGACCACGTCCATGCCCGCGCCCAGCCGCGCCAGCGTGCGCAGCACCGCCAGGTTGCCGTTGGCCTTGACCGCGTAGCAGATCAGGTGCGGCAGGTCGGCCAAGGCCTGGTCGAAGACATTGAAATGCCGGGTCAGCGTGGCCGTGGAATAGACGTAGAAGGGCGTGCCGACCTGCTCGGCGATGGTCGGGATCGAGACGTCCTCGGCGTGCAGGACGCCCTCGCGGTAGTTGAAATGGTCCATGCGTCCCCCCTCGTGCCGCGCGCCGCCCTCAGCGGCCGCGCAGGCGCAGATGCAACAACAGCGGCAGCCCGCAGCCCAGCCCCAGAAGCAGCGCCGCCGGAATGGCCAGAAGCGGCGCGGCGCTGCGGCGGGCGGCGGCCTCGGCGGCGGCGAACAGCGCAAGCGCGATCAGCGCGACGCCGCCCCCCGCCACCGCCGCCGCCAGGTCTGCGAGGCCGACCTGCCCTGCGGCGCGCAGCGCGGCGGCCGGATCGGCCCAGACGCGCGCGGCCAGCGCGCGGGCCGCGGGCCAGCCGCCCGCCGCGGCCAGCGCCAGATAGACCCAGCGCATGAGCGTCGCCGCGCTCATGCGCCGACGGCCGCGCGGGCGCGGGGACGGGCCGCGTGCGCGCTCATATGGCGCTTTCGAAAACCTGGCGCAGACGCGCGCGGTCGATCCCGTCGCCCGCGCCCGCGGCGCGCGGCGTCAGCGGCGCCGGCGCGCGCAGATCGCCCGCCGACACGGCGCCGGCCGAGGCCAGCGGCGCGCGCCCCTGCGGCGCGGCGGCGGGCGCATCGGGCGCACCGGGCGCGGCCTGCGCCCCCGACGCCGTCCCTGACGCCGCCCCTGACGCCGCGCCGGGCGCGGCGGGCGCGGCGGGGTCGCCCTTGCGTCCGCAGCCCGTCCCCGCCGCCAGCGCCGCCAGCCCGATCGCCAGCGCCGCGCCGCGCGCCGCGCGCCCCATGCAGGCGGGCGCCCTCATGCGCCCGCGCCCCGCCCGTCCAGCTCGGCGCGCCAGCGCGCGATCTGCTCGCGCACGCGCTCGGGCGCGGCGCCGCCGTAGCTGGTGCGGCTGGCGACCGACTTCTCGACGCTGAGCACGTCGTAGACGCCCTCGTGAATGCCGGTGTGGATGCGGTGCATGTCGGCCAGCGACAGCTCGGGCAGGTCCACGCCCTCTTCCTCGGCCAGCCTGACCAGGGCGCCGGTGACGTGATGCGCCTCGCGGAAGGGCAGGCCCAGCTCGCGCACCAGCCAGTCGGCCAGGTCGGTGGCGGTCGAGAAGCCCGACGCCGCCGCCGCGCGCAGCGCCTCGGGGTTGGGCTTCATGTCGCCGAGCATCCCGGTCATCGCCGCCAGCGCCAGCATCAGGCTGTCGGCGGCGTCGAAGACCTGCTCCTTGTCCTCCTGCATGTCCTTGGAATAGGCCAGCGGCAGCCCCTTCATCACCGTCAGCAGGCCCACCAGCGCGCCGTTGATGCGCCCGACCTTGGCGCGCACCAGCTCGGCGGCGTCGGGGTTCTTCTTCTGCGGCATGATCGACGAGCCGGTCGAGAAGCGGTCCGACAGCGTCACGAAGCGGAACTGCGCCGAGGACCAGATGACCAGCTCTTCGGCGAAGCGGCTCAGATGCGTGGCGCAGATCGCCGCGGCGGCCAGGAACTCGAGCGCGAAGTCGCGGTCCGACACGGCGTCGAGCGAGTTGGCCGCCGGCCGGTCGAAGCCCAGCGCGCGCGCCGTCGCGTGGCGGTCGATGGGAAACGAGGTGCCCGCCAGCGCCGCCGCCCCCAGCGGGCATTCGTTCATGCGCGCGCGCGCGTCGCGAAAGCGGCCGCGGTCGCGGGCGAACATCTCGACATAGGCCATCATGTGATGCCCCCAGGTCACGGGCTGGGCGGTCTGCAGATGGGTGAAGCCGGGCATGACCATGTCGGCGCCCGCCTCGGCCTGGTCGAGCAGCGCACGCATCAGCGCCTCGAGCCCGCCGATGGCGGCGTCGATCTGCTCGCGCACCCACAGCTTGAAATCCGTGGCCACCTGGTCGTTGCGCGAGCGCGCGGTGTGCAGCCGCCCGGCCGGCGCGCCGATCAGCTCGCGCAGGCGCGCCTCGACGTTCATGTGGATGTCCTCGAGCGCGGTCGAGAAGACGAAGCGCCCGCTCTCGATCTCTGACAAGATCGTGAGAAGCCCCTCGTCGATGGCGCGGAAATCCTCGGGCGTGATAATCCCCTGATCGGCGAGCATCCTTGCGTGGGCGCGCGAGCCCTCTATGTCTTGCCGCGCAAGGCGCTTGTCGAAGCCGATCGAGGCGTTGATCGCCTCCATCACGGCGTCGGGGCCGGCGGCGAACCGCCCTCCCCACATCTGGTTCGAGGCGCGATCGGCGGTCTCGGGCCGGGCGGCGTCGTCGGTCATGGGGACTTGGTCCTCGTCTCGAATTGCGCCCCGTCGGGGCGCGCGATGAATCAGGAGCACGCAGATGCGCGCAAAAGCATTCGCCTGGGCCCTGCTATACGGCGCGGCGGCCCTCTTCGCCAGCCCCGCGACGGCGCAAGGCCCCGATCAGACCCGCATGGCAGACGCGGCCAGGACTCTGGGGGGCGAGCTGTCGCGCCTGGCCTTTCATGCCAGCCCGCGCCCGCCCGTGACGGCCGAGTTCGCCGCGCCCGACGGCGCGCGCGCCTCCTTCGCGGACTTCGCCGGAAAGATCACGCTGGTGAATTTCTGGGCCACCTGGTGCCCGCCCTGCCGCAAGGAGATGCCCTCGCTCGACCGCCTGCGCGCCCAGGCCGCGAGCGACGAGGTCGAGGTCGTCGCCGTCAATGTCGAGCGGCGCGGGCGCAAGAAGGCCGCCGAGTTCTTCGCGCAGAACGGGATCGACTCGCTGGCGCCCTATGCGGACGAAACGGGCGCGCTGCCCCCCGAGATGGGCATTCTGGGCATTCCCGTGACGGTGATCCTGGACCGCGAGGGGCGCGAGATCGCCCGCCTTCAGGGAGAGGCGCGATGGGACGCGCCCGAGGTCGTCGCGCTGCTGCGCGAGCTGGCGCAGATGACGCGCCCGGGCGCGGGCTGAGCCGCCTGCCCCGGCCCGCCTGCCCGAGCCCGCCTGCCCCAGCCCGGCCGGACCGGCGGCGCGCCATCTGCGCGCGCGCTCAAACCGGGGGCGCGGGCCCGGGGCGGCGCGCGCCATCGCGCCCGAACCCCGCGCCCAACCCGCGACCCGAGCAGGACGACGGCGGGCGGGGCGCGGCGGCGCGCAGGAGGCCGATTGCCCTTTCGGCGCGCGCGGGCTAACCTTTGTGCAAGGATGGGTTGCGTGTCGACGCGGCGGCGTGCGGCGGCCGCGACAGCGGCGCGTGCGCCGTCGGGCCCGATGGGAAGGGCCCGCGGCGCCGCCGGGGGGGAAATATGCGCACGGAGCAAGGCGGCGACGGGCCGCCCGGTTCATCGGCCGGGCGGCGGGACGCGTCGCCGCGGCCAGCCGACGAGGACTCCGCGATTCTGGCCGCGGCGCTCGAGGTGCTCGAGCACGCCTATCAGGCATTTCTCAATCCGCATGAATTCGCCCGGCTGCTCGAGGTCTGGGGCGGCCATGTGCTGGCGCTCGGCCCCGAGCGCGCGGCGCGGCTCAACGCGCGTCTGGAACGGCATCTGGAACGCGCCCTGCCGGTGCTCGAGGTCAACGCCGAGCGGCAGCTTCAAGGCGACGTGCTCGGCCGCGCGGTCAGCGAACAGCTCCGCCCCGCGGTCGCCGTCAGCCCCTCGGGGCTGGTGATCGCCGCCAACGAGGCCGCCGAGCGGCGCCTGGGCCTGTCCGAAGGCGACCAGCTGGGCGAGGCGCATTTCGCGCCCGGCGACTGGGAGGCGGCGCGCGCCTTCATGCGCGCCCCGCCCGCCGCCGACCCAAGCCGGCGCCTGACCGTGCGCCTGATGACTCCCGAGGGCGAACCCGCCCCCGCGGATCTGGCCATGATGCCGGCGCGCGCCGGGCAGGCGCCCGCGCTGCTGCTCAGAAGCTTCGAGATGACCCTGTCGCCCGAGGCGCGCGCCGTGCTGACGGCCCGGTTCCGCCTGACCGAGGCCGAGACCGAGGTCATGCAGAACCTGCTCGGCGGCCGCGACGCGGCCGACATCGCGCGCGCCCGGCGCACTTCGGTGGCCACGGTGCGCACGCAGATCCGCTCGATCCGCGAGAAGACCGGCGCGCGCAGCCAGCTCGACCTGGTGCGCCTGGCCGCCAGCCTGTGCGCCCTGGACGAGACCCGCCGCGCCGAGCTGGCCACCGTCGCCGCGCGCATGCGGCGCAGCTATCGCCCTCCGGCCCGGCACGAGCTGGCGACGCTGCCCGACGGCCGCCAGGTCGAGCACCGCCGCATCGGGCCGCCGAACGGGGCGCCGACGCTGATGCTGCACGGCTCGCTGTTCGGCTTCGCCCTGCCCGACGCGTTCTTCGAGACGCTGACCGCCGCCGGGCGCAGCCTGTGGATCCCCGCGCGCCCGGGGTTCGGCGCGTCCAGCCCGCTGCCGGACGATGCGGGCCTTGCCGACGAGGCGCAGGCGCTCTTGCGCTATGCCGACCATGCGGGGCTGGGGCGCTTCGCCGTCATCGCCCATGGCGCGGCGGCGCCGCTGGGCGCGGCGCTGGCGCAGGCCGCGCCCGAGCGGGTCGAATCGCTGGCGCTCATCTCGGGCTTTCTGCCCGACCGGCCGAACGCCGCCGACGTGGACACGCCGCCCTGGCAGGCGCTGGTCCAGATCATGGCGCGCGGAACGCCCCGCCTGCTGCAGCTGCTGTGCCGCGCCGGAGCGCAGATGCTGCGCCAGATCGGCGCGCGCGACTTCTACCGGCATGCCTATTCGTCGGCGCCCGCCGACCGGGCGGCGGTGGAATCGGGCGCGACGCTGGCGCTGATGAAGGTGTCCTTCAACATGGTCCTGGCGCAGGATCTGCGCGGCTTCGCCCAGGACTTCAAGCTGGCGGCCGAGGACTGGAGCGCCCTTTGGCGGCGCACCGCCCTTCCCGTGGCGCTGATCCATGGCGACCAGCCCCAGGCCTATGACCTTGCGCTGGCGCGCCGCGCCGCCGCGCTGGCCCCGAACGCCTGCGTCCGCCCGATCGAGGGCGCCGGACAGCTGGCGGCGCTGACCCACCCCATGCCCGTGGCGCACGAAACGCTGCGCCACCTGCGCGCCCATGCGCGCCAGCCGCAATTATGAACCGGATGACAACTTCCATACCACAGCTTGGGTATGCAGATTTGGAACGAATCGCCTACCCTTCAGTCATCGGTTGCGGCGTCTGCCGGAGGGTCACGGCTTCGGCGAAAGGCGCGGACCGATTGGGGGACGAGCCACCTTCGTTTTGGCTCAACGCGATTGACAAGGGGGGCGCCCCGCCGTTCGCCGGCCACCGGCGCGGCGGGGCGTTTTTCGTGGCGGCGCCTCGGCCCGGCGGCCGCGCTCAGCGCCCGATCAGCATCCGGCGCAGCACGTTGTCTCGCAGCACGAAATGATGCCGCAACGCCGCGGCCGCGTGCCCGGCGACGACCGCGCTCAGCGCCAGCGCGCACAGGAAATGCGCCCTGCGCAGCGCGTCGGCCAGCGCCTGATCGCCGGGGCGGAAGGGGTCGGGCAGCTCGAACAGGCCGAAGACCATGTTGCGGATGCCGTAGGCGTCCTGCAGCGGCGAGGCCGAGGCCATGAGCCACCCGGTGACCGGCATGGCGATCATCAGCGCGTAGAGCGACAGATGCCCGGCGCGGGCCAGGGCGCGCTCGGCCCGCGACATGCCCGGCGGCGGCGCGGGCGAGCGCCCCTCGAACAGCCGCCAGGCGATGCGCAGAACCGCCAGCGCGAAGGCGACGAAGCCCCAGCTCTTGTGCAGCTGAACCCAGGCGAACTGCGCGTAGATGTCGATCGGGGCGTTGGACATGTAAAAGCCAAGCCCGAGCATGAACAGGATCACGCCCGCCATGCTCCAGTGCAGAAGGCGGGTCGGCAATCCCCAACCCTCGGCGTCGGTGATCAGTCGCGTCATTGCGGCTGCTCCTGCGTTGGCGCCGGCGCGGCGCGCACGTCGTAGATGACCGCGACCTCGGGGCCGATCGAGACGAAGGCGGCCGACGGCCCCTCGCCCACCCCGAAGATCCGCGGATCGAAGGTCGCGCGGCCGCGGGCGCGCGCGCCGCGCGAGTCAAGCTCAAGCGTCGCCGGCGCCGCGAGCGCCCGCGTGCGCCCCTTCACCGTCAGCCGCCCGCGCGCCATGTAGTCGCGCGACATGCCCGGAGCGATCGGCCCCTGCGCCGCCGGATCGATCGGGTCGAGCCGGTCGAGCTCGAACGTCGCGCGCGGGTGCGCGCGCACGTCGAACCAATCGGGCCCGGCGGCGAACATGGTGCGCAGCGGATCGCCCAGATCGAGCGAGCGCATGTCGAAGCTCATGCGCAGCGTCGTGTCCTGCGGGCGGGCGGGATCGAAGACGCCCGAGCCCTCGAAGCGGCGCAGCCGCCCGACCCCGGGGCGGCCGTTGGCGACATATTCGAACGCGATGCTCGAGGCTTCGGGGTCGATCCGCCAAAGCGCCGAGGGCGGCCCGGCCCGCGGCGCGGCGGCCGCGGCGACGGCGCAAAGCGCCGCCAGGGCCGCCGCCCGCAGCGCCGTCATTGCCCGGCCGGGCTCATCTCGAGCTCGATGCGGATCGGGATCGTCCCGCCCACCGCCGGCGCGGCGTAGTTCATGCCGTATCTGGTGCGGTCGAGCTCGCCCGTGGCGGTGAAGCCGGCCACCATCTTGCCGGGCACGATCGGCGAGGGCCCGTATTTGTTGAGCCGCACGTCGAAGGTTTCCTCATGCGTGACCCCGCGCAGCGTCACCTCGCCGGTGAGGCGAGCGGTCTCGGCGCTGGTCAGCTCGACCGATTTCGACACGAAGGTGATGGTGGGGTGGTTCTCGACGTCCAGGAAATCGGCCGAGCGGATGTGCTCGTCGCGCGCGGGCCAGTTGGTGTCCACGCTGGCGGCGTCGATCGTGAAGGTCACGCGGGTCTGCTCGAGCGCCTCGGGGTCGAAGTCGATCTCGGCGTCCATGTTGCGGAACCAGCCATGCACCACCGAGAAGCCCAGATGATCGACGCTGAAGATCACCTGGGTGTGCGACTTGTCCAGCACATAGGGCTCGGCCAGGACGGGCGCGGCGGCGCCGACGGCCATGGCGGCGGCGACGGGAATGAATGCGAAGCGCATGCGGATCCTCCGGAACTGCGGGTTGCTGTGCGTCGCAAGGTAACCTGCGCCGGAGGCGAAACAATGGCGCCCATCATCCATTCATCGTTTCCGATTTGGAAACTCTCAGCGGGTCGGCACCGGCGTCTCGCCGCGATAGTCGTAGAAGCCGCGGCCCGTCTTGCGCCCCAGCCAGCCGGCTTCGACATACTTCACCAGCAGCGGACAGGGGCGATACTTGGTGTCGGCCAGGCCGTCATGCAGCACGTTCATGATAGCAAGGCAGGTGTCGAGGCCGATGAAGTCGGCCAGCTCGAGCGGCCCCATGGGATGGTTCGCGCCCAGCTTCATCGCCTTGTCGATGCTCTCGACCGTGCCGACGCCCTCATACAGGGTGTAGACGGCCTCGTTGATCATCGGCAGCAGGATGCGGTTGACGATGAAGGCGGGAAAGTCCTCGGCCGAGGCGACGGTCTTGCCGATGCTGTCCACCACCTTGCGCATGGTCTGGTAGGTTTCGTCGTCGGTGGCGATGCCGCGGATCAGCTCGACCAGCTTCATCACCGGCACGGGGTTCATGAAGTGCAGCCCCATGAAGCGCTCGGGCCGGTCGGTGGCCGCGGCCAGACGCGTGATCGAGATGGACGAGGTGTTGGTCGTCAGGATGGTGTGCGGCGCCAGATGCGGCGCCAGGCTGGCGAAGATCTCGGCCTTGATGCGCTCGTTCTCGGTGGCGGATTCGATGATGAGGTCGCACTTGCCCAGCTCGGCCAGGTCGGTGCACTTGCGGATGCGCGCCAGGGCGGCGGCCTTGTCCTCGGGGGTCATCAGGCCCTTGGCCACCTGCCGGTCCATGTTCTTCGAGATGCGCGCGATCGCGTCGTCGATGCGCGCCTCGTCCACGTCGTTGAGCAGAACCTCGTAGCCGTGCTGGGCGAAGACATGGGCGATGCCGTTGCCCATCTGCCCCGCGCCGATCACCCCTACCGTGCGGATCTCGTTCGCCGCCATCACTCCCGCCTTTCTGCGCCGCCCCTCTGGGCCCGCCATGGACCTTGCGTTCAAGGGCGAACCTACGCGCGGGCGCGGCGCGCGGCAAGGCCCGCCCGGCGACGGCCGGGCGGCGGCCAAGCGGGGGCCGGACGGGGAATCGGACGGGGGGTCGGGCGGGGGGTCGGGCGGGGGGTCGGGCGGGAGCCGTCCCGCACCTGCGCGCCATGCGGGCTGCGGCCGCGCGCGAGGCGCGCAGCGCGCGCGCCCGCCCCCATGCCCAGCACCCATGCCCCGCACCCATGCCCACCGCCCCGCGCAGCCGCCCCGCGCAGCCGCCCGCCCGCAATCGCGCGCCCCATGCGCCGACCCGCGCGCCGCGGATGCCTGGACCGGGCTGCGCCGCGCCCGGCGCCGCCCCACACCGCCCAACGCCGCCGCTGCGCCCACTCGCCGCCGCTGCGCCCGGGGCCGCCCGTGCTCATCTAGCGCCGCCGCTGCGCCCACGCCCGCGCCCCGCCGCGCGCCGCCCGCTCGCTCGGCCCCACCGCCCGCGCGCCCGGCCGGCGGCGCGCGTCGCCCCCGCGCCCGCGCGCGCCGCTTTCCGGCTGGACAGGCGCGCGCGGGCGGTCGACCATCGGCCGCGCATGTTCCGGGCCGCGCCGGCGCCCGGCGCCGCGCCAGACGCAACCGAGGGAGAGCCGCCATGAAAACCCGCGCCGCCGTCGCCTTCGAGGCCGGCAAGCCGCTTGAAATCGTCGAAGTCGATCTGGAGGGCCCCCGCGCCGGCGAGGTGCTGGTCGAGATCAAGGCCACGGGACTTTGCCACACCGACGAGTTCACCCTGTCGGGCGCCGATCCCGAAGGCGTCTTTCCCGCCATTCTGGGCCACGAGGGCGCGGGGGTGGTGCTCGAGGTCGGGCCGGGCGTGACCTCGGTCAAGCCGGGCGACCACGTGATCCCGCTCTACACCCCCGAGTGCCGCGAGTGCGAATACTGCCTCAACCCCAAGACCAACCTGTGCCAGGCCATCCGCGCCACGCAGGGCCAGGGGCTGATGCCCGACGGCACGTCGCGCTTCTCGTACAAGGGGCGCGAAATCCGCCACTACATGGGCTGCTCGACCTTCGCCAACCACACCGTGCTGCCCGAGATCGCCCTCGCCCGGATCCGCCCCGACGCGCCCTTCGACAAGGTCTGCTACATCGGCTGCGGCGTGACCACGGGCATCGGCGCGGTCATCAACACCGCCAAGGTCGAGATCGGCGCGCGCGCCATCGTCTTCGGCCTTGGGGGCATCGGGCTCAACGTCATCCAGGGCCTGCGGCTGGCGGGCGCGGACCAGATCGTGGGCGTGGACCTGAACCCGGCCAAGCGCGCCATGGCCGAGCGCTTCGGCATGACCGACTTCGTCAACCCCGCCGAGGTCGAGGGCGACCTGGTCGCCCATCTGGTCGAGCTGACCGGCGGCGGCGCCGACTACACCTTCGACGCCACCGGCAACGTGCAGGTCATGCGCACGGCGCTTGAAAGCGCGCACAAGGGCTGGGGCGAAAGCATCATCATCGGCGTCGCCCCGGCGGGGGCCGAGATCTCGACCCGCCCGTTCCAGCTGGTCACGGGGCGCGTGTGGCGCGGCACCGCCTTCGGCGGCGCGCGCGGACGCACGGACGTGCCGCGCATCGTCGACTGGTACATGAACGGCAAGATCGAGATCGACCCGATGATCACCCACACCATGCCGCTCGAGGACATCAACAAGGGCTTCGAGCTGATGCGGCGCGGGGAATCCATCCGCTCGGTGGTGGTGTTCTGAGCCGCCGCCCCGGCGCGGGACCTTGACGCGCGCGCCGGGGCGTGGTCAGCCCCATGCGCACCCTGACAGGAGGAGACGCGACATGAGCTCGGACGCCCCGCGCCTTGCGGTTCTGATCGACGCGGACAACACCTCGCCCAAGGTGGCCGGCGCGCTGTTTCTCGAGATCGCCAAGCTGGGCGAAGCCTCGGTGCGGCGCATCTATGGCGACTTCTCGTCCGATCAGCTCAAGGGCTGGTCGCGCATCCTGGCCCAGCACGCCATCATCCCGCATCAGCAGTTCGCCTACACGACGGGCAAGAACTCGTCGGACATCGCGCTGGTGATCGACGCCATGGACCTCTTGCACACCGGCCGCTTCGACGGCTTCTGCCTGGTCTCGTCCGACAGCGACTTCACGCGCCTGGCCAGCCGCATCCGCGAACAGGGGGTCGACGTCTACGGCTTCGGGGGGCGCAAGACCCCGGTCGCCTTCCGCCAGGCGTGCAAGCGCTTCTTCTACACCGAGAACCTGGCCGCCGGCGCCGAGCCGCTCGCCGCCGAGGGCGACGCCCAGGCCCTGCCCGACGCCGCCGCGCTGGTGCGCAAGGCCATGGAGGACATGACCGACGATGACGGCTGGGTGGCGCTGGGGGTGGTCGGTCAGCGGCTGGGCAACATCGCCCCCGATTTCGACGCGCGCAGCTATGGCTGCTCGAAGCTGATCGAGGTCATCGAGAAGACCGGCGCCTTCGAGATCGAGCGGCAAGAGGGCCGCGCCGTGCGAATCCGCGAAAAGCCCGCCGGCGGCCGCGCGACCGGGCGACGACGCGGCGGGCGGCGCGCCGCCGCGCGCGCCGAGCGCGAAGAGGCCCGCCGGCCCTCCGAGGCCCGGACGCCTCCCCGGGCCGAAGGCGACGGCGGCGAGATGCAGCCGGACGAGACCGCCGCCATGGCCGAGCCGGACGCCCCGGCCGTGGCGCAGCAGCCGCCCAAGGCGCCAAAGCGCCGCCGCGCGCGCAAGAGCGCCGAGCCCGACGCCCCGGCGCCCACGCCCGAGGCCGCCGCGGATGCGGCGCCGCAGTCCGACGCGGCGCCCGGCTCGCCCGACAAGGCCGCCGCCGAGGACAAACCCGCGCCGGCGGACGAAGCCGCCGAGGCCGCGCCCAAGCCGCGCGCCAGGCGGCGCACGCGCAAGGCCGACGCCCCCAAGGCCGAAGCGGCCGAAACCGGAACCGCCGCGGCCGAAACCGCCGACGCGCCAGGCGGCGGCGACGGCTCCGAGGCCGAGGCCGCGCCCAAGCCCCGCGCGAGGCGGCGCGCGCGCAAGGACCAGGCGACGGAGCCCGACGGGGCCGACGCAAGCGCGACCGACGCCAGCGCGGCCGCGGCGAAGGCGCCCGAGGCAAGCGCGCCCGGGACGCACGCAGCCGAACCCCCTGAGCCCAAGACCGACGCCGCCGAAGCTTCCGCCGCGGATGCGCCCGCCGAGGCCCCCAAACCCCGCCGCCGCGCCACGCGCAAGCGCGCCGCCGCGAACGCCGCCGAGGGACCGGCCCCCGCCGATGAAGCCCCCGCATCCGATGCCAAGCCCACCCGCCGAAGCCGCGCGGGCGCCAAGGCCAAACCCGCCGAAGGCCGGGAATAGCCGACGCCGACCGGGCGCAAAGACGCGGAGGGGACTCTTCCCGCGGACCGGCGCTTGCGTTCCGCGACGGCGCGAAAGCGGCCCCGCCGGGGCGCAAGCCCCCGCGCCGACCCGGCAGGCGCCCGAACGCCCCGGCCTGACGGCGCCGTCCCGCCGATGCCGCCCCCCCGGCCCGCGCCCCGAGCGCACAAGGCCCGAAGCGGCGCCCCCGCCAGTCGCCCGCGCCGGGGCGCCGGCCCTTGACCGGCGGCCCGGAGCGGCGTGAACTGTCGCCGCGCGCCGGATCAGGGAGGCATGATGAACATCCGCACCGTTCCCACCTTGCCCATCCCCGGGCAAAAGCCCGGGACCTCGGGGCTGCGGGCCCGCACGCGGGTCTTCATGCAGGCCGGGTATCTCGAGAATTTCGTCCAGTCGATCTTCGACGCCATCGGCGGCGTCGCGGGGCGCACGCTGGTTCTGGGCGGCGACGGGCGCCATTTCTGCGCGCAGGCCGCCGGCATCATCCTGCGCATGGCCGCGGCGGGGGGCGCGGCGCGGGTCATCGTCGGGCGCGACGGGCTCCTGTCCACGCCCGCCGCCTCGGCGGTGATCCGCGCGCGCGGGGCCGATGGCGGGATCATCCTGTCGGCCAGCCACAACCCCGGCGGGCCGGACGGCGATTTCGGCGTCAAGTTCAACGGCGCCAATGGCGGCCCGGCCCCCGAATCGCTGACCGCGCGCATCCATGCCGTTTCCGAGCGGATCGCGGCCTACCGCATTCTCGACGCGCCCGCGCCCGATCTGAGCCGCTGCGGCGAGATCATGCTGGGCGCCATGACGGTCGAGGTGATCGACCCGGTCGCCGAACACGCCGCGCTGCTCGAGCGCCTGTTCGACTTCGACGCCATCCGGGACCTGTTCGCAAGCGGCTTTCGCATGCGCTTCGACGCCATGCACGCCGTCACCGGCCCCTATGCGCGCGAGATCCTGGTCAACCGGCTGGGCGCGCCCGAGGACACCGTGCTCAACGGCGCGCCGCTGCCCGATTTCGGCGGCGGGCACCCCGACCCGAACCCGACCCATGCCGCGGCGCTGACGGCGCTGATGTCGGGGCCCGACGCGCCCGACTTCGCCGCCGCCTCGGACGGCGACGGCGACCGCATCATGATCCTGGGGCGCGGGATCTACGTCACGCCCTCGGACAGCCTGGCCGTCATCGCGGCCAACGCCGACCTGGCGCCGGGCTATGCGGACGGGATCAGGGGCGTGGCGCGCTCGATGCCCACCAGCCGCGCCGCCGACCGCGTGGCGCAGGCGCTGGGCGTGCCGCTGCACGAGACGCCGACGGGGTGGAAGTTCTTCGGCTCGCTGCTCGACGCGGGCAAGGTGACGCTGTGCGGCGAGGAAAGCGCCGGCGCCGGCTCGGACCATGTGCGCGAGAAGGACGGGCTGTGGGCGGCGCTGATGTGGCTCAACATCCTGGCGCGGCGGCGCGTTCCGGTGGCGCAGCTGATGGCCGAGCACTGGCGCCGCTTCGGGCGCGACTATTTCACCCGCCACGATTACGAGGCGCTCGACCCCGCCCCGGCCCGGGCGCTGATCGAGGATCTGCGCGCCGCCCTGCCCGACCTGCCCGGCCGAAGCGCGGGCGGGCTTCGGATCGAGGCGGCCGACGACTTCGCCTATGTCGATCCCGTCACCGGCGAGCGCGCCGCCGCGCAGGGCGTGCGCATCTTCTTCGCCGACGGCGCGCGCGCGACGCTGCGGCTGTCGGGCACGGGGACTGTCGGCGCGACGCTGCGGATCTATATGGAGCGGCACGAGCCCGACCCCGCGCGCCACGGCCTCGATCCGCAGGCCGCGCTGGCCGACGTGGCCGCGGCGGTCGAGGCGCTGACCGGGCTGCGCGCGCGCACCGGCCGCCAGGGCCCGGACGTGCGCAGCTGAACGCGCCCCGCCCCCCGGCGGCGCGACGAGCAAGGAGCCGCCATGACCGAGAAGATCGTCAAGACCGACGCCCAGTGGCGCGCCGAGCTGGACCCGCTGGTCTACCGCATCACGCGCCGCAAGGGCACCGAGCGCCCCTTCACCCATGACGACTTTCCCAAGGCGCCGGGCCTGTTCCGCTGCGCCTGCTGCGGCGCGGCGCTGTTCGACGCCGCCGACAAGTTCGACAGCGGCACCGGCTGGCCCAGCTTCACCCGCCCCGTCGATCCCGCCGCGGTCGAAGAGCGCGACGATCGCTCGTGGCTCATGCGCCGCACCGAGATCGTTTGCGCGCGCTGCGATGCGCATCTGGGCCACGTATTCCCGGACGGCCCGCCGCCCACGGGCCTGCGCTATTGCATGAACGGCGCCGCGCTGCGGTTCGAACCGGCGCAGGAGTGAAACCGCGCCCGGCCGCCGCAAGGCGCGGCGCGCCGGATCGCTCGGCCCCGGCCCAAGGCCGCGCCCCGGCGCAGGCCGAGCGGCGCCCGCCCGCGCGTGTCTGGCGGGTGCGGCGCATGTCGGGGCGGGGAGCCGAGCGCGCCGGTCGGAACGCGCGTTGCGGCTCCCGGGCGGCGCGCCCGCGCGAGGGCCTAGACCAGCCTTTCTTCGCGCTCGCGCGCCGCTCCGGCGCAGCGCCCCCTTCGCGCGGCCCGCTCAGCTTGCGCGCCCCGGACGTCAACCCGGAGCAGCCCCGAAGTGTCGCCCCCGGCCGCGATGGAATCGACGCCGCGACGGCCCCCGCGCGCGGTCGCGCTGCGGCCTTCCCGATGGGCCCCGACCCGCGCGGCGCGCCAGCGCCCTGCCGCGGCCGCCTCAACCGCTTGCCAGCATGATGGTCGCACGCGCCCGATCAGGCGTGGACCGACGCCGCCGCCCCATCATGCGCGGCCGCACCCGAGGCCAGGCGGCGTCTTGATGGGAGCCGGCGCCAAGAGCGGCTTGACCCGCGCGCCGTCGGCGCGGCGCCGCGCCCTTGCCCGCCTGCCCTGGCGGCGCCCGCCGCCCGCTTCAGGTCGCGCGCCCATCGCCCGCCCCGTCCCGAGCCGGCGCGGGCAAGGACGGCTCAGGCGCGGGCCGTCACGATCCAGGCCGAGGCCGGCAGCCGCACCGCGCCCTCGCGCAGATGGGCGGCCATCGCCGCGCGCAGGCGCCGGGCGGCCTCGGCGCGCAGATCGGCCGGCGCGCCGGCCAGGCGGCTGGCGAGCGGACCGATGCGCATGGCGAAATCCGCCGCGCGCGCCGCCGGGTCGGGGTCGTCGCCCAACTCGGGCGCGACCTCGTGATCGAAGGGCGTGAAGGCGACCTCGCGCCACCCCGCGCCTTCAAGAACGGGAACCACCCGCGCCGGATCCGCCCAGGCGAAGGGCCCCGGCGCCCCGGGCGCCGGAGGCGGCGCGGGCGCGAGCAGATCTGCGCAGGCGCGCAAGGGCAGGCTGGCCCAAAGGTTCAGCTCGGGCCCGCGCCAGCAGGCGATGGCCAGCGGCGCCCCCGGCGCCGTCAGCGATCGCAGATGCGCCCAGGCGGCGGGCGGATCGTCGAAGAACATGGCGCCGCAGCGCGAGTAAAGGGCGTCGAAGGGGGCGCCGTCGTCGGGGCGCCAGCGCGCGGCGTCGGCCAGGACGAAGCGCAGCGGGGCGGCGTCGGGCATCGGCCGCTCGGCCAGGCGCCTGCGCGCGCGCTCGAGCAGCGGCGGCGAGACGTCCACCCCCACGACCTCGCCCCGCGGCCCGGCCGCCCGCGCCAGCGCGAAGGCGGTCGCGCCCGCGCCGCAGCCCAGGTCAAGAACCCGCCGCCCCTCGAGCGGCCCCAGCGCGCGCATGGCCGCCTCGCCCGACGGCCCAAGCAGGGTGTCGAGCGCGTCGGCCTTGTCGGCCCATTCGGCGCCCACGCGCCCCTTCCAGTCCTCGATCGTGGTCATGCCGCCCTGCCTTTCCTCCTGCGCCCGGTCGGGCGATCATGGACCCGCCGTTCCCGCCGCGCTATCACGAGCGCATGAGCGACGCCTTGTCCAGCCCCGCGCCGTCCGCCCCCGTCCCGGATCCCGCGCGGCTCGTCGCGCGGCTCGGGCATGTGCGCGAGTGGATCTTCGACCTCGACAACACGCTCTACCCCGCCTCGAACGCGCTTTTCGCCCAGATCGAAGAGCGCATGGCCGCCTACATGATGCGCGTCTTCGGCCTGCGCCGGAGCGACGCGCAAAAGCTGCGGCGCGAATACTGGCGCGACCACGGCACCACGCTGGCGGGGCTGATGCGCAATCATCGCACCGATCCCGACGCCTTTCTCGACGAGGTGCACCGCATCGACTTCTCGGTCCTGCGCCCCGATCCGAGGCTGCGCGCGGCCATGCTGGCGCTGCCGGGCCGGCGCATCGTCTTCACCAACGGCACGTCCGATTACGCGCGGCGCGTCATCGCCGCGCTGGGGCTGGACGGCTGCTTCGAGGCCGTCTACGGCATCCGCGAAGCCTTCTACACCCCCAAGCCCCTGCCCGCCGCCTATCAGCGCATCTTCGGCGCCGACGGCCTGAACCCGCGCCGCGCGGCCATGTTCGAGGACGACCCGCGCAATCTCGAGGTTCCCCACGCCCTCGGCGTCGCCTGCGTGCTGGTCGGCCCCGAGGCGCGCCCCGACCTGCCGCATGTGGATTTCGCCACGGACGACCTTGCGGGCTTTGTGTCGCGGCTCGGGCCATTGCTTCGCGCCGCGCCGCGGCTAGAGTCCGGCGCATGAGCGAGCAACACCGATCCCCCCGCGCGGCCGCGCGGCTCGAGGCCGACGTGCTGGTCGCCGGCGGCGGCGCGGCCGGGCTGACCGCCGCGGCGCTGTTCGGCTCGGCCGGGTTCGAGGTCATCTGCGTCGATCGCGAGACGCCGCGCCTCGACCCGGCCGATCCCGGCGCCGATCTGCGCACGACCGCCTTTCTGACCCCCTCGGTCGAGACGCTGCGCCGCGCCGGCGCGTGGGAGCGCCTCGCCCCCCATGCGGCGCCCTTGCGCGTGATGCGGCTGATCGACGCCGGCGGCGCGCGGAACGTGCCCCGCCGCACGGCCGATTTCGTCTCTGACGAGGTGCAGGATCACCCCTTCGGCTGGAACCTGCCCAACACGGTGATCCGCCGCGCCCTGCTCGAGCGCATCGAAGAGCTGCCGAACGTGCGCCTGCGCGCGCCCGCCGCGCTGACGCGCCTGACCCCGCGGCTGAATGACGCGGTGGCGCAGCTGTCCGACGGCGCGCAGGTGCGCGCGCGGCTGGTGGTGGCCGCCGACGGGCGCGACTCGGCCGCGCGCCGCATGCTGGGCCTTGGCGCGCGGCGCTGGGGCTATGCTCAGAAGGCGCTGGTCTTCGCCGTGGCGCATGAGCGCCCGCATGAGGGCGTCTCGACCGAGATCCACCGCACCGGCGGCCCCTTCACCCTGGTGCCCCTGCCCGATCACGAGGGGCGGCCCTGCTCGTCCGTCGTGTGGATGGAGCGCGGGCCCCGCGCGCAGGCGCTGTTCGAGGCGCCGCCCGAAGCGTTCGAAGAGGCCGTGAACGAACGCAGCTGCGGCGTTCTGGGCCGCCTTCGCCCGATCGGGCGGCGCGCGCTGTGGCCGATCGTCAGCCAGCTGGCCGAGCGCCTTGACGGCCCGCGCGGCGCCTTGATGGGCGAGGCGGCGCATGTGGTCCCGCCGATCGGCGCGCAGGGGCTGAACATGTCGCTGGCCGACGCGGCGGCGCTGGCCGATCTCGTGGCCAGGGCGGCGGCGGCCGGCGAGGACATCGGCGCGCCCGCGCTGCTGGCGCGCTATCACCGCGCGCGCTGGCCCGAGATGTCGGCGCGCGTGGCGGGCATCGACCTGCTCAACCGCGCCGCCATGGCCCAGGCCCAGCCGCTGCGCGACCTGCGCGCGGCGGGGCTGACGGCGCTGCATGCGGCCGCGCCCTTGCGGCGGCTGGCGATGCGGCTGGGCATGGGCGCGCGCTGACCGCCGCGCCGGGGCCGCACGCCGGCGCGCCCATCCCGCGCCGCGCGCACCCTGACCCGCGCCGCGCCCCCATGTCGCGCTTGGCGCCCCCTGTCCCGCGCTCGGCGCCCGACCTCGCGCGCCCCCGCCTGACGCCTCGCGCCCCCTGCCCCGCGCTCACTGCTCCCATCTGGCGTCCCGCGCCCCCTGCCCCGCGCTCCGCGCTCCCATCTGGCGTCCCGCGCTCCCGCGCCGCGCGTCCGCGCCTGACGCCCGGCGCCCCGCCCCGCGCGCCCGCCCCGCGCCGCGCGCACCTCCCCGCGCCCGCCCCGCCCCGCACCGCGCGCACCTCCCCGCGCCGCGCCGCGCCCCGGGCCGCACGCCTGCGGGCGGTTGACCCCGACGCCCCGCCGGCGCACGCTTCCGTCGATCCATGCCGGAGGACCCATGGCGCGCGCGCACTCCCCGAACACCCAAGCCCGCCGGCGCCGGCGGATCGACCCGCGCCGCATCGGCGCCTCGCCTGTCGCCATTCTGACCCCGCCCGATGCGCGGCCCACCCGCATCCGCACCCATGTCTATGACGGCGCGCATCACGAGATCCGCGAGGGCTGCGCGCCGCCCGTCGAGGGCGCCTTCCGCTGGGTCGAGATCGCGGGCCTTGCCGACGCGGACGCGATCGCCGCGGCGGCCCGCGCCCTGGGGCTGAGCGACCTGGCCGTGGCCGAGATCTTCCAGACCGACCAGCGCCCCCAGACCGAGATCGACGGCGCGCTCGTCCAGACCTTCATCCGCGCGCCCCTCGGGGGGCCGCCGCTGGCCGGCGAGCAGCTTTGCCTCGTTCTCGGGCCGGGTTTCGCGCTCAGCGTCAGCGAAAGCGGCCATGAGCTGTTCGCGCCGGTGCTGCGGCGGCTCGAGGCGGGGACGGGGCGCATCCGGTCGGACCCGGCCTATCTGTTCTACGCCCTGATCGACGCGACGCTGGATGCGTGGTTTCCCTTGCTCGAGCGCTATGGCGACGCGATGGAGCGGATCGAGGAAGCCATCCTGCGGTCGCCCGATCACGGCATGATCGGCGACATCCACCAGCTGCGCCGCGACCTTCTGAACATGCGCCGCGCCCTGTGGCCCCTGCGCGACGCCCTCGCGCCGCTGACGCGCGAGGATTCGGACCGGATCCCGCCATGGATGCGACCCTACATGCGCGACCTGTCCGACCACGCCTTCCAGGCGCTGGACATGGTCGAGCTCTATCGCGAGGTGTCGCAGGGCCTGATCGATCTGCACATGTCGGCGCTCTCGAACCGGATGAACGAGGTGATGAAGGTGCTGACCATCATCGCCACGCTGTTCATTCCCATGACGTTCATCGCCGGGGTCTACGGCATGAACTTCGACCGCGCCTCGCCCTGGAACATGCCCGAGCTGGGCTGGCGCTACGGCTATCCATTCGCGCTGGGGCTGATGGGCGCGTCCGCGGCGGCGATGATCTGGTTGTTCCGCCGCCATGGCTGGCTGGGCGGCGGGAAAGGCGCGCCCCCCGGCCCCGACAAGCCGACGGGCGACTGAGCGCGCCGCCCGGCGACGCGGCGCCATGCCGGGAGGGCAGGCGCCCCGGAACGGCGCCGAACCGCCCGCCGCAACGCCGCGCCAAGCCGACCGCCGCAACGCCCCGCCCCGCCGCCGGGCGCCCCGCTCAGGCGCCGCCGCCCCGCCCCTCGGCGGCCGCCGCGGCGCCCTGCACGCGGCGCACGGCCGCGCCGCGCTCATACCAGCCTCGGCTGGCGTTCACGATCCTGACCACCGACAGCATCACGGGCACCTCGATCAGCACGCCGACCACCGTCGCCAGCGCCGCCCCCGAGGACAGGCCGAACAGGCTGATCGCGGCCGCCACCGCCAGCTCGAAGAAGTTGCTGGCCCCGATCAGCGCCGAAGGCCCGGCCACGCAATGCGCCTCGCCGCTCAGGCGGTTGAGCAGATAGGCCAGCGCCGAGTTGAAATAGACCTGCACCAGGATCGGAGCGGCCAGCATGGCGATGATCAGCGGCTGCTCCAGGATCTGCCGTCCCTGAAAGCCGAACAGCAGCACCAGCGTCGCCAGCAGCGCGCCAAGGGAAACGGGATTGATCCGCCGCAGCAGCGCCTCGAGCGCCGCCGTCCCCCCGCGCGCCAGCGTGCGCGCGCGCAGCGCCTGCGCGATGACGATCGGCACGACGATGTAGAGCGCCACCGACAGCAGCAGCGTCTCCCACGGTACGGTGATGGCCGAGATGCCCAGCAGCAGCCCCACGATCGGCGCATAGGCCACGACCATGATCGCGTCGTTCAACGCGACCTGCGTCAGGGTGAAGTGCGGCTCGCCCCGGGTCAGGTTGCTCCAGACGAACACCATCGCCGTGCAGGGCGCCGCGGCCAGCAGGATCAGGCCCGCGATGTAGCCGGGGATCTGGTCGGCCGGCAGCCAGGGGCGGAACAGCCAGCCCAGGAACAGCCAGCCCAGAAGCGCCATGGAAAAGGGCTTGACCGCCCAGTTCACGAACAGCGTCACCCCGATGCCGCGCCAATGCCGGCCCACCCCGCGCAGCGCGGCGAAGTCGATCTTGAGCAGCATGGGAATGATCATGAGCCAGATCAGCACCGCGACGGGCAGGTTGACCTTGGCGACCTCCATCGCCCCGATCAGCTCGAACACGCCGGGAAAGGCGCGCCCCAGCGCGATTCCGGCCACGATGCACAACGCCACCCAAAGGCTCAGGTATCGCTCGAAAATGGACATGCATGCTCTCCTTGCGCCGGGCGCGCGGCGCAAGGCCGCGCGCGCCTGGCGGCCCGGGCTTCAGGCCGACAGCCAGGCCTCGACATCGGCCTCCTTGGGCAGGCCGCCCGCATGAACCAGGCGGCCGTCGATCGCGATGCCCGGGGTCGAGGCGACTCCCGCCATGGCGATCCTGGCGTAGTCGGTCTCCTTGGAGACCTGCACCTCGACGCCCAGCTTGCGCGCGGCGGCTTCGACCATCTCCCTGGCCGCCTCGCAGCGCTTGCAGCCGGGTCCGTAGACGATGACGTTCTTCATGGCGTTTTCCTTCGCTGCATGACCGGCGCGACGCCGGGATCAGAAGATCAGGTTGAACAGAAAGCCCACGGCCAGGATGCCGCCGCCGACGACGCCGACGAAGACCGCGATGAGCCGCAGCGTCAGCACCTTGCGCAGGATCAGCATCTCGGGCAGCGACAGGGCGATGACGCTCATCATGAAGGCCAGCACCGTGCCCAGCGCCGCGCCCTTGTCCAGCAGCGCCTCGACGATCGGGATGACGCCGGACGCGTTGGTGTACATGGGAATGCCCATGACGACCGCGGCGGGCACCGACCACCAGGCGTCCGCGCCCATGATGCGCGCCATGGCGGCCTCGGGCACGTAGCCGTGGATGAGGGCGCCGATGGTGATGCCGGCGACGATCCACATCCAGACCTTGCCGACGATCTCCTTCACCGCCTCGACGCCCTCGCGGTAGCGGTCGACCATGGTCAGCCGGCGCTCGGGCGCGGGCGCGGCGGCGCCGGCGTGGATGTCGCGCACCCAGTCCTGCAGCCATCCCTCGAGGCGCAGCTTGCCGATGATCCAGCCCGAAACCACCGCCACGCCCAGCCCGAAGACCAGATAGGTGACCGCCACCTTCCAGCCGACCAGCCCCCAGAGCAGCACCAGCGCCACCTCGTTGACCATGGGCGCGGCGATGAGGAACGAGAAGGTCACCCCCAGCGGCACGCCCGCCGAGACGAAGCCGATGAACAGCGGCGCCGCCGAGCATGAGCAGAAGGGCGTGAAGATGCCCAGCGTCGCGGCCAGGACGTTCCCCGCCCCCTCGCGCCGCCCCGACAGCAGGGCGCGCGTCTTCTCGGGGCTGAACCAGGTGCGCACCACGCCCATCGCGAAGACGATGAGGGTCAGCAGCATGATGACCTTGGGCGTGTCGTAGAAGAAGAAGGCCAGCGCCTCGCCCGCATGGCTTTCGCGCGCCACGGGCAGCTGCGCGGTCAGCCACTCGGAAAAGGCGGGCAGCTGGCGGTAAATGGCGAACCACAGCGCGACGAAGCCCGCCACGCCCGCATGCCACAGCCAGTCGGAACGCGCGCCACGGGGGGACGCGGAAATGGACGTGTTGGCCTGGGTCATCTTGCCGCGCCTCCTTCGACGCCGGTTTGCGCGCCCGCGCGGGCGCCTTTCGCCTGCGCGAGGGCGCGGGCATCCTCCGCCGCGGGGCCGGCGCGCAGCACGGCCTCGACGATGGCGGTCAGCTCGGGGGACAGATCGGGATTGCGGCGGTAGCGCACCCATTGGCGATCGCGCCTGTCCAGCACCACTCCGGCCTGCCTGAGCACCTTCATGTGGCGCGACATGCGGCTCTGGCTGGCGCCGAGGCGCTCCATCAGCTCGCATACGCAATGCTCGCCGTCGCTCCACACGATCCGCAGCGCGCCGAGGCGCACGGGATCGGCCAGCGCCGCCAGAAATTCGGCAAGGTCCATCGAATCGCTCCTTCGGCGTCGCAGCGTATGCCATGCTGTTTATGCGCCTCGGCGCATATGCGCAAGGCCACATCAACAGGGGCGCGCGCCGCCCCTCGCCGCCGGGCGAAACCCGGCCGCGCGTCCTTGTGGATCCGTCGGCGACCCGTGCCGCCGCTCGGGGGTCAGCCGCCCTCGACCGGCGCGCCGAACAATGCCGCCGCGGCCCCGATCGCCGCCAGCGCCCAGAGGCCGGCGATGCGCGCCCGCCCCACGCCCGCGGCGCGCGCATGTTCGGCCGCGACCAGCGCCTGGATGGCGTAGTAGAGGGCGAATGCCCGCGAGGCGTAGGCGATGATCTCGAACACGTTCGCGCGCCAGGTCAGCGCCAGCCCGATCGCGGTCAGCAGGGCATAGCCATGGCGCGGCGCGATGCGCCCGCGGGTCAGCTCGTGCATCAGCCCGCCCGAGCCCGCCGCGTCGGCGATCGCGGCGCTGAACTGCGCGCTCAGGGCCGCCGCCACCAGCAGCGCCGGCAGGATCGGCGCGGCGGCGCGCACCGCGTCGATCACCGCCGTCTCGCGCAAGGGGCCCTCGGGCGGCGCGAAGCCCAGCGCGTAGAGCGCCGCGTAGGCGACATAGATCGCCGTCGCCAGCCCCTGCGCCAGGCGCATCGAGCGAATGCGCGTGCGCGCGTCGTAGGCATGGCCAAGATAGCGCGAGGTCTCGAACCCCTGCACCGTCACGATCAGCCCCAGCGCAACCGCCGCGCCGTGAAGCGGGTCGATCCGCGGCGGGTCGGCCGACAGCGCGCCCGCCTCGGCCTGGAGCCACAGCCACGCGCACAGCCCCGCCAACAGCCCCGCGATCACCGCCAGCTTCAGACCGACGGCGATCTGCTCCATGCGCTCGAGCGCACCGAACCCCCGCAGCCAGCCGACCGCCAGGATGACCGCAAAGGCGGCGCTGGCGACCAGGCGCGCATGATGGCGGTCGTCAACCTCGGTCAGCCGCACGGCGAATGCGCCGAACAGGTTCAGGTAATACGCCACCGACACCACATAGGCGAAGGCCAGCGCCCACGAGGCCAGCGTCTCGAGCCTGCGCGCGGCGGGCGGTCCGCCCTGCGCGCCGGCGGCCTCGATGGCGGCGATGTTCAGCCGGATCGCGGCGCCGAACGCCCAGGCCAGCGCGCACAGCCCTGCCATGACCAGCGGCGCGGCGACGCCGTAAGAGGCGTCGAGCACCGGCCCCAGCACCAGAAAGCCGCTGCCGATGACCGAGGCGAGCGGCGTCAGCGCCGCGCGCCACAGCCGCGCGCGCGACGCGCGGATGGACAAGCGCCGCCGCGACCGCCAGCGCCGCCCCGAGGACCAGAAGATTGACGTTCATGCCCCGAACATGCCCGCCCGCGCGCGCCGACGCCAGAGCGGCGCGTCACTTCTCCAGAAGCGCCGTGCTCATCGCCCCGAGAATGGGCGCCGTCAGATACTGCGCCACGGTCTGCGAGCCGGTGCCGATCAGCGCCTCGACCTGCATGCCCGGCAGCGCGCGCACCTCGCCCCCGGCCGGCAGCGCCTTGGGGTCGAGGCGGATCTGCACCGCGTAATAGGGCGGCCCCCCGGCCGGATCGAGAATGGAGTCGGCCGAGATCCGCGTCACCGTTCCGGGCAGGGGCGGCGTGCGGCGGAAGCTGTAGGCGGTCAGCCGCACGCGCACCGGCTGCCCCGGCGCGGCGACGTCGATGTCCGAGGGCCGCAGGCGCGCCTCGACCACCAGTTCGGCCCCGTCGGGCAGGATGTCGAGCAGCCGCTGCCCCGGTTCGATCACCGCGCCGGGCGCGTTCACGCCCGGATCGACCACCGTGCCGGACCAGGGCGCGCGCACCTCGAGGCGGCCGAGCGCATCCTCGACCGCGATCAGGCGCTGACGCAGATCGTTGACGCGATCGAGCGCGCCCTGACGCTCGCGCGCGGCGGTCTCGAGCCGGTCGCGGCCTATCTGGAGCTTGCGTTCCTGCGTTTCGCCGATGGACTGGCGCGCGCGGGCGATGGCGCCCGAGATCTGGCCGATGCGGCCCTCGGTCTCGGCCTCGGCGCGGCGCAGCGCCAGAACGCGCGGGCGCGACATCAGCCCCTTGGCCAGCAGCGCGCGGGCGTCGGACAGCTCTTCGCGCACCAGGGCAAGCTGGGTGCGCGCCGAACGCAGGCCCAGCTCCAGCCCGCCGATCTCCTCGCGCAGCTGGGCGATGCGCTGGTCGAGGATCGCCAGCTGCCCCGCGCGGGCCGCCCGGTTGGCGGCGTAGGCGCGCGCCTCGGCGGCGAACAGGGCGCGCAGGGCCGGATCGGCCGCCATCAGCGCCACCAGCTCGGCCCCGGGCGCGACTTCGGCCGCGTCGCGATCCTCGGCGTCGAGGCGCGCCAGCGTCGCCAGCGCGCCCGCCAGCTGCGCGCGCAGGATGTTGCGCTGGGCAAGGGGGCGCGTCTCGTCCAGGCGGACCAGCAGATCGCCCTTGCGCACGCGCGCGCCCTCGCGCACCAGCACCTCGCGCACGATGCCGCCTTCGAGATGCTCGACCGGACGGCGCGCGCCGTCGGCCTGGATCACGCCGGGCGCGACGGCGGCGCTGTCGAGCGTGGCGGTCATGGCCCATCCGCCCAGCACCCCGAAGAAGGCGATCGCCGCCAACGCCGCCCACAGGATCAGGCCGCGCACGCGCGTCGGCGCCGCCACGCGCGGCCCGCCCGCGCCCGACAGCCCCCCAAGACGAAGCGCGCGCCCCGGCGGCGGCGCCCCGGCGCCGCCGGGCGCCGCGGCAAGGCGCAGGCTGCGCCGCGCGGCGGGCGGGGCGGCGCCGTCCGCACCGGTCGCGCGCTCCGCCCCCGACGGGGCGCGATCGGGCGCCGGCGACGCGCCCTTGCGCCCACCGGCGCCGGCGTCGCCCGCACCGCCCGCATGGCCCTCAGGGCCCGCATGGCCCGCACCGCCCGCATGGCCCTCATGGCCCTCATGGCCCGCATGGCCCGCACGGCCCGCATGGCCCGCATGGCCCGCATCGCCCGCATGGCCCGCATGGCCCGCATGGCCCGCATGGCCCGCATGGCCCGCATGGCCCGCATCGCCCGCATGGCCCGCATGGCCCGCATGGCCCGCATGGCCCGCATGGCCCGCATGGCCCGCATGGCCCGCATGGCCCGCATGGCCCTTGAGGGCTTCCGGGCCGGGCGCAAGGCCGTCAAGCGGCGCGCGCTCCTCATGGGCGCGCGCGCCCGGCCGGCCCGACGCCGGACGATCGGGCGGCGCGCCCTCGCCGGCCGCGCGGTCCGACGCCGCAGGGCCCCGAAGCGCCGCGTCGCGGCCCATGCCATCGGCCGCGGGGCCTTGCGCCCCGCCGGCGGGCGGGGCGACGGCGGCGGCGCGCTCGGGCCGCGCCTGTCGCGGGGCGCTCATGACCGCGCTCCGCGCCCGGCCAAGGCCCTGGGCCGCGCGCCCGCCGCGGGAACGACGGCGGGTCGGCCGATCTGGCGCAGCACCTCGCGTGCGGGGCCGAAGCGGATCAGCCGCCCCGCCTCAAGCACCGCCGCATGGCTCAGCTGCGCCAGAATGTTGAGCCGATGCGTGACGACGACCACGGTCGCGCCGCGCTGGCCCGCGCCGCGCACGGCGCGCGCCAGCGCCGCCTCGCCCTCGGGATCGAGATTCGAGTTCGGCTCGTCCAGCACGATCAACCGCCTTTCGCCCAGCAAGGCGCGCGCAAGGCCGATGCGCTGACGCTGACCGGCGGAAAGGCGCTCGCCCCGCGGGCCGACGCGGGCGTTGTAGCCGCCCGGCAGGGACAGGATCATCTCGTGCACGCCGGCGCGGCGGGCGGCCTCGACCACCTGGGCGGGCGCGACCTCGGGGTCCATGCCGGCGATGTTCTCGGCCACCGTGCCCTCCATCAGCTCGATGCGCTGGGGCATGAAGCCCACATGGCGCCCGATCTGATCCTCGGGCCAGTCCTCGAGCGCGGCGCCGTCGATGCGCACATGCCCCCGCGACAGGGGCTGAAGCCCCGCCAGCGCCCGCGCCAGCGTCGTCTTGCCCGCGCCCGAGGGGCCGATCAGCCCCAGCGCATCGCCGGGAGCGAGCGCGAACGAGACGTCGAACAGAAGCGGCTCCTGCCTTTCGGGGCGAATGACGGTGGCGTGCTCGACCTCGACCCGGCCCTGCGGCGGCGGCAGCTCGAGCCCGTCGCGCGGCGCGCGCAGGCGCGCCAGCGCGCCGTTCAGCCGGTCCAGCGCCTGGCGCGCGCTCATCAGCGCCCGCCAGCCCGCGATCGACTGCTCGACCGGCGCGGCCGCGCGCCCCAGCAGGATCGCGGCGGCGATCATCAGACCCGGCGCCATCTGGCCCGCCAGCACCAGCGACACCCCCGCCCCCATCATGGCGATCTGCAGCGCCATGCGCACGAATTTGGCCAGCGACGTCATGAGCGCGATGCGGTCCGTGGCCAGCGCCCCGCCGGCCTGCGCCATGGCCGCCGCATCCGCCCAGCGCCCGGCCAGCGCCGGGGCGCGGCCCATGGCGCGCGTGACCTCGACGTTGCGCAGGAAATCCTCGGCCGCCGCCTGCGCGCGGCGCGCGGCATCGGCGGCGAAGCGCGCATGGCCGCGGCTGAACAGCTCGCCCGCCACGCCCAGAAGCAGCAGCGTCAGCACTCCGCCCAGCGCGATCATGCCCAGCACCGGATGGAACAGCCAGATCACGCCCACGAACAGCGCCGCCCATGGCGCGTCCAGGAGCGCGATGAAGGCCGGCCCGGTGACGAAGCCGCGCAGCTCGGTCAGGTCGATAAGGGGCTGGGCGGGCGAGACGCCCTCGGGCTGGTCTTGGTCCGACCCGCGCAAGAGGCCCTCGAACAGCGCCGGGCCAAGCCGCGCGTCCAGCCGCGCGCCCAGCCGCGCCGCCATGCGCTGGCGCAAAAGATCGAAGACGAAGAAGAAGCCCAGCGCCAGCAGCGCGCCGATGGTCAGCGCCGCCAGCGTCGCCTGGCTGCCCGAGGTCATCACCCGCTCGAACAGCTGGATCATGTAAAGCGGCGCCGTCAGGATGAGCAGGTTGACCCCCACGCTCACCCCCGCGATCGCCGCGATCAGGCCGCGCTGGCCCTGGAAAACCGTCGCTTCGCGCATGTCTCTCCCCCCGTTCGGGCCGCCTTGCGCGGCCGCGCGCCCCCCGGCGCGCCCCCCTGTCCTGCGATGCGCGCCTTGCGGCGCGGCGAACGCCCCGCGCTTCGGCGCGAGGCGTCCTGGTCCGTCGATCCTGCATGCGGGGGGCCAGCGATCACGGCCGAACCAGGACTGGGGGACGGAACCGGACTCACGCGAGCCGGCCCCGCCCCTTGAGACGGAACGGCCCGCCGGCTGGCGCCGGGGGGCCGCCCCATGCGGTCAGACCAGCACGATGTCCACGGCCTCGTAGAGGAAGTTGCCCTGCGAGTAGCTGTTGATGCCGATGCCGGTGAAGTCGCTGTTGTCCTGGCCCAGATGGTCGAAGGACAGGAACGGGATGCCGCCCGCGCCGGTGGTCACCGCCGTCAGCAGCACGACCGAGCCGCCGATGCTGACGGTGGTGTTGGTCCCGTCGTCGAAGACCGCCGTCAGGGCATTGAGCTGCTCGAAGGCGGCGGTGTCGTCCACGCCCTCGCTCAGATCCTCGATGCAGTAGGTCAGGACGTCGCCTTCCTCGAAGTCGAAGTCGGTGATCACGTCCGAGCCGTCGTTCGAGGAGAACTCTTCGCCATCCCAGACCAGGTTGACCACGAAGATGTCCTTCCCGCCGCCGCCGGTCAGGACGTCGTCGCCCTCGCCGCCGATCAGGATGTCCTCGCCGCGGCCGCCGTCCAGGCTGTCGTCGCCCGCGCCGCCCTCGAGCTGATCGTGCCCGAAGCCGCCGACCAGAACGTCGTCGCCCTCTTCGCCCCACAGGCAGTCGTCGCCGTCCGCGCCGAAGAGCCGATCGTTCCCGACGCCGCCGGCCAGCTTGTCGTCGCCGCCGCCGCCGTCCAGGCTGTCGTCGCCCTCTTCGCCGCACAGAACGTCGTTGCCGTCGTCGCCGAACATGTTGTCGTCGCCGCCGTCGCCCTCCATGTAGTCGTCGCCGAAGCCGCCATACATGTCGTCGCGGCCCTCGCCGCCATACATGACGTCGTTCCCGGTGTTGCCGAACAGGTCGTCGTCGCCCGCGTCGCCGAGGATCACGTCGTCGTCGGCGCCGCCGTAGATGACGTCGTCGCCGTCGTTGCCGCGCAGCAGGTCGGCGCCGGCGTCGCCCTCGATGCGGTCGTCGCCGTCATTGCCCTCGGCATAGTCGTTGCCGTCATTGCCGCGGATCATGTCGTTGCCCGCGCCGCCCTGCATGGTGTCGTCGCCGAGCTGGCCCCAGATCCGGTCGTCGCCGTCGCCGCCGCTGATGTAGTCGTCGTCGCGGCCGCCGAAGAGCCGGTCGTTGCCGTGCTCGCCCCAGATCATGTCCTCGCCCGAGCTGCCGCGGATGATGTCGTCGGCGGTGAAGTCCTGCTCGACCAGCGCCACGCTCACTTCGGAATCGGTGGGCGTTCCGTCGCCGAAGTCAGGATCGGGAATGCCGTCGCCGTCGCCGCAGCGGGCCGGATCGCAGACCCAGGCGGGAGGATCGACGAAACCTCGATCGATCGCGAAATCGACGGTGATGACCGGCTTGAAGCCGAACTTGCCCATCGGCGTCGCGCCCTCGCGGATGAAGGGCCCCGAGACCGAGATGTAGGCGCCGTCGCCGGCGAAGTCGCCCCAGATCCTGTCGGCGCCGCCGCCGCCCAGCATCCAGTCGTCGCCCGAGCCGCCGCGCATCTGGTCGCGGCCGCCGTCGCCCTGCATCGAGTCGTCGGACGAGCCGCCGTCCATCACGTCGGCATGACGGCCGCCGAACATCAGATCCAGCCCCGCCTCGCCGAACATGTGGTCGAAGCCGGCGCCGCCGTCCATGTGGTCGCCGCCGTCGCCGCCGAACATGCAGTCATCGCCGCCCGGGAAGCTCTTGGGCCGGCCGATCCAGGTGTCCGAGCCGATGTCGAGATCGGTCAGCTTGCCCTGGCGGTGGTCGCCATACATCTCGTCTTCGCCGGCGCCGCCTTCCATGTAGTCGTCGCCCGCGCCGCCGGCCATGCGGTCGTCGCCGTCGCGGCCATACATGACGTCCTGGCCGTCATTGCCATACATGGTGTCGTCGCCGCGGCCGCCATCCATGCAGTCGTCGCCGCCTTCGCCGGCCATGCAGTCGTCGCCGTCGCGGCCGAACATCTCGTCGTCGCCGTCCGCGCCGCCTTCGCCGCCCGAGTCGCCGAACATCTGGTCGTTGCCGGCGCCGCCGTCGAGGAAGTCGTCCTCCGAGCCGCCAAGCATGGTGTCGTCGCCATACTCGCCCCAGAGCTCGTCATTGCCCGATTCGCCGTTGAGGTAGTCGTCGTCGTCGAACAGGATCGGCCCGATCACGCCATAGGGCGTCGCGCCGCCATTGCCGCCGATCAGCAGGTCCTTGTCCTCGCCGCCCAGCAGCTTGTCGTCGCCGCCGTTGCCGATCAGCTCGTCGCAGCCCTCTTCGCCGTCGATGCGGTTGTTGTTCTCGTTGCCAAGCGCCTTGTCGTCGCCGGCGCCCAGGTCATAGTTGTCGGGCATGCCCTCGAGGTTCATGTCCACGGCCTCGTCGCCATGCGAGCCCGTCCCGGTCACCTGATTGTTGAACGGGCGCGAGAGGTCCACATAGCATTCCGGATCGCATTCTTCCCAGGGTTGGAATCGCGTAGCCATGACTATTCGCCTTTCCTTTGGAGATATGGTTTCGGCGCGAATACGGTGCGCCCACTCGAAAACGTCTATTCACGAAAACCAGAGTGCTTGATTCCGAGGCCGAGGACTGCCCCCAAAACGGGATCAATTTTCGCTCGTCAAAGCGCCGACGCCCGTCAGAACAACAGCGCGCCCGCGGCCCAGCCCGCCCCGGCGGCCAGGGCCGCAACGGCTGCGGCGGCCAGAACCGGCTTCCGCCCGCGCCGCCTGCGCGCCGCGTCGCGCGCCGCCTGCTCGGCCAGCGCGGGCAGCGCGACATCGACAAGGCCTTCCAGGCGATCGAGCGCCGCCTCGATCCGCGCCGCCGCCTGCGCAAGCGCATCGCCATCGTCCGACGGGGGCGGCGGGCGCAGGCCCTCGAGCTGCGCCGTCAGATGCCGGTGCAGATCCACCAGGTCGCGCCTGCGCGCCACGGCGGCGGGGCCCTCGGACAAGAGGCGCGCGATCCGGGCGGCCAGCGCGTCGGCGGTCTCGGGCGCGGGGCGCGCGCGTGGGGCCTTGGCGCGGCCCGGCGGGTTCGGGGCGGGGGTCGCCCGGCGCGCCTCGCCCCCTTGCGCAGGGGACCGGTCAAGAGCGGGATCGGCCGCGAAGATGTTCATAGCCCCGCCCCCATCGCCTGCCAGGTCAGCTCGTGCGCCAGGCGGGCGCGGCAGCTTACGCCCATCTTGGCGAAGATCCGCTTGGCATAGGTCTGAAGCGTCTGCTCCTTGAGACCCAACGCGGCGGCGGCCTCGCGGTTGCTGAGGCCGGCGGCCAGGCGCGCCGCCACCCGCGCCTCGGTCGGCGTCAGGCCGCGCGCCAGCGCCGCGCGCCGCAGCTGCTCGGCGCGCGGCGCCAGCGCGACCGCGGCAAGAACCACCCGCCGCCCCCCGACCCGGGGGCCCGCGACGGTCAGCGACACGGGCAGCATGGCCGGCGCCGCCCCGCCGTCGCCGCGCCCCTCGGCCTCGTCCGGGATCGCGAGGAACGCCGCATCTTCCTCGCCCGCCGCCAGACGGCGCACGGCGCGGGCAAGGTCGCGATCAAGGCCCGGCCGCGCGGCCTGAAGGCGTCCGCCGGCAAGGCGCAGCCCGCCGCCGCGGGCCAGCAGATCGCGCGCCGCCGCATTGGCCTGCAAAAGCCGCCGCCCGCCGTCCATGGCCGCCAGGGCGCAGCGCATGTCGTCGCGCACATGGGCGCGAATCGCCGCCTCGGCCGCCCGGCGCGGGTCCTGCCGCGGAGCGTCGCCTGCGACGTTGCGCGCGCGCAGGCGGGGCCAGAAGCGCCGCAAGGCCTCGGCCGCATGGGCGTCGGACACCCCCGCGCGCAGCCGCAAGGCGACCACATCCCAAGCGCCGTCGGCGAAACGGCACAGGAACACCCGCATGTTCCGCGCGCCCCGCGCCGCCAGATGCGCATCCAGCGCCGCGCGCCGCGCATCGCCCCGCGCAAGCGCGCGCACCTCGGTCACCTCGGCCCTCGCCGCGCCCGCCCCGCCCGGGCGCCCGCCGGGCAGGTCTGCGCGCAGCGCCGCCTCGGTGGCCACCTTGGCCAGCCATCCCGTTTCGATGTTCATGCGGTGAATTCCGGCGGCGAAAGCCGCCCGCCCCGTATCGAGACTCATGCCGGTCCCCCCTGAGAAAAGCCGTTTCCTGAAACGCACGGAATTTGAAATTGACCTCGCGCCTACAGGCGTCTGGCCGTGAAATGGTAGCAAGCGGGGCGGTCCTCGTCGCTTCGCCCGTTCGGGTTGACCGATTTCGCCAGCGCGGCGGGCATGCGCCGAAACGGGGATGAAAACCGTTCTTGTTCAGCCTCTTGCCGCCTCGCGCCCGACTGCCGAGCGCGGCCCGGCTGATGGCGGGATGAATTGCGGCCGATGAAAGCCGGCCAAATGCGGCGAACAATTACTGAATATATCCCGGATAAAAACCCGATTCCATTATCAGAAAAGGTTCACGAACATGCTGCGATCATCAAGAGCAGATAGTTGAATTGCCTTTTCATCCGCATGACCCGCCGCAAGATCGGCGCCATCCTTTCGAGGAAGCCATGACTCCGGTCCTGATCCAGAGCGACCAGCCCACGCTGCGCGAGACGCTGCGCCGGGCGCTCGACGCCGAGGGGATGCAGGTCTCGTTCGACGACGCCGCGCCCTGGGCCGTGGCGATCGTGGACCGAAGCCGCGCGGCGGGCGGCCCGGCCGCGGCGGCGCGGGTCGTCGCGCGCCTGCGCGCCGGCGCGGACGCGGCGCAGGCGAAGGTGATCGTGCTGGCTCCCTGCGGCGAAGCGGCGGCGTTCGCCCGCGCCCTGGACGGCGCGGCCGAGGCCGTGCTGGATGCGCGCCGCCCGCTCAAGGCGATTCTCGGCGCGGTATGGATCGTGCGCGCCGGCGACACCGTGGCCCCCCGCGCCGACGGCCCGGCCGGGGCGGACCTGCCCGCGAACCTTTCCCCGCGCGAGGGGCAGATCCTGCGGCGTCTGGCGGCGGGCCGGCCGAACAAGGAGATCGCCGCGGAGCTGGGCATTTCCCAGTCCACGGTGAAGGTTCACCTGCGCGGGCTCTTCCGCAAGCTCGGCGTCAGGAACCGGACGCAGGCGGCGCTGAAATGCCCGCCGCTTCGCTCTCAGGCCGAGGACTGAGCGGGCGCCGCGTCGCTCTGGGCCGGCTGCGCGGGACGATCGGCCGAGGCGGGCGCCTCCAGCCCCAGCCGGCGCCGCCATGCCTGCTCCGAGGTCAGCCCCGCGCCGTCTTGCGCATAGGCCCGCCGCAGCTGGGGCGCCGCCATGACCAGCCGCGCCAGCGCGCGCGCGAAGCGCAGCTCGTTGGCCAGCCATCTGCGGCGGTCGAAGCGCACCTCGTAGCCCGCGCCCGTGGCCGGGTCGATCATGACCATCGAGGGACGCACGAAGGCGTCCGCCGGCCCGCCGCGATCCTCGAGCGGGAACACCGCCGACAGCCGGTGGAACAGGAACCGCGGCAGCAGGTGCCCGTTGCCCGTCAGAAAGCGCGCCGCGCTCCAGAGAGGCCCGCCATAGCGTCCGCGCCGGATGGGGGTCATGCGCGCCGGGTCGTAGGGAAAATCGGGGCGCACCTTCTCGTCCTCGCCCAGCGCGCCGATGCGCGCGCGGGTGCGGGCCATGTCGGGGTCCTCGTCCCACATGGCCGGACCGCGCAGCAGATCCTCGACCGCCATCACCACCGCCCGCGCCGTGGCGTAGTGATAGCTGTCGTTGGCGCGGCGGAAGAAGTGCCAGACGGGCTCGAGAATCGCGATCAGCGAATCCGACAGCGTGGGGTGCGTCAGGTGCTGCACCACGTGGTTGCGGGTATCGAGATAAAGCGTCAGCGGCGAGCGCTTGGTGGTGAAGTCCTCCTGATGCGAGGCGATCCCCGAGACCGAGCGGATGCGAAAGCGGTTGGCCAGCGAGAAATGGATGTCGTCGCCGCGCACGAAGAAGGGAAAGGGCATCGTGCGCACATGGTCGATGGGGAAGCAGAAATACCACCACGCGCCATAGCGGTTGACCAGCGCCGGACGCGGCCGGCTGGCCGTCAGCACCTGGTCGAAGCGCCGCAGGTCCAGCCCATGATCGAGCGGCCGGCACAGCCGGTCGAACACCGCGCCGTTCTCCCACATCTTCCAGCGATGATTGGCCGGAATCATGGCGCCGCTCACGGCCGTGTCGGGGCTGCGCGCAAGGCTCAGCACGGCGATGGTGCGGCGCAGGCTTTCGGGAAAGAACTCGGCGTCGTCGTCCATGAACAGGACATGGGTCGCCCACCCCTCGGCGCGCGCCTCGAGCAGACCGCGCGTGAAGCCCCCCGCCCCGCCCAGATTGCGGTTGCGCACAAGGCGCGCGCCGGCCATGGGCAGGGCGTGGGTGTCGCCGCCATTGTCGACGACCATGAGGCGAAAGCGCTCGGCCACGTCCGGGTTGCGCGCCATGTAGGCGCCAAGGCGCCGGCAGGTCGCCTGCACCGCCTCGTCGCGCTTGAAGGTGGTGATGACCGCCTGCACGCGCACGTCGCGCAGCCGCGGGCTGCGGACCGCGAACGCGATCTGCGAGATGCTCAGATCGTCGATCGCCTCGAAGCGCCAGAACGCCAGCCCCGGATCGCGCAGCGGCGGCAGCGCCACCGTCGCCGGCCTGTCCGGCGCAAGGTCGAGCCGCGTGCGCGCCAGGGTCTCCCAGCTGCGGCCGGGGCGGGCCATGACCAGGGTCGCCACGCAGCGGCCCCGCCCCTCGATCCGCGTCTCGACCGCGTCCTCGGGGCCAAGATCATGCGCCGCCGCGTCGAAGACGTTGAAATAGGCGTCGAAGCTCAGCCGCCCGCCGGCGCCGACGAAAAACACGCCGCGCTCGGTGTCGTAGCCGCCGCCGCCGTCATGGCGGCAGAACAGCTCGTGCTCGGTGTTGACCAGCGGATCGGGGGCGATCAGCCGGTGCGCGACCAGCTGCGGCATGGCTTCCGGGTCTGGGGCGCTTGGCACGGGGCGGTGCAGCATCGGCTCTCCGGTCGATGATTCGGTTCGGATCGGTTCGGCGCGCCGCGCTGCCGCGCGCCGGCGCGGTTGGAGCAATCAATTTGAGTATGGCGAATTTGCGTGCGAGCGGCTACCGATGCAAGCGCAAACGCCGCAGATGCGGCTTGCGCGATCGTCCGTGGGTTGAAACGACCAGACGCAGGGGGCGCCCCATGCCGCAACAGCTCATCGTCCACCTTGGCGACGTCAAGACCGGCAGCACCTCGATCCAGACGATTCTGCGCAACCGGACCTTCGACGCGGGGGGCGTGCGGGTGTTCTACCCGGCCCTGCGCGAGGCCGAGGACGAAGGCGCGCAGGTCCTTGCGCAACTGGCGCTGAACCACAACGCCGTCGCGGTCGCCCTGCGCGACGGCGACGAGGCGCGCGCCCAAAGGCTGCTGTCGCGGATCGCCGCCATGGTCGCGGACGAGGGCGCGGACGCCGACGTCGTCATCCTGTCGGCCGAATGGTTCGAGTTCGTCGCCCCCGAAAGGCTGCGCGACGCGCTGGCGGCGCATCTGCCGGCCCTGGCGCCGGGGGCGCGGCTGATCAGCTATGTCCGCCCCCATGCCGAGCGCGTGCTCTCGGCCTTTCAGGAAAACCGCAAGCTGGACGCCTTCATGGCCGGCCCGGCCGGCTTCCACGAGCGCCAGCTGCGCGCGGGCACCTTTCGCTACGCGCCGCGCCTGCGCCGCTGGCGGGCGGTCTTCGGCGATCGCTTCGAGGCGCGGGCGATGATCCGCGCCCGCCTGCGCGAGAACTGCGTCGTGCGCGATTTCCTCGGCTACGCGCTGGACGGGGCGCCCGTGACGCTGCGCGAAGAGCCCGAGGCCAACCGCTCGCTCAGCCTGCGGCAGCTGGCCTTCATGACCCTGATGCACCGCAACTTCGTCCTCCGCCCGCATCAGGCCAGGCGTCTGTCCCGCGCCATGGGCCCCGACCCCGAGGGCGCGCCGCTGCGCCTGCCGATCGCGCTGATCCGGCGCATACAGGCCGATTATGCGCAGGACGCCGCCGAAACCGACCGCGAATTCTTCGGCGCGCCCGTGCTGAGCGAGGCGCTCGCCCGGGCGCATGAAAAGGCCGCGTCGGAGCCCATGAGCCTGCGCGCGCGCGACCACTACGCGCCGGACGAACTTGCCCGCATGCGCCAATGGGCGCTTGAAACGCTGGCGCAGGCGCCCGGCGGCGCGCCCAGGCCGCGCAAGCCCGCGCAGGCCAAAGCCCGCGCGGCGGCCGGAAAGCCCCGCAAGGGCCCCGCCGCCCCGCGCAAGCCCAAGGGCCCCGCCGGCGCCGCGCAAGGCGCCGCGGCGGCGCCGGGCGGCCGGCCGGCCCAGGGCGCCCCGAAGGCGGGCGAGGGCTGAACGCCATGCGCCTTGTGCTGTTCATCGGCCATCACAAGGCCGGATCCAGCAGCCTGCAGAACTTCCTGTCGCGCAACTGGCTGGCGCTGGCGCGGGCCGGAATCCTCTACCCCTCGGTCGAGACCGAGGGCCACGCCGCCCGTCTGGCGGCGGCGCTGCGCGGGGCCGACGACGCGCCGGGACAGCCGCAATCCTTCAACGTGCGCGAGGCCCACAACGCCCTCGCCTTCAAGATGCTTGCCGAATGCGGCAAGGGCCCCGCGCCGTCATGGCACCCCATGCTGCCGCATTCGCGCCAGATGTTCGCGGCCATCGCCAACCAGATCGCCGCCCTGGCGCCGCGCGCGACGGTGCTGTGCTCGGAAGTCATGGCCAACTTCGCCGCCGTCGACCCCAGGCTGATCGAGACCATGCGCGACGCCTTTCCCGGCGCGCGCGCGCGCATCCTGTGCACGCTGCGCCGACCGGACGATTACCTGGTCTCGTGGCACGCGCAGCGGCTCAAGTTCGGGCACAAGCTTGCGCCGCTCGGGGCGGGCGGGCTCGAGCCCTATCTGACCTCGATCCATTTCGACTACCGGCTGATGCTCGAGGGATGGACGCGGATCTTCGCCGAGGCGGAATTCGCGCTGCGCGACCACCGGCAGGTGATGGCGGCGGGCGGTTCGATCGACGACTTCGTCGCCCAGTCGGGGCTCGACTTCCCGCCCGGCCTGTTCCGGCCAGAGGACATCAACCCCAGCATCCCGGCGGCGCTGGCCGAGGTGGCGCGGCGCGGCAACCATGCGCTTGCGCCCGAGGCGGCCGCCGATCTGCGCGCGGCGCTGCTGGCGGTGCGCGACCATCGCGGGGTGCCGCCCTCGCGCGAGGTCGAGATGTTCGGCCCCGAGGCGCGCGCGCGGATGGCGCGCGAATTCGCCCCCATCAACGCCTGGCTGGGCGCGCTGGCCGGCCGCGAGGCGTTCTTCGACGACGCCGAGGCCATCGCGCGCACGCGCCCCATCCCCGAGGCCGAGGCGGCGCGCGCCGCGCTCGACGCCGTGCGCGCCGCCGCGGCCCGGCGGACACGCACGCCCGAAGCGCGCGAGTTTCTGCTGTCGCTGCGTCTCGACTGAGCCCCCCGGCGCAAGCGGAGGGCGCCGCGCATGGCGCGTCGGCGCGCCCGGTCGCGCCTTCGCCATGGGCGCGCCCACGCGAAAACCCCGCGCGGCGGCCGCGTGCGATGCGATCACGCCAGATGCGCGGCTTGGTCTTGGCAGGTGGGGGAGAAGGTCAGTGGCGCACCGGGGAGGATTCGAACCCCCGACCCCCAGATTCGTAGTCTGGTGCTCTATCCAACTGAGCTACCGGTGCAGGCCGCGTCGGCGTCGCCGCCGTCGATGTGCGCGGCTTTTAGCTTGCGTCGCGGGGGGATGCAAGCCCCTGTTTCGCTCGGCCGAGATGATTTTTCGCAACCTCCCGCCAGGCGGGCGGACCGCCCGGATCGGCCGCGGCCGCGTGCACCCCGCGCGCCACCGCGCGCGCCACGCAATCGGCCGCCGCCGAGCCCAGCGCCGCCAGTCGCGCGGCGCGCGCGTGGCCCGAACCCAGATCGGGGCCGCCGGTCGCCGCGCCGCTGGACAGCGCGAACAGCGTGTCGCCGTCGAAGGGCGTGTGGGCGGGGCGAATCGCGCGCGCCAGCCCGTCCTGCGCCATCATCGCCAGGCGCCGGCACTCGGCCGCGGTCAGCGCCGCGTTCGTGGCCACCACCCCCACCGCCGTGTTCGCGCCCGGCGCCGATCCCGGATCGACCGGCCCGTCGGGCGCGTCGAAGGCCCAGCCCCCGCGCAGCTTGCCGTCCTCGGGGATCGGCGCCGGCGGGCAAGGCAGATCGGGCGGCGCAAGGCCGCCGAACTCGTCGCCGATCTCGAACGGCCAGGCCCAGAACCACGGGCCGCCCGGCATGCAGACCGAGCCCACCGGATTGGCCGCCACAAGGGCCGCCACCATCACGCCGGGCGCGATCTCGAGCGACGCCGCCCCCAGCCCGCCCTTGAGCGCGCCGGCCACCGCCCCGCGCCCGGCGCCGACCGAGCCCAGCGCCACGCCGCGGTCGGCGGCCTCGAGCGCGGCGCGCGCCAGGGCCGGATGGGGCGGCCCGTCGGCCCCGAAGGCGGCGGCGCTGTGGGGGCCCAGATCATACAGGATCGCCGCCGGCACGATGGGCACGCGCGGATGCCCCGGCGCCACCTCCAGCCCCCTGCCCCGGGCGGACAGCGCCGCCGCCACGGCGTCGGCAGCGCCCAGCCCCAACGCCGAGCCGCCCGACAGGACCACCGCGTCGGCGGCGCCGACCAGGTTCTCGGGCGCCAGCGCCTCGATCTCGCGCGTGCCGGGGCCGCCGCCGCGCACATCGGCCCCCGCAACGGCGGGGCTTTCGCACAGGATCACCGTCACGCCCGTGCGCGCCGCGTCGCAATGGGCGTTGCCCACCAGCAGGCCGGGCACGTCGGTCAGGCCGTTGAGCGGGCCGGGGCGCGGGCGCCACGAAGCGGCGCCGTCCGGTCGAATGGCGGTCATGTGTTCTCTCCCTCTGCCTCGGTCGGGGGGCGCCCGGGCGCCGAAGCCGCGCCACGCGGATCATTTGCGCCCCGATCTTTCGCGCCCGAATCCTTCGCGCCCGTCCTTTCCGCGCCCGCATCGTTCGCGCCCCGCGCGGGGCCGGAAACGTCGCCGCGCGCGGGGGCGGACGCCGCGGGCCGCGCGCTTCCGGACCCAAGCGGGGGCGCGGCCGGGGCGGCCGCGCCTGCGGTCCTGGCACCATCCGCGCCGCCGGGGGCCACGCTCTCGCCCCCCGCCCGGGCCGCACCTCCGGGGGCCGCGCCCTCGCCCCCCGCTTCGACCGCTGCGCCGGGGGCCGCGTCCTTCTCGGGCGCCGGCCGGGCGAGCAGCGCCAGGTCCGCGCGCTCGGGCAGGGTCAGGCGAAAGCGCGCGCCCTCGGGGCCCGTCGCCACCAGTTCGAGCGCGCCGCCATGGGCGCGCGCCAGCTCGGCCGCGATGGCCAGCCCCAGACCCGAGCCGCCGCTGCGCGCGCCGCCCTTGAAGGGCTTGAACAGGTTCTCGATCGCGCGCGCGGGCAGGCCGGGGCCGTCATCGACCACGTCGATGCGCACCACGCCGCCGCCGGACGCGGCCTCGATGCGGATCTGGCCGTCGCGGCCGGCACCTTCGAGCGCCTGGCGCGCGTTGCGCGCCAGATTGGTCAGGATGCGGTGCAGCTGCTCGGGATCCGCGGCCACGGTCAGCCCCTCGGGCGCCGCGTTGACAAGGCGCGGACGCCCCGGCCCGCCCTCGCCGTCGGGAAACACGGCGTCGCGCACCTCTTCGACCAGCTGGCGCAGACGCACGGCGCGGATCTCGGGCTCGGGCTCTTCGGCCTTGCCGTATTCGAGCGTCGAACGGCACAGCGACGCGGCGCGGTCCAGCGCGCGCAGCAGCTTGGGCGCCACCCGGCGCACGGTCGGATCGTCGCTGCCCTCGAGCCGGTCGGCCAAGAGGCGCGCCGTGGTCAGGATGTTGCGCAGGTCATGGCCGATCTTGGCCACCGCCTCGCCCTGCGCGGCAAGGCGCGCGCGCTGGCGCAGGGCGGCGCGCAGCTCGGTCTCCATCTCGGCCAGGGCGGTCTGGGCGGCGGCGATCTCGGCGATGCGGCTGTCGGGGGTGATGACGCGGCGCGCATCCTCGGGATCGCGGCGGAAGGCGCGCATGTTGTCGATCACGCGCAGCATCGGCCGCACCACGAAGCGGCGCACCGACAGCACGATGAACGCCGCCGTCACCAGAGAGATGATCAGCGACAGCCCCATCACCCGCGCGCCGTAATCGAGCATGGCGGCGCGCAGCGGCCCCTCTTCGAGCACCGCCTCGACCGCCGCGCCCTCGCCGGGCGCCATGTCGCCCTCGGGGCGGCCGATGACGCGGATGACCCGCCCCGGCCGCGCCAGCGCGCAGCCGAGCGCATCGGCGATCAGCTCGACCGGGCCGGCGTCGCGCAGGTCGTAGGTGGCGTCGATGGGCGGCGGCATGTCGCCCGCCAGGATCAGCTCGCGCATGTCGGGGCCGCGATAGACGATGCCCTCGACCCCCGCCAGCTCCAGCACGCGCGCGCGCCGCTCGGGCGGGGCGGCGGCGCCCTCGGGCGCGGCCAGAAGCGCCTCGGCGGCGATGTGCGCGCGCACGATGCGCTCGTTCAGATAGTCGCGCCGGAAGCGGGCGACCGAGGGCACGAAGATCAGCACCTCGACCACCATCACGAACACGATGGTCAGCAGCAAAAGCCGACCGGACAGGCTACGGATCAGCATCGCCCCTCGCCGTTCCACCGCGCGCGGCCGCACGCCGCCGCCCCGATCCTAAGCCGCCCGCGCGCCCCGCGCCAGCGCGCCCGCGCGCAAGGCGCGCGCGCCGGCGGCGAAAACGCCCGGAGCGCCGGCGCGCACCCCCCCGCCCGACCCGCAGAGCCAGGCCGGGGCGCCGAGCGCCTAGCCCAGCCGCGCCAGCAGCCGCACCGCGCGTCCGATCCACGGATTGCCGAACAGCCGCGCCGCATAGTGCGCGGCCGCCGCCTGGCGCGAGGCGTCGTTGAGCGTGGGATAGGGCAGCGTCAGCCCCGCCACCGCCGACAGCTTGAGCCGCGCCGAGATCGCCAGCGTCCAAAGCCCGATCAGCTCGCCCGCATGAGGGCCGACGATGGTGACGCCGATCGGGCGCCCGCGCACGGCCATGACCTTGACGAAGCCCTCGGCCGCGCGCTCGGCTCGGGCGCGGTCGTTGGCGGCGAAATCGGCCCGCAGCACCGACAGCCGCGCGCCATGCGCGGCGCGGGCCTCGGCCTCGGTCGGGCCGATCTGGGCCAGCTCGGGCTCGGTGTAGGTCACCCATGGGATCGCCGCCCGGTCGGCCCGCACCGGCAGGCGGAACAGCGCCGAGCGCAGCGCCAGCCCGGCCTGGCGCCCGGCCTCGTGCGTGAACTGGGGCCCGCCATTGACGTCGCCCAGCGCATAGACGCGTCGGTTGCTGGTGCGCAGGCCCCGATCGACCTTGACGCCCCGCGCGTCATGCGCGACGCCCGCCGCCGCCAGGTTCAGCCGCCCCACATTGGGCGTGCGCCCGGCCGCGACCAGAAGATGCGTGCCGCCGATCGCGCGCCCGTCAGAGGTCTCGACCGCCACCCCCGCGCCCTCGCGCCGCACGCGGGCGGCGGCGACTCCTTCCTCGATGACGACGCCCTCGGCGCGCAGCGCCGCCAGCACGACCGCCGCCGCCTCGGGATCGTCGCGCGCCAGCGCGCGGCCGGCCTCGAGCACCGTCACCTCGGCCCCCAGCCGCCGATGCGCCTGCGCCATCTCGAGCCCGATCGGCCCCGCGCCGATCACGATCAGCCGCTCGGGCGCGCGGTCGAGCGCGAAGATGGTCTCGTTGGTCTCGAAGGGCGTCTCGTCCAGCCCGGGAATCGGCGGAACGGCGGGCGACGAGCCCGTGGCGATGACGAAGCGCCGCGCCTCGATGCGCCGCCCGCCCGCCTCGACCGCGCGCGGCGAGACGAAGCGCGCCCAGTCGCGGATGACCGTCACGCCCAGCCCCTCGAAGCGCTCTTGCGAATCATGGGGCGCGATGGCCGCGATCACCTCGCGCACATGGGCCAGCACCGCGGCGTGATCGACGCGGGGCGGGTCCATGCGCAGGCCGAAGCGCGCGGCCCCGGCATGGGCGTGGGCGCGGCGCGCCGCCGCCAGCAGCGCCTTCGAGGGCACGCAGCCATGGTTGAGGCAGTCGCCCCCCATCTCGGCGCCCTCGACCAGCACGACCGAGGCGCCCATCTGCGCCGCCCCCGCCGCGACCGACAGCCCCGCCGCGCCCGCGCCGATCACGCACAGATCGGGGCGCAGCGGCGCGGGGCCGGAACCGGCGTCCTTCATCGTGCATCCTTTCCCAGGCGGCCGCGCAGGAGCATCGGCGCCGCCGCCAGCGCGCACAGCGCCAGAAGCGGGCCCAGCACATGCGGCTCGAAGATCACGCCCAGATCGGGCGCCTCGTCGCGGGCGAAGACCTCGGCCAGACCGGCGCCGACCCAGGTGTAGACCACCGTGCCTGGAATGATCCCGAACAGCGTCGTGAGCACGAAGTTGCGCAGCGACACGCCCAGAAAGGCCGGCGCCAGGTTGGCCACGAAGAACGGCACCACGGGCACGAGCCGCATCAGCAGCAGAAAGCTGATCTCGTTGCGCGCGATGCCCGCCCGCAGCCGCGCCATGGCGCCGCCCGAGCCGCGCGCCCGCGCCTCGAGCGCGCCGCCCAGCCCATGCCGCGCGGCCAGGAATATGAGCGTCGCCCCGGCCGTGGCGGCGACGACGATCATGGGCGCCGCCGCCATGCCGAACAGAAAGCCGCCCGCCAGCGTCAGCGCCAGACCGCCGGGCGCCGAGAAGGCCACCGCCAGAACATAGATCAGCATGTAGACGCCGGCGGCCAGGGCGTAGTTGGCGTCGCGCCAGGCGACCAGCGCCTCGCGATTGTCGCGCAGCGCCTCGAAGCTGAGCAGATCGCCCGCGAACCACCACGCCGCCGCGCCGCCGGCCAGCAGCCCGGCCAGCGGCGCAAGCCGCCGCCAGCGCCCGCGCGCGCCCGACGCCGCGCCTTCGACAAGGCTCCCGGCGGCGGGTTCGCGATCGGGCGCGGACTGATCGGGCGCGGCTTTCGGGGCGAGCGCCCCATGCGCCGCCCCTCGCAAGGGATCGGCGGCGCGGGTCGGGGGCGGATCGGCTGGGCTGGCCATGGGGCGGCTCCGTAAGCGATGCGAAAGGGGGCGGCGCGGAAGGGATCGATGCGGAAAACTCATGCCCCGATATGCGCAGGAAGCGCCGCGCCGCGGAAGGCGCCTCACGCGGCCTTGATCGCGGGTGATGCGGCGCCCCGGTCCGGCGACAAGCCCCGCCGGCCCGATTGACTCGGCCGCCCCGGCGGGCTATACGCCCGCTTCCGAAATCGAGTGCCCGAGCGCCCGCGCCCAAGGCGGCGGGAAGCGGGGCGGCACGACCGCCCGACCAGGAGAAGAGCGATGAAGCGCACCTACCAGCCCAGCCGGCTCGTCCGCAAGCGCCGCCACGGCTTCCGCGCCCGGATGGCGACCAAGAATGGCCGCAAGATCCTGAACGCGCGCCGCGCCCGCGGCCGCAAGCGGCTGTCGGCCTGATCCGACGCCGCCCGGGCCCGCCCCGACCGGCGCGGCCCGCCCGCGCGGAGGCGGAGCGATGACCGCGACGACGCCCGACGACGCGCCCGACGCCCCCAAACCGGGGCGCGCGGGCGCGTTCGCGTGCGACGCTCCCTCGCCGCCCGAGCCGGCGCCCGCCGCCGCGCCGGTCGAAATCCGCATCATGAAGCGCCGCGCCGATTTCCTGGCCGCCGCGCGCGCCCGCCGCTGGAACGCGCCGGGCATGGTCGTGCAGGCGCGCGAGCGCGCCGGGGACGAGGGCCCCGCGGGAGTCGCGCGCGTGGGCTACACTTGCTCGAAAAAGGTCGGCAACGCGGTGGCGCGCAACCGCGCCAAGCGCCGCCTGCGCGCGGCCGCCGCGCTGGTCCTGCCCGGACGGGCGCGGGCGGGGTGGGACTATGTGCTGATCGGGCGCGCCGAGGCCACCGCCGCGCGGCCTTTCGCGCAGCTGACGCGCGACCTTGAAACCGCGCTCGACAAGCTGCACGCGGGCAAGGGCGCGCCCGGCGGCCCGCGCCGCGGCGCGAAGACGGCCCCGGCTTCGGGCGCCGGGAAGGACGCGGCGGCCGGCGGGGGAAGGGTCTCGGGCGCCGGCGCGAGGGAAACCCCGGCGAAAGGCCTGGCGAAAGGTGGGGCGAAAGACGCGCCCGAAGGCCCGCGGAACGGCGCGGGGAATGATGCGCGCAAGGGCGCGGCGCCCCAGCCGCGCGAGGCGGACGCATGAGCCCCGGCGCCTACATCCTGTCGCTGCCCGTGCGCTTCTATCGCCTGGTCATCTCGCCCTGGCTGGGGACGAATTGCCGCTTCTCGCCCAGCTGCTCGGCCTATGCGCTCGAGGCGCTCGAAACCCAAGGCGCGCTGCGCGGCGGCTGGCTGGCGCTGCGCCGGGTGCTGCGCTGCCATCCGCTGGGCGGCTCGGGGCACGACCCGGTGCCGCCGCCCCGGCGCTGACGGGCGCGGGCGGAATCGCTTGTCACAAGGGCTCGCGCGCTGCATATCGGGCGCCATGCTCGACCATGACGACATCCATCCGCTGTTCCACGGCGCGCCCGACAGCACCGAGTTCCGCAAGCTGCGCAAGCGCCTCGTCCGCCTGACGCGCGAGGCGATCGAGACCTACGCCATGGTCGAGCCCGGCGCGCGCTGGCTGGTCTGCCTGTCCGGCGGCAAGGACAGCTACACCCTGCTGGCCGTGCTGACCGAGCTGCAATGGCGCGGCCTGCTGCCCGTGGACATCCTGGCCTGCAACCTGGACCAGGGCCAGCCGGGCTTTCCGGCGACGGTGCTGCCCGAATTCCTGGCCCGCATGGGCGTGCCGCACCGGATCGAGTATCAGGACACCTACTCGATCGTCACCGACAAGATCCCCGCCGGGCGCACCTATTGCGCGCTGTGCTCGCGCCTGCGGCGGGGGCATCTTTACCGCATCGCCCGCGAGGAGGGCTGCTCGGCCGTGGTTCTTGGCCACCACCGCGACGACATCCTCGAAACCTTCTTCATGAACCTGTTCCACGGCGGCCGGCTGGCGACCATGCCGCCCAAGCTGCTGAACGAGGAAGGCGACCTGCACGTCCTGCGCCCGCTGGCCTTCGTCGCCGAGGAGGATTGCGCCCGCTTCGCCCGGGCGATGAACTATCCGATCATTCCGTGCGATCTGTGCGGCTCGCAGGAAGGGTTGCAGCGCATGCAGGTCAAGGCCATCCTCGACGGATGGGAGCGCAACGCGCCGGGCCGGCGGCAGGTGATGTTCCGCGCGCTGATGAACGCGCGCCCGAGCCACCTGCTGGATCCGTCCCTGTTCGACTTCGCCGCGCTCGAGCGCCGGAGCAAGACCGATGAGCCGCCCGCCGCGGATACTGGAGACGTGCCTCTACTGCGATGACCTCGACGCGGCCGAGGCCTTTTACGGCGGCGTGGTGGGGCTTGAACGCATCGCCCGCGTCGAGGGGCGGCATGTCTTCTTCCGCGCCGACGGCGGCATGCTGCTGATCTTCGACCCCGCGCAAACCGCGCGCCCCGCCGCCTCGGCCGACGCGCCGCCGCCCCATGGGGCGCACGGGCCGGGGCATGTGTGCTTTTCCGCCGCGCCCGACGGGATCGAGGCCTGGGAGCGCCGCCTTGCGCGCGCCGGCGCGGCGATCGAGGCGCGGATTTCCTGGCCGGGCGGGGCGCGCTCGATCTATGCGCGCGATCCGGCGGGCAACTCTGTCGAGTTCGCCGAGCCCGCGCTCTGGCCGCTCTGAGACGCCTCAGACGGCAAGGACCGTCTGCGGCGTGACCAGCTCGTCCAGCGCGGCGCGCAGCGTGTCGGGCAAAGGAGAAGGTCGGCGCGAGGCGGCGTCCACCACCACATGCACGAAGGCGCCCGCGGCGCAGGCCTCGTCCTCGTCATTGCGGAAAAGGGCGATGTCGTAGGTCACCGAGCTGCGCCCGATGCGCGCCGCCCGCAGCCCCGCCGTCACCATGTCGGGAAAGCCCAGGCTGGCCATGAAGGCGCAGCGCGTCTCGGCCACCAGCGCGATGAACGGGCCATGGGGGATCTCGAGCGCGCCGCGCTCGATCATCCAGTGGTTCACCGCGGTGTCGAAATACTCGTAATAGACGACGTTGTTCATGTGGCCGTAAACGTCGTTGTCGCGCCACCGGGTGGTCATCGGGCGCAGATGGGGGAACTGGTCGCGGCGCGGACGCGGTGCGGGCATGGGGGCTCCTTGCGCTTGAACTGGCTGCGGCGGAAACCGGCTGCGGCGGAACGGCGTTTCGCCGGCGCGCATCCTAGCGCCGGGCCCCGGCCGCGCCAAGGGCGCGCCGCGCGTCCATGAGCCCCGACCGCCGGTCCGAAGCGCCGCGCGCCCCGGATCATCGCCGCCGCGCCATCGCACCGCCCTGCCCCGCGGTCGCCCCCGTCGCCTGCCCCGCCTTCGCCCCTCCGTCGCCCCGCCTTCGCCCCTCCGTCGCGCCGCCGTCGGCCCGCCTTCGCCCAGCCGTCGCGCCGCCGTGCCCCCCGTCGACCCCCGTCGGCCCGCCGTCGGCCCGCCGTCGCCCATGCGTCGCGCCGCGATGGCCGCCACACCGGCATCGCCCCGTCCCGCAGCGCCCCATCGCGCAGCGTCGCGCGCGGCGTCGCGTCATCCTCCATCTCTTCGCCCCGCGCCTCTGCGCCCCGCCCAGCCGCCCCCGCGCCTCGGCCGGGCGCCCTTTTCGCGGGCGCGACGCCGCGTCCGGGTTGAGCGCGCCCGCGCCCCCTGCGATAACGGTGCGCGCCGCCGCCCGCCTTGGGCCGCGCCAAGCAAAGAGGCCGCGATGATCCGCGCGATCCTGTTCGACAAGGACGGCACGCTGTTCGACTTCAACGCCACCTGGCGCGGCTTCGTGCGCGATGCGCTGGCGCTGCTGGCGCCGGGCGACGCGGCGCTGCAGGCGCGGCTGGGCGCGGCGGCGGGCTATGACGCGGCCAGCGGCGCCTTCGCGCCCGGCTCGCCCATCGTGGCGGGATCGGTCGACGAGGTGGCGCGCATCTGGGCGCCCATGATCCCGGGCTGGGACGCCGCTTCCATCGAGCGCGCCGCCAACGACCTGGCCGCGCGGGTCGGGCGCGGCGGGCTGGCGCCGGCGGCGGCCGACCTGCCCGCCCTGCTGCGCGAGCTGCGCGCCATGGGCTGCGCGCTGGGCGTCGCCACGCATGATTCGGAGAACGCCGCGCGCCGCCAGCTGGCGGCTGTGGACGCGCTCGATCTGTTCGACTTCGTGGCCGGCTATGACAGCGGGCACGGGCTCAAGCCCGGGCCGGGCATGGTGCTGGCCTTTTGCGAGGCGACCGGCGTGCCGCCGCGCGCGACGGCGATGGTGGGCGACAGCCTGCACGACCTTGGCGCCGCGCGCGCGGCGGGCGCGGGCGCGGCGCTGGCGGTTCTGACCGGCCCCGCCGGCCGCGACGAGCTGGCCCCGCATGCGGACGCCGTTCTGCCCGGCATCGAGGCCCTGCCCGCCTGGCTGCGCGCGCGCGCCGCGGCCGGCGCGGCGCGCTGAAAGGGCTCAGTTGTTGCGCTGGCGGTAGAACAGGCGGCGCACCGAACCGGTCTTGGAGCGCATGAGCAGCGTCTCGGTTTCCAGATAGTCGCCGTCGCGGCGGGCGCCGCGCAGGATCGAGCCGTCGGTGACGCCCGTGGCGGCGAAGATGACGTCCGCGCGCACCATGTCGTCGCGCGTGTAGACGCGGTCCAGATCGGTGATCCCGGCCTTGGCGGCGCGGGCGCGCTCGTCATCGTTGCGGAAGACCAGCCGGCCCATGATCTGCCCGCCCATGCATTTGAGCGCCGCGGCCGCCAGCACGCCCTCGGGCGCGCCGCCCTGGCCCATATACATGTCGATGCCGGTCTGCCCGGGCTCGGCGCAGTGCATCACGCCGGCCACGTCGCCGTCGGTGATCAGGCGGATGGCGCAGCCGGTCGAGCGCAGCTCGCGGATCATCTCTTCGTGGCGGGGCCGCTCGAGCACGCAGCAGGTGATGTCCGAGGGGCGCACGCCCTTGGCGCGGGCCAGCGCCTCGACGCGCTCGGCGGGCGACATGTCCAGCCTTACCACCCCTTCGGGATAGCCGGGGCCGATGGCCAGCTTGTCCATGTAGACGTCCGGCGCGTGCAGCATGGACCCGCGCGGCCCCATGGCGATCACCGCAAGCGCGTTGGGCATGGCCTTGGCGGTCAGGGTCGTGCCCTCGAGCGGGTCGAGCGCGATGTCCACCTCGGGGCCGTCGCCGGTCCCGACCTCTTCGCCGATGTAGAGCATGGGGGCCTCGTCGCGCTCGCCCTCGCCGATGACGACGGTGCCCTTGATGTCCAGCAGGTCGAGCTGCTTGCGCATGGCGTCCACGGCGGCCTGGTCGGCGGCCTTCTCGTCGCCGCGGCCGATCAGCCTGGCGGCCGCGATCGCCGCCGCCTCGGACACGCGGGCGAGGCCGAGGGAAAGCATGCGATCCTTGAAGATCATCTCGCGCGGATCGGACATCTGGGTCTCCATCGATCAATCGGTTGGCGCGCCGCGCGGGGCGGCCGCAAGGGAAGGCGCTTTTCGGCTTCTACGGCGCGCGGCGCGCGCGGGCAAGGCGGCTCAGACCTTCTCGATGCGCAAGGCGACGGGCGTGGCCAGGCTTTCGTCCATGGCGCCGATGCGCCCCATGGCGGCGTCGATGTCCACGCGCCGCGCGGGATGGGTGACGATCAGCACCGGCGCGGCCGCGCCCTCGTGGTCATACTGGCGCATGCGGTGGATCGAGACGCCCTCCTCGCCCAGCGCGAAGGCGATCTTGGCCAGCACGCCCGGCGCGTCGGCCAGCGTCAGGCGCAGGTAGAAGGCGGCGGGGGTCGCGTCCATGGCGCGCGGCGCGGCGGTCAGGCGCGCGGCGGGCGCGCCGAAGACCGGGCGGCGCACCCCCGCGGCGATATCCATCACGTCGGCCATGATCGCCGAGGCGGTCGGCCCCTCGCCCGCGCCGGGGCCCTCGAACACGGTCTGGCCGACGAAGTCGCCCTCGAGCACCACGGCGTTGGTCACGCCGTCGAGCTGCCCCAGCGCCGAGGCGGCGGGCACGAGGCACGGGGTCATGCGCTGCTCGAGGCCGTCCTCGGTCATGCGCGCCACGCCCAGCAGCTTGATGCGGTAGCCCATGTCGCGCGCGGCGCGGATGTCGGCCAGGCTGATGCGCTCGATGCCCTCGATGGCGACGCCCTCGAAATCGACGCGCGTTCCGAAGGCGGCCGCGGCCAGCAGCGCCAGCTTGTGCGCCGCGTCCACGCCGCCCACGTCGAAGGCGGGGTCGGCCTCGGCGTAGCCAAGGCGCTGCGCCTCGGCCAGCACCTCGGCATAGTCGGCGCCGGTGCGCTCCATCTGCGTGAGGATGTAGTTGCAGGTGCCGTTCATCACGCCCATGACGCGCTCGACGCGGTTGGCGGCAAGCCCCTCGGTCAGGGCCTTGACCACCGGGATGCCGCCGGCCACCGCGGCCTCGAAGCGCAGCGCCGCGCCCGCGGCCTCGGCCAGCTCGGCCAGCTCCTGCCCGTGGCGGGCCAGCATGGCCTTGTTGGCGGTGACCACATGCTTGCCCGCGCTCAGCGCCGCGACGGCGGCGGCCTTGGCGGGGCCGTCCTCGCCGCCGATCATCTCGACCAGAACGTCCACATCCTCGCGCCGGGCCAGGGCGACGGGGTCGTCCTCCCACGCATAGGCCGACAGGTCCACGCCGCGGTCGCGCGCGCGGCTGCGGGCGCTGACGGCGGAGATGCGCACCGGGCGCCCGCAGCGCGCCTCGAGCATGGCGCCGTGACGCTGGAGGATCTTCACCACGCCGACGCCGACGGTTCCGAGGCCGGCAAGACCAAGACGCAGGGGGGTGTTGCTCATGGGCGATTGTCCTTCATCAGCGCGATTGCCGCGGGCCGCGCCCTTCTAACGCGCCGCGCCGCCGCGCGCCAGTGGGCCGGGCAGGCAAGGGGCGGCGCGAACCGCGCGCGCCGGCGGGCCGGACAGGGCGGGGGCGCCGCAAGAAGCGCCCGCAGGCGCGAAGGGCGCCGCGCGGGGCCGGTCGAGACGGCGCGCGACGGGCGGCGCGGGGCGCCGGAGCGCAGGGCTGGGCGGGAGGCGAGGCCGGGCGCGACGGGCGCCGCAGGGCAAGGCCGGTCTGGGCGGCGCGCGGCGCGTCGGCATCGCGGGTTGCGCGCCGCGCCTTGTCGGCGGGGCGCGCGCCTCAATCCTCTTCCGGAAAGCCCCAGCCTTCGGGCTCGTAGCCATGGCGCAGGGCGATCCGGGTCGCGCGCTTCTCGCGAAGCCAGATCTCCTCGAGGTCGAAGGGCGTGTCGGGGGCGGTGGCCTCGACGACGGTGCGGCCTTCGTCGCGCGCAAGATGGGCCTCGAAGCCCTCGCGGCGCAGGGCGCGGACAAGGCCTTCGGGGTCGGGCCGCGCGCCCTCTTGCTCTTCGGCCGGGACAAGCAGCACGTCCAGCGCCACGCGCCGCCCGCGCGCCGCCACGCCCTGCGCCAGCAGCTGGCGGAACACCCATTCGGTGTCCGCGCGCTGCGCCTTGAAATCCCAGCCCTCGGCGCTCATGCGCCCGCCTCCTCGCGCGCGCGCGCCTCGGCATGGCGTTCGAGCGCCGCGTCCGCGTTCTGCAGCAGACGGCGCACGCCGCGCGCCGCCTGGCGGATGCGCTGCTCGTTCTCGACGAGGCCGAGGCGCACATAGCCCTCGCCATACTCGCCGAAGCCCACGCCCGGCGCCACGGCCACGCCCGCCTCGCGCAGCAGGATCTTGGAGAATTCCATCGAGCCCAGCGCGCGGAAGGGCTCGGGCACTGGCGCCCAGGCGAACATGGTGGCCGGCGGCGGCGGAATGTCCCAGCCCGCGCGGCCCATGGCCTGCACCAGCGCGTCGCGGCGCGCGCGATAGACGCCGCGGATCTGCTCGACGCAGTCCTGCGGGCCGTTGAGCGCGGCGGCCGCCGCCACCTGCACCGGCGTGAAGGCGCCGTAGTCGAGATAGCTCTTGATCCGCGTCAGGGCCGCGATCAGCCGCTCGTTGCCCACGGCGAAGCCCATGCGCCAGCCGGGCATCGAATAGGTCTTGGACAGCGAGGTGAACTCGACCGCGCACTCCATCGCGCCGGGAACCTGCAGGATCGAGGGCGGCGGCGGGCCGTCGAAATAGATCTCGGCATAGGCCAGGTCCGACAGAACCCACACGCCATGACGACGCGCAAGGGCGACCAGCTCGGCGTAGAAGTCCAGGTCGCACAGCTGCGCCGTCGGGTTCGAGGGAAAGTTCACCACCAGCGCCGAGGGCTTGGGCACCGAGTGGCGCACCGCATGCTCGGCCGCGCGCAGATAGGCCTCGGGGTCGAAGCGCCCTTCGTGCAGCGCCGGAATGTGGCGCAGCGCGCCGCCGGCGATCATGAAGCCGTAGGGGTGGATGGGATAGGACGGGTTGGGCGTCAGGATCACGTCGCCCGGCGCGGTGATCGCCATGGCCAGGTTCGCCAGCCCCTCCTTCGAGCCCAGCGTGGCGACGACCTGCGTCTCGGGGTCCAGCTTGACGCCGAATCGGCGCTCGTAATAGGCGGCCTGGGCGCGGCGCAGCCCCGGAATGCCCTTCGAGGCCGAGTAACGGTGCGTGCGCGGCTTGCGCACCGTCTCGATCAGCTTGTCGACGATGTGGGCCGGGGTGTCCATGTCCGGGTTGCCCATGCCGAAGTCGATGATGTCCATCCCCTCGGCGCGGCACGCGGCCTTCAGGCGGTTGACCTCGGCGAAGACATAGGGGGGCAGGCGCTTGATGCGGTAGAATTCTTCGGACATGCGCGCGTGGCCTTCATGCGGGAGCTGCGAGTCGGACCCGGCGCGGCGCGCCGGGCGGGGCTTTATAACCCGCCGCGCCGACAAGTGCAGGGGCCATGCGCGCGCGCCGCGAAAGGCGCCCGTCCGGCGCGGGCCGCGCAAGGCGCCGGGATCGGGCCGGCGGCATGGGGCAAGGCGGAATCGGGCCGGCGCCACTGGACCGCGCGATCGGGCCGCGGGCGCCGCCGCCGCGCTCAGCGCCGCGCGGTCAGGCGGCGAAGATCCTCGGGCGGAATCACCGGCGCCGACAGCGCCCGCGCCCGCGCGGCCGCTTCGGCGGCCTGGGCGCGCAGCTCCTGGGCCATGCGCGCGGCGGCGCCCGGGTCGGCGCCCTCGCCCGTCTCGCCCGGCGCGGGCGCGTCGACAAGCCGCGGCCAGTCGCCCTCGGCGTCCTGCGCCGCCTCGGGCGGCAGGTCGTAGCCGCCCAGCGCCGCGCCGCCCAGCCCGCAGCCGCCGGCCGCGGTCAGGGCCGACAGGGCCGCCGCCCACGCCAGAACGCGCGCGCCGGCGGCCATCTTGCGCGCCCGCGGCGCGTCGCATGCTTTGTATCCCATCCGCGCCTCTGCCATACTGGGCAGGACATTAGCCATGACAAGCGGCCCGCGCCAGCGCCAAGCGCGCCCCGAGGCCGCGATCGCGAGGAGACCCCCGATGACGCAAAGCCAGGGCCCCGAAGCGCAAGCCGGCCTGCCCGAAACCGCCGAAGCCGCGGCCGAGAACGCGAAGGCGGTCGCCGAATTCGCCGCCAACATGGCCAAGGTGGCCGAACGCAGCCAGGAAATCTGGCTCAAGCTGCTGCAAAGCAGCCTTGCCGACGACCGCCCCATGCATTTCGACCCGCTCAACACCCTGCCCGCCTTCGCCGAGTTCCAGCAGGCGTTGATGCAGAACCCGCAGGAGGTGGCCGAGCGCACGCTCGAGCTGTGGACCCAGCAGGCCGAGCTGTGGCGGCGCATGACGCTCAGATGGCTGGCCGGCGAAGAGACCGAGCCCGTCGCCGCCCCCGAAAAGGGCGACAAGCGCTTCTCGCACGAAGAGTGGTCGCGCAACCTGATCTTCGACTACATCAAGCAAAGCTACCTGCTGGCCTCGCGTCACATCCTGGGCGCGGCGAAGGAGGTGGGCGAGCTGGACGAGCGCGACCGCAAGAAGATCGCCTTCTACACCCGCAACTTCGTCGAGGCGCTCAGCCCCGCCAATTTCGCCGCCATGAACCCCGAGGTGATCGAGGCCACCTTGCGCGAGCGCGGCGAGAACCTGGTGCGCGGGCTGCAGATGATGGCCGAGGACCTGGAGCGCGGAAAGGGCCGCCTTCTGGTGCGCCAGACCGACATGAAGGCCTTCGAGGTCGGCCGCGACATGGCGACCACGCCCGGCAAGGTCATCCACCAGAACGAGATCATGCAGCTGATCCAGTATGCGCCGCGCACCGAGAAGGTGCACGCGACGCCGCTGCTGTTCATCCCGCCCTGGATCAACAAGTATTACATCCTCGACCTGAACGAGAAGAAGTCCATGGTCCGCTGGCTGGTCGACCAGGGCTTCACGGTGTTCATGATCTCGTGGGTGAACCCGGACGAGCGCCAGAAGGACGAGACCTGGGACAGCTACATGCAGAAGGGCGCGCTCGAGGCCATCGACGTGGCGCTGCGCGAGACGGGGCAGAAGTCGCTCAACCTCGCCTCCTACTGCATCGGCGGCACGCTGACCGGCACGCTGATGGCGTGGATGGGCAAGCGCGGCGACAAGCGCGTGAAGTCTGCCACCTTCTTCACCGCCCAGCTCGACTTCCAGGACGCGGGCGAGCTGCAGGTCTTCGTCGACGAAAAGACCGTCCAGGTCGAGAACGAGCAGATGGACAAGGGCTACCTGCCCGCGCAGGACATGGCCATGGCCTTCAACATGCTGCGCTCGTCGGACCTGATCTGGAGCTACGTCATCAACAACTACTACCTGGGCAAGGAGCCCTTCCCCTTCGACCTGCTCTACTGGAACGCGGACTCGACGGCCATGCCGGCCCGGGTGCATCACTTCTACCTGGACCAGTTCTACAACCGGAACGCCTTCGCCGAGGGCGAGCTGACGGTGCTGGGCGAAACCGTCTCGCCCGCCGACATCCGCGGCCCGGTCTATCACGTGGCGACCAAGGAGGACCACATCGCCCCCGCCGCATCCGTCTATCGCGGCGCGCGGGCCATGACCAACGCCCAGCCGCGCTTCGTCCTGGCCGGGTCGGGGCACATCGCCGGGGTGGTCAACCCGCCCGAGCTGAAGAAATACCAGCACTGGGTGAACGAGGATCTGAGCCCCGAGACGCTCGAGGAATGGCTGGCCGCGGCCGAAGAGCGCCCCGGCTCGTGGTGGCCCGACTGGGCCGAGTGGCTGCGCAAGCGCTCGGGCCGCCTGGTCGCCGCGCGCCAGCCCGGCGCCGTGAACGGCGTCATCGAGGACGCGCCCGGATCCTACGTCAAGAAGCGTTTCGACCAATGACGCCCCCCGGCCCGAGCGCATCGGGCCGACCTGCGCGCCCCGCAGCGGGCGCGCGCCAACCCGCGCCGCCGCCCCGCCGGGGGCGGCGCGCCGACCGAGGAGCGCCCCCCTGATGCGCCACAAGCGCAAGAGCGCCGCAAGCGGATGGGCGGCGCGGGCGGGGCTCGCGCTGCTGATGCTGGCGGCGTGCGTGGCGCTCGAGCTGTCGGCGCTGGGCGATCGGGCGGCGCGCAGCATCGACCTGCCGATCCTCTACACGCTGCGCGGCGCCCAGCCCGCGCCGCCCGACGCGGCGATCGTCACCATCGACCGCGCCTCGGCCGACTGGCTGGCCAACAACGCCGAGGATCTGGCCGCCGTCTCGAGCGTCCTCGCCCAATGCCCCGGCGCGGCCGAAGCGGCGCTGAACGCGCGCGTGGGCGACGTGCGGCTGCGCGCGATCTACGCCTGCCTCGTCGACTGGCTGAGCGCGCGCGGCGCGCGGCTGATCGCGCTGGACGTGCTGTTCCACCGCGCCAACCGCCTCGATGGCGGGGTCAGCGACCAGCGCCTGGCCGACGCCATCGCGCGCTCGGGGCGCACGGTGTTGCTGCGGCGGCTGGACGTGCTGAGCGACGAGACCGGCGCCGTCATCGGCCATCGCGAAGAGCGCCCCACCGCCCTTCTGGCCGAGGCCGCGCGCGCCATCGGGCATTTCGAGACGCCCGATCATGGCGGCGTCATTTCGGGCTATGTGGCGCGGGCGGCCGCCTTTCCGAACGCGGCGTCGCTGCCGGATGCGGCCTATCGCATCGCCGCCGGCATCGCCGCGCCGGATTGCCCCGCCGCGCCGTGCATCCGGCGCTTCTGGCTCTACGGCCCGCCGGGAACGATCCCGACCTATACGCTGATCGACCTGCTGGGCGACCGCGAAACGGGGCTGCGCCGCGCCCCGCCGCCCACGCTCGAGGGGGTGAGCGTGTTCATCGGCTACGCCGACCAGCAGGCCCCCGGGGCGACCGATCACTTCGAAAGCCCCTTCCTGTTCGCGGGCGACTCGCGCATGCCGGGGGTCGAGCTGACGGCGACGGCGTTTCTCAACCTGCTCGAGGGCAAGCCGCTGCACCGGCCCGGGCCGCTTTCGCGCGGGCTGATCGTGGGCGCGGCGGCGCTGACGCTGCTGACGGCGGCGCTGACGCTGCCGGGGCGCGCGGGGCTGATCGCGCTCTTCGGTCTGTCGGCGGCCTATCTGATGTTCGCCCACACGCTCTTCGCCCATGCCCGCATCTGGATTCCCGTCGCCCTGCCGCTGATGGCGGCGCTGCCGCTCAGCCTCTATCTGTGGCTGTCGCTGCGCTTCGGCCTTGCGCGCCGGCTGATCGACCGCATGGCGCCGCCCGAATGGACCGACATCATGCTGGCGGGCGAAAGCCGCGGCCGCCCCTTCAGCGAGATCGCCGAGGCCGCGATCCTGGTCACGGATCTGGAAGGCTCGACCCTTGTGGCCGAGCGCATCGGCTCGGCCGCCTATGAAGGCTTCCTGCGCGCCTATCACGAGATCGAGAACGCCTGCGTCGAGCTGCAGGGCGGCTTCGTGGACAAGTTCACCGGCGACGGCGCGCTGGCGGTGTTCATGGGCCGACGCGCCGACGCGCCCGGGCGCCGGCGCGCGCCCGACGAGCGCCCGCCCGCGCTGCGCGCCTGCGCCGCCGCCGCCGCGATCGCCGAGCGTGTCGAGCGGCACAACGGCGCCCAGCGCGCGCTGGGCGCCGAGGCCAGCCGCATGCGCATCGCGCTTGACGCCGGCCCCGTGGCCATGGGGCAAATCGGCGGCGGCGATCGGCTGAGCTTCGACGTGGTCGGCGATCCGGTGAACACCGCCGCAAAGCTGCAGGCGCTGGGCAAGAGCATCGCGCCGGGGGCCGAGACGGTCGTCCTATGCACCCGCGCCATCCGCGATCAGGCGCTGGAGCTGGGCGCCGACCGGGTTCTGGGCCTGCGCTTCACGCCTTGCGGGCGCCACCGGCTGGACGGACGCGCGGCGCCGATCGAGGTCTTTCGCCTCGAGCGCATGCCGACGCCCGGATGAACGCCGAAGGCGAAAGACATTTGCACGAGGCGGACGTGCCTTTATCGTCGGAGGGGCGTTCGCCCGCGCCGCCGCGCGCCGCACAGAAGGAGCCGCCAATGCATCGCCGCCGCGCCGCCATTCCCGCCCTCGGAGCGCTCGCCCTGGCCGCCGCCGCCGCGCCGGCTTCGGCGCAGCCCATGGCCGTCGCCGCCACGCCGCGGGCCGCCGGCCCCGAGGCGGCGGCGCCCGCGCCGCGCTGCGCGACCATCGCCACGCTCGAAACGTTCCGCGGGGCGGTGCGCGTCATTCTGGCGAACGGCGCGGCCCCCGCGCCCCGGGCGGGCATGCGGCTGTGCCCCGGCGACCGGATCGAGACGGGCCCCGACGGGCGCGCCACCGTGCGCTTCGACGCACTCGACACGGCGCTGCAGCTGAACGTGGACACGACGCTGATCGTCGAAGGCGGCGGCGCGCAGGGCGACGTGTCGCTGGTCGAGGGGATGATGCGCTTCCTCAGCTCGGTCAAGCGCGTGTTCACCGTGCGCACGGCGCTCTATTCGCTCAATATCGACGGCACCGAGGTGTTCATGATGGTGCGCCCCGGCGAGGGCGCGCTGTCGGTCGTCGAGGAAGGCGACGTGACGATCGCCGCCGACGGCGCGCGGCTGCGCGCCGAGGCCGGCCAGGCGGTGTTCGCCGCGCCCGGCCGCGCGCCGGCCATGGCCCGCGCCGCCGACGTGCCGCCCGCCTTTCGCCGCTACCTGACGCCCGAGGGCTCGATCGACTGGGCCGTGCGCGTGCCGCCCGCCGCGCTCGCCGCCGCCGATCCGACGCTGGACGAAGCCGCCCGCGCGCTGGCCGACGGACGCCTGGATGCGGCGCTGGCCCTGCTCGCGCCGCCCGCCGAAGGGGCGCAGAGGCCCGCCGACGCGCCGCGCCTGGCGCTGGGGGCCATGGCGCTGATCGCCCGCGGCCGCCTGGACGAGGCCGAGGCGCGCATCCGCCGCGCCCTGGACCTGGCCCCGGACGATCCCGCCGCGCTGACGGCGCGCGGCTATCTGCGCCAGGCGCGCGGGGCGCTCGACGGCGCGCTGGCCGATGCGCGCAGGGCCGCCGACGCGCGCCCCGCCGACCCCGACCTGCGCGCGCGCGTCGCCGAGCTGGCGCTGCTGCGCGGCGATCTGGCGCTGGCCCGCGCCGAGGCGGCGCGCGCCCAGGCGCTCGGCCCCAGCCCCTATGCGCTGGCCATGGAGGGCTTCGCCGAGCTGGCCGCCTATCGCGACGACGCGGCGCGGGCGGCCTTCGAGAAGGCGCTGGCGCTGAACCCCGGCGCGGCCGATGCGCGGCTGGGCATGGCGTTCATCGACATCGTGCGCGGCGATCTGGCCAAGGGGCGCGCGCAGCTCGAGACGCTGGCCGTGCTCGACCCGCGCTCGGCGCGGCTGCGCAGCCTTCTGGGCCGCGCCTATTTCGAAGAGGGGCGCGCGGACAAGGCCCGCGCCCAGTTCGCCCGCGCGGCCGAGTTCGACCCCGACGACCCCGCGCCCCATCTGCTGAGCGCGCGCGAGCGCTACGCCGCCAACCGGCCCGCCGACGCGCTGCGCGCGCTCGAGCGCGCCGCCGCGCTGGCCGCCCGGCGCGCGCCCGTGCGCGGCGCCCGGGGCCTGGCCGAGGACGACGCGCGCGCCGGCGCGGCCCAGGGGCGCGTCTATGACGCGCTGGGCTTCGAAGAGCTGTCCGCGATCGCTGGCGCGCGCGCGGCGCGCCGCGCGCCCGAAAGCGCCGCCGCGCACCGCTTCCTGGCCGAGGCCTACCGCAACCGGCCCGACTACGGACCCGCGCGCACCTCAGAGCTGTTGCAGTCGCAGCTGTTCGCCCGCCCCTCGAAGGCGCCGATCCAGCCGGCGCTGGGCGAATCGAACCTGTCGCTGACCGACGCGGTGGGCGCGGCGCGCGTCAGCTTCGAAGAGCTCGCGCCCCTGTTCGACCGCGACGGGCTGCGCCTGGACGTGTCGGGCACGGTCGGCGATCACAACCTGGCCTCGACCCAGTTCGCCGCCACCGCCCTGTCCGGGCCGATCTCGGTCAGCTTCGGCGCCTTCGCCTTCGACACCGAGGGGGACGAGGCCAATGACGACGCGCGCCACCGCATCCTTGCGGCGCAGACCCATGTGCAGGCCGCGCCCGGCCTGACCCTGTTCGCCGAGTTCCGCAACCGCGAGACGGACGAGGGCGAGCGCTATTTCTCGCTGATCTCGCCGCGCACCGGCAACCGCTTCTCGACCACCGACAACCGCGCGCGGATCGGCCTGCGCTTCGAACCCTCGGCCGAGTCCGACTACGTCGCCCTTGCCGCATGGCGCAAGATCGACGGCCTGCAGCAGCTCCAGATCGGGCCGGCGGACACCTCCATCAAGGGCCTGGACGCGCAGCTGCGCCATGATCGGCGCATCGGCCCGCTGCAGCTGAGCATGGGCGCCGGCTGGGCGCGGCAGACGGGCGACGCGGCGCTGACCTTCACGCTGCCGCTGCCCTTCCCGCTGCCGCCGATCACCGTGACCGACGTCAGCCGCACGGAATCCAATCACGGCGAGGTCTGGGCCTATGGCATCTGGAAGCCCATGCCCTGGCTCGAGACGACCGCCGGCATGGCGCTCTACCTGTCCTCGGATTCGCGCGACAACGGCGCCGAGCGCGACTGGCTGCGCCTGGCGCCCAAGCTGGGCGCCGAAGCGGATCTGGGCGGCGGCGTGACGCTGCGCGCCGCGGCGGGGCGCATGGTCAAGCGCCCGCTCCTGTTCGACGAAACGCTCGAGCCGACGCAGATCGCCGGCTTCAACCAAGTGTTCGCCGACCTCAACGGAACGGTCTCGGACCTGGCCGGCCTGGCGCTGGACTGGCGCGCGCGCAACGACCTGTGGCTGGGCGTCGAGGGAACCGGACGCTGGGCCGCGCGCCCGGACCCGCGCGAAACCGGGGGCGTGGGGCGTTACGAGACCGTGCGCTACGACGTGCGCGGCCTGCGCGCCTACGCCGCCTGGCTGATCGACGACGACTGGTCCGCCAGCCTTGGCGCCGAGGTCGAGCGCACCGGGTTCCGCGGCCTTGCGACCGGGCCGTCCTCGCTGACGACCTACGCCGCGCCGATGCGGCTGCGCTGGAACGGCGCCTCGGGGCTGTTCGCGGCGCTTGACGTCACGCCCTTCCACCAGCGCGCGCGCCAAGGCGTGGGACGCGGCGATTCGACCGATGTGATCGTGGATGCGGCCGTGGGCTGGCGCCTGCCCGATCAGCGCGGGACGCTCAGCCTCGAGCTGCGCAACCTGCTCGACGCCGACTTCGTCTATCAGGACGCCTTCGTGCGCACCGAGGACGAGAAACCGCGCCGCTTCGATCGGGACTTCTCGGTGGTGGCGCGCGCCGCGTTCCGCTTCTAAGCTGGTCCGAGCGTTAACCATTGTGAACGCGTTCTGATTTTCAGCGCAGAATGCGGCGCAGCCGCCGCGCCATTGGGGAGAAGACCAGATGCGACAACTCATTCACGCGGGCGCCCTCGCCGCTCTGATGGGCGCCGCGGCCGGCGCCGCGGCCGGCGCCGCGCTTGCCGAACCCGCCGCGTCGCCGACGCCCGACGAGAGCAAGGCCGACGTCGAGATGGCCGCGGCCGCGGTCAACGCGCTGTTCGGTTCCGATCGCTACAAGCCGTTCGACGTGCGCTTCTATGCCGAAACGCTGGCCAAGAACGGCACGCAATGCGTCGAGATCCGCCTGCAGGCCGAGAATTTCGCCGGCGCCTACACCGACCCGCAGGAGACGCGCTTCAGGCTCGAGCCGATTCGCAAGCTGGGCGCGGCCGCGCCCGAATGCGCGCCGCCGCCGAACTGCCCTGCCGCGGGGACCAGGCTGCGCGAAAAGGGGCGCACGCCGGCGCGCTGCAACCAGCCCGATAGCCCGAACCTGCGCGCCTTCACGCCGCCGCCGCGGCTGACCCGCACGAAGCGGCTGCGCAAGATGCACCGCAGCGTCGCGCAGGCGCTGTTCCAGGACCCGTCGGCCTCAAGCGCGATCCGGCGGACGCGAATCGTCTTCGTCTACGCCAAGGCCGACGAGCTGGAGCTGGCGCGCGAGACCATCGTCACGCTCAGCTACTACGCCCCGCCGAACGGAGCGCCCGAGCTCGAACACCTTCTGGGCTTCGAGAACACCGCGTCCCTGGACCGCCCCGCGGCCTCGGCCATGAGCGTGCGCAAGGCCGATCTGGGGCTGGCCAGCGACGCGCCGCAGCTCTGGCTCGCCTCGGTCGGACCGAACGAGACCGGCTGGGAAAGCTACATGGTCCTGACGCCGCAGATCACGGGCGGCAATCGCGAGATGTCGGTGACCTACCAGTATTTCGTCGGCGGAGAGGCGCAGCACTGGACCTATGAGGGCAAATGCAGCGACGCCACGGTTCAGGACGCCAAAGCGCATTTCATTCAGCATGACGGCGTGAACATCTGCCGCTGCACCGTGGCGCCGGGCTCGAATCAATGCTCGTGACAATGCAGGTGATTCGGGGCGCTTGGGCGGTTTTGCCTCGCCGAATCGGATGATACCGCGCGCGCTCGGGTTGTGTCACTGTAGGGCACTCCCTGTTTCGGACTGGCGCTCCGGGGAGCATCGGCCCGCACCGTGATCGCGGCTCGCCGATGGCGCGGCGTAGGTCGAGTGCTTCCCGGAGCGTATTTTCCAGCCTGGAGCTTCCCCACCCCCACCCATGCCAGGCCGGAGCGGGAAGCGCTCGGCCGCGCAATATTTCCACATTGTTTTTTGGTTATTAAATCGCTTGATACATTTTTTGATGTGATTTCTCTTTCCTTTCGCGCCGCAACGCGCCATGTGTATGCGGCGCGCGCCCCGGCCGCATGGCCCGCGGCGCGCAGCTCTGCTATGAAGCGCCAGCCGCGGGAGACAAACGGATGAACATCATGGCTCACGACGCCGCCAATGCCGCCGAGGTCGCGCCCCCCGCCGGGGTTTACGCCCAGACCGTGGCGGAGGTGCAGCACTACACCGACCGGCTGTTCCGTTTCCGCATGACGCGCCCCGCCAGCTTCCGCTTCCGATCGGGCGAGTTCGTCATGATCGGCCTGCCCGGACCCAAGCCGGTCTGGCGCGCCTACTCCATCGCCTCGCCCAGCTGGGACGACCAGCTCGAGTTCTTCTCGATCAAGGTTCCCGACGGCCCCCTGACCTCGCAGCTTCAGAAGATACAGCCCGGCGACACCGTCTGGATGCGCAAGAAGGCGACCGGAACGCTGGTGCTCGACGCGCTTTTGCCGGGCAAGCGCTTGTGGATGTTCTCGACCGGCACGGGAATCGCGCCCTTCGCCTCGCTCGTGCGCGATCCCGAAACCTACGAGAAATTCGACCGGGTCATCCTGACCCACACCTGCCGCCAGGTTGCAGAACTGCGCTATGGCGAAGAGCTGGTGGCCGCGACGAAGGATGACCCCCTGGTCGGAGAATTCGCGCGCAACCAGCTGACGCATTTCACGTCGGTCACGCGCGAGCCCTACCCGAGACAGGGCCGGATCACCGACCTTATGCGCAGCGGCGAGCTTTTCAGGATGCTCGACGTGCCGCCCCTTTCGCCGGAAACCGACCGGGGCATGATCTGCGGCTCGATGGAGATGCTGCGCGATACGAAGGCGATTCTCGAAGAGGCGGGCCTGACCGAAGGCGCCAACAACAAGCCCGCCGAATTCGTCGTCGAAAGGGCCTTCGTCGGCTGAAGCCTCCAAAGGAACGTCGCTCTCAGTCGAGAGCGACGTTCTTCATCACCTCAAGCCTTCCGGCCCCGTCGTAAAGGGCAAGGTCGAAGCGCACCTCGCGGCCCGCGGCCCCTTCGGTCCAAAGATAGGCTTCGGCGGCCGCAAGGATGCGTCGCCTTTGCGCCGCGGTCAGACAGGACAGCGCATCGTCATGCGTGCGCCGCGCCTTGACCTCGACGAAGACGACCACTCCACCCTCATCGATCACCAGGTCCAGCTCGCCGCCGCCGAAGGCGCGCGGCGCGCGCCAGTTGCGCGCCCTTGGCCGCGCGCCGGCGCGACAATAGCGCCGCAAGGCGGCATCTTCGGCCGCGCGGCCCAGTCGCCCGGCGGTTTTGCCGGCGGCGCGCCGTCGCTGGCGCATCGACGAGAAATCCGGGGCATTCCGTGCGGCGGCTGGGCAGGACATTGCGCGTCTCCTTCCGATTGCGCCGACATCGTGCCATGGGTGCGGATAACGTTTGGTAACCCGCGTCGCTTGACCGAATCGTCGCGCATGCCAATAATGAACGTAATTTGAGTGAAAGTGGGCGTTTTGCCCGAGAATTGCCACCGAAGTCGCTTTTCAATTCCGTAGTCGCGTTCGCGTCGCCGACGACATCCATCAAAATCAAGGCCGCATGCCCGCCGCGCGGGATGCGCCGCAAGGATCGGAAGGCTTCGTCATGACGGACGCGCACGCGCAGGATTTCGCCGACTCTTTCGACGACGAGATCGGCGCATCGGGGATCGCAGCGCGCGCGCTGGCGTTTCGGGTGGCCCATGAGGCCGCCGCCGGGAGCCGCCGCCTTGCGCTCACGCACGAGGTTCACGAGCTCATCCGCTCGGAGTTCGACGCGGCGCTTGCGCGACACCTGCGCGCGGCCTCGGGGCGGCTGACGCCGGCGGTCGCCGTGGTCTCGCGCATCGAGAACGCGGCCAAGGCCCCCCCGGCGCACAGCGCGCCGCCGACCCTTCTTGACGCGCTCATCGCCATCGCCGCGGGCGCCGGGGCCGAGCGCGGCAAGGCGGCGCTTGTCGTCGAGGATGGCGGCGGCGTGCGGCGCGATGTCGAGACCGGCCCCGATGCGCTCGAGGCCATGCGCCAGGCGCGCAGCGCGCTGGATGCCTTCGGCGACCCCGGTCTGTGCCGTCTGAGCGGAGACTTCCGCGCGATCGTCGCGCACGCACCGGACCCGGCCGAGCCCGCGCTATTCGAAGCGGATTTCATGCAGGGCATGATCGTCTTTCCCGCGGCGCGGGGCCTGGCGCCGGCGCGCGCGCCATTGGCGGCGCTGGACCTCGCGATCCGCGAGGACCCGGCCGTCGCGGCCCATCTTCGCCGCGCGCGAGACGCGGTGGCCTGCGCGCGCCGCCATGCGGTGGACGAGTTCCGCCGCCGCGCGGAAACCGAGATCGCCGAGTTCGACCGCTCGCTTGCCGGTCGCCCGCTGGTCGGGTTCCGGCGCGAGATCGCGCTCGAGCTCGTCGCAAGGCTCAAGCTGGCTTTCGGCGAGAGCCTGTCAGGATTGTCGCCTCATGCGCGGCTGCTTGCCTTTGACTGGACGTTTGGGGATCCGGGCGATGCGCGAGGGCGCGACGCGGATCGTCTGCTCGAGGGCGAACGGCCGCTGGCCGCCGAATAGGCGGGGGGCGACGATGCCGAAGCGCTCGAGGCTTCGGCGACAAGGCCGGCGCGGATCCCGAACGGTCCGCGCCGGTTGCGTTTTCGCGCAAAGGCTCAGCCGCAGCCCTGCGCGGCGATCTGCATGGGCGTCGGCTGCACTCCGAGGGCGCGGCAGACCGAAAAGGTCAGATCGGGATTGTTGAGCGTGTAGAAATGCAGCCGCGGCGCGCCCTGGGCCAGCAGCTCTTCGCACTGCTCGGCGCAGATGGCGGCGGACAGAAGCTCGGTCACGCCAAGCTCGTCGGCGTTCTCATACGCCTTGGCCATCCAGTCGGGCACCCGCGCCTTGCAGCGCGCGGCGAAGTTGCTCATGCGCTTGAAGTTCTCGATGGGCAGCACCCCCGGCACGATCGGCGCTTCGATGCCGGCCTTGCGCGCGGCGTCGACGAAGCGGAAATAGTCCTCGTTGTCGAAGAAGAACTGGGTGATCGCCTCGTCCGCGCCGGCGTCGATCTTGCGCTTGAGGTTGTCCAGATCGGCCGCCAGGCTGGGGCTTTCGGGATGCACCTCGGGATAGGCGGCGACCGAGATCTTCCAGTCGCCCGCCGCGCGCAGGGCCGCCACCAGCTCGGCCGCGCTGCGGAAGCCGTCGGGGTGCGGCTCGAAGCGCGCCGCGCCCTTGGGCGGGTCGCCGCGCAGCGCGACGATGCGGCGCACGCCCAGCTTGGCGTAGGCGCGCGCCACGGCCAGCGTCTGCTCGCGCGAGGCGCCGACGCAGGTCAGGTGCCCGGCCACGTTCAGCCGCGCGCGGTCGCGGATGGTCAGGATCGCCGCCATGGTGCGGTCGCGCGTCGCGCCGCCGGCGCCGTAGGTGACCGAGACGAACTCGGGCCCCAGCGGCGCCAGGCGCTCGACCGAGCGCCACAGCCGCAGCGTCGCCTCGGGCGTCGCCGGCGGGAAGAATTCGAACGAGATGGCGGGCGCCGAATCGGCGGGCATGTGCAGTCCTCCGCTGGTGCGGGCGCGCGGCCCCCGCCGCTGCGCAAATCTTCGCGACTGCAAAATTAGGGGGTGGTTTGCGACTGTTCAACTGCTAAATACGACGCAGGCGCGCGGCGCCCCCGCGCGGCGGCGCGCGAAAGACGACGGCATGTCGCATCCGCAGCGCATGAAGTCGCTCGAAAGCGCCCGCGCGCGCGCTTTTGCGCCGTAATGGGCGGCGAGACGCCAGGGAAGGAGCACGGCTTGGCCCAGATCACGATCGTCTATTGGCGGGACATTCCCGCGCAGGTGATCGCCGGCAAGGGTCGGCGGGGCGCCAAGGCGCAGCTGAGCGAGCGCTTCGAGCAGGCCATCGACCGCTGCGCGATGAAGATCGGGGCGCGCGACTCGGACGCCTATCTGGCCGAGTGGCGGCGCGCCGCGCCCTACGAGGTTCCCGGCGACGACGCCGAGGCCGCGGCCGCAGAGGCCGCCCGGATCGAGGCGGAATACGATCAGGACCGCCTCAAGGCCCTGATCGCGAACGACGGGTGGGCCGCCCAGGCGGCCGATGCGTCACGGTAAGGCCGGCGGGGCGCCCGCCGGACGGCATGCGGCGGGTCTGGCCGCCTGGTTCGGAGACGAGCTGATGAGCAAGGTGCTGAACTTCCTGGGCCGCAAGCGCGACGCCGCGGCCGCCCCCGGCCCCGATCTGGCGGCCTTCCTCGAAGGCTGCTCGATCGAGGTCATGCCCCGCACCGCGGCCAAGGTCGAAAGCTTCGCCGCCATCCTGCCGGCCGGCACGCGGGTGTATGTGGCCCATATCGACGGCACGCCGATCGAGGACATGGTCGCCACCGCCGCGCGGCTTGCGCGCGAAGGCTTTCCCGTCATGCCGCACTTTCCGGCCCGCATCATCGCCGACAAGGCGACGCTGGCCGACTGGATCGCCCGCTACAAGGGCGAGGCCGGCGTGACGCAGGCGCTGCTGCTGGGCGGCGGGCTGGACAAGCCGCGCGGCGAATTCCACTCGTCCATGCAGCTGCTCGAGACCGGCCTGTTCGAGGGCTTCGAGCGCCTGCATGTCGCCGGCCACCCCGAGGGCAACCGCGACATCGACCCCGACGGCTCGGAGAAGAACGTGATGGAAGCCCTGCGCTGGAAGCAGGCCTTCGCCGAGCGCACCGACGCGGCCATGGCCATCGTCACCCAGTTCTGCTTCGAGGCCGCCCCGGTCATCGCCTGGGCCGAGCGGCTCAAGGCCGAGGGCGTCGGCCTGCCCATTCATATCGGCGTCGCCGGACCGGCCAAGCTGCAGACGCTGATCAAGTTCTCGCTCGCCTGCGGCGTCGGCCCCTCGCTGCGCGTGCTGCAGCGCCGGGCGGCGGACGTGACCAAGCTGATGCTGCCCTTCGCGCCCGACGAGATCCTGCGCGATCTGGCCGCGCACAAGGCCGCGCATCCCGACTTCGCGGTCGAGGCGGTGCACTTCTTCCCGCTCGGCGGCATCGACAAGACCGCCGAATACATCAACGCCCACCGGCGCGGCGCGCGCGCGGCCGCGGCGGCCGGCTGAGGCGCTCGCATCCAGACCTGCGCGGGGCGCGGCCCCGCGCCCAAGCTTCGAGGAAAAAGGCCCACATGACCCGCACCATCGTCGAATCCCGGACGAAAACCGCCATCATCGGCTTCGACCAGCCCTTTTGCGTGATCGGCGAGCGGATCAACCCGACCGGCCGCAAGAAGCTGGCCGCCGAGCTCGAAGCGGGCGACTTTTCGACCGTCGAGAAGGACGCGCTCGAGCAGGTCGCCTGCGGCGCGACCATGCTCGATGTGAATGCGGGGGTGGTCTACAACTCGAACCCCAACCCCAACGAGACCGAGCCGCCGCTCATGCGCAAGCTGATCGAGCTGGTCCAGTCGCTGGTGGACGTGCCGCTGTGCATCGACAGCTCGGTGCCCGCCGCGCTCGAGGCCGGGCTCGAGGCGGCGCATGGACGCCCGCTGCTCAACTCGGTCACCGGCGAGGAGGAGCGCCTCGAGGCGATCCTGCCGCTGGTCAAGAAATACAACGTGCCGGTGGTGGCGATCTCGAACGACGACACCGGCATCTCGGAAGATCCCGACGTGCGCTTCAACGTGGCCAAGAAGATCGTCCAGCGCGCCGCCGATTACGGCATCCCGGCGCATGACATCGTGGTCGATCCGCTGGTCATGCCCATCGGCGCCATGGCCACGGCGGGGCTCCAGGTGTTCGCGCTGGTGCGCCGCCTGCGCGAGGAGCTGGGGGTGAACACCACCTGCGGCGCGTCGAACATCTCGTTCGGACTGCCGAACCGGCACGGCATCAACGCCGCCTTCCTGCCCATGGCCATCGCCTCGGGCATGACCTCGGCCATCATGAACCCGGTCCGCCCGCAGGAGATGGAGGCCGTGCGCGCGGCCAACCTGCTGATGAACAACGACCCCCACGGCGCCGAGTGGATCCGCCACAACAAGCCCGCCACGCCCGAGGGCGAGGCCCCGGCCGGCGCCCGCGGCGGGCGCGAGAACCGCCGCCGCCGCCGCGCGTCCTGATCGCGCGTCCTGATCGCCGCCGCCTCGCGAACGGCGCCGGGCCGACCGCCCGGCGCCGTTTCGCATGCGCGTCGATTTCGGGTGTCCGCTGGTGCCCGGAGTGGGACTCGAACCCACACGAGTGTCAGCTCGGCGGATTTTGAATCCGCTGCGTCTACCAGTTCCGCCATCCGGGCGACCGAGGCGACTATAGGCGCGCGCCGGCGGCGGTCAACCGCATCCTGCGCCCGGCGATGGACAAGGGCGAGGGGCGTTGCTATGCGGAGCGCATGTTGAGATCGCTCTACGACTGGGTTCTGCGCCAGGCCGGAAAACCCTACGCCCTCTGGTCGCTGGCGCTGGTCAGCTTCGTCGAGAGCTCGGTCTTTCCGATCCCGCCCGACGTCTTGCTGATTCCGATGATCCTGGCCGCGCCGCACCGCGCCTGGCTGATCGCGGGGGTGTGCACGGCGGCCTCGGTGGCGGGCGGGGCGATGGGATGGCTGATCGGCGCGGCGATGTTCGAGACGATCGGGCGCCCGGTTCTGGAATTCTACGGCAAGGCCGACGACTTCATGCGCATCAGCCAGGCCTATAACGAGCAGGGCTTCTGGGCGGTGCTGATCGCCGGCGTCACCCCCTTTCCCTACAAGGTCATCACCATCTTCTCGGGGGCGACGGGGCTGAATTTCGGGCTGTTCATGATCGCTTCGGCCGTCGCGCGCGGCCTGCGCTTCTTCGTGCTGGCGGCGCTGCTGCGCCGCTTCGGCCCGCCCATCCGCGGCTTCATCGAGCGCCGGCTTGGGCTGGTCTTCACGGTCTCGGTCGTGCTGTTGATCGGAGGCTTCATCGTGGCGAGGCGCGTTCTATGACCCTGCATCCATCCCCCCGGCGCCTGGCGCTGATCGCGTCGCTCGGCTCGGCGGCGCTGCTGGCCGGCGCGTTCGGATTTCAGCATCTTGGCGGGCTGGCCCCGTGCGAGCTGTGCATCTGGCAACGCTGGCCCCACGCGGCGGCGATCGCGCTGGGCGCGGCGGCGCTGGCGCTGGGCGCGCGCGCATGGCTGTGCGCGGCGGGGGCGCTGAGCATGGCGGCCGGCGCGGCGATCGCCTTCTATCACACCGGCGTCGAGCGCGGCTGGTGGCAGGGGCCGCAGACCTGCTCGGGCGGGCCGGAGGGCGCGCTGAACACCGACGAGCTGCTGCGCCAGATCATGGCCGCGCCGGTGGTGCGCTGCAACGAGGTGGCGTGGGAGTTCCTCGGCCTGTCCATGGCCAGCTGGAACGGGCTCGCCTCGGCGGGGCTGGCGCTGCTGTGGGGCTGGGCGGCGCTGCGGGCCTACGGCTCGAGCGGCGCGTCCCAATACAGGTAATCCATCCAGCTTTCGTGCAGGTAGTTCGGCGGAAACTTGCGCCCCGCCGCGTTCAACTGCGCCTGGCTGGGGCGGAAGGGCTTGCGGCGCAGACGCATCCCCGCCTCGCGCACCGAGCGCGCGCCCTTGCGCAGATTGCACGGCGCACACGAGGCGACCACGTTCTCCCAGGTCGTGCGCCCGCCGCGCGCGCGCGGGATCACGTGATCGAAGGTCAGATCGCCCGTCGCGCCGCAATACTGGCAGCGGAACTCGTCGCGCAGAAAGACGTTGAAGCGCGTGAAGGCCGCCATGCGGCCGGGCTTGACGTATTCGCGCAGCACCACCACCGAGGGCAGGCGGAACTCGGTCGAGGGGCTGCGCGCGACCTCGTCATACTCGGCCACCACGGTCACGCGATCGAGAAAGGCCGCCTTCACGGCTTCCTGCCATGGCCAGAGCGACAGCGGGAAGTATGAAAGCGGCCTGTAATCGGCGTTGAGCACGAGCGCCGGATGATCCCGGAGCCGCGCGGGACTTCGGACGAAGCCCTCAAGATATGGATCGTGCCGCACGCGAATTCCCTCCCATCCCGAAGCGCCCCTGGCCACGTTCGAGACGGGACCCGCCCGTCCCGATGCAGGAAAACTATATATGCGCATCGGCGACGGACAAGCGTCGAAATGATGACGGTCCGGCGACAGGGGCCCGGCGCGCGGCCGGAAACCGGTTCCGCGCGCGGCGCCCGCGCGTGCCGGAGGGGCGGCGGGGATCGGCGGTGCGTGCGTTGGGGGGGCGCCTCAGCCCAGCCGCTCTTGCAGGAAGCGCAGCGCAAGCCCCAGCCCGTCGGGCGCGATGCCATGCCCCATCCCGCGCGACACATGCGTGGCCACCGGAACGCCGGCGTCGGCCAGCGCCTCGCGGGCCTCGTCAAGGCTCGAGGGCGGCACCACCTCGTCCATGTCGCCATGGACCAGCAGCACCGGCGGGCGCGAGGCCAGCTCGGCGGGCAGGCGCTCGGGCGCCAGAAGCCGCCCCGAGAAGCCGACGATCCCGGCCAGCTGCTCGGGCCGACGCAGGCCCACATGCAGCGCCATCATCGTGCCCTGACTGAAGCCGATCAACGCCGTCTGCGCCGCAGGCACGCCCGTCTCCTCGGCCACCGAGTCGAGATAGGCGTGCAACAGCCGCACCGAACGGTCGAACGATTCGGCCATCTGCGCCTCGGTCGAGCCGTCCATCCACGGGATCGGAAACCACTGCCGCCCCATGGGATTGATCGAGCAGGGCTCGGGGGCGTCGGGCGCCATGAACAGCGTGTTGGGCATGTGGTCGGCCAGCGCATCGCCGATGCCGATCAGATCCTCGCCATCGGCGCCGTAGCCGTGAAGCAAGATGACGACCGACTCGGCCACGCCCGAGCGCGGCTGGCGCGAAGGCCCTGCTAGGTAAGACATTTCAGGTGATCCCTTCCCTGTTCCTGACGGCCCGGTAATACGCCCAAAGCAGCCGCGCCGCCACCGCCCGCCAGGGCGACCAGGCTTCGGCCATCGCGGCCAGCTGGGGCGGCGCCGGACGGGCGGGCAGATCGAACAGCGCGCGCGACGCCTCCTGCAGCGCCAGATCGGCCGGGGCGAAGACGTCGGCGCGGCCAAGGCTGAACATCAGGTAGATCTCGGCCGTCCAGCGCCCCACGCCCTTGAGCGCGACGAGCGCGGCGGCGGCCTCTTCGTCGGGCATGGCGCGCAAGGCGGCGAAGTCCAGCCCCGCCTCGGCCGCGCCGCGCAGATAGCGGATCTTGGGGCGCGAAAGCCCGCAGGCGCGCAACGCCTCGTCGTCCAGCGCCATCAGCCCCTCGGGCGTGTCGGCGCCGATGGCCCGCAGCCGCCCCAGAATGCCGTTCGCCGCCGCCACCGAAAGCTGTTGCGAGACGATGGCCGAGACCAGCGCGGGAAAGCCGTCGGGTCGCAGGCGGGTCGGCGGCAGGCCGGCGACCTCGAGCGCATGCGCAAAGCGCGGCTCGCGCGCGGCCAGCCACTCGGCCCCCTCGCGGATGCAATCCTCGCCCTTGATGACGCGCACGCTCATGCCTGCATCCGATACGCGCGCGCAGCCGGGGTCAAGAGCGCGATGCCCCGCCCGCGCGCGCCGGCGTCTCGGCCCTCGGCGCATGAGGACGCGCCGGCGCGCTTGCGCCGCCGGCCGCTCGGGCCTAGATCCCGGCCATGAGCCGCCCCGCCGAGCATGTCGAACGCTTCGCCCCCTCGCCCAACGGGTTCCTGCACCTTGGGCACGCATTTTCGGCGATCCTGGCCCATGACGCGGCGCGGGCGGCGGGGGGGCGGTTCCTGCTGCGGATCGAGGACATCGACCAGGGCCGCGCGCGTCCCGAATACGAGCAGGCGATCATCGAGGATCTGCGCTGGCTCGGCCTGCGCTGGGACGCGCCGCCCATGCGCCAGTCGCAGCGCATGGCGGTCTACGCCCGCGCGCTGGACGATCTGCGCGCGCGCGGGCTGCTTTACCCCTGCGCCTGCACGCGCAAGGACATCGCCCAGGCCCTGGCCGCCCCGCAGGAGGTCGGCGGCGCCATGCCCGCCCTGCCCGACGGGCGCGGCCCCGACGGCCCGCCCTATCCGGGAACCTGCCGCCGCATGCTCCCGGCGCCGGGCGCGCCGGTCGCCTGGCGGCTGGACATGCGCGCGGCCATCGCGGCGCTGGGTGGCGCGTCGGCCGTCGGCCGGCTGAGCATGCGCGAGCTGGGCGCCGGCCCCGGCGGCGAAACGGGGCTCTTGCGCCTTGACCCCGACTGGCTGATCGCCCGCTGCGGCGACGTGGTCCTGGCGCGCAAGGACGTCGCCGCCAGCTATCACCTGGCGGTGGTGCTGGACGACGCCGCGCAAGGGGTGACTCATGTGACGCGCGGGCAGGACCTGTTCGCCGCCGCGCCGCTGCACCGGCTGCTGCAGGCGCTGTTCGGCCTGCCGGTTCCCGTCTGGCGTCATCACCGGCTGATCCGCGACGCGGCCGGGCGCAGGCTGGCCAAGCGCGACCGCGACGCGGGCTTGCGCGAGCTGCGCGCCGCGGGCGTCACCCCCGGGCAGATCCGCCGGATGCTGGATCTGCCCCCGGCCCGCCAGGCCTCGCCCCGCTAGGCGCCGCCTCGGCCGCCAGGAACCGCCGCAGCGGACCGCCCAGCGCCGGCAGCGCGATCAGGATGGTCAGGATGCGGGCCATGTGGTGCGTGGCGACGAAGGCCGGATCGGCGCCGATGGCCAGCGCGATCAGGCTCATCTCGGCCACGCCCCCCGGCGCATAGGCCAACAGCGCGGCGAACAGCCCGATGCCCGTCAGGGCCGCCACCGCCGCCGCGAACCCCCAGCTGACCGCCATCAGAACGATCGTGCCGGCCAGGGTCCACGCCGCGCCGACCGCAAGCTGCCGCAGCCCGAACCCCGCGAAGCGCGTGCCGATCGAGGCGCCGCACACCGTCAGCGCCGCCTCGACCAGCCAGCCGGGCAAGGCGCCCGAGACGACCCCCGCGGGCCGCAGCGCGGCGCTGACCGCCAGCGGTCCGACCAGATAGGGCAAGGGCACGCGCAAACGCCCCGCAAGCAACGTCGCCGCCAGCGCCGCGCCCGTCAGCAGCGCCGCGTCGGGGGCCGACATCAGCGCCGCCGGATGCGCGCCCGCGGCGGCCGGGCGCGGCAGCCCCAGCCAGCCGAAGGCGACCACCGGCGCGGCCAGCACCACCAGCGCCACCCGCAGCGACTGCGCCAGCGCCACGCGCCGCTCGTCGCCGCCGACCTCGGCCGCGAAAAGCGACACCGCCGTCAACCCGCCCGGAACCGCGCAAAGCAGCGCCGTCGCCCGCGGCATCCGCGCCGCGGCGCGGAACAGCGCATAGCACGCCGCGCCCCCCGCCGCCGGATAAAGCGCCGCCGCCGCCAGGCTGACGGGCCAGCGCGCCAGAGCCTCGACGCGCAGATCGGCGAAGCTTTCGCCAAGGAACAGCCCCACCACGCCCAGAAACAGCGTGCGGAACCAGATCGGCACCATGACCGGCGCGCCCGCCAGGCTGGCGAACATGCAGGCGAACAGCGCCCCCAGCATCCAGGCCAGCGGCGCGCCCGCCGCATGCGCCGCCGCGCCCCCCGCCGCGCCCACGGCCAGCCCCAGCGCCAGGCGCCCGAGGGCGGGCGGGGCAAGGCGCTCGGCCCATTGCGCGCCGCGCCCTGCGGATGGCGGCGGCGCGCTCACGAGTCGAGCGGCGCCGAGTCGATCACCTCGACGCCGTCGCGCAGCACGGTGAAGAAGCAGCTGCGCCGGTTGGTGTGACAGGCCGGGCCGGTCTGCGCGACCCGCAGCAGCAGGCAGTCGCGGTCGCAGTCGATGCGCATCTCGACCAGGCGCTGGACATGGCCCGATTCGTCGCCCTTGCGCCAGAACGCCTGGCGCGAGCGCGACCAGTAGGTCACGCGCCCCTCGCGCAGGGTGCGCGCCACGGCCTCGGCGTTCATCCAGGCCATCATCAGCACCTCGCCGGTCTCGTGGTCCTGCGCGATGGCGGGTATCAGCCCGCGCGAGTCGAATTTCAGGCTGGCGGGGTCGAAGGTTTGCGACATGCGGCTTGCTCCGTTGCGGCGACCTGCGCCTTTTACACCTGCGCGCGCCGGTCTATCTAGGGAAGAGACGAGCGGAGGACGCCATGACCGACCAGACCACCGACGCGGGCGAGGACCTGATCAGCCTGTATTCGCGGCGCATCCTGGCGCTTGCGGCCGACATTCCGCATCTGGGCCGGCTCGACTCGCCGCAGGCCAGCGTGATGAAGCGCTCGCCGCTGTGCGGATCGACGGTGACGGTGGACCTCGACGCCGAGGATGGGCGCATCGCGCGCTTCGGGCAGGATGTGAAGGCGTGCGCGCTGGGTCAGGCCTCGGCCGCCATCCTGGGGGCGCATGCGCTGGGCCGCAGCCGGGACGAGATCGCGCGCCTGCGCGACGAGCTGCGCGCCATGCTCAAGGAAGGCGGCCCCGTCCCCTCGGCCCCGTTCGAGGATTACGAGGCCCTGCTGCCCGCGCGCGACTTCAAGAACCGCCACGCCTCGATCATGCTGTGCGTCGAGGCCACGCTGGCCGCGCTCGACCAGATCGCCGCGGGCGCCGGCGCGCAGGGCTGAGCGCCCCGCGTCACAAAAGGGTGAGCGTGCGCGGATCGGGCCGCCCGGCGAACAGCCGGTCGAGCGCGCGCCGAAAGATGTCGTCCTCGGGGGCGGCGACCTCGGCGAACAGGGTCAGGCACGAGCGCAGCTTGATGTCGTCGGGCGAGCCGAAAATGTCATGCGCCGTCAGGCGCGGGTGCGACATGGCCAGCGCGACGCATCGGCGCAGGCGCGGCCCCAGCACCGGATGTTCGAGATAGGCGCGCGCCTCGTCGCGCGAGCGGATGGCATAGAGGCGCGCCGTCTCGGAACGGCCCAGCCCCGAAAGCTGGGGAAAGACGAACCACATCCAGCACCCGGTCTTGGCCCCGCGCGCGAGCTCGTCCATCGCCTGCTCGATCACGCCTTCCTGCGCCTCGAGAAAACGTTCTAGCCCATGGGGATCGTGCGTTGCGTCCATCTGAGCCGCCCTGCCGGTTTCCTTTCCTCCATCCCTGCGCGGCCGCAAGGCGAAGTCAAGGGCGCCGGGCGCGTTTCACGCAAGGCCGCTCAGCGTGAATCCCGCCAGCGCGAACAGGCACAGGAGCGCCAGCGCGGCGGCGTCCTGCACGGCGCCCTGCGGCGCGCGCTCGGCGGCCGAGACGATGCGGATGATGGCGGCCATGGCGGTTTCTCCGATTCCCTGTTTGTTCCCACCTTGATGTTCGCGCAACGTTCGTGCGCGGTCAAGAACATTAAGGGAACGTAAATCCGCCCGCCCGATCGCGCCCGGTCAGCCCACCGACAGAAGGCGGATCGCCTCGTCCCGCTCCATCAGATAGAGCAGCGTGCGCAGCGCCTCGCCGCGGGGGCCTTCGAGTGCCGGATCGACATGCACCGCCAGCCGCGCCTCGTCCTGCGCGGCCTTGAGCAGGTCGGCATGCGTTTCAAGGTCGGCGATGCGGAACCTGGGCAGACCCGACTGCTGCACGCCCAGCACGTCGCCCGCGCCGCGCAGGCGCAGATCCTCTTCGGCGATGCGAAAGCCGTCCTCGGTCTGGCGCATGATCTCGAGCCGCGCGCGCGCCGCCCCGCTCAGCGGCGGATCGTAAAGCAGCACGCAGGTCGATTCCTCGGCCCCGCGCCCCACCCGCCCGCGCAGCTGGTGCAGCTGCGCAAGGCCGAAGCGCTCGGCCTGCTCGATGATCATGATCGAGGCCTCGGGCACATCCACCCCCACCTCGATCACCGTGGTCGCGACCAGCACCTGGGCGCGGCCGGCGGCGAAATCGGCCATGGCTGCGTCGCGCTCTTCGGGCGGCATCTGGCCGTGGACCAGCGCCACGCCCGGGCCGATCTCCTCGCGCAGGGCGCGCCAGCGGCTTTCGGCGGCGGTCAGCGCGACCGCGTCGCTTTCCTCGACCAGCGGACAGACCCAGTAGGCGCGCCGCCCGCCCGCGACGGCCTGGCGCAGATGCGCGACCACCTCGTCCAGCCGGGCGGCGCTGACCAGCGCGGTGCGCACGGGCTTGCGCCCGGGCGGCTTCTCGTCCAGCACCGAGACGTCCATGTCGCCATAGCCCACCAGCGCCAGCGAGCGCGGAATGGGCGTTGCGGTCATGACCAGCACGTCGGCGCGGCGGCCCTTCTCGCCCAGCTCCATGCGCTGGCGCACGCCGAAGCGGTGCTGCTCGTCCACGATCGCAAGGCGCAGATCGGCGAAGGCCACGTCCTTCTGGAACAGCGCATGCGTGCCCAGAACGATCGGCGCGCCCTGTGCGATGGCGGCCAGCTTGCGCCGGCGCTCGGCGGCGCCGTCGCGGCCGGTCAGCAGAACCGGCTCGATCCCCGCCGCGCGCGCCAGGGGCGCGATGCTGGCCAGGTGCTGGCGGGCCAGGATCTCGGTCGGCGCCATGAGCGCGGCCTGCCCCCCCGCCTCGGCCGCGATCAGCATGGCCATGAGCGCGACCAGCGTCTTGCCCGCCCCCACGTCGCCCTGCAAGAGGCGGTTCATGCGCCGATCCGAGGCCATGTCGGCGGCGATCTCGTCGATCGCGCGCCGCTGCGCGCCGGTCAGGGCGAAGGGCAGCGCCGCAAGCGCCTTTTCGCGCAGCCGCCCATCGCCGCGGGTCGGCCTGCCCTTGCGCTTGCGGCGCGCGGCGCGGGCCAGCGCCAGGGTCAGCTGGTGCGAGAGCAGCTCGTCATAGGCAAGGCGCTCGCGCGCGCGGGCGGCGGCGCGGGCACGGTCGGTTCCGGGCGGCCCCGGGGCATGAGCGTCGGCCAGGGCCTGGCGCCATGCGGGCCAGCCGCGCGCGCGCATCGCCGCCGGGTCGAGCCATTCGGGCAGCTCGGGCGCCAGCGCCAGCGCCGCCTGCGCCGCGCGGCGCATCAGCCTTTGCCCCACGCCCTCGGTCAGCGGATAGACCGGCTCGAAGGTCGGCAGCGCGTCCGCCTCGTCCGGGGGCAGGACGTGGTCGGGATGGGGCATCTGGATGCGCTCGCCGAAGCGCTCGACGCGGCCCGAGACCAGCCGCCGCGCCCCTTCGGGCAGCAGCTTTTCCAGCCAGTCGCGGCGCGCGTGGAAATAGACCAGCTCGAAGCCGCGCCCCGCCGCGTCGCGCATGCGCACGCGGTGCGGGCGCCCGCGCGAGGCCGGCGGCAGGTGCGCCACGACCGTCGCCTCGAGCGTGACAACCTCGCCTTCGTCCGGGGCGCCCAGCTCGGGGCGCCGGCGGCGGTCGACGACGCCGTGCGGCAAGGTGAAGAGCATGTCGCGCGGACGCGTGAGTCCCGCCCGCGCCAGGGCCTTGGCGGTCTTGGGTCCGACGCCGTCGAGCCGCGTGACCTCGGAGAAGAGCGGGAACAGGATCTCGGGCCGGCCGCGAGCGCGGACGGGCTTCGCGGCCCCGGGCGGGGGCGCGGCCGGCCCCGAGGCGTCGGGCGGCGGGGACTCGGGGGGTGGGGATTCGGGGGGTGGGGATTCGGGGGGTGGCGCGTCGCTCATGGCCGCACTGTGCGCCAGCGCGGCGGGATTTTGAAGCGCCGCGACGCGCCCTGCGCCTGCCGCCGCGCATCGGCGCTGCGCGTCGGTCCAGGGGATCGACGCCGCGCGCCTGGTCCGGGCCGCGCCGCCCCGGGCGATTCGACGGAGCGCGGCCGTCCGGCGCGGCGGCGCGCCTTGCCCCATTGGTCCGCCGCGGCGCGCCGGCGCTGCGCATCGGCCCCGGGGATCGACGCCGCGCGCCTGGTCCGGGGCGCGCCGCCCCGGGCGACGCGAGGAACCGCGGCCAACCGGCGCGGCGGCGGCGCGCGGCCGAGCGCCCGGCGCGCATCGCTCGCGGCGCGTCGCGCCCGGCGATGCGCCCCCCGCATGCGTCAGCGCCGCGGCGCGCGCGGCGGCGGCTCGAGCACGGTCCATTCCCAGCCCCGGCGCTCGGCGAAGTCGATGGCCGCGTCGAGGTGGTCGAAGCGCAGCTCGAGCCCCGCCAGCGGGTCGTCCGAACTCAGCCAGCCCATCAAGGGCTCGCGCCGCGGCGCGCGGGTCGGTTCGAAGACCATGCGCCAACCCGCCCGCCGGGCCGCGGCGCGCCCGACGGAATCGGCGCGCAAGGGCGCGCGGCCGATCAGAACCCGCGGCGGCGGGCCGGCCAGCGGCAGGTTCGCGCCGGGCATCAGCGCCCGGGGCGCGCGGCCGCTGTTGGCGCCGCGATCGCCGGCCGGGTTGGCGCGAGGATTGGCGGCCGGGCGCGCCGGCGAGCTGGCGGAGAGGCTGCCGGGCGGAGCGGACCTTGTCGCCTGCGTCCGGCCGCCGCCGGGCGAGGGCAAGGGCGCGAAGACGGGGGCGGCGGGCGAGCTTGCGGGCGATGCGAAGGCCGGGTCGCGAACCCATTGCGCGCCGCCTTTCGCGCCCGCTTCGGCGCTCCCGATCGCCCCCTTGCGCGCAGGGCCCTGCGCGGCCCGGCCGGCGTCCCCGCCGGCGCCCCCGCCGGGGCCCGGACCGGGGCCGGGGCCGCCGCCCCGCGGCGGCGTTTCGTTGCGTGATGCGGTCATGGCGTTCTCCCTTGGCCGAGTTTCCCTTGGCCGACTTTCCTTGAACGCAAGCGCCCGCCGGCGCGGGGCCGGCGGGCGCGGGATCGGCGCCCCATCGGGGCGCAAGGCATGCGGAACGCCGGCCGCGCCAGGGCGGCCGGCGCGTGGCTCACTCGGCCGCCGGCTCGGCCGCGTCGCCCTTGCCGGCGTCGTCGGCCTTGGGCTCGGCCGCCTCGGCGGGGCGCTTCTCGAAGACGATCTTCTGCGCCTCGCCGTCCCAGCGCACGTTCACCGCGTCTCCCTCGCCGATCGCGCCGCCGAGCATCTCGCGCGCCAGCGCCGTTTCGAGCTCGGTGCGGATCAGGCGCCGCAGCTCGCGCGCGCCGAATTCGGGCCGGTAGCCCACGGCGGCGAAGTGCTCGAGCACCGAGGGATCGAAATGCAGATCCACCCCCTGCCCGTGCGCGGTGCGCCGCACCCGCTCGAGCTGCAGCTCGACGATGGCGCGGATCTCGGCCTTGCTCAGCGACTGGAAGACGATGATCTCGTCGATCCGGTTGATGAACTCGGGCCGGAAGTGGCCGCGCAGCACCTGCATCAGGTCGGCCTTGAGCTTGGCCGGGTCCTCGTCCTTGGTCCCGCGGGCCGTCAGGTTCCGCTGGATGATGTCGGCGCCCAGGTTCGAGGTCGCGATGATGATGGTGTTGGTGAAGTCCACCACGCGCCCCTTGCCGTCGGTCAGCCGGCCGTCGTCGAACACCTGCAGAAGGATGTTGTAGACGTCCGGGTGGGCCTTCTCGATCTCGTCAAGCAGGACCACCGAGTAGGGCCGGCGGCGGACCTTCTCGGTCAGCTGGCCGCCCTCCTCGTAGCCGACATAGCCCGGAGGCGCGCCCACCAGCCGCGCGACGGCGTGGCGCTCGCCATATTCGGACATGTCGATGCGCAGCAGCGCGTCCTCGTCGCCATAGACCACCTCGGCCAGGGCCTTGGCCAGCTCGGTCTTGCCGACGCCGGTCGGGCCCAGGAACAGGAAGGTGGCCACGGGGCGGTTGCCCTCGCGCAGGCCGGCGCGCGACAGGCGCACGGCGTCGGAGACGGCGCGGATGGCCTCCTCCTGACCGATGACGCGCTGGTGCAGGCGCTCTTCCATCTTGAGCAGCTTCTCGCGCTCTTCGGCGGTCAGCTCGGCCACGGGAATGCCCGTCAGCTTCGAGACCACCTGCGCCACATGCTCGGCGCGCACCTCGACGGCGCCCGACGCGCGGTCGCGCTTCCAGCTTTCGGTCAGCTCTTCAAGCTCGGCCTGACGCTCTTCGAGCTGCTTCTTGAGCTCGGCGGCCTTGTCGAACTGCTTGCGCGAGGCGGCGTAGTCCTGCTCGCGCTTGAGCTGCTCGACCTCGGCCTCCAGCTCCTGCACCTCGACCGGGCGCGCGGTGGCGCTGATCTTCACCCGCGCCGCCGCCTGGTCGATCAGGTCGATCGCCTTGTCGGGCAGGAAGCGCGCGGTGATGTAGCGGTCCGACAGCTCGGCCGCGGCGATGATCGCCTCGTCGGTGATCGTCACCTTGTGGTGCGCCTCGAGCGAGTCGCGCAGGCCGCGCAGGATCATGATGGTCTGCGCCACCGTCGGCTCGGGCACGAAGACCGGCTGGAAGCGGCGTTCGAGCGCGGCGTCCTTCTCGATGTATTTCTGATACTCGTTGAGCGTCGTCGCGCCGATCAGGTTCAGCTCGCCGCGCGCCAGCGCCGGCTTGAAGGTGTTGGCGATGTCGAGGCCGCCCTCGCCGCCGCCCTGGCCGGCGCCGACGATGGTGTGGATCTCGTCGATGAACAGGATCATGTCGTCCTGGTTCTCGGTGATCTCCTTGAGGATGCTCTGCACGCGCTCCTCGAACTCGCCGCGGTATTTCGAGCCGGCGACCATCGAGTTGATGTTCAGCTCGACCAGCCGCTTGTTCAGCAGCGACTCGGGCACCTCGCCGGCGACGATGCGCTGCGCCAGGCCCTCGACGATGGCCGTCTTGCCCACGCCGGGCTCGCCGATCAGAACGGGGTTGTTCTTCTTGCGGCGGGCCAGGACCTCGATCGTGGTCTCGATCTCGCGGGCGCGGCCGATGACGGGGTCAAGCTTGCCCTCGCGCGCCATCTTGGTCAGATCGCGCGAGAACTTGTCCAGCTCGGGCGTGTTGGAGGGCGGCTCGACGCGGCCCTCTTCGGCGCCGCGGCCCACGACCTTGGTGATCTTCTGGCGCAGAGCCTGCGGCGTCAGGCCGTAGCGCTTGAGCATGGTCGCCGCCAGGCCCTCGCCCTCTTCGGCCAGGCCGATGAGCAGGTGCTCGGGGCCGACATAGCTGTGGCCAAGCTCGGTCGAGGCGTTGAGCGCGCGCGAAAGCGCGTCCTTCAGGCGCGGCGACACGCCGATCTCGCCCTCGGCGCCCTTGGCGCCCTCGCCCTTGGGCGCTTCGCTTTCGATCTGGCGGCGCAGGTCGTCGGCCGAGATCTTGAACTGGTCGAAGATCGTGCGCACCACGTCCGAATTCGTCAGCGCGTGCAGAAGGTGCTCGGTGTCGACCTCGGAGCGGCCGAATTCCTGCGCCGTGCGCGCGGCTTCCTGCAGCAGCTTCTCGCCCTGCGAGCTGAGCCGGTCGGCGATGCCGCCGCCGCGGCGCGGGGCGCGGCCGGCGCGCGGCGCGACGCGGGGCGCCTCGGCCTCACCCTCATCGGCGCCCGGCAGGCCGCCGCCAAGACCGGCGCCGCGGCCCAGCGCGCCGCCCAGCAGGTCATCCGAGAACAGGCTGTCGCCGAAGAATTCGTCGAACAGGCTGCCATGGCGCCCGAACAGCGACTCGAGCGGCGAGCTGCTGCGGCCCTGCCGGCGCGCAAGCCGGCGGTAATCCTCGTCGCACAGCTCCATGACCTGGGTCTGTCCGTTGGTGGTGATGCGGGCGCGGACCGTCGCCGGTCGGACGCCGCAAACGTCGCAAATGCCTTTCGCCATCTTCTACTCCTCTTCCTTCTTTCTTCTCTTTCGTTCCGTCCTCCGGCGCGGGCGCTGGCCCGAACCGGCGTTTCCTTCCCGGCGCGAAGGGAACCCCCCGCGCGGGCGTCTTCTTGCGGCGCGCCCCATGCATGACACCATGCGCCGGGCGCGCCATTGACCTGCATCAACCCCCGGCGGCGACGCTCGGGGCCGGCGCCGCGGGGCGCACCTGCCGGGCGATCCGCTCGAGCGCCTCGCCCGCCAGCGTCTCGCGCTCGAGCAGCTCGGCGGCCGAGCGCAGGAGCAGATCGCGGTTGGCTTCGAGCACGGCGCGCGCGCGCGCATAGGCCGCGTCGATCACCTCGCGCACGGCCTGGTCGATGCGCCGCGCGGTCTCCTCGGAGTAGCGGCGGGTCATCCAGCCCTCGCCCGAGGGGCCGAGAAAGCCCTGCTTCTCGCTGTCGTAGCTGACATGACCCAGCTCGGGGATCATGCCGTAGCGCGCGGCCATGGCGCGAGCCACGTCGGTGGCCTTGGCCAGATCGTCGGCCGCGCCGGTGGACAGGTGCCCGAACACGATCGCCTCGGCCGCGCGCCCGCCCAGAAGAACGGCGATCTTGCCCTCGAGCTCTTCGCGGGTCATCAGGAAGCGGTCCTCGGTCGGGCGCTGGATGGTGTAGCCCAGCGCGCCCACGCCGCGCGGAATGATCGAGACCTTGTGCACCGGATCGGCGCCGGGCGTGGCCATGGCGACCAGGGCGTGACCCATCTCGTGATGGGCGACGACGCGGCGCTCGGTCTCGTTGAGCAGGCGGTTGCGCTTTTCAAGCCCGGCGACGATGCGCTCGACCGCGTTGGTGAAATCCTCCATCGTCACGGCCTCGGCCTTGCGGCGCGTGGCCAGCAGCGCGGCCTCGTTCACCAGGTTCGCCAGATCGGCGCCCGAGAAGCCGGGCGTCAGCGCGGCGATCTTCTCGGGGTCGGCGTCGGGCGCCAGGCGCACCTTCTTCATGTGCACCTTCAGGATCGCCACGCGGCCGGCCTTGTCGGGCTTGTCGACCAGAACCTGGCGGTCGAACCGGCCCGCGCGCAGCAGCGCGGGGTCGAGGATCTCGGGGCGGTTGGTCGCGGCCAGCAGCACGATGCCCGCCGAGGGGTCGAAGCCGTCCATCTCGGTCAGCAGCTGGTTGAGCGTCTGCTCGCGCTCGTCATTGCCGCCGGGCAGACCGGGCGCGTTGCGCGCGCGGCCCAGCGCGTCCAGCTCGTCGATGAAGATGATCGCCGGGGCGTTCTTGCGCGCCTGCTCGAACAGGTCGCGCACGCGCGCCGCGCCCACGCCGACGAACATCTCGACGAACTCCGAGCCCGAGATCGAGAAGAACGTCACCCCCGCCTCGCCGGCGACGGCGCGCGCCAGCAGCGTCTTGCCGGTGCCGGGCGGGCCGACCAGCAGCACCCCCTTGGGGATGCGCGCGCCAAGGCGGCCGTATTCGGCGGGATTGCGCAGGAATTCGACGACCTCCTGCAGCTCCTGCTTGGCCTCGTCCACGCCGGCGACGTCGTCGAAGGTGACGCCGGTCTGTTTCTCGACATAGACCTTCGCGCGCGAACGCCCGACCGACATGAAGCCGCCAAGGCCCTGCTTCTCGGCGATCTTGCGGAAGAAGACCATCCACAGGCCGAAGAAGACCAGCGCCGGCACGACCCATGACAGCAGCGTGGTCAGGAAGGTGTTCTCGGGCCGGCCGGTGAACTCGACGCCCTTGCCCTCGAGACGAGCGACGATGGCCGGATCGACCAGCGTCGTCACGAAGCGCGAGCGCCCCTCGACGGGGTGCGCGAACTCGCCCGTGATGGTCTGCGAGCCGATGACCGCGCGCTTGATCAGCCCCTGATCGACGTATTCCTCGAACTTGCTGTAGGGAATGGGCGCGACCTCGCGCGCGCCGGCGATGAAGTCCTGGATGAACGCCACCGCCAGGAAGGCGAAGGCGAAATACCAGATGTTGAGCGCCGTCTTCCTGTCCATCAGCGAACCCCTCCTGCACGCGCCCCTCGCGCGGCCTCACCTATCCGAGGCTTCTCAGTAACATACACAAGACCTCCGAGCGATGTTTCGCCACGCAGACGCCCGTCCCGAAATCGCGCGGCGCCGAGGGCCGGCGCAGCGTTCGCCTCTGGCACGCGGCGCCCCTTGAACGGGGCGCGAAGCGTTCCTTTATCTGCCTCAGAACGCCCGAACGGGGTTCGACAGCAGACGGCTGATCCGGCGCAGGGCGCGGATCGGCGGCGGCCGGCCAGGCAATGGAGGCCGCCCGAACGGTCGTTTCCACGCGCCGCGCGTTGTGCCGGCGCAACGGCGCGCCGCGCCGTAGGACGCAGCCGACGTCTCCCCTCGGGCCGCCAGGCTCTCCGCCCTCGGACGAGCGTATGGGAACAAGGAGGAGATGACCATGCTGCATCCCGCATCCGGCTTGATGACGATCGATCCCTTCGCCCTGATGCGCCGCGTCGCGCGCGACATGGACGACGTCATGCGCCGCGTCGCCCCCGCCGCCTTCCCGCCGGTGAACGTCTGGCAGAACGCCGACGCCGCGGTGGTGACGGCCGAGCTTCCGGGCGTCGAACCCGGCGACATCGAGATCACCGTCAAGGACAACGTTCTGACCCTGCGCGGCGAGCGCAAGGCGCCCGAAGCCGCCGAAGGCGCCGTCTGGCGCCTGCGCGAGCGCGGCTTCGGCCAGTTCGCGCGCGCGATCCGCCTGCCCTTCCGCGCCGATCCCGACAAGGTCGAGGCGCGCTTCAAGGACGGCGTGCTGCGCATCGCGATCCAGCGCCCCGAGGCCGACAAGCCCCGCCGCATCGAGATCAAGGCTTCCTGAGCGAGGAGGACGCGCCATGACCAACGAGATCAACGCCAACGTCGCGCCCGTCGAAAGCGGCCAGACCGCCCGCGGCGCCATCGTCTACCGCCCGCTGACCGACATCGTCGAGGCCGAGGGCGGGCTGACCCTGATGATGGAGATGCCCGGCGTCGCGCCCGAGGATGTCGAGATCTCGGTCGATCGCGGCGTGCTGGTGGTGCGCGGACGCAACCGCCCGGCCCAGCCCGAGAACTTTGCGCTGGCCTGGTCCGAATACGCCGAAGGCGACTACGAGCGCGCCTTCTCGCTCTCCGAGGATCTCGACCCCGACGGCATCGAGGCCCGCATGCGCGCCGGCGTGCTGACGCTGACCATCCCGCGCGCCAAGGCGGCCCTGCCGCGCCGCATCGAGGTCAAGCCCGAGTGACGCGCGCCTGAACCGCCCGCGCCCCGCCCCGGGGCGCGGCCCCGACCGACCAACCGACCAACCGACCAACCCGAAGGAGGAGCGCCATGCAGATCAAGGACATCATCCCCTGGGCGCGCAAGGACGGCGCCCCCGAAGACGCCGGCGACGCGCGCGCCGAACACCCCGTCGCCAAGCTTCAGCACGAGGTCGAGAAGGCCTTCCAGAACTTCTGGTCGCGGCTCGAATCCATGACCGACGGCATCCACCTGCCCTGGGGCGGCCCGCGCTCGGACATGGTCGAGGTCGAGAACGCCATCGAGGTCTCGATCGAGCTGCCGGGCATGGAGATGAAGGACGTCGAGGTCTCCATCTCGGACGACGTGCTGACCGTCAAGGGCGAGAAGCGCATCGAGCGCCAGGAAGAGAAGAAGGGCTACTTCCTGTCCGAGCGCACCTACGGCGCCATCTACCGCACCATCCCGCTGCCTCCGGGCGTGCAGGGCGACAAGGCCGAGGCGACCTTCCGCAACGGCGTTCTGACCATCCGCATTCCCGTCGACGCCGAGGCGCGCAGCAAGGCCCGCCGCATCGAGGTCAAGGAAGGCTGAGCCCACGGGGCGCAAAAGGAGAGCAGACCATGACCGACAACGCGAAACGACCCGCGGCGCGCCTGCGCCGCGCCCTTGCCGGCGGCGTGGCGGCGCTGGCGCTGGGCTTCGGCCTGGCCGCCATGGCCGATGAGGCGCCCGCCGCCGACCCGCGCGCCGGCGCGGTCCGGCAGGGCGTGAACGACGCCGCGCAGGGGCGCGTCGACGCCGCCTCCGAAACCCTGATCCGGGAAGCGGTCGATGCGCTCGAGCGCACGCAGGCCGCGCTCGACGCGCTCGAGAAGGGCGAGCGTCAGGCCGCGCTCGACGCGCTGGCCGCGGCGACCGGCAAGCTCGAGACCGTCATCGCCCGCGATCCCAAGCTGGCGCTGGCGCCGGTGGACGTGCAGCTTCTGCGCATCGAGTTCCCCGGCGACGCCGAAACCGTCGAAGCCTATGGCGAACAGATCGACGACCTGACCGACGAGGGCCGCTATCAGGAGGCCCGCGCCCTGATCCGCGATTTCGGCTCCGAGCTGGTGGTGCGCACGGTCAACCTGCCGCTGGCGACCTATCCCGACGCGCTGCTCGAAGCCGCGCGCCTGATCCATGAGGGCAAGGACAAGGAGGCCCTGGCCGCGCTGGAAGGCGCGCTGAGCGCGCAGGTGATCGTCGACCAGGCCATCCCGCTGCCGCCCCTGCGCGCCGAGCTGATGATCCGCCAGGCCCAGAAGCTGCTCGAGCAGGGCGACGGCAAGGCGGCGCAGGGCGATCGGGACGCGGCCGCCAAGGCGCCCACGGCGGCCGAATATCTGGCCGCGGCGCGGCGCGAGCTGAAGCTGGCGCAGGCCTTCGGCTACGGGCGCAAGAGCGACTACAAGGAGCTGCACGAAGCGCTCGACGAGCTCGAGGAAAAGGTCGCCGCGCATGAGGATGCCGGCGGGCTGTTCAAGGCCATGGCCGACAAGTTCGCCGCCCTGCGCGACCGCCTTCTGGGCGCGGCGCGGGACGAGGCGCGCCCCGAGCCGGACAAGGGCGACAAGGCCGAGTGAGGGCGCGCCGTCATGGCGCGCAATGACGGGGGCCTTTGACGGTGGCCGGGCGCTGCGCCCGGCCCCTTTCGCGCGCCGACCCCTCATGCGGCCCCGGCCGGTTCCCGCGGCCCGCGCCCGGGCGAAATCCGCGCCCGATGGCGATCTTGCCGGCCTCGGCCCCTCTCCGCGCTCGGGCGGCCCGCCGATCCGGCCCAGGCGCGCGGAACGCGCCGCGCCACCCCCCGCCCGCGCCGCGTCAGCGCACCGGCGCGGCGTCCTCGATCCGCAGCTTGGGCTTGCGGCGGCCGCCCCAGTCGTCGATCTCGAGCCGGCCGGCGACATGCGCCGGCGCCCCCGACAGCCCGGACAGGAACGGCCCCAGCGGCCCGTCGAAGGCGCGAAAGGCGATCGCGTCCAGCCGCGCGCCGCCGGGCCCGCGCAAGGTCGCGCGCAAATGCCCCTCGCCCACCGTCTTGACGAAGGCGGCCTCGACCGCCGGAAAGGCGAAGCGCGGCGCCGGCGCGCCCTGACCAAAGGGCCCGGCGCGCTCGAGCGTCTCGATCAGCTCGACCGTCGCGCCGCCGGGCGTCAGGGCGCCGTCCAGCCGCAGATCGCGCGGCCCCTGCGCGCCCGCGCCCTGGCGGGCCAGCTTTTCCGACAGGCGCGCCATCGCCTCGTCCAGCCGCTCTTCGCGCACCGTCAGGCCCGCGGCCATGCGGTGACCGCCGCCCTTGACCAGCAGCCCCTCGCGCGCCAGCGCCGCCACCGCCGAGCCCAGATCCACCCCCGCGACCGACCGCCCCGACCCGGCGCCGACGCCCTCGGCCAGGCCGATCACCACGGCGGGGCGGTTGTAGCGCTCCTTGAGCCGGGCGGCGACGATGCCCAGAACGCCCGGATGCCAGCCCTGCCCGGCCGCCCAGGCAAGCGGCCCGTCGACCCCGCGCGCCTCGGCCTGCTCGGCCGCGGCTTCGAGCACCTGCGCCTCGATCGCGCGCCGCTCGGCGTTCAGCGCCTCGAGCCGGGCGGCCAGCGCCTCGGCCTCGTGCGGATCGTCGGTGCTCAGCAGCCGCGCGCCCAGATCCGAGGCCCCGATGCGCCCGCCCGCATTGATGCGCGGCCCCAGCACATAGCCCAGATGATAGGCGCCGGGCGGCGCGTTCAGCCGCGCCGCATCGGCCAGCGCCGCCAGGCCCGGCTTGCCGCGCCGGGCCATCACCGCCAGCCCCTGGCGCACCAGCGCGCGGTTCCAGCCGATCAGCGGGGCCACGTCGGCCACCGTGGCCAGCGCCGCCAGGTCCACCAGCTGCATCAGATCGGGCAGCTTCTTCGCCCCGCGCCCGCGCAGCGCCCGGTTGGCCGCGATCAGCAGCAGAAAGGCCACCCCCGCCGCGCACAGATGGCCCAGCGCCCCGTCCTCGTCCTGGCGGTTGGGATTGACCACGGCCAGCGCGGGGGGCAGCGTCTCGGCGGCCAGGTGGTGATCGACCACCATCACCTGCGCGCCCTTCGCGACGGCGGCGGCGATGGGCTCGTGCGAAAGGGTGCCGCAATCGAGGCAGACGATCAGCGAATGGCGCTCGGCCAACTGCGTCATGGCCGGAACGTTCGGGCCGTATCCCTCGTCGATGCGGTCGGGAATGTAGACGGTCGACTCGACCCCCAGCGCCCGCAGCCAGCGCGCCACCATGGCCGAAGAGGCCGCCCCGTCCACGTCGTAATCGCCGAACAGGGCCACGCGCTCGCGCCGTTCGACCGCATCGGCCAGGCGCTCGGCCGCCAGGTCCATGTCGCGCAGCGTCGAGGGATCGGGCGTCAGGTCGCGCAGCCGCGGCTCGAGCCATGCGGCGGCCTCTTCGGGCGGCACGCCGCGCGCGGCCAGCACGCGCGCCACCGCGTCGGGCAGCCCCGCGCGCTGCGAGATGGCTTCGCTCATGCGCTCGACCTCGGGACCGGGCCCGACCCAGCGCCGCCCCGTGATCGAGGATTCGACGGAAAGAAACGCCTTGTTCATGCGCCCCTGTTAACGCGCCCGCGCGCGCGATGCGACCCGCGCCTTGCATCTTGATCTTCGCGCGCGGGAATGTATTCTGCGCGCCAAGGTCGCGGCCCCGCGCTGGGGCGGCGGCGCTTTTTTGCATGAACAGCAGAGGACGCGAAAGCCATAGCGCGCAGACCGCACAACGCCCCTCCGACCCGCGAGACGGGACCCCGCGTGAATCACAAGATCCGGGTCCCCGAGATTCGCCTCATCGACCACGAAGGCGAGAACCGCGGCGTCGTGACGCCCGAAGAGGCGATCCGCATGGCGCAGGAGGTGGGGCTCGACCTGGTCGAGATCTCCCCGAACGCCTCGCCGCCCGTGTGCAAGATCATGGACTTCGGCAAGTTCAAGTATGAACAGCAGAAAAAGGCCGCCGAAGCCCGCAAGAAGCAGAAGATCATCGAGATCAAGGAGGTCAAGTTCCGCCCGAACATCGACACGCATGACTATGACGTGAAGATGCGGAACGTGCGCCGTTTTCTCGAGGAAGGCGACAAGGTGAAGGTCACCCTGCGCTTCCGCGGACGCGAGATGGCACATCAGGAGCTTGGCCGCGCCCTGCTCGAACGCATCGCCAAGGATGTGGAGGAGCTGGGCAAGGTCGAATCGATGCCCAAGATGGAAGGGCGTCAGATGATCATGGTCATCGGACCGCTCAAGCACTGACCCGCGCGCCCCGTCCCGCCGGACGGGGCGTCGCCTTTTGCGCCGCGCGGCCGCCGCGGGTTGGCAAGCGCCGCGCGCGCGGCCTATGCTCGGCGCCATGACCGACGCGCCCGAATCTTCCCTCGATCCCGCACTGCGCCAATGGCACGACATGGGCGGCCTGCCCGCCGGCCCCGTGGACCCGGCCGAGCATGACTACGCCCTTTGGGAAAAGCGCGTGGACGCGCTCATGGTCCTGACCACCGGCAAGGGGCTGTTCACCGTCGACGGCCTGCGCCGCGTGCTCGAGGACATGGGCGAGGAATCCTTCGCGGCCATGACCTATTACGAGCGCTGGATCCACGCGGTGAACCGCAACCTGATCGAAGCCGGCGCCTACACGACCGAAGAGCTTGCGCGCAAGCTTGCCGAGGTGCGCGCGCGCGGCGAGGACTACGGCGCCTGCTCGCTGGATCGCGGCGATGGCTGAGCGGGTGCGGGTGCGCGCCTGGGCGCCGCCGGGCCTGCATGTGCGCACGCCCTGGTATCTGCGCGGCCGCGTGGGCGAGATCGAGCGCGAGCTGGGCCTGTTCGCCAATCCCGAGCAGCTGGCCTACGGCCTGCCGGCGCGCAAGCTGCGCCTTTATCGCGTGCGCTTCACCATGGCCGAGCTGTGGGGGCCGCGCGCCGAACGCCCCGACGACGTGCTCGAGGCCGAGATCTTCGAACACTGGCTGGAGCCGCTTGACGATGCCTCATGACCACCCGCACGAGCATCTGAGCCCCTCGGGGCACCCCTATCGCCCCGATCAGGACGGCCCGCTGACGGCGGCGCAGGCGCTCGAGATCGCGGTGCGCGAGCTGCTGATCGAAAAGGGCGTGCTGACCGCGCGCGAGATCGCCGACGCCATCGCCCGCATGGACGCGCGCTCGCCCGCGGCGGGGGCGCGCGTGGTGGCGCGCGCCTGGACCGATCCGGCCTTCAAGGCGCGGCTTCTGGCCGACGCCTCGGCCGCTGCGCGCGAGATGGGCTGCGACATCGACGCGCTGCGCCTGATCGCGGTCGAGAACGACGAGACCACCCACAACGTCGTCGTCTGCACGCTGTGCTCGTGCTATCCGCGCAACCTGCTCGGCCTGCCGCCCGACTGGTACAAGCAGCGCGCCTACCGCTCGCGCGTGGTGGCCGAGCCGCGCAAGGTGCTGGCCGAGTTCGGCCTCGAGCTGCCGGCGCATGTCCGCATCCGCGTCCACGATTCGACCGCCGACATGCGCTATTTCGTGCTGCCCGCCCGCCCCGCCGGAACCGAGGGCTGGGACGAAGAGCGCCTGGCCGCCCTGGTCACGCGCGACTGCATGATCGGCGTCGCCGTCCCCCAGGCGCAGAAATGACCCACCCGCGCCCCGCCATGCGCCCCGAGGCGCTGGGCATGCTGCTGATGGTCGCTGCGGTGTTCGCGTTCAGCTGCATGGACGCGGTGGCCAAGGGGCTGGCGCAGCGCTACGACCCGCTTCAGGTGGTCTGGGCGCGCTACGCCAGCCAGACCGTATGGGCCTTCGTCCTGCTGGCCCCGCGGCTGCCGCAGCTTCTGCCCACGCGCCGGCCCATGCTGCATGCGCTGCGCTCGGTGCTGCTGTTCGGCGCCACGGCCTGCTTCTTCGCCGCCTTTGCGCACATGCAGCTTGCCGAGGCGACGGCGATCTTCGAGATCGCGCCGCTGCTCATCACCGCGCTGGCCTTCTTCATCCTGCGCGAGCATGTCGGCCCGCGGCGCTGGGCGGGCGTGGCGGCGGGGTTCTGCGGCGCGCTCATCATCATCCGCCCGGGGCTCGAGGTGTTCTCGCCCGCGGCGCTTCTGCCCATGGCGGCGGCGCTGTGCTTTGCGGGCTACTCGATCGCCACGCGCTGGCTGAGCGACGACGAAAGCCCGTGGACCGCGTTCCTTTACACCGGCCTGTTCGGCGCGCTGGTCTCGTCGCTGGCCATGCCGTTCGCGTGGACGACGCCAAGCCTGGCGGACGCGCTCGTCATGTCCGCCTTCGGCCTGTTGGGCGGCGCCGGCCACCTGGCCATCATCCACGCGCTGCGCCGGGCCGAGGCCTCGGTCATCGCGCCGCTCAGCTATTGCGGGCTGGTGTTCAACACGCTGTGGGGCTTCGCCTTCTACGCCGAGATCCCCGACCTGTGGACCGTGGTCGGCGCGCTTGTGATCGTCGGCGCCGGCCTCTATGTGTGGTGGCGCGAGCGGCGGCGCGCCGGCGCCTGACCCGCTCGGCCCGACCCGGAGAGCAGGCCGTGCCCGCCCAGACCCGCGACATTCCGCCTGCGCGACGCGCGGCATTCGCGCTCGAGACCGCCGGCGTGCGGCTCTTGCAGGCGTTGACGCGGCCGGGGCCGCTCGACGCCACGCGCAACGCGGCCGGGCGCGCGGGCGCGGCGCTGATCCCGCTGCTGGCGCCGGCGCGCAAGCGCGCCTACGCCAACATGGCCCTTGTCCGGCCCGATTGGGACGAGGCCCGCCGGCGCGAGGTGCTGCGCGCCATGGGCGACAACCTGGCGCGGCTGAGCGTCGAGCACCTGCGCATGGCCGAGCTGGCCGCCCGCCCCGAGCTGTTCGAGGTCTCGGGCGCCGAGCATCTGACGCGCGCCGCCCGGGCGGGGCGCGGCGTGGTTCTGGTCAGCGCGCATTTCGGCAATTGGGAGGCGATCCGCCTCGCGGCCCGCCGCCTTGGCGCGCCCTCGGCGCTGATCTACCGGGCGTTCAACAATCCCTCGGTCGACAGGATCGTGCAAGGCATGGTCCGCGAGGCCGGCGAGCCGGTCCTGCACAAGGGGCGGGCGGGCTCGCGCGCGCTTCTGCGCCATGTGGCGCAAGGCGGGGCGGCGCTGATCCTGGTGGACCAGCGCCAGACGGGCGCGCCGCTTCTGCCCTTTCTGGGGCGCGAGGCGGAAACCGCGCTGGCCGCCGCCGAGCTGGCGCGCCGCTTCGGCGCCGCGCTGATCCCTGCGCGCGGGCGCCGGCGAGCCGACGGGCTCGGCTTCGACGTCGCCTTCGAAGAGCCCGTCCCCCATGGCGCCCCCGAGGCGATGATGGCCGAGGTCAACGCCCGCATCTCGGACTGGATCCTGCGCGATCCGGGGCAATGGTTCTGGCTTCACCGGCGCTGGAAGCTGCGCCCGCGCGGCGAGGCGCTGCGCGCCGCGGCGCGCCGGGGCGGCGGCGCGGGCGGCTGAGCGCTCAGAAGTCCAGCTTCGCCGCGCCCAGGATCGGGCCGGCCTCGCCCTCCTGCACCAGGACCGCGACGCCCTCGGCGCCCATGGGCACGGGCGCGCGGAAAACGCGCGGCTCCGCGCCGTTCCACGAGCCAAGGCGCATCCAGCTGCGGACCACGTTGCGATAGACGGCGACGCGCCCGGCGTTCTCGCCCGCCCCGATGGCCACCGGCGGCGGGTTGTCATAGGCCGCGGCCCAGATGACGCAGGCGCGCGGGCCGCCCCCCTCGGGCGGCGCCACGGCGACCTCGAGCGCGCCGTCGGCCGCGCGCAGCGTCACCCGCGCGCCGGGCGGGCGGCGGCTTTCGGCCGCGACGGCGGCCAGCACCTTGTCGCGCCGGCTGCCGACCAGCTGCTCGCGCCCCTGAACCACCATCTGCGGCGTGAACAGCGAGCGCGCGCCGGCGACGTCGCGATAGGCCTTCTGACGGAGCGTATGCTCGGGGCGGGCGAACTGGTCGCGCCAGCCCAGATAGTCCCAGTAATCGACATGCAGCGAAAGCGCGATCACGTCCGGCCGCTCGGCCAGCTCGGCCAGAAGCGCGTCGGCCGGCGGACACGAGGCGCAGCCCTGGCTGGTGAACAGCTCGACCACCACCGGCGTCTGGGCGCGCAGCGGCGCCGCGCCCGGCGCCGCGGCGAAGGAAAGGGCCAGCAGAAGAAGGCGGCGAAGAAAAGGTCCGGTCATGGGGCGTCCTGCGAGGCCCGCGCGCCGGGCCGGTTGCATGCTTTGGCCCAAAGCCTAGCGCGGCGGCGCGGCGCGGGCGAGTCACCCTTGCGCGAGGACGGCCTTGCGCGGGCGAAAGCGCGGCCGGTGATCGCACGGGCGTGGGCGGACCCCTGCGCGCAAGCGTCAGGACGGAGCCGAAACGAAGGGCGGGCAAGGGCGCGGGGGGCGAGGAGCCGCGGCGCGGCCCTGCGAAACGGCGCGGCTCGGGGGCGCGAAAGCCCGCCCTGCCCTGCGCCCCGCGGATGCGCCGGGCGGCGGCGCGCCGCCCGGCCCGGCGGCGTTCAGTGGAGCGTCAGCTCGGTCCCCACCAGCCGCACCTCGCGCGCGCCAAGCAGGCGGCAATGGCACACGCGCACCGAATGAAGCGGACCTTCGAGCTCGCGCTGCCAGAATTCCAGGAACTTGCGCAGGCGCGGGAAGCGCGGCGCCTCGTCATAGTCCTGCCAGAGATAGGTCTGCAGAATTCCGTGCGCGTCGGGAAGGTGATAGGTGATCTCCGCCGTGGCCAGGGAGTATCCCTCAAGCTGCTTGCGGAAGTCCGCGTCGATTCGGGTCATGGCTGTGTTCCGTGGTCGATTCTCCTGCTCGTTTGCGCGGCGGCGCGGCGTGCGTTCCGGCACGGACCCGCGTCGCGGCGGTAGGATCATTGAGCCACGTCTTGGTTAACCAATCCATACCCAAATTGCGCCGTTCCTGAGGATGTGATCGCCCCGCAACGCCCGCAAACGCGAACGGCCGCCCCCGAAGGGGCGGCCGCGCCGGACGTCGGTTGCGCCGCAGCGGTCAGGAGGCCCTGGCCAGCCCGCGCAGCACGTAGTGCAGCACGCCGCCGTTGCGCACGTAGTCGATCTCGACTTCGGTGTCGATGCGGCAGCGCAGGTCGAACTCCTCGGTCGAGCCGTCGGGCCGGCCGATCACGCCCTTGACCGTCTGCTGCGGGCGCAGATCGCCCGCCAGGCCGCGGATCGAGATGGTCTCGTCGCCCGTCAGGCCCAGCGACTTGCGGTTCTGGCCGTTCATGAACTCGAAGGGAATGACGCCCATCCCCACCAGGTTCGAACGGTGGATGCGCTCGAAGCTTTCGGCGATGACCGCCTTGACGCCCAGAAGCGCCGTGCCCTTGGCCGCCCAGTCGCGCGACGACCCCGCGCCATACTGCTCGCCGGCGATCACGACCAGCGGCACGCCGCGCTCCTTCCACGCCATGGCGGCGTCGAAGATCGGCACGACCTGCCCGTCCGGCCCCTTGGTGAAGCCGCCCTCGACGCCCGTCAGCATCTCGTTGCGGATGCGGATGTTGGCGAAGGTGCCGCGCATCATCACCTCGTGATTGCCGCGGCGCGAGCCGTAGGAGTTGAAGTCGCGCGGCTGCACGCCCCGCTCGAGCAGATACTTGCCGGCGGGGGTGTCGGGCTTGAACGAGCCGGCGGGCGAGATGTGGTCGGTGGTGACCATGTCGCCCAGGATCGCCAGGATGCGCGCGCCCTCGACGTCCGAGATCACGCCCGGCTCGGGGCTCATGCCCTGGAAGTAGGGAGGATTGCGGATGTAGGTCGACTCGGGCGGCCAGTCATAGGTCAGGCTGTCGGTGGTCTGGACGCTCTGCCACTTCTCGTCGCCCTTGAAGACGTCGGCGTATTTCTTCTGGAACGCCTCGCGGGTGACGGTCTTCTCGACCAGCTCGGCGATCTCCTGCGTGCTGGGCCAGATGTCCTTGAGGTAGACGGGCTTGCCCTCGGGATCATGGCCGATGGGATCGCGGGTCAGGTCCACGTTCATGTCGCCGGCGATGGCGTAGGCCACCACCAGCGGCGGCGAGGCCAGGTAGTTGGCGCGCACGTCGGGGCTGATGCGGCCCTCGAAGTTGCGGTTGCCCGACAGCACCGACACCGCCATCAGCTCGCCCTCGGCGATGGCCTCGCTCAGCTCGGGCGCGATGGGGCCCGAGTTGCCGATGCAGGTGGTGCAGCCATAGCCGACCAGGTTGAAGCCCAGCGCGTCCAGATCCTGCTGCAGGCCGGCGGCCTCGAGATACTCGGACACCACCTGACTGCCCGGCGCCAGCGAGGTCTTGACCCAGGGCTTGCGCGTCAGCCCCCGCTCGCGCGCCTTGCGCGCGACGAGGCCGGCGCCGATCATCACATAGGGGTTCGAGGTGTTGGTGCACGAGGTGATCGAGGCGATCACGATCGAGCCGTCGCGCAGCGCATAGTCCTGCCCCTTGACCGGCTGGGACTTGCGCGGGTCGATGACCGCGGGCGCGCCGCCGGCCGGCCCCTCGGCGGCCATGTCCTTGGCCGGAAGCGACATGTCCACGCCGCGATAGTCGGCGACGACCTGCAGGAACTCTTCGGCCGCGCGGTCGAGCGGGACGTAGTCCTGCGGGCGCTTGGGACCCGAGATGGCGGGCACGATCTCGGACATGTCCAGATGCAGCGTGTCGGTGTAGACCGGGCGGTAGTCGGGGCCGCGCCACAGGCCGTTTTCCTTGGCGTAGGCCTCGACCAGGGCGATGCGCTCTTCCGAACGGCCGGTCACGCGCAGATAGCGCAGCGTCTCGTCGTCGATGGGGAAGAAGCCGCAGGTGGCGCCGTATTCGGGAGCCATGTTGGCGATGGTGGCGCGGTCGGCCAGCGGCAGGCGATCGAGCCCCTCGCCGAAGAACTCGACGAACTTGCCCACCACGCCCTTGTCGCGCAGCATCTTGACGACCTTGAGCACCAGGTCGGTGGCGGTGGCGCCCTCGACCATCTCGCCGGTCAGCTCGAAGCCGACGACCTCGGGGATCAGCATCGAGATGGGCTGGCCCAGCATGGCCGCCTCGGCCTCGATGCCGCCCACGCCCCAGCCCAGAACGGCAAGGCCGTTGATCATGGTGGTGTGGCTGTCGGTGCCGACCAGCGTGTCGGGATAGGCCACCTCGACGCCGTTCTGGTCGGTGTCGGTCCACACGGTCTGGGCCAGGTATTCGAGGTTCACCTGGTGGCAGATGCCGGTGCCCGGCGGCACGACGCGGAAGTTGTCGAACGCCTTCTGGCCCCATTTGAGGAAGGTGTAGCGCTCGATGTTGCGCTCGTATTCGCGCTCGACGTTCACGCGGAAGGCGCGGGGGTTGCCGAACTCGTCGATCATGACCGAGTGGTCGATGACCAGATCGACCGGGTTGAGCGGGTTGATCTTCTTGGGATCGCCGCCGAGCGCCACGATGCCGTCGCGCATGGCGGCCAGGTCGACCACGGCCGGAACGCCGGTGAAGTCCTGCATCAGCACGCGCGCGGGGCGGTAGGCGATCTCGCGCGGGTTGCGGCCGCCATTGGTCGCCCACTCGGCGAAGGCCTTGATGTCGTCCACCGAGACGGTGCGCCCGCCATCCTCGAAGCGCAGCATGTTCTCGAGCACGACCTTGAGCGAGGCCGGCAGCCTGGAGAAGTCGCCCAGCCCCGCCTCCTGCGCGGCCGGGATCGAGTAGTAGGCCAGGGTCTTGCCGCCGGAGGCGATCTCGCGGCGGGTCCGGGCGGTGTCTTGTCCGACTTGAATCGTCACGTCAGTCTCCCCTTGACGTCATGGCGCGGCGCGCCGGCTGCGGGGGCTCGGGGCGGGGCGCAAGGCCCTTGCCGCGGGCGGAAGGTCGGGGCCTGTTCTACAGGCAATCCCCTGGCGCCTCAATACGCCCGCGCGGCGATGTGTGCAAGTGTATGCAAACGTATGCGCACCCGCCGCGCGCCCTCGCTCCCCCAACGCGCCCGGCGGCGCGGCGCCCGCTCGGTCCCGGCGCCGCCCCCCGCATCGCTCCCCGTCGCCCCAGCGTCGCCCCCGGCCGCGTCCCCGCCAGGCGCAGCCCGCCCAACGCGCCCGGAAGCTCCCTTGGTCGCGCACCCGCCCCTGGCGGCGCGATCGCCCGCACCGTCCGGCGCCGCCCCCGCCTCGCCCCCGGCCGCGTCCCCGCCGGGCGCCGCCCGCGCAACGCGCCCGGGGCTCCCTTGTCGCGCACCTGCCGCCCGGCAGCGCGATCGCCCGCACCGCCCAGTCCGCATCCCCGGCCGCATCCCCGGGCCAGCGCCGGGCCGCCAGGCGCCCGGGGCGCCGTCGTCCCGCACCCGCCTCCCGGCGACGCGATCGCCCGCGCGTCCCCGGGGCGGCCCAGCGCCGCCCCCCTCGGGCCGCCGCCCCCCAATGCGCACCCGGCGCGCCCGCGACGCGCCGCGCCCTTTGCTCGGCGGCGGCGGGCGGCTATGACCGGGGAACAAGGAGTTCGCCATGCCCGTCCCGCCTCCCTTTCCGCCCGTCGACGCTCCGCTCGAGCTGCACGGCCTGGCCTGCCGCCGCGCCGGGCGGCTGGTGTTCAAAGACGTCAGCCTGCGCGTCGCGCCGGGTCAGGCGGCGGTGCTGCGCGGGCCGAACGGGGCGGGCAAGTCCTCGCTCATCCGCATCCTGGCGGGGCTGCTGCCGCCGGCGGCGGGCGATGCGCGCATGGGCGCGCTGTCGCTGCGCGCCGACCCCGAGGGCTGGCGCGCGCGCGTGGCGCTGGCGGGGCATCTGGACGCGGTCAAGCCGGCGCTGAGCGTGCGCCAGAACCTGCTGACATGGGCGCGCCTGTTCGGCCTGCGCGGAGCGGCGGCGCGCGCGGCGGCCGACGGCGCGCTCGAGCGTTTCGACCTGGCGCGGCTGGCCGACGAGCCGGCGCATTACTGCTCGGCCGGGCAGAAGCGGCGGCTGGGGCTGGCGCGGCTTCTGGTGGCGCGCCGCCCGCTCTGGCTGCTGGACGAGCCGACGGTCTCGCTCGATGCGCGAAGCGCCGCAGAATTCGCCCGCGCCGTGGCCGAGCATTGCGCCGCCGGCGGGCTGGCCGTGGCCGCCACGCATGTCGAGATGGGGCTGCCCGACGGCCCCGTGGCGGTGATCGCCCCGCATGCCCCCGGCGGCGGCGAGGGGCCCGACGCGGGCGCGGCGGGCGACGATCCGTTTCTGACCGGAGCATGGGAATGAGCGTTTTCCTGGCGTTGATCCGGCGCGACGTGACCCTGGCGCTGCGCATCGGCGGCGGCGGGCTGCTGGGGGCGACCTTCTTCCTGATCGTGGTGCTTCTGATGCCGCTGGGCGTCGGCCCCGACCCGGCGGGGCTGGCGCGAATCGCGCCGGGGGTGCTGTGGGCGGCGGCGCTGCTGGCCTGCCTGCTGTCGCTCGACCGACTGCTGCAAGCCGATCACGAGGACGGATCGCTCGATCAGCTGGCGCTGGCGCCGCTGCCGCTGGAGGCGGCCGTTCTGGCCAAGGCGACGGCGCATTGGCTGACCACCGCGACGCCGCTGATCGCGGTCGCGCCGGCGCTTGCGCTGACGCTGAACCTGCCCGCGCCGGCCTATGGCGCGCTGATCGCGGGGCTGGTCATCGGCACGCCCGCGCTCAGCCTGATCGGGGCGGTGGGCGCGGCGCTGACGGTGGGGGTGCGGCGCGGCGGCCTGCTGCTGTCGGTGCTGGTGCTGCCGCTTTACGTTCCCACGCTGATCTTCGGCGCGCGGGCGGCCGATCAGGCGGCGCACGGCCTGCCTGCGGGCCCGTCCCTGCTGTTCCTGGGCGCGGTGACGCTGCTGGCGCTGGCGATCTCGCCCTTCGCCGCCGCCGCCGCGATCCGGGTCAACCTGCGCTAGCGGCCCCGATCGACCGGCGCGCGCGCCCGATGCGCCTGCGCCGCGCCATGGGCCGTCGGGGCGCCGTTCCGCGGGCGGCGAGATGGGCGGGCGCCGCGGCCCTGCCAGCCCTCCACCGCGCGTGCAGCGCGAAGCGGACATGGGGCCAAACGGACGCGGGGTGAAGCGGACACGGGCGAAACCGAGATGGGCGAAACCGAGTCGGGCGAAACCGAGTCGGGCCGAAGCGGCCGCCAAGGCAAAGGGCCACGGGGTCAAGCGGGCATGGGGAGAAGCGGACACGGGGGCCAAGACGCAGTCAAGGGGGCGCCCGGCCAAACGGACGCCGCGCCAAGCGGACACGGACCGAACGGACGCCGGGCCAAGCGGACGCCGGGCCAAGCGGACGCGGGGCCAAGGCGGCGATGGGTGCGAGCGGAGAACGGCGGCGCGCTTCGGAGCATTCGCGCCGATGACGGGGGCCGCCATGGCCGGCGGATCGACTGGGGCCATGCCCTCGACGGCCTGCGGGCGTCGCCGGGCGGCGGCGCGGAACCCCGCCCGCTTCGCCCCCTCGCCGCGTCAGGGGGCGTAGGTTTCGTCCAGCGCGTAGCCGGCCGAGCGCACCGTGCGGATCGGGTCGCGCTCGCCCCGCCGGTTCAGCGCCTTGCGCAGGCGGCCCACATGCACGTCGACGGTGCGCGGCTCGACATACACGTCGCGCCCCCACACCAGGTCCAGAAGCTGCTCGCGCGAGAAGACACGCCCCGGGCGCTGCAACAGCACGTCCAGCAGACGGAACTCGGTCGGCCCAAGCCGCACCTCGCGCCCGGCGCGGCGCACGCGGCGGGTGTCGCGGTCCAGCTCGATGTCGCCGAAGCGCGCCGCCGATCCGGCCACCGCCGGGCGCGCGCGCCGCAGCACGGCGCGGATGCGCGCGACGAGCTCGGTCATCGAGAAGGGCTTGGTCATGTAGTCGTCCGCCCCCAGCTCGAGCCCGCGCACGCGGTCCTCTTCCTCGCCGCGGGCGGTCAGCATGATCACGGGCATGTCGCGCAGCTGCGCCCGGGCGCGGATGGCGCGGCAGATCTCGACGCCCGAGACGTTGGGCAGCATCCAGTCGAGCAGGACCAGATCGGGGCGCTCGTCCTCGATGGCGGGCAGGGCCTCGTCGCCGTCCGAGACGACCGAGACCGCGAACCCCTCCTTGCGCAGGTTGTATTCGAGCAGGGCGCAAAGCGCCTCTTCATCCTCGACCAGCATGATCCGGGCGGACATGGCGGCTCCTGTCTTGCAAGGCGCGGGGCGGTCAGCCGGTTGGCGCGTCCGAGGCCGGGCCGCGCGGACGCTCGCCGTCCAGCGGCTCGCCCTCGACGACGTAATAGGCCAGCTCGGCGACATGGGTGGCGTGATCGCCCACGCGCTCGAGGTTCTTGGCGATGAACATGCAGTGCGAGCCAAGCGTGATGGTGCGCGGGTCCTCCATCATGTAGGTGACCACCTCGCGAAAGAGCGACTCGTAAAGCTCGTCGATCTCGACGTCGCGGCGCCACACGCTCAGCGCCAGCTCGGAATCGCGCGAGACGAAGGCGTCGAGCGCCTCGGACAGCTGGCGGCGCGCCGCCTCGCCCATGCGCGCGATCGAGCCCATCATCGGCAGCGGCCCCGCCGCCGCCAGGTCGATGCCGCGCTTGGCCACGTTCTTGGCCAGATCGCCCACCCGCTCGAGCGTCGAGGACATGCGCATGCACGCCACCACCAGCCGCAGGTCGAAGGCCACGGGGGCGCGCAGGGCGATGATGCGGATGGCCCGCGCCTCGATCTCGGCCTCGAGCTCGTCAAGCCGCTTGTCGCGCGCCACCACCTCGCGGCACCGCTCGACGTCGCGCTTGCGCAGGGCCTCGATCGCGTCGGCCAGCATGGCCTCGGCCAGGCCGCCCATCTCGGCGACGCGGGCCTGAAGGGCGGCCAGGTCCTCGTCGTAGGAGGAGACGATGTGCGCGCTCTTGGGATCGGAACCGGTCATGTCTTGCGCTCCTTGCGCGGGGGCTCAGCCGAACCGCCCGGTGATGTAGTCCTGCGTGCGCTGGTCGGACGGGTTGGTGAAGATGCGCGTGGTGTCGTCGTATTCCACCATGGTTCCCATGTGGAAGAAGGCGGTCTTCTGGCTGACGCGCGCGGCCTGCTGCATCGAGTGGGTGACGATCACCACCGAGAAGCCCTCGCGCAGCTCTTCGATCAGCTCCTCGATCTGGGCGGTGGCGATGGGATCGAGCGCCGAGCACGGCTCGTCCATCAGCAGCACCTCGGGCTGCGTGGCGATGGCGCGGGCGATGCACAGACGCTGCTGCTGGCCGCCCGACAGGCCCGTGCCGGGGGCGTCGAGGCGGTCCTTGACCTCGTTCCACAGCGCCGCCTTGCGCAGCGCCTCCTCGACGATGGCGTCCAGCTCGGCCTTGCCCGCCGCCAGCCCGTGGATGCGGGGGCCGTAGGCGACGTTGTCGTAGATCGACTTGGGAAAGGGGTTGGGCTTCTGGAACACCATCCCCACCCGCGCGCGCAGCTGCACCGGATCGACCGCGGGGGCGTAGATGTCCTCGCCGTCGAGCAGCAGCGTGCCGGTCACGCGGCAGCCCTCGATCGTGTCGTTCATGCGGTTGATGCAGCGCAGGAAGGTCGACTTGCCGCAGCCCGACGGCCCGATGAAGGCGGTCACGGACTTGTCGGCGATGTCGAGCGACACGTCCTTGATGGCGTGGGTCTGGCCGTAGAACACGTTGACGTTCCGGGCGCTGACCTTGACCTCGGCGTTGTCTGCGGCGTCCTGAAGGCGCGGAAGGATCATGCGCTGACGCTCCTTTTCCATGCGGCGCGCGCCGGGCGGGCGCGGGCGGGGGTCACCATTTTCTCTCGAACCGCTTGCGAAGATAGATCGCGGCGGCGTTCATCGTCAGCAGAAAGCCCAGCAGCACCAGGATCGCCGCCGAGGTGCGCGAGACGAAGCCGCGCTCGGGGCTGTCGGCCCAGATAAAGATCTGCGTGGGCAGCGCGGTGGCCGGGTCCGAAATTCCGTCCGGCGCGGCCGTGATGAAGGCGTTCATGCCGATCAGCAGCAGCGGCGCCGTCTCGCCCAGCGCCTGCGCCAGGCCGATGATCGTGCCCGTCAGGATGCCCGGCATGGCCAGCGGCAGCACATGATCGAACACCACCTGATGGCGCGAGGCGCCGATGCCCAGCGCCGCCTCGCGGATCGAGGGCGGCACCGCCTTGAGCGCGGCGCGCGTGGCGATGATGATGGTCGGCAGCGTCATCAGCGCCAGCGTCAGGCCGCCCACATAGGGCGCCGAGCGCGGCATGCCGAACCAGCCCAGGAACACCGCCAGCGCCAGCAGGCCGAACACCACCGAGGGCACCGCCGCCAGGTTGTTGATGTTCACCTCGATCAGGTCGGTCAGGCGGTTGCGCGGCGCGAACTCTTCCAGATACACGCCGGCGGCGATGCCGGCCGGAAAGCTGACCAGAAAGCAGACCAGCAGCGCGTAGAACGAGCCCCACAGCGCCCCGTTCAGACCCGCCAGTTCGGGAAAGCGGCTGTCGGCGTTCAGGAACAGCGCCTTGTTGAACGGGCGCGAGATCAGCCCCAGCTCGACCAGCTTGTCGAAGCGGGCGATCTCGGCGTCGCTGAGCCGGCGCCGGTCCTCGGGATCGTCGCGCCGCACAAGGCCCTTGGCCAGCTGGTCGTAGGGATCGGAAACGGGCACGGCCATGCGCACCCGGGTTCCGATCAGCGACGGATCCGCCACCACCGCGTCGCGCAGCATGTATTGCGCGCCGTTGCTGACGATCTTGACCAGCTCGCGCTTCTCGCGCCGGTCGGTCACCTCGGGGAACAGCGCGCCGATGCCGTCGGCCACGATGGCGCGATAGGCGCCGCGCGCCGGGTCCTCGGGCTTGACCCGCTTGGCCGAGACGTCGAACTCGAGCGTCACATGGGTCTGGGTGAAGGCCGGCGCGCCCGTCGAGATCAGCGAGCCGACGAGGATCGCCAGCATCCCCGCGGCGAAAAGCAGGCTGGCGATGCCCGCGGCGCGCAGGCGCGCGTCCAGCCGGCGGCGGCGGCGCAGCCGGGCGGCGGCGGCGGCCGCGTCGCGGGCGGGTCGGTCGGCGGCGGCGGCGTCAGTCATAGATTTCCCTGTATTTGCGCACCACCCGCAGGGCGATGACGTTGAGCCCGAGCGTCAGCAGGAACAGCATCAGCCCCAGCGCGAAGGCGGCCAGCGTCTTGGGGTTGTCGAACGAGGTGTCGCCGATCAGCAGCGTCACGATCTGGACCGTGACCGTGGTCACGCTGTCGAGCGGGTTGATCGTCAGCTTCGCCATCAGACCCGCGGCCATGACGACGATCATCGTCTCGCCGATGGCGCGGCTGACGGCCAGCAGAACGCCGCCGACGATGCCCGGAATGGCGGCGGGGAACAGCACCTTCATCACCGTCTCGCCCTGGGTCGCGCCCAGCGCCAGCGAGCCGTCGCGCAGGCTGCGCGGCACGGCCGACAGCGCGTCGTCGGCGAAGGACGAGATGAACGGGATCAGCATCACCCCCATCACGCCGCCCGCCGCCAGCGCCGTGTTGGGCGACACGTCAAGCCCCGCCCAGGCCCCGGCCGCGCGCAGCGCCGGCGCCACCGTCAGCACGGCGAAAAAGCCGTAGACCACCGTCGGCACGCCCGCCAGGATCTCGAGCGCGGGCTTGGCGACCGCGCGCACCCGGGGCGCGGCGAATTCGTGCAGATAGATCGCCGTGAAGATGCCCACCGGAATGGCCACCGCGCAGGCGATCACGGTGATGACCAGCGTGCCCACAAGCACCGGGATCCAGCCGAAGGCGCCCTCGGCGGCGACCTGATCGGCGCGCAAGGGGATCTGCGGCTCCCAGTTCAGGCCGAACAGGAACTCGTGGATCGGCACGCGCGCGAAGAACCGCGCCGCCTCGACCACCAGCGACGCGAAGATGCCCGCCGTCGTCAGCACCGCCAGCGCCGCGCAGCCCAGCATCAGCCCGGTCAGCACGCGCTCGACCGCCTGGCGCGCGCGAAAGCCCGGCGACAGGCTGCGCCGCGCCGCCAGAAAGCCCAGCGCGCCCGCCGTCGCGGCCAGGACCAGCATCAGCAGGTCGGCGCCCCGGCGCAGCTCGGCCATGCGGCGCGCGGCGGCCAGCTTTTCGGCCGAGGGCTGGCCGAACACCCGCCCATCGGCCAGCGAGCGCAGCTCGGTCAGCAGCAGCGCGCGCTCGCCCGCGTCCAGCCCCTCGACGGCCTCGGCGGGCATGGCGCGCAGGGTCAGCTCGTCGATCACCGGCTCGCGCAGAACCACGACCGCCAGCATCGCCGCCAGCGCCGGCAGCGCGATCAGCGCCGCCGCCCAGCCGCCGTGAAAACCCTCGAGCGAGTGCAGCCGCCCGGCCTGCGCGCGCAGCCGCCGCGCGGCGCGGCGGTTGACGACGAAACCCGCCGTCGCGGCGATCACGATCAGAAGCAGCAGCAAGCCGGCCATGCGACATTCACCCGTTTCGCGCCCGGCCCGCGGGCGCCTCTTGAACATGCGGGGCGCGGCGGCGCAGGGCCGCCGCGCCCGATCCTGCGGCGCGCGTTACGAGCGCGGCTCGGCCATGGGAACGGCGTTGAGCACGTCCTCCTGCACCTTGGCGCGCAGATCGTCGGGCAGCGGGGTCAGGCCGCGCTCCTCCAGATAGCCGCCGGGGGCCAGGGCGTTGTCCGAGACGTATTCGGCCAGGAACTCGTCAAGGCCGGGGATCACGCCGCGATGGGCGTTCTTGACGTAGATGAACAGCGGCCGCGCGATGTCGTAGGAGAAATCGGCGATGGTCTGCTCGTTCGGCTCGATGCCGTCCACCTTCACGGCCTTGAGGCGATCGTTGTTCTCGTAAAGGAACGAGTAGCCGAAGATGCCCAGCGCATCGGGATCGGCCTCGAGCCGCTGGACGATGAGGTTGTCGTTCTCGCCCGCCTCGATGAAGGGGCCGTCCTGACGCATGCGCGAGCAGTTCTCCTTCACCCACGACTTGAACGCCTTGCCGTCCATCTTGGCCTTGAGGTCCTGCACATAGGGCAGCGCCTTGCAGCCGTCATGCATGGCCAGCTCGACGAAGGCGTCGCGCGTGCCCGAGGTCGGCGGCGGGCCGTAGACCAGGATCTCGACGTCCGGCAGCGAGGGGTCGATCTCGGACCAGCGGCGATAGGGGTTGTCGGCCCAGGCGCCGTTCACCGGAACCTGCGCGGCCAGCGCCAGGAAGATCTGCGTCTCGGTCAGGTCCCAGTCGGCCTTGTTGGCGCGCGAGACGGCGATGGACAGTCCGTCATAGCCGATCATCGCCTCGGTGACGTCGGTGACGCCATGCTCCTGGCACAGCTTGTATTCCGACGCCTTCATGGCGCGCGAGGCGCCGGTCACGTCGGGATGGGCGTCGCCCACGCCCTGGCAGAAGATCTTGAAGCCGCCGCCGGTGCCGGTCGATTCCACCACGGGCGGCGTGGCGCCGGTGGCGTTGGCGAATTCCTCGGCCACGGCCTGGCTGTAGGGGAACACCGTCGAGGAGCCGACGACGCGGATCTGGTCGCGGGCCTGGGCGGCGCCGGCCGTCGCCGCGACGAGCGCGGCCATGGCGAGGATGCGGGTGCTGTTGGCTTTCACTGGATCGCTCCATCTTTCCAAGGTTGCCGGCGGCGCGAGCGGCCCCTGGGCCGATTCCGCCGCTCAGGCGCAACCTGACTGCCGGCGGCGACGCTTGGATCACATTTCCATGACCCTTTGATGACACCTCAACGCGATGAAAGCGCTTGGTTTTCTTCAAACGCCGGAACGAATCAGCCGCGGGCGTAGATGTCCTCGTAACGGATGATGTCATCTTCGCCCAGATAGGGGCCCGATTGCACCTCGATCAGACGCAGCGGCACCTTGCCCGGATTCTCGAGCCGGTGCGTGGCGCCGAGCGGGATGTAGACCGACTCGTTCTCGGTCAGCAGGCGCTCTTCGGCGCCGACGGTCACGCGCGCCGTGCCCTCGACCACCACCCAGTGCTCGGAGCGGTGCATGTGCGACTGCAGCGACAGCTTGCCGCCCGGGCGCACCTGGATCACCTTGACCTGGAAGCGCTCGCCCATGGCCAGGGTCTCGTACCAGCCCCAGGGGCGGTGAAAGCGGGGGAACTCCTCGGCCTGCGCGGCGCCCTGGGCCTTGAGCGCGGCCACCGCCTCGCGCACGCGCTGGGACTGGGCCATGTCGGCCACCAGAACGGCGTCGCGCGTGGCGACGGCGACGATGTTCTCAAGCCCGATGCCGACCAGCCGCACCCCCTCGTTCTCCGAGCGCAGCAGCGTGTCGCGGCAGTCGATGGCCGTCGCCTCGCCGCTCAGCGCGACGCCGTCGGCGTCGGGGCCGGTCTCGCGCCAGACGGTGGTCCAGCTGCCCAGATCGTTCCACCCGCCGCCCAGCGGCGCCACGGCCAGGTTGCCCGCCTTTTCCATGATGGCGTAGTCCACCGACACGTCGCGCGCGGCCAGCCAGGGCTCTTCGGCCAGGCGGAAGAAGTCCAGATCCTCGCGCCCCTCCTCCAGCGCGCGGCGCACCGGCGCGATCAGATCGGGCGCATGGGCGCGATAGGCCTCGAGCGCCGCGCCGACCGAGAACAGGAAGATGCCCGCGTTCCACAGGAAGCGCCCCGAGGCCAGCATCTGCGCGGCGGTCTCGGCGTCGGGCTTCTCGACGAAGCGGCGCAGCGGGCGCACGGGGCCGTCGGCGTCCGCCTCGTCCAGCTCCAGATAGCCATAGCCGGTTTCCGGGCGGTCGGGCGCGACGCCGAAGGTCACCAGCCGCCCCTCGGCCGCCGCCGCCGCGCCCGCGCGCACCGCGGCGCGGAAGGCCTCTTCGTCGGCGATGAGGTGATCCGAGGGCGCGACCAGCATCAGCGCCTGCGGCGTGTCGCGCAGCGCCAGCGCCGCCGCCAGGATGGCCGGGCCGGTGTTGCGGCCCGCCGGCTCGATCAGGATGCGGCCGGGCTCCATGCCCATTTCGGTCAGCTGCTGGCCGACGATGAAGCGGAAATCCGAGGTGGTCAGCAGCATGGGCGGCGCGAAGTCCGGCCCCGACAGCCGCGCGGCGGTGCGCTGAAACAGGCTCAGCTCGCCGAAGACGCGGCCGAACTGCTTGGGATAGCTCTTGCGCGACAGCGGCCAGAGGCGCGTGCCCGAACCGCCGCACAGGATCACCGGGTGAATCTTCGTGGTCATGGCCCCTCCGCCGTCCGAGCGCCGGGCGCGGCGCCCGCCCACGATAGCGCGGCAGGGGGCCGGGGAACAGGCGCGCTCAGCCTTCGGGGTGGAAATGGGCGTAGATCGTCTCGGCCAGCGCCTCGGACACGCCCTTGACCGCCTTCAGATCCTTGAGCCCCGCGCGCGTCACCGCCTTGGCCGAGCCGAAATGCGCCAGCAGCGCGCGCTTGCGCGCGGGCCCCACGCCGGGAATCTGGTCGAGCGGGTTGGCCATGGCCGACTTCGCGCGCCGCGCGCGGTGCGTGCCGATGGCGAAGCGGTGCGCCTCGTCGCGCAGGCGCTGGACGAAGTAGAGCACCGGCGAGCGGTGCGGCAGCGCGAAGGGCCGCCGGCCCGGCGCGTGGAACACCTCCTTGCCGGCGTCGCGGTCCTCGCCCTTGGCGACGCCGAAGACGGGCAGATCGCCCGCGCCCAGCGCCGCCAGCGTCTCGGCCGCGGCCGAGACCTGCCCCGCCCCGCCGTCGATCAGCACCAGGTCGGGCCACATGTCCTTGCCGCGCGCGGGATCCTCGCGGACCAGGCGGGCGAAGCGCCGCTCGAGCACCTGGCGCATCATGGCGAAATCGTCGCCGGGGGTCAGCTCGCCGGGCTTGATGTTGAACTTGCGGTAGCGCGACTTCTCGAACCCCTCGGGACCGGCCACGATCATCGCCCCGATCGCGTCCGATCCCTGGATGTGCGAGTTGTCGTAGACCTCGATGCGGCGCGGCGGCCGGGGCAGGCCGAACGCCTCGGCCAGGGCTTCGAGCAGGCGCTCCTGCGCCGCCCCCTCGGCCAGCCGGCGGGCCAGGCTTTCGCGCGCGTTGCGCAGCGCCTGATCGACCAGCGCGCGCTTCTCGCCCCGGCGCGGGACCGACAGCTCGACCGCCCCGCCGCGGCGCGCGCGCAGGGCCTCGCGCAGAAGGTCGGCGTTGGCCGGCGCGTGCGAGGTCAGCACCAGCCGCGCGGGCGTCTTGTCGGCGTAGAACTGGGCCAGGAAGGCCTCCATGATCTCTTCGGCCGAGGCGCCCGCCCCCGTGCGCGGAAAATAGGCGCGGTTGCCCCAGTTCTGATGCGCGCGAAAGAAGAACACCTGCACGCAGGCCTGCCCGGCCTCTTCATGCAGGGCGACGACGTCGGCTTCCTCGACCGTTTCGGGGTTCACCCCCTGCGTCGCCTGGACCTGGGTCAGCGCCAGGATGCGGTCGCGCAGCGCGGCGGCGCGCTCGAACTCCAGCGCCGCCGAGGCCTGGGCCATCTGCGCGGCCAGCTCCTCCTGCACCTGGGTGCTGCGGCCCGACAGGAAGCGCACCGCATCCTCGACCGAGGCGGCGTAGTCGCGTTCCGAGATGCGCCCCACGCACGGCGCCGAGCAGCGCTTGATCTGGTGCAGCAGGCACGGGCGGGTGCGGTTCTCGAACACCGAATCCTCGCAGGTGCGCAGCTGGAACACGCGCTGCAGCTGCTTGAGCGTGCGGTCCACCGCCGAGGCCGCCGCGAAGGGGCCGAAATAGCGCCCGCCGGCGCGCCGCGCGCCGCGATGCTTGCGGATCTGCGCGAAGGGATGGTCGGTGACGAGGATGTGCGGAAAGCTCTTGTCGTCGCGCAGCAGCACGTTGTAGCGCGGCTTGAGCTGCTTGATGAGGTTCTGCTCCAGCAGCAGCGCCTCGGCCTCGGTCTCGGTGGTCAGGAACATCATCGAGGCGGTGGCCGCCACCATGCGCCCGATGCGCGCCGTATGCCCCGAGGCGCGCGCATAGCTCGACACGCGCCGGCGCAGATCGCGCGCCTTGCCGACGTAAAGCACCTGCCCCTTGGCGTCGAGCATCCGGTAGACGCCGGGCCGGCGCGGCAGGCGGCTCAGATAGCTGCGGATGACCTCGGCGCCGCGCGCGGGGGCCGGGGCGGCGCCCTCTTCCTCGAAGGCCTCGGGCAAGGCGCCTGCGGGCGCTTCGGGGGGCGCTTCGGGGGATGCGTCGGGGGGCGCGTCGCCGCAGGTTTCGCGCGCTTCGGGCGCCGTCTCGGGGATCGTCCCGGGGATCGACTCGGGCGTCGTTTCGGGGGCGTCGCGGCCCTTGTCCTGCGGGGGGGTCATGGGGTCCTCGAAGAGCGTGCCGAAAGCTGCGGAGCGGGGTTTCTCAAGCTGTCCACGATTCCTGTGGATAAGTCTGTAGAGAAAATCTGAGGAACGCGATTTCCCCCTTGTCTGGAAGGGGTTTCATCACCTTGCACAAAAATTGTGCAACGGGTCAAGTCATTGTTTTCAAATCTATTTCCTATTCACGTTGGTAAAGAAATGGTTTCCTTGGCAGAATCGTGACAGATCGGCGGCCACGCGCAGTCAAGTGGAAAACCTTGCCGCAAGGGCGCCGCGCCCCCCTTGACGAGCGCGTCGGATCGGCGGTTGGCGGGGCGAATCCCGGGTCACTCGATTCCGAGCACGTCGGGCGTGCGCCAGGCCAGGTGCTGACCGCCGTCCAGGGCGATCATCTGCCCCGTCATCGCGTCGGCCGACAGGATGTAGCGCAGGGCGGCGCAGATCTCGCCCGGCGAGGCGCCGCGCCCCAGCGGCACGGCGTCGCGCTGGCGGTCGAAATGCTCTTGCGACTGGCGCGCGCCGCGCAGGGTGGGGCCCGGTCCTATGGCGTTGACGCGGATCCGCGGCGCCAGCGCCTGCGCCAGCATCCGCGTCGCCGCCCACAGCCCGTGCTTGGCGATCGAGTAGGTGATGAACTCGGGCGTCGGCTTCCACACGCGCTGGTCGATCATGTTGACCACGTAGGCGGCGGCGCGGGGGCGCCCTTCCTCGTCGCGCTCCGGTTCCGGGGCCTGGGCGGCGAAGTCCTGCGTCAGCCGGAAAGGCGCGCGCAGGTTCGATTCCATGTGCCGATCCCAGCTGCGCCGGTCGGCGGTCTCGAGGCGGTCATATTCGAAGATCGAGGCGTTGTTGACCAGCAGCGACAGCGGCGCGCCCAGCGCCTGCGCGGCGCGGGCGACAAGACCGGCGGTCTGGGCCTCGTCGCACAGATCGGCCTGCAGCGCGGCGGCGCGCGGGGCGCCCAGGCGCAGCGCCTCGTTCACGGCGTCGCGGGCCTCGTCCTCGGCCGTGGCGTAGTGGATCGCCACCGACCAGCCCTGACGCGCCAGGTCCATCGCCATCGCCCGGCCCAACCTGCGCGCCGCGCCGGTGACCAGCGCCGCTCCCGCGCCAACGCCCATGCTTCGCCCCCCTCACACCTTCAGGACCAGCCACGCATAGGCGACATAGGCCGCCAGCAGCGCCGCGCCAACGGGCCGCGTCATGCGGAACGGCCCCAGCACGAAGGGCGCCAGCGCCGCCGCGCAGCCCAGCATGATCCACAGATCCACGCGCAGCATCTGCCCCGGCACGTCGAGCGGCCCGAAGAAGCTGGCGATGCCCATGATGGCCGCCAGGTTGAAGATGTTCGAGCCGACCACGTTCCCGATGGCCACGTCCGCCTGCCGGCGCAGCGCGGCGGCGACGGTGGTCGCCAGTTCGGGCAGCGAGGTGCCCGCCGCCACCAGCGTCAGCCCGATGGCCGCCTCGGACACGCCCGCCTCGCGCGCCAGCGCGCGCGCGCCGTCGATCAGCAGATGCGCGCCCACGGGCAGCCCGATCAGCCCGACGGCCAGAAGCGCGGCGATCTTCCACCCCGCCATCGAGGGGTCCACGTCCTCGAGCTCTTCCAGCTCCTCGAGCAACGGGTCGCACCCATCGCCCGCGCGCGCCGCGCGCGCCGCGCGGTAGCCGTCGAACAGAACGTAGCCCAGCAGCGCCAGCAGCGCCGCGCCATGCGCCCAGCCCAGCGGCCCGATCAGGCACAGCGCGATGAAGAGCACCGACGCCGCGATCATCTGCCAGTAGCTGCGGCCGCCCTTGCAGTCGCGCCCGTCCACCGTCGAGATCAACGCCGGCGCGCCCAGCACCAGCAGCACGTTGGCGATGTTCGAGCCCACCACGTTGCCCAGCGCGATGCCCGGCGCCCCGGCCAGCGCCGCCTCGATCGAGACCAGCAGCTCGGGCGCCGAGGTGCCGAAGGCGATCACGGTCAGCCCGATCAGCAGCGCCGGCACCCCCAGCCGCAGCGACAGCGCCACCGCGCCCCGCACCAGCGCGTCGCCCGCGCCCATCAGCAGCGCCAAGCCGGCGAACACCAAGACGAGATCGATCATCGAATTCCTCCTGCGCGGCGCCCGGCGCCGACGCTCAGCCCTTGTCCTTGCCGCCGCAGGGGCAGCGGGCGCCCTCGACGATCCACGCCCCGCATTCGGGGCAGCGCGCGGCGGCCTTGATCCGGTCCCCGCCGCCCTTCTTGCCCCGACCGCGCCGCGGCGAGGCCAGGAACAGGGCGGCGATCGCCATGCCCACCAGGAAAAGAACCGCCAGCTTGGGCAACATCGCCTAGATCCCCCATTGCGCCCAGAGCGCGCGCGCCTCGGCGCCCTCGGCCACGCCCTGCGCCAGATCCGACCCCAGCGCCGCCCCCGCGCCGGCGCCCATGAGGCGCGCGGCCAGCCCCTTGCGCGCACCGAACTCGACGAAGCGCACACTGTCGCCCAGGCGCGCGCGCAGCACCGGCTCAAGATGGCCGAGACCGTCGATCAGACCGGTTCCGATAGCCTCGGCGCCCACCCAGACCGAACCGTCGAAGCGCGCGCGCTCGGTCAGCCGCGCGCCGCGGCGCGCGCGCACATGCTCGATGAAGGCGGCGTGGATGGCGTCCTGCATACGGCGCAGACGGGCGACGTCCTCGGGATCCTCGGGGCGGAACATGTCCAGCATCGCCTTGCGCTCGCCCGCCGCATGAACGCGGCGCTCGACGCCATGGCGGGCGATCAGTTCGTGCAGGCCGAAGCCGGCCCAGATGACGCCGATCGAGCCCACGATCGACGCGGCGTCGGCGTAGATCTCGTCGGCGGCGCAGGCGATCCAGTATCCGCCCGAGGCGGCGACGTCCTCGCAGAACGCAAGGACGGGAACCTCGTGCCGGTCGGCGAGCCGGCGGATGCGCGCCGCGATCATGGCCGACTGCGCCGCCGCGCCGCCGGGCGAGTTGATCGCCAGCGCAACCGCGTCGGGACGGGCGGCGAAGGCAGCCTCGATGGCCGGCGCGACGCTCTGGTCGCTGAGCGCGCGCCCCAGGCGCCCCGAGGGGCCGATGGGCCCGCTCAGACGCACAACCGCCGCCAACGGGCGGCGGCGCAGCTTGCGGCGAAGGTCGGTCAGGGCCTGTTTCATGGCGCTCACATAGTGGCCGCCGGGCCGGGGGGCAACCGCCGGCCGCGCTTGCGGCGCAGAAGGCCGCCAGGTGTTGCGCGCGCGCGCTGCGCGGCGGCGGCGCGCGCGGCGGCCATGCCGGCGGCCGATCGCCTGCACGGCTGGGCGGCCGCCCGGCGCATGAGCGCGGGCGCGTTCGGCCTCGGACCCCAACGGGCGGCGCGCGCCGACGCGGCCTTCGCCGCGCGCGAGGCGGCGGGGATGCGATCCGCGCGATGGTCGCCGGGCTGGCGATCGCCCGCGCAAGGGGGCGGGCGCCTGCACCCCCGCCGGACCGCGCGCCGCATCCGATCGCCCGCGCGCGCAAGGGGGCGGGGACGCTTGTCATCGACAGCGTGACGGCGCTGGACGATCGCCCGCGCGCAAGCGGCGGCAACTGCGCATGAGGCGCTGGGCGCTAACGAGGCGATCATCCCCCCGCGCGCGCAGCACGGGCCATTGGGGCGCGATGGTCGCGGCGTGGCCCGCATCATGCCCCCGCGCGCGGGAATGGGGGCTGCACGACATGCCGAAAGTCGGAGCGCGTCATCATGCCCCCCCGCGCGCGCGAGACGGGGGTCGGCCCGCGCCACCAGCCCGCGCCCCCACAGCATGCCCCCGCGCGCGGGACGGGGCCGGCAAAATGCCCGCGCGGACGGCGCGCGGCGTTCGGGGCGCGGCGTTCGGGGCGCGGCGTTCGGGGCGCGGCGTTCGGGGCGCGCGCAGGGCGGACGCCGCGGGGCGCCGGCCCTGCCCGCCATTCGCCGCCCCGCGCGGCGGGACCGCGGGCGAGGTTCAGAGGCGGGGTTCAGGGGCGGGGTTGCGGGGCGCGCGAGATCGGATAGGATCGAAGGCGGAACGGGGCCTGGCCCCCGGACCGTTCGCTTACGGCGGTCCCGCGCGGGCCGCGCTCCACATGAAGGCAGGTCCGCAAGCGTGCATGTGATGACCCCCGAAGAGACCCTGCGTCTCAAGCTGGCGCATCTGCGCGCCGAGCATCGCGACCTGGACGCCGCCATCGAGGCCATGCACGCGCGCCCCGCGCCCGACATGCTGGCGATCCGGCGGCTCAAGAAGCGCAAGCTGGCCCTGCGCGACGAGATCGCCCGCATCGAGGACCTGCTCACCCCCGACATCATCGCCTGAGCGCCCGCGCGGCGCCTTTACGGCGCGCGCCGCGCCGGTATAGTGCGTGCCGACCGGGACCGGAGCCGCCGGCCCCGCGCCTCGGGCGGGCCCCGCGCCCCGCCCAAAGCCGGAGGAGACGCAATGACGCAGCCGCTTGTGGGCGTCGTCATGGGCAGCCGAAGCGACTGGCCCACCATGAAGCGCGCCGTCGAGGCGCTTGAAGAGCTGGGCGTTGCGCACGAGGCGCGCGTGGTCTCGGCTCATCGCACCCCCGACCGCCTGTTCCGCTACGCCGAAGAGGCCGCCGCGCGCGGCCTTCGCGTCATCATCGCCGGCGCCGGCGGGGCGGCGCATCTGCCCGGCATGCTGGCGGCCAAGACCCGCGTGCCGGTGCTGGGCGTGCCCGTGCGCAGCCAGGCGCTGTCGGGCATGGACAGCCTGTTGTCGATCGTGCAGATGCCCGCCGGCATCCCCGTCGGCACGCTGGCCATCGGCGAGGCGGGGGCGCGCAATGCGGGGCTGCTGGCCGCGGCCATCCTGGCCGGGACCGATCCCGAGCTGGCCGCGCGGCTGGACGCCATGCGCGCGCGCATGGCCGCCGACGTGCCCGAGGACCCCGCCGATGACTGAGCCCGCCGCGCCCCTGCCCCCCGGATCGCGCATCGGCATCCTGGGCGGCGGCCAGCTGGGCCGCATGCTGGCCATCGCCGCCGCCCGGCTGGGGATGCGCGTGCACATCTTCGCCCCCGAAGAGCACGCCCCCGCCGCCGAAGTCGCCGCCGAGCGCACCCGCGCCGCCTATGACGACGCCGAGGCCCTGGCCGCCTTCGCGCGCGCGGTCGACGTGGTCACCTACGAGTTCGAGAACGTGCCCGCCGCCGCCCTGCGCGCCATCGCGCCGCACGCGCCGGTGCGCCCGGGGGCGCGCGCGCTCGAGGTCTCGCAGGACCGGCTCGAGGAAAAGCGCTTCCTCAACCAGATCGGCCTGCGCACCGTGCCCTTCGCGGCCGTCTCCTCGGCCGCCGAGCTGCACGAGGCGCTGGCGCGCATCGGCGCGCCCGCCATCCTCAAGACCCGGCGCTTCGGCTATGACGGCAAGGGACAAGTGCGCATCTCGGACCCCGCCGATGCCGAGGCGGCGCTGGCCGCGCTCGAGGGCGCGCCGGCCATCCTCGAAGCCGTGGCGCCCTTCCGCCGCGAGCTGAGCGTGATCGGCGCGCGCGGGCTGGACGGGGCGGTGGCCTGCTTCGATCCCGGCGAGAACGAGCACCGCGACGGCATCCTGCGCCGCACCCGCGTGCCCGGCGACATTCCGCCGGCCGCCCGCGCCGAGGCCGTGCTGGCGACGGGGCGGCTGCTGAACGCGCTGGACTATGTCGGCGTGATCGGGGTCGAGCTGTTCGAGACCGATCAGGGCCTGGTGGTCAACGAATTCGCCCCGCGCGTGCACAACACCGGCCACTGGACCATCGAGGCCTGCGTCATCGACCAGTTCCAGCAGCACATCCGCGCGATCTGCGGCTGGCCCATCGGCGACGGCGCGCGCCATTCCGACGCCGAGATGCGCAACCTCATCGGCGCGGAAGCCGACGAATGGCGCGAGATCGCCGCCGATCCGCGCGCCGGGCTGCACCTTTACGGCAAGGGCGCGGCGCGGCCGGGGCGCAAGATGGGGCACGTCACCCGTCTGGGCCCGCGCGCGCGGCCTTGATGCGCGACGCCGCCCTGGCGTAGCCGCCCCCGGCGCCGTCGATGAAGTGCACATGGTCCGCCGTCATGGCCGAGGGCACGATGCAGGTGATCATCGCCTCGCTCTGGCGCGACAGGCCGTAGCGGATCAGCCCCGCGCGCTCGGCCCGCTCCAGCAGCCGCGTCAGGCGCGCCTCGGTGCGCGGATCGCAGTCGATGGTCATCTTCAACCCGTCGTCGATCTTGCGGAAATCGGCGTTGCGGGCGATCTCGCGCCGGTAGCGGCGGGCGTCGAACCGGCCCAGCGTCAGCCCCGTGCGCAGCAGCAGCCACACCAGCAGGCTCTCGGACAAGGCGCCGAGCCAGGCGGCCAGCCGGGCGCCCCGCCGCCCGCGCGCCCGCACCTCAAGCGCCAGCCCCGCCGGCGGCCAGGCCAGGGCGGGCCCCTCGGGCGGCGCCGGGTTGCCGCCGTTCTCGAGCCTCCGGGCCAGCGCGATCACGGCGCGCATCACGCGCGCCACGGAAGCGGGGTCGGCCTCGGGGCGCGGAACCAGCACCAGCGAGACCACCGCGCCGTTGCGCGCGGGCAGATGCGCCCAGCGGCAGGACAGCCCCGACAGGTCGGGCGGCGCGTCGGGGCTCGCCTCCGGGGCCGGCTCGGGCAAGAGAAAGCGGCCCGCCTTCATCTGCGCCTCGGCCCAGGCCAGGCCGCCGCCCGAGAACATGGCGTAGTCCACCGCCTCGGACGCCCTGTGCCGCGCAACCAGCACATCGCGCCCGGCGGCGCGGATCTGCGCCGCGGGAACGAGCGCCACGCGCAGCTCGATCCCGAATTCCTCGCGCGCCCAGCGCCGCGCCCCGGTCAGCGCGCGGCGCGCGGCGTCGGCGGCCTCGGGCCAGACGGCGAAGCCGGCGCCGTCGCCGCCGAAGACATAGGGAAAGGGCCGGCGGCCAAGCGCGTTGCTCATGGCCGCGATCACGGCGGCGCCGACCATGTTGACGGCCTTGTAGCGTCCGCGCGCGATCAGCTCGGTCGAGCCGACCACGTCGGCCACGCCCACGACCCAGCCCTCGGGCAGCGGACGGTAGGCGGCCGGGTCCGCCAGGCGATCGAAGCGGTCGGCCGCGGGCAGCGCGGCGTAAAAGCCCGGCCCGTCGGGGTCGGGCGGGCTGGCCTGCGCGCGGGTCAGCCGCCCGAGCCCCGCCGCGGTCCGGGGCCGGCGGGCGCAGACCCGGCCGCATCGGCGCCGGCGGGCGCCGGGCCCGAGGGATCGGGCGCCCCATGCGGCGGCCCGCCGGCGCCGGGCGCGCGCACCGCCTCGAGCAGCCGTCCCGGCCCGCGCAGGAACGCCCGCCCCAGCGGATTGGCGCGGAAGGCGGCCTTGGCGCGCTCGATGCGCATCACATCCTCGATGCGCCGGTCGATGAAGTTCCAGGTCTCGACCCATCCCGGGCTTTCATCCGCCAGCCAGTAGAGCACCGCCGCCGAGTAGACCGCCGCCAGGGTGGCGCGCTTGGTATACCAGTTCACATCCTGCGAATCGTCGCCCACCGCGCGCCATATGGCGTCCGCCGTGCCCCACAGCGCGCGCGCCGCGTCCGGGGCGTGAATCGGCAGCGCCAGCAGGGCGGCGGCGCGGCGCACGGCCTCGCGATGGGGGGCGACGGCCTCGATGCGGGCGCGGATGGCGAATGCGATGCGATCACGCACGCGCATCGAGCCCAGCGGCGCATGGGCCAGGCGCTCGGCCATCAGCCGGTCGCCGCGCCGGTGAAAGGCCAGCGCCGCATCGACGCCGCCGCGCGGGAACAGGCGCCGCGCCTGCGCGGGGTCCACGCCCAGCTCGGCCGCGGCGGCGTCGATGGCCGCGCGGCTCCAGCCGTCGAAGGGCACATGGGTCAGCATCGCCTCGACCAGCCGCTCGCGCAGCGCCTCGTCGGCGGTCTGCGCGGCCGCATCCGCCGGCGCGTGACCGGCGCCCTGGGCATGCTCGTCCGCCCGGCTCGGCCCGGCTTCGGCTCCGGCTTGCATGTCGTGCACGGTCATCGCATCCTCCCATCGATCGCTTGCCGACCCGCCGCCCAGCGCGCGCGGCGGGCGCGCGCGGCATGTGGACAGGCCGCGCAGAGATTGATATATAGCGCGCTCCTGCGATCCCAACAGCTTGAAAGGTGGTGAAGTCAGTGCAGGTGATGGTTCGCGACAACAATGTCGATCAGGCGCTTCGGGCCCTGAAGAAGAAGCTGCAGCGCGAGGGCGTGTTCCGTGAGATGAAGCTCCGGCAGCACTATGAGAAGCCCTCCGTGAAGCGCGCGCGCGAGAAGGCCGAGGCGATTCGGCGCGCTCGCAAGCTCGCGCGCAAGAAGGCGCAGCGCGAAGGTCTTCTCTGACCCGATCCGGCCCGACCGCATTGCGGCGACCGTATCTGACGACTCGTCAAACCCCCGAGGGCGCCGCCGTCGGGGGTTTTCATTTCCGCGCGCCCTTTTTTTCGCCGCGCGGGCCTGATCGGATGAGCGCACGGCCCGTCCGAAACCGAATCAGCCGCAGGAGCCGCCCGATGCGCCGCCTTTTCGCCGCCCTGCTTGTCGCGGCCATGTCATTCAACGCCGCCTGCGCGCCCACGGCGCCCAACAGCCGCGCCGCGCTGGCCCAGCAGGCCGAGGTTTCCGAGCGCCTCGCCGCCGAGCTGCGCCGCGAGGGCAAGCTGGTCGAGGACGCGGCGCTGAACCGCTATGTGCGCGCCATCGCCGCGCGCATCGCCGCCGTCCGCCCGCCCGGCGCGGTTCCGCTGACGGTGCATATCGTCAAGGACGCGGATGTGAACGCCTTCACCCCCGGCGGCGGGCATGTGTTCGTGAACGCCGGCATGATCGCGGCGATGGAGAACGAAGCCCAGCTGGCCATGGTTCTGGCGCACGAGGCCGCCCATATCGACCGCGGCCATGTGATCGCGGGCCAGCGCGCGGGCGCCGCCATCGGGCTGGCCGCGGCGGGCGGCGCGATTCTGGCGGGCGCGCTGGGCGCGCCGGCCGAGCTGACCCGCCTTGCCGCCGGCGGCGTGCAGAGCGTCGCCTACAACGCTTTCTCGCGCACGCAGGAAGAGGACGCCGACCTGGTCGGCCTGCGCTACGCCGCCGCGGCGGGGTATGACGTGGTCGAGGGCGCGCGCTCGTTCGAGGTTCTGCGCCGCATCTATGGCGAGCAATCGGACCTGGCGAATTTCTTCCTGTCCTCGCACCCGCGCAGCTCCGAGCGCGAAGCCAGGCTGATCGCCGCGGCCCGGCGCATGGGCGCGGCCGGCGGCCGCGTGGCCGAGGCCGAGTATCTGCGCCGCACGGCCAAGCTGCGCCGCCAGGTTCTGCGCTATTACGAAGCCAAGGGCCGCGCCCGCGAGGCGGCGCAGCTGCGCCGCAACCTGCGGCGGATGCGCTGAACGCAAGACGCGCGCGGCCGGGGCCGCGCGCGTCGGAACGTCATCCTCGCCCGGCGTTCAGGCGTTGACGAGCGCGATGAAGATCAGCACCAGGATCGCCAGCCCCGCGACCCGCGCGCTCATGCGCACGAAGGCCTGGAAGGTTTCTTCGCGCTCGCGAATGTCCACAATGCCGGTGTCTTGCTCGCTCATCTGCGTTCATCCCTCTTCGATTTCGCGGCCGCCAGAGGCTCGTGACATTGCCTAGCCGCGGGGCGCGGGCGGTTGCAACGGTTTTCTGACCTCACAGATGCGGCCAGCGCCAGCCGACCATGCCGTTCGCCTCGTGCGGGGCGGGCGCATCGTGGGGGAAGAAGAAGTCCAGCTGCAGCTTGGCGCCCGGCGTGACGGCGTATTTGTCGAAATCGGTCACGCCCTCGGCGGCCAGCACCAGATCGTCAAGGCAACACCAGCCGGTGAAGTCCACCGGCTTGGCCAGCATGGCCGCGGCCGCGTCGCCCATGATCTGCGGCGTGCGCGATTCGCTGGCCATCTTTTCTCCGCCCAGCAGGTTGCGCACCGCGGCGGTGTCGATGGTGGTGCGGGGCCACAGGCAGTTGGCGGCGATGCGGCCCTTGAACTCTTCGGACCAGGCCATGGTCAGGATCGACATGCCGTATTTGGCCAGCGAGTAGGCGGCATGGCCGCGGAACCAGATCGGGTTGAAGTCCAGCGGCGGCGACAGGGTCAGGATGCGCGCGTGATCCGACTTCTTCAGATGCGGCAGGCAGCTGCGCGTGACCACGAAGGTTCCGCGGCTGTTGATGCCGGTCATCAGGTCATAGCGCTTGACCTCGGTCATCTCGGTGTTGGTCAGCTGGATGGCCGAGGCGTTGTTGACCACGATGTCGATGCCGCCGAAGGCGCTGGCGGTCTTCTCGACCGCGTCCAGCACCTGCGCCTCGTCGCGGATGTCGCAGATCAGCGGCAGCGCCTTGCCGCCGGCGGCCTCGATCTCTTCGGCCGCGGTGTAGACCGTGCCCGGCAGCTTGGGGTTCGGCTCGGCCGTCTTGGCGGCGATGGCCACGTTCGCCCCCTGCGCGGCGCAGGCCTTGGCGATGGCCAGACCGATGCCGCGGCTGCCCCCCGACATGAAGACGGTTCTTCCGCTCAGCGCGCCCATTGTCGCATCCTTTCGTTTCGCTCCGCCCGCGGCGGATCAGGTTTTCAGCCGATAGCGCCAGACGCCGTCGGCCCCCTCGACGCGCTCGGCCTCGCCGATGCGCCAGAGGTGGTTGAGGTGGGCCAGCGCCTCGGACAGCGCCAGGCCGTAGACCTCGGGTTCGATCTCGCGCCGGAAGATCGGCATGAAGCATTCGGCCGCCGCGCGCGGGCGCGCCAGATGCGGCCGCAGCCGCTCGAGCGCGGCGTGGTGGTTGTCGATCAGCTGCCCCAGCCGCGCCGGCAGGCCGGTGAAGGGCAGCTTGTGCCCCGGCAGGCCGAAATGCTCTTCGCGCGCGTGCCGGCGCAGCCGCTCGCAGCTTTCCAGCCATTCGCCCACCGGGTCGGCGTCGGGCTCCATGGCGAAGACCGACAGGTTCGAGGAAATGCCCGGAATGATCTGATCCCCGGTCAGGACCAGCGCGTCGTCCTCGGACCAGAAGGTGGCGTGCTCGGGCGCATGGCCCGCGCCCACGCGCACGATCCAGCGCCGCCCGCCCATGGCCACGCGCTCGCCGTCCTGGATGCGGCGAAAGCCGATGGGCAGCGGCTCGACCGTGCGCGAGAAGTTGAAGGGCGGCGCGCTGCGGTAACGCTCGAGCACCTCGGCCGGCGCGCCGCAGCGGATCATGTGGCGCACGTTCTCGGGCGGGGGCAGGTCGTGATGGTCGAGCTGCAGCATCCGCGCGTAAAGATAGGCGGTGCGCGTGGTCCACAGCTCGGCCCCCGTGCGGCGCATCAGCCAGCCAGCCATGCCGATGTGGTCCGGGTGGTGATGGGTGACGACCACGCGCCGCAGCGGACGCCCGGCCAGGGGGCCGTCCAGCAGCGCGCTCCACGCCTCGCGCGCGACGGCGCCGCGAAAGCCGGCGTCGACCACCGTCCAGCCGTCGCCGTCGTCCAGCGCATAGACGTTGACATGGTCGAGCCGCATGGGCAGCGGCATGCGCGCCCACAGCACGCCCGGCGCGACCTCGATGACCTCGCCCGGCGCGGGCGGGGTCTCGAAGGGATGGCGCACGCCCGGGGCCGAGCCCGTTTCGGGCTCGAGCCCGGCGTCGGCCAGTTCGGCGCTCTCTTCGTCCCTCATGCCGCGAGATCGTCGGCCGACAGCGCATAAAGCGGCGCGGCCCCGGTGCAGGCGGCCTCGGCCAGGCCGGGCACCGCCGACAGCTCGGCGCGCAGGAACCAGTCCGCCAGCGCGGCGCGGCGGCGCGCGTCGTCGCCCGAGGCGGCGGCCGCCCCCTTGACCAGCGCCGCCGCGCCCAGGGTCAGGCCCCACATGCGCAGATAGGGCACGGCGCCGGCGAAGCGGTCGTTGGGCTGGTTGTCCAGCATCCAGTCCGTCGCGCGCGCAAGCGCATCGACAGCGCGGCCAAGGCGCCCGGTGGGCTCGTCCACCGCGCGCAGCTCGGCCAGCAGGGCGCGCGCGGCGGCGCCGCCGTCCATCATCTTGCGCCCGGTCAGGTCCATGGCCTGGATGCCGTTCGTGCCCTCGTAGATCGCCGTCACGCGCACGTCGCGGCTGAACTGGGCGGCGCCGGTCTCTTCGATGTAGCCCATGCCGCCATGGACCTGCACGCCCTCGTAGGCGACCTCGTTGCCGACATCGGTGCCGAAGGCCTTGGCGATGGGCGTCAGGAAGGCGGCGCGGGCCTTCCAGGCCGCGGCCTCGTCGCCGCTCAGCGCGCGCGCCATGTCGGTGCTGAAGGCGGTGTCGAGGCAGATGGCGCGCGCCGCCTCGGTCAGCGTCTTCATGCGCAGCAGCATCCGCCGCACATCGGCGTGGTCGACGATGGCGCCGTTGCCGTCGCCGATCGGCGTGCGGCCCTGGCGCCGCTCGCGCGCATAGGCCAGCGCCTTCTGATAGGCGGCTTCGGCCACGCCCAGCCCCTGAACGCCCACGCCGAGGCGGGCGTTGTTCATCATGGTGAACATGCAGGCCATGCCGCCGTTCTCGGGACCGATCATCCAGCCGCGCGCGCCGTCGAACTCCATCACAGCGGTGGGCGAGCCGTGCAGGCCCATCTTGTGCTCGAGGCTGACCACGCGCAGCGAATTGGCCTGGCCGGGGGCGCCGTTCTCGTCGGGGATGAACTTGGGCACGAGGAAGAGCGAGATGCCCTTGGTCCCCGCCGGCGCGCCGGGCAGTCGCGCAAGAACCAGGTGCACCACGTTCTCGGCCACGTCGTGATCGCCCCACGAGATGAAGATCTTCTGCCCGGTGACGCGCCAGGTCCCCTGGCCGTCGGGCTCGGCGCGCGAGCGCAGCGCGCCCACGTCCGAGCCGGCCGAGGGCTCGGTCAGGTTCATGGTGCCGGTCCACTCGCCCGAGATCAGCCGCGGCAGATACAGCGCCTTGATCTCGTCCGAGGCGTGATTCTCGAGCGCCTCGATCTGCCCCTGGCTCAGCAGCGGGCACAGCCCCAGCGACAGGCAGGCCGAGGACATCATCTCGTTCACCGCGGTGGTGAAGGTCATGGGCAGCCCCATGCCGCCGAACTCGGGATCGGCCGAGATGCCCACCCAGCCGCCTTCGGCGATGGCCTTGTAGGCCTCGCGAAAGCCGGGCGTGGTGCGCACGACGCCGTTCTCCAGCACCGCGCCCTGGCGGTCCGAGACGATGTTGAGCGGCGCCAGCACCTGCTCGCACAGCCGCGCGGCCTCGGTCAGGATGGCGTCGCGCGCGTCATCCGTGGCGTCGGCGTAGCGGTCGGTGCGCGCAAGGCGCCCGGCGCCGACCACGTGGTCGAGGCAGAAGGCGATCTCGCGGACGGGGGCGGTGTAGGTCATGCTCGGTCTCCCATGCGGCGGCGCCGGCGGTTTCCCGGCGCGCGCGGAAAGGTTATCTGTCGGATGCGGCGGCGGGGCCGGCCGCGGTTGACGCGAACGTTAGGTTGCGCCGCGCCGCAGCGCAAGAGGAACAAGAGGGCGCGCCCCGCGCGCCAAGCGAGGACGCATGACCGGGCGCCGCACGCAGATCCTTTCCGCCGACCCCGCCGGCATCGCGCGCGCGGCCGAGCTGCTGCGCGCGGGCGCGCTGGTGGCCTTCCCGACCGAGACCGTCTACGGCCTGGGCGCCGACGCGCGCGACCAGCGCGCGGCGCAGGCGATCTTTGCGGCCAAGGGGCGGCCGGGCTTCAACCCGCTGATCGTCCATGTCGCCGACCCCGACGCCGCCTGGCGCCTGGCCGCGCCCAACGCCGCGGCGCTGGCGCTGGCGCGGGCGTTCTGGCCCGGGCCGCTGTCGCTGGTGCTGCCCCTGCGCCCCGAGGCGGGAATCGCGCCGGCCGTCTCGGCCGGTCTGCCCACGGTGGCGCTGCGCTGCCCCGCCCATCCGACGGCGCAGGCGCTGCTGCGCGCCGCGGGCGTGCCGACGGCGGCGCCCTCGGCCAACCGCTCGGGGGCGGTCAGCCCGACCGCCGCGGCGCATGTGGCGCAGGAGCTGGAGGGGCGCATCGACGCCATCCTCGACGGCGGCCCCTGCCCCGTGGGGCTTGAAAGCGCCATCGTCGGCTTCGAGGACGACGCGCCGGTGCTGCTGCGGCCGGGCGGCGTGCCGCTCGAGGCGCTCGAGGCCGCGCTTGGCCGGCCGCTGGCGCGCGCGCGCACCGCCGGCGAGGCCCGCGCCGGCCGCCCGGACGCGCCGGGTCAGCTGGCCTCGCACTACGCGCCGCGCGCAACGCTGCGGCTGAACGCCGCCGCCCCCGCGCCCGGCGAAGCGTGGCTGGGCTTCGGCCCCGATCCCGAGGGCGTGCGCGGCCCGGCGCGCAACCTTTCGCCCGCGGGCGATCTGGACGAGGCCGCCGCCAACCTTTTCGCCATGCTGCGCGCACTGGATCGCGAACTGGCCGGCGGCGGGACCATCGCCGTCGCCCCGGTGCCCGAGCGCGGGTTGGGCATGGCGATCAACGACCGCCTGCGCCGCGCCGCCGCCCCGCGAGGAGACGTCCGCCTTGCCCCTTGACCCGCCCGTTGACCGCCCCGCCCGCCCGCGCGAAGGCCCGCGCGCGGCGCCGGAACGGCCCGGACCGCCGCCAAGGCGGGGCAGGCGCGCGGCGCCGCCCCGACAGGGGCGCGGCGCCCGGGCCGGGCGGGCGCAGGCGGCGCCGGCGGATGCGGCGCCGCAAGGCTGGGCCGCACCGGCCGAAACGGGCCGGAAGAACGCGCCGGGCCGCCGCAAGGGCGCCGAACGATGCGGGATCGCCCGGCGATGGAATGGCGTCTGCGGCGCCCGACCGGCGCGGGCGGCGCCGGCGGAGGCGGCGCCTCACGGCGACCTCGCAGCCGCCGACGCGGGGTGGAAGAACCCGCCGGACCGCCGCGCAGGAAGCGCGCGGCGCCGGTGGCCTCGACGGCGGCTCGGCGCCCGCGCCGGACGGGCGCAGGCGGCGCCGGCAGAGGCCGCGCGTCACGGCTGCCTCGCGACAACCGAAACGGACCGGAAGAACCCGACGGGACGCAGCAAGGGCGCCAAGCGTTGCGGGTTCGCCCGGCAGGTGCGCGGCGCGACGGGGACCGAGGCGGGGCGATCGCGCCGGCGCGGGCCGCCTCGCCCGCCCTGCCCGTCCGCCGGGACGGCGAGCCGCCGAGCGCGCCGCCCCCAAGGCGCCGCGCCCGCGCAGGACGCCCGAGCCAGCGCTTTCGACGCCCCCGCCCCATGGCGCCGCATCGCCCCCGCCGCCGCATCGCCAACGGAGACGCCGTCTTGACGCCCGAAACAACGCCCCAATCCACGCCCCAATCCACACCGGACCCCGACCGCGCCCCGGCCCCGCCGGGCGAGCCCCGCCTGCGCGAGGCCGACGAGGCCTTGCTGAACGCCCTGCGCGCCCTGCTTGGCCCCGAAGGCGTGCGCGAAGGCCCCGACGCCGCGCCCTGGCTGCGCGAGCCGCGCGACCGTCTGACCGGCCGCGCCGCGCTGATCGCCCGCCCCGCCGATGCCGAACAGACCGCCCGCATCCTGCGCCTGTGCGCCGAGGCGCGCGTGCCCGTGGTGCCCCATGCCGGCGGCACCGGGCTTGTCGGCGGGCAGCTGGCGCCGCAGGGCATGGCGCCCGAGCCGGCCCCGGTGGTGCTGTCGGTCGATCGCATGAACCGCATCCGCCAGGTTTCGCCCGAGGACGACGCCATGATCGTCGAGGCCGGCGTGATCCTGGCCGACGCCCAGGCGGCGGCCGAGGCGGCGGACAGGCTGTTTCCGCTGTCGCTGGCCTCGGAGGGCTCGGCGCGGATCGGCGGGCTGCTGGCGACGAATGCGGGCGGGGTCAACGTGCTGCGCTATGGCAATGCGCGCGACCTGACGCTGGGGATCGAGGCGGCGCTGCCCGACGGCTCGGTGCTGCGCGGGCTCAAGCTGCTGCGCAAGGACAACGCCGGATACGACCTGCGGCACCTGCTCATCGGCTCGGAGGGCACGCTGGGCGTCATCACCGCCGCGGCGCTGCGCCTGTTCCCGCGCCCGGCCGAACGCGCCGCCGCCTGGCTGGGCACGCCCTCGCCCGAGACGGCGCTGGCGCTGCTGCACCTGCTGCGCGGCGCCTTCGCCGAGCAGCTCACCGCCTTCGAGCTGATGCACCGCACGGGCATGGACTTTCTGGCCGAGCGCCTGCCCGACCTGCGCCAGCCCATGACCCCGCCGCCCGAATGGGCCGTTCTGGCCGAGGTGTCGGGGCCGGCCGGCTCGGCCCAGCGCCCCCGGCTCGAGGCGGCGCTGGCCGAGGCGGTCGAGCGCGGGCTGGCGGCGGACGGCGTTCTGGCCGAATCCGAGGCCCAACGCGCGCAGCTCTGGCGCGTGCGCGAGGCCATCCCCGAAGCGAACCGCAAGGTCGGTGCGATCTCGTCGCACGACGTCTCGGCGCCGCTCTCGCGCATCGCGCGCTTCATCGCCCTGGGACGCGAGGCGATCGGGCGCATCGATCCGGCGCTGCGCATCAACTGCTTCGGCCATCTGGGCGACGGAAACCTGCACTACAACGTGTTCCCGCCCAAGGGCGCCTCGCGCGGCGACTACGAGCGCCTGCGCGGGCGCATCCAGCGCACGGTCCACGACCTGATCGCCGAGCTGGGCGGCTCGTTCAGCGCCGAGCACGGAGTCGGCCGGCTCAAGACCGCCGATCTGCGCCGCTACGGCGATCCGGCGGCGCTGCGCATGATGGCGGCGATCAAGCGCGCACTGGACCCGGCGGGCGTCATGAACCCCGGCGCCGCCCTGCCGGGCGACCCGCCGCCCGCCGCGCCGGACTGACGCGGCGCCGCCGCGCCCGGCGGACGGCGGAGCGAAGCGCCCGGCGGACGGCGGAGCGAAGCGCCTCGCGCGGGCCATGCGCGTCGCCGCGCCGCCAGGGCGCCGCGCGAACAGGCGGCCCGCCCGGCGCCCCGGGGCGAGACATCGGGGCCCGGAGCCCCCGGCTCATGCGGCGACGGCCCGCCGGCGGGCGGAACGCGGAACGCGCCCGTTCGGCCGATCGCGGCCCCGCGAGGGCGGCGCGACGGGCGGTCTTGCAGGATCGCGCGGCAAGGCGCCGCGCGGCCCCGGTTCAGCGCCCGCCGCCCTGGCCGGGGCGGCGCATCTGGAACAGGCGCTCGACCACCGCGTAGTCCTGATAGCCGCAGCGCGCCAGCGGGCGGCTGCGCGTCAGGTCGAAGCGCCCGTCCACGATCATGTCGTCGCGGATGTGGATGTGCACCACCTCGCCGAACACCACCACGTTCTCGCCCGTCTCGTCCCAGCAGGGCAGCGCGACCTCCTGCAGCAGGCGGCATTCGAGCGCGGCGGGCGCGGCCGCCACGCGCGGGGGCGCGACCTCGACGCTTGGAGCCTTCTCCAGCCCGGCGGCGAGGAATTCGTCCTCGCCATGGGGCAGATGGGCCGAGGTGGCGTTCATCTGCTCGCGCAGATCCCACGAGGTCAGGTTGACCACGAACTCGCCCGTGCGGCGGATGTTGGCCAGGCTGTCCTTGCGCTCGTCCAGGCCCAGCTTGCGGCCGGTGGTCGAATACATCACCACCGGCGGGCGGTCGGCCACGGCGTTGAAGAAGCTGTAGGGCGCCAGATTCGCGCGCCCTTCCTCGTCCACGGTCGATATCCAGCCGATCGGCCGGGGCGCGACGATGGCCTTGAACGGGTCGTGCGGCAGGCCGTGGCCGTCGGCGGGTCTGTAGCGCATGGGCGGTCTCCTTGGCTGCAAGGCTTGCCGGGGTTGTAGCAAGTCCGGCGCTGGACGGAAGCGCGAAGCGCGTGATACCTCGCCGCTTCGGCGCGCCTTTCCGCGCGCCGGAAGCGGGGGGCGCATGTTCCGTCTGATGCAGGAGCGGCCGAAGGACCGGCCCGAGGTCGAGTGGCTCTACGATCTGGCCTTCGCGCCGGGCCGCACGGCGCTGAGCTCCTACCGGCTGCGCGAAGGCGTCGAGCCGGTGGCCGAGCTGTGCCTGCTTGCGCGCGACGAGTTCGACGCCGTGGGCGGGGCGATCCGCTACTGGCCCGTGCGCATCGGCCCGCGCGGCGACGCGGCGCTGCTGCTGGGGCCGGTCGCGGTGCACCCGACGCGCCAGGGCGAGGGGCTGGGCGCGCTGCTGATGCGCGAAAGCCTCGATCGCGCCGCCGCGCTGGGCTGGACGCGGGTCGTGCTGGTGGGCGACGAGCCCTATTACCGCCGCTTCGGCTTCTCGCGCGATCTGGCGCGCGAGGTCGAATTCCCGCCGCCGACCAACCCCGATCGCATCCTGGCCAAGGAGCTTGTCCCCGGCGCGATGCGCGGCATCGCCGGCCCCGTCCGCCGCTGGAGCTGAGCGCGGCGCCCGCGCGCGCCCGCATGACGCCGACGCCGCGGACGCCGCCGCGGATCTCGGCCGTCGCCGCCGTCTTTGACATGGCCGCGGCCCGAAGCGCGCGGTCCGCCATGGCCAGGTCCGGCGCGCCCCGCCGCCCCGCATTCGCCGAACGCGGCGCGACGAAGCCCGGCGGCGGCGCGCACAGGCCGAGGGCCGGACGCAAGGAGCCGGGAGCCGGGAGCCGGGAGCCGGGAGCCGGGAGCCGGGAGCCGGGAGCCGGGAGCCGGGAGCCGCGCGCGCGTGCGTCGCCCAGGCCCCGCCCCATGGCAAGGGCGCGCGCCGGGCCGCGGCGCCTTGGCCGGCCAAGGACGGCGGGTCAGCGCGCCTCGCGCCGCCAGGCCGCCGCGATCAGACCCGCGACGAGCAAGAGCGCCAGCCAGCCCGGCGCCAGCGAGATCAGCGAGACCTCGCGCACCGCGTGCGCCTCGCGCATCGCCAGGCCAAGCCATCCGCGCCCGGCGGCGTCGCGCCCCTCGCGCACGCGGCGCAGCGCGGGCATGCCGTCGGCCAGCCGCACGACGCCCCCCCGCGTCGCGCGCGCCAGCGGCGCCAGCGGCGCGGCCGAGGACACGGCGTCGGCGAACTCGCGCGGCGAGGGCGGCCCCACCGCCGCCAGCCCCTCGCGCACGCCGTCGCTCAGACGCCAGAGCCCCTGCTCGTCGGCTTCGAAACGGGCGACATGCAGCCCCGGCGCCTCTTCGCGCAGCGTCAGGCGCCGCGTCGCGCCCGAGGGCGAGGTCGCCGTCGCCTCGGTCGGCGCGCGGTCGACGGCGCGCACGAAGACCTCGACATTCGCGCCCGAAACCTTGGCCCAGAGCGCGTCCTCCTCAAGCTCGGGCTCCTTCATCAGCCAATGCGCCAGGCGCCGCAGCAGCTCGGCCTGCGGGCCGCCTCCCTCGAAGCCGCGATCCCACAGCCAGGCGTGGTCCGAGGCCAGCAGCGCCACGCGCCCCTCGCCCACCCGGTCGAGCAGCAGCAGCGGCCGTTCCGCGGCGCCGGTCATCAGCGCGCGCCCCGACACGGGCTCGAGGTCGATCTGACGGAACCAGCGACCCCAGCCCGGATCGGCCGGCGGCGGCGGGGCCAGCCCGGCCGTGACCGGATGGCGCGCGCCCTGGGGCGTGACGCGCGGCACGAAGCCGCCCTCGATCACCCGCGCCGTCGGGCGCCCCGGCAGGATCGCGCGCAGGGGCGTGCGATACAGGCTTTGCGCGCCGGCGAAGGCGGGCCCCGAGGCGATCAGCACCGCGCCTCCTTCGCGCACATAGCGCGCGACGTTCTCGAGATAGGCGTCGGGCAGGACGCCGCGGCGGCGGTAGCGGTCGAACACGATCAGATCGAAATCGTCGATCTTCTCCATGAACAGCTCGCGCGTGGGGAAGGCGATCAGCGACAGCTCGAACACCGGCGCGCCGCTTTGCTTGCCCGGCGGGCGCAGGATGGTGAAGTGCACCAGATCCACCGAGGGATCGGCCTTGAGCAGGTTGCGCCAGGTGCGCTCGCCCGGGTGCGGCTCGCCCGACACCAGCAGCACCCGCAGCCGGTCGCGCACCCCGTTGACCGAGAACAGCGCCGCATTGTTGCGCGCCGTCAGCTCGCCCGCCAGCGGCGCGAGCGTCAGCTCGGCCACGTTCGCGCCGCCATGGCGCACGGGCAGGCGCAGCGTCACCTCGCGCCCCACCGGCGCGCGCAGCGCGGCCGCGCGCGCGCCGTCGATCCGCAGCTCGACCTCGGCCGGCTCGCGCGCCTCGGGCGGGGCGGCGCCCAGCGCCTCGACGCGGAACGAGACCTCGACCTCTTCGCCGACGATGCCGAAGGCGGGCGCGGCGGTCAGGGTCAGGCGCCGGTCCCACTCGTCGGGGCGGCCGGTCAGCAGGACATGCACGGGAGCCGGGAAATCGGCGGGCGCGGCGTCGGCGTCATGGGCGCGGCCGTCGGTCACGATCAGCGCCCCGGCGATGCGGTCCGGCGCCACCGGCGCGGCGGCCGCGCGCAGGGCCTCGGCCAGGCGCGTGCCATCGGCGCCGGCGTCGCGCACATGCGTCACGCGCGTCTCGAGCGGGCGGTCGGGGTCGGCGCCCAGCCGCGCCAGCGCCTCGGTCAGCGCGCGCTCGGCGGCGCGGGTCTGCGCGGCGCGGTCCTCGATGCGGTTCGAGGCGCTTTCGTCCACGATCACCAGCGCCACGTCGGGCAGCGGATCGCGCCGCTCGCGCTTGAGGCTGGGGTTGGCCAGCGCCGCGGTCAGCGCCAGCGCCGCCGCCGCGCGCAGCGGCCAGCCCGGCGCGCCGCGCGCCGCGGCCAGCAGCGCGCCCAGCAGCATCAGCGCGCCCAGCGCCGCGACGGCGGCGGGCGGCAGAAGGGGCGCGAAGTCGATGCCGGCGGTCATCTCAGTTCCCCAGCCTCTCGAGCAGGGCAGGCACATGCACCTGGTCGGACTTGTAGCTTCCGGTCAGGGCATACATCACCAGGTTGACGCCGAAGCGAAAGGCCATCTCGCGCCGCCGCTCGCCGGCGCGGCCGACGGGCAGCAGGAAGGCGCCGTCATCGGACACCGCCCAGGCGCCGGCCCAGTCATTGGCGCCGATCACCACCGGCGAGACGCCGTCGTTCAGGATGCGGAAGGGCCGCCCCTCGGCCTCGCGCGGGGCGGGGGCGGCCTCGATCCACACGCGCTCGCCCGCGCGGCGGCCGGGAAAGTCGTCGAGCAGGTAGAAGGTGCGGGTCAGGACGTGGTCGCGCGGAACCGGCTCGAGCGGCGGCAGGTCCAGCGGGCCGGCCAGCCGCCGCAGCGCCCGTGCGCCGGGCCCGGCCCCGTCCGCGCCCAGCGAAAGGCGCGGATCACGCAGGTCGAACACGATCATGCCGCCCGCGCGCAGATAGGCGTTGAGCCGCGCATAGGCGCCGTCCGAGGGGCGCGGCTGGGCCGTGGCGACCGGCCAGTAGAGCAGCGGAAAGAAGGCGAGATCGTCGCCCTCGAGGTCCACCCCCATCGGCTCGCCCGGCTCGACCGCCGTGCGCGCGGCCAGCACGCGCGACAGCCCCCGCAGCCCGGCCTCGCTGATGCGGTCGGTCTGGGGATCGCCGGTGCGCACATAGGCCAGCGTCGTGTCGCGCGTGGCGGCCAACGCGCGCGCGTCGCGCTCGGGATCGGGCGGCGGGCGCCGGCGGGCCGGGGGCTGGCCGCCCGCCCCTTCGCCCCCGGGCGCCGAAGCGGCCTGCGCCAGCCGCAGGGGCGCGGCGGCGCCCCGGCCGCGGACGGCAAGCGCGGGCCGCGCGCCCGAGGCGCCGTGCAGGCCCGGCGACGAACCCGCGAAGCGAAAGAGGGCGCCGCGCATCGACCGGAGCGCCGCGGGGGGCGGCGGGGAGCCGGACTGCGCTGCGGCGACCATCGCGGCGCCCGGCGACGATCCCGCGGGGCCCCCGACGGCGGCAAGGTTCAAGGCGGCCGGGTTCGCGGCGCCGCCCTCGGCCGCCGAGGGCGGCGCGGCGGGCTTCGGAGCGGCGGATGCGGGCGGAAGCCCGGCCGCGCCGGCGCCCAGCGCCAGGCCCGCCGCCAGCGCCGCCGCGCCGGCGCGCCGGCTCAGCCGCAGCCGGCCGGTCGCCAGCAGCGCCGCCAGCGCGTCCAGCGCCAGCAGCGCCGCGGCCAGGCCCAGCAGAGGCCCCTTCCAGCCGACCTCGCGCGCGCCGCCCAGCCCCGGATCCACGCGCACGCCCAAGGGCGGCGGGGGCGCCGGGACAAGCTGCGCCTCGGGGCCCAGAACGTTGACCGCCGCGCGCCGCTCGCCCGCCGCATAGATCCCCGGCGGCGCGCCGGGCCCCACGCCGGCGGCCAGCGCCTTGCCGGGAATGGCCGGCATGGCGCCCGGATCGGCGGGGCGGCCGAACCCGTCCAGCACCGCAAGCGGCTTCCACAGCGCATCGTCGGCGGCCAGCTCGGCGGCCGGGCGGGCGGCCGGCGCGGCCAGCGCCAGGCGCTCGAGCATCCGCACGAAGAGCCCGGACAGCGGCAACGACGACCATTCGGCGTCGGCCGTCACATGGAACAGAACCACCCGCCCCGCGCCCAGATCGGCCGCCGTGACCAGCGGCGCGCCGTCCTCGAGCGCGGCCAGCGTGCGGCGCGCCAGGTCGGGGCCGGGCTGGGCCAGGACCTGGCGGCGGATCTCGACGTCCGATGGCGGCTCGAGCCCGGCGAAGGGACCGTCGGGCGGGAAGGGGCGCAGATGCTGCGGCGCGCTCCAGCTCAGGGCGCCGCCCAGCTCGCGCCCGCCCGCGCGCAGGCGCACGGGCAGCAGCGGATCGGGCGGCGCCTGGCCGCTGGCCTGCTCGGCGGCGGCGCGCGCCAGGCGCGGGCCGGCGAAGCGCACCAGCAGCCCGCCGGCGCGAACCCATTCGGTCAGGGCTTGACGCTCGGCGTCGTCCATCGCGCCGACATCGGCCAGGATGATGGCGTCGGGGCGCGCCGCCAGCAGCGCCGAGACGCCGCCCTCGACCAGCTCGGCCGTGGGCTCGAGCGCCTTGCGCAGGTAATGCAGCGGCGAGACCAGCGGCGCCGCGCCCGCATCGTCGCGCCCCGCGGCAAGGCCCACGCGGCGGCGGCGCAGCGCGTCGTCGGCCAGCGCCGCGCCCCCGGCCGAGGGCGCGTCCAGAAGGACCACGCGCTCGACCCGGTTGCGCAGCTCGAGCGGCAGGTCGAAGCGCAGCCGCGCGAGCTGCGCGCCCTCGGGGATCGCCGCGCGCGCGACGCCCAGCCGGCGCTCGACGCCGTCCGGGCCGCGGCCGATGGCCGCCGCCGTCACGGCCCGGGCGCCGTCGGCGCCGGCGCGCACGACCTCGACGACCAGCGCGCCGTCCTTGTCGAGCGCCGGCGGCCGCAGCCCCGGCGCGGGCGTCGCGGGCGGAACGATCGTGGTCGGCCCGAGCGCGGCGAAGGTCTCGGCCAGCCCGTCGCCGGGTTCATGCGCCAGCCCGTCGGTGAGCCACAGGATCTCGAGCCCTCCGGCGGCGAAGCCCATCGCCGCGCGCGCGTCCAGCGCCGCGGCGAAGGCGGCGCGCGGCGGCGCCCAGGGGCGCGGCGCCAGCGCGGCCAGCGCGCCGCGCCAGTCGTCGGCCGGGCGCGGGTCGAAGCGCCAGCCCTCGGGCCCCGGATCGGCGATCGAGACCAGGATCGCCGGCCGCCCGGCCCGCGCCGCCTGGTCCAGCGCCTCGGCCGCGCGGGCGCGCCGCGCCTCCCAGTCCGGCGCCGAGGCCCAGCCGCCGTCCAGCGCGATCAGCAGGGTTCCGCCCCCCGCAAGGGCGCGGCGCGGGTTCGAGACGGGCTCGGCGAAGGCCAGGATCAGCGCCGTCGCCAGCAGCATCCGCAGCGCCAGAAGCCACCACGGGGTGCGGTCAGGCGTGCGCTCGGTCTCGCGCAGGCCGGCCAGCAGCCTCACCCCCGCGAAACGGACCCGGCGCGGGGCGGGAGGCGTTGCGCGCAGCAGCAGCCACAGCGCAGGCAGGGCCGCCAGCGCGACCAGCGCCCAGGGGTTCAGGAAAGCGATGGCGCCGAGGCTCAGCATAGCCGCTCGCGCCGCGCGGCGACGGCGCCGTGCAGCCAGACCAGCGCCGCGCGCGCGCTCTGGTCGGTGCGATGCACGCCGAATTGCCAGCCGCTGCGGCGGGCGGCGTCGCGCAGGCGGGCGCGGCGCTCGGCCAGACGGCGGCGGTAGGCCTCGCGCAGCGACTCGGCGCGGTGGGCGTCGTGGCGCATGGCGCCGTCCGGCGACAGAAAATCGACGCGCCCATCGAAGGGGAACGCCTCTTCGGCCGGGTCGAGGATCTGCAGGCACACCCCGCCCACCCCCGCCGCGGCGGCCGCGCGCAGCGCCGCCTCGACCGGGGCCAGGGGGCCGAGGAAGTCGGACAGGAACACCGCCGTGCCGCCGCGCGTCCAGGCGGCGGCGGGCGGCGCGCCCCAGGCCGGGCGGGCGTCGTCGGCGGCCGGCGGCGCGGCCAGGGCGGCGGCCATGCGGCGCAGCTGCGCCTCGCCGGCGCCGGGGCGGCCCGCGCCCAGAAGGGCCGCGCGCTCGCCCCCGCGGATGACCAGCGCCGCCAGCGCCAGCGCCAGAAGCGCCGCACGGTCGCGCTTGGCGCGCGGCGCGGCGGCCGAGCGGCACGACATGGACGCCGCGTCATCGGCCCATAGCCAGACCGATTGCGGCGATTCCCACTCGGTCTCGCGCACGAAGAGCTGATCCGAGCGCGCCGAGCGCCGCCAGTCGACGGCCGAGGCCGGATCGCCCGGCATGGCGCGGCGATATTGCCAGAACGCCTCGCCCGCCCCCGCGCGCCGGCGCCCATGCGCGCCGGACGAGACCGCCGCCGCCAGGCGCCGCGCCTCGACCAGCAAGGGCGGCAGCGCGCCCGCCGCGCGCTCGGCGTCGCGCCGCAGCCGCGCCGCGCGCATGAAGGCCGCGTCGGGCGGCGCCTGGGGCGGGCGGGCGCTCATGCGGCGGCCTCGACGCCCAGCGCGCGCGCCACCAGATCGTCGATCAGCGCATCCAGCGAGGCGCCCTCGGCGCGCGCGGCGAAGGTCAGCGCCATGCGGTGGCGCAGCGCCGGCCGCGCCAGCGCCGCCACATCCTCGACCGAGGGCGCAAGGCGCCCGTCCAGCAGGGCCCGCGCGCGCGTCGCCAGCATCAGCGCCTGCGCCGCGCGCGGCCCCGGCCCCCAGGCGACCTGGGCGGCGACGGGCTCGGCGGCCTCGGGCAGATCGGGGCGCGCGGAACGCACCAGCGTCAGGATCGCCTCGAGCACGCTCTCGCCCACCGGCATGCGCCGCACCAACCGCTGCGCCGCGATCAGCGCCGGCGAGTCGAGGACCGGGGCGGGGCCGGCCTCGTCGGCGCCGGTGGTGGCCAGAAGGATGCGCCGCTCGTCCTCGCGCGAGGGGAAGTCCACGTCGATCTGAAGCAGGAAGCGGTCGAGCTGCGCCTCGGGCAGGGGATAGGTGCCCTCCTGCTCGATGGGGTTCTGCGTGGCCAGCACATGGAAGGGCGCCGGCAGGTCGCGCCGCTGGCCGGCGACGGTGACGTGCCGCTCCTGCATCGCCTGAAGCAGCGCCGATTGCGTGCGCGGCGAGGCGCGGTTGATCTCGTCGGCCATGAGCAGCTGGCAGAACACCGGCCCCTCGATGAAGCGGAAGGCGCGGCCGCCGCCATGCTCGGTCTCTTCCAGCACCTCGGCGCCAAGGATGTCGGCCGGCATCAGGTCGGGAGTGAACTGCACCCGCCCGGCATCCAGTCCCAGCACGACGCCCAGCGTCTCGACCAGGCGGGTCTTGGCCAGGCCGGGCGCGCCGACCAGCAGCGCATGCCCGCCCGACAGCAGCGCCGCCAGCGTCAGATCGACCACGCCCTGCTGGCCGATCACGCTGCGCGACACCTCGGCGCGCACGCGCGCCAGCGCCTCGCCCAGGGACTCGATCTCGGCGGCGAGTGCGGCGGGGTCTTCGGTCATGCGGATCCTCCTGCGCGAAGCGGGGTGCGGGTTGAAACTCTAGACCGCAGGCATAGCATGTCTAGCGCCGGCGATGCAGCCGGCGGCGGAAGCGACACGCAACGAATCGAGGAGCGCGGCATGAGCGAGAGCGCCGGACCGACGGACAAGCCGACGCAGGAGAGCCTTGCGCGCGCCGCCGCCGCGGCGGCGAAGAAGGGGCCGCCGCCGGTGCATCTGTGGAACCCGCCCTTTTGCGGCGATCTGGACATGCGGATCGCGCGCGACGGCAGCTGGTGGTATCTGGGCACGCCCATCGGGCGCGAGGCGCTGGTGCGCCTGTTCGCCTCGATCCTGCGCAAGGACGGCGACCGCTACTACCTTGTCACCCCGGTCGAGAAGGTCGGCATCGTCGTCGAGGACGCGCCTTTCGTGGCGGTCGATTTCCGCGTCGAGAACCCCGGCCCCGATCAGACGATCGTCTTCGCGACGAATGTCGGCGACGAGACCGCCGCCGGCCCCGAGAACCCGATCCGCGTGGCTCACGACCCCGCCACCGGCGAGCCCAGCCCCTATGTGCATGTGCGCCGCGGGCTCGAGGCGCTCATCGACCGCAAGAGCTTCTACCGCCTGGCCGAGATCGGCGAGCGCGCGCAACAGGACGGGCGCGAATGGTTCGGCGTGCGCTCGGGCGGCATGTTCTTTCCGCTGATCGCCGCCGACGAGCTGCCCGACTGACGATTTGAAGATCGGCGGATCGGCAAATGAACTTTGAATGAATGATCCGTCGCCATTATGATCACGCCGACGCCGGCCGCTCGCGCCAGCGCCGCCGTTCCGCGACGGAGCCCAACCGATGAAGCACGTTTCGATCCTGGCCGCGGCGCTTGGCGCCGCGATTTGGGCCGCGCCCGCAGGCGCGCTGCCGCTCAAGTTCAACAACGCCGTCGCGCCGACCGACGTGGCGAACATGGACGGTTTCGCCGGCCCGGCGATCACCAACGCGCTCAGCGTCGACTTCATCGCCGTCGCGACCGACGGCGCGACCACCGTCGACGCCCGCGTGACCGCCGTGGTCGATGAGGCCAACACGCATTTCGCCACCGTCAACGACCGCCGGAGGGGCTCGAGCGGAAGGAAGCTCACGGGCGAGGCCCGGCGCGGCTTCGCGCCGAACTACTACGCCCCCAACGGCGCGGCCGAGCCCAATGACGACCTGGGCTTTCTTTACGAATCGCTCGACTACGGCTTTGCGGGCATCGATCTGACCATCGCGCTGTTCGACGGCACCGGCGCGCTGTCGGGAACCTTCTCGACGCCCTTCAAGGCCGCCGCCGTCGAGCTGCTGATCTATGACGTGGACGGGGAGCCCTCGCAGTCGGAATTCCTGCGCGTCTGGCGCGCCGACGGGCTGGCGCAATACCAGCTGGGCGACGCGCCGCAGGCGCTGAGCGCGACGGATGAGGGCGAAACCTACCTGTTCACCGGGCCGGGCACGAACTTCGACGAAACCGACGCAAGCGGCGCGCTGGTGCTGCGCTTCGTGGACACGGACCAGATCCGGCTCTCGTTCGGTTCGGTCGCCAACAGCGCCGGGCCCGCGCGCAACGCCGTCTTTTCGGCCATCGACGGCGATCTGAGCCTGTATGATCCGAACGCCTTCCTCGATCCGGTGGACGTGCGCTCGACCGCCGTGCCAGTCCCGGCGGCCGGCGCGCTGCTGCTGACGGGGCTGGGCGCGCTGGCCGGGGCCGGCTTCGCGCGCCGGCGCGGCTGAGGCGCGCCAGCTTCGCGCCCGGCGACGCGGCCCTGAACGAACGGCGCAGGGCCGCCGCATTCGCCGCGCGGCGCCCTTGGCCAAAAGGCGCAAGGCCGCCTCGGCCGCCCTGCGCCAAGCCCGCGGCAGAACAGCCGGCCGCCGTCTCGACCGCCCGGCGCCGCCGCCTCGCCCGAACGGGACGTCGCCGCGTCCGCCCTCTCGCGGCGCAGCCCCGCCCGCCCGGCCCCCGGTCGAACGGCGCATGGTCGCCTCGACCGCCCCGCAGCGCGGCCCCGGTCGAATGGCGCGTGGCCGCCCCGGTCGTCTCGCCCCGCAGCGCCGCGCGCACGCCGCGCCCGCCGCCTCGGCCCGTGCCCGAGCTCCGCATCGGTCACGGCCTCGACGCCCCCGCTCCGCCGCCTGCCTCGACCCTTGGCGGGGCGGCGGCGGTGGCCCCGCGCGCATGGGCGCGGGCACGCGGCGCTTGCCAGCGCGCGCCCGGCGGGCCACATCTTGCCCATGCAAGACGCTTTCGACACGCCCCCGCACGATCCCGCCGCGGCCCTGAACGACGAGGCCGACCCCACGCTCGACCCCGGCGCCGGGCCGCAGCCGCTCGACGCGCCGCGCCCGCCCCGGATGCCCGTCAGCGAGGACGACCTGCGCCGCGTGGCGCGCGGCGGCGGGCGTGCGGGCAGCTCGGACTACGACCTCAACCCCGAGCTGCGCGACGCGCTGCCCCCGCGCCGCAAGCTGCGCCCGGCCGCGGTTCTGTGCCCGCTGGTGCGCCGCCCGCAGGGGCTGCACGTGATCCTGACGCGGCGCGCGGACCATCTGCGCCACCACCCCGGCCAGGTGGCCTTTCCCGGCGGCAAGGTCGAACCGAACGACCCCTCGCCCGCCGCCGCCGCGCTGCGCGAGGCGCAAGAGGAAATCGGCCTCGACCCCGCCATGGTCGAGCTTCTGGGCGCCATCGACGGGCACGAAACGGTGACCGGCTTTCTGGTCACGCCCTGGCTCGGGCTCGTGGACCCGGCCTTCTCGCCGCGCCCGGACCCCTCGGAGGTGGCCGAGGTGTTCGAGGTCCCGCTCGACTGGCTCATGGACCCCGCCAACCACGCCCGCGGCTGGCGCGAGTGGAACGGCCAGCGGCGCTGGTATTACGAGATGCCATGGCGCGGACGCCGCATCTGGGGCGCGACGGCGCGCATGCTGGTGGGGCTGAGCGCGCGCCTGGCCGCGCTTGACGGCGCGGGCGGGGGCGCGGCATGAGCGCCGCCGCGCCCGTTCCCGACCTTGCGCCGCTGGACGATGCGTGGCTGCGCGATCCGGCCGCGCAGCGCGTCGCCGCCGCCCTGCTCGAGGGCGGCGCGCAGGCGCTGTTCGTGGGCGGCTGCGTGCGCAACGCGCTGCTCTCGCGCTTCGGAGCGCCGGCCCCCGTGGCCGATGTGGACCTGGCGACCGATGCGCGCCCCGAACGCACCGTCGAGCTTCTGACCCGCGCCGGGCTGCGCGCCGTTCCCACGGGCATCGCGCACGGCACCGTGACCGCGGTCGCCGACGGCCGCCCCTTCGAGATCACCACCTTCCGCGCCGATCTGCGCGGCCATGGCCGCCATGCCGAGGTCGCCTTCGGCGCCGATCTGGCCCAGGACGCCGCGCGCCGCGACTTCACCATGAACGCGCTTTACGCGCGCCCCGACGGCGCGGTGCTGGACCCCGTGGGCGGGCTGCCCGACCTGCGCGCGCGGCGCGTGCGCTTCATCGGCGACGCGGGGCGGCGCATCCGCGAGGACTACCTGCGCATCCTGCGTTTCTTCCGCTTCCACGCCTGGTATGGCGCGAACGGCATCGACCCCGAGGGCCTGGCCGCCTGCGCCGAGGGGCTCGACGGCCTCGACCGCCTGTCGCGCGAGCGCATCGGCCACGAGATGCGCCGCCTTCTGGCCGCCCCGGACCCCGCCCCGGCCCTGGCCGCCATGGCCGCCTGCGGCGCGCTGGCGCGGGTGCTGCCGGGCGCGGACCCGGCGCTGATCGCGCCCCTGACGCATGTCGAGGCGCTGGCCGGCGCCGCGCCCGACTGGCTGCGCCGCCTGGCCGCGCTTGCGCCCGGCGCCGACGCCGACGAGCTGGCCCGGGCCCTGCGCCTGTCCAACGCCGAGCGTCGCCGCCTGGCCGCCGCGGCCGCGGCGCGCGAGGCCGCCGAGCCCCCGGCCCGCGCCGCCTGGCGCCATGGCCCCGACGCCGCGCGCGACGCGGCGCTGATCGACGCCGCCGCCCGCGCCGCCCCGCCGCCCGCGGATCTGGAGGCCGAGCTGGCGCGCGGCGCCGGCGCGCGGATGCCCGTGCGCGCGCGCGATCTGGCCGCGCGCGGCGTCGCCCCCGGGCCGCAGATGGGCGCCGAGCTGCGGCGCCTTGAAGAGGCGTGGCTCGACTCGGACATGCGGCTCGACGCCGAGGCGCTGCTGGCGCGGGTCGGCAAGGGCTGAGCGGCCACGCTTGACGCGCCGGGGCGGAGCGCGTCATATCTTCTTTGGTCACCCCTGCTGACCAAATCGCCCGAAACGCGGAGCCCCCGATGTGGACCTTCGAAACCTTCGCCGCGCTGGCCGCGCTGGCCGTGGCCTCGACCTGGACGCCTGGGCCGAACAACGCGATGCTGGCCGCCTCGGGGGCGACCTTCGGCTTTCGGCGCACGCTGCCGCACGCGATGGGGGTGGCGCTGGGCTTTTCGCTGATGATGTTCCTGACGGCGCTGGGCCTGGCGGGGCTGTTCAAGCAAAGCGTCCTTCTGCGCGAGGGGCTGCGCTGGGCCGGCACGGCGCTGCTGCTGTGGATCGCGTGGCGGATCGCGACGGCGCGCGCGCCCGGCGCGGCGGGCGGCCCCTCGCGCCCCTTCACCTTCCTGCAGGCGGCGGCGTTCCAGTGGGTCAATCCCAAGGCCTGGGCCATGTGCGTGGCGGTGGTTTCTCAATTCGTCACCGGCGCCGCGCCGCTGCGCGAGGCGGCGTCCTGCGCGCTGGTGTTCGTGGCGTCGGGCCTGACCTCGGCGCATGGATGGGCGGCGTTCGGCGCCGGCATGGGGCGCGTTCTGGGCGGCGGCGCGCGGCTGCGGGCCTTCAACCTTTGCATGGGCGCCATGGTCGCGGCGGGCGCGGCGATGCTGGCCGTCGCCGATCTGGGATGAGCGCCGACGCGCAGCTGGCCCCGCTGGCCGCCTTCGTCTTCGCGGGGCTGTTCTCGCCGGGGCCGAACGTGGTGATGCTGGCCGCCTCGGGCGCGCGCTTTGGCGTGCGAGCCACGGTCCCGCACATTCTTGGCGTGGCGGGGGGCGTCGGGGCGATCGCGGCGGCGGCGGGGCTGGGCGTGGGCGCGGCGCTGGCGGCGGCGCCGTGGCTGGCGGCCGGCCTCAAGGCGATCGCGGCGCTGTGGATCCTGCGGCTGGCCTGGTCCATGGCCGCGGCCGCGCGCCGCCCGCGCGGCGCCGACGCCGGACGGCCGATGACGCTGGCCGAGGCGGCGCTGTTCCAATGGGTCAACCCCAAGGTCTGGGCGGTGGCGCTGGCGGCGGCGGCGGCGGGCTTCGCCGGCGGGGGCGGTCCGGCGGCCGAGGCGGCGCGCCTGGCGCTGGTGTTCTCGGGGCTGAACCTGCTGGTATGCGTGTTCTGGACCTCGGCGGGCGGGCTCTTGCGCCGGCTGATGGCGTCCGAGCGCGCCCACCGCCGCTTCATGACCGCGTTGTCGGCGCTGATGGCGGCGTCCGCGGCGCTGATCTTCGTCTGAGCCGGGGCGCGCCGGCGCGGCGCCCCTCGGCCGCAGCGGCGGCCAGCCAGTCGCGCACGGCGCGCGCCTTGGGCGTCAGCGCGACGCCCTGCGGCCAGACGACGTGAAACGAGCGCCCCGTGCGCAGCGCCGGCCCGCCCAGGCGGCGCAGAAGCCCCGCGCGCAGGTGCCGCTCGACCAGGTGGCGCCAGCCCAGCGCCACCCCCTGCCCCTCGAGCGCGGCCTGGATGACCAGGACGTAGTCGTTGATGACCAGCTCGCGCGCGGGCGCGGCGCCCTCGAGGCCCGCGGCGCGGAACCAGTCGCCCCAGTCGGCGGCCGGGCGCGTGGGCTCTTCGAGATGGATGAGCCGCCGGCGCGCCAGCTCGGCCGGGTCGGCGGGCAGGCCGTGGCGGGCGATCCAGGCGGGGCTGGCGACGGGAAAGATCACCTCTTCGGCGATCGGCTCGGCGCCGTGGCCGGGCCAGTCGGCCGGATCGCCGCCGCGCACGCCCAGGGGCACTCCCTCGGCGACCAGGTCAAGGTCGCGGTCGGCGGTCTGCAGGCGCAGATCGACGCCGGGCAGCGCCTCGCGCAGCTGCTGCAGGCGGGGCATCATCCAGAAGGCGGCGAAGGCCGTCGAGACGGCCAGCGTCACGGGCCCGTCCTCGCGCGCGCGCAGCGCCTCGACCCCGCCGCGGATCTGCGACAGCGCCTGCGAGACCTCGGCGAAGAAGCGCGCCCCCGCATCGGTCAGCCGCGCCCGGCGCGGCGTGCGCACGAACAGCTGCGCGCCCAGCTGGTCCTCGAGCGCGCGCACCGCAAGCGAGACCGCCGCCTGGCTCATGCCCAGCTCGCGCCCGGCGGCGGTGAAGCTGCCGAGCCGGCCGGCGGCCTCGAACACGATCAGATGCCCCGGCGAGGGCAGCAGGCGGCGCAGGTTCGTCATAAGCGCAGCTTATGCGCCGCATGAGAATTTTCCAGCGTTACGCACGCCCGCGCCCGGTCTAGCGTTCCCCTGGGGCGCCGCGCGACCGGCGCGCGCGGCGCGGCGAAGGGAGGCGATCATGGAAGCATCGGCGCGGCGCAAGGGACAAGGCGGAAGGCAGGCGCGGCAGGCCAGGCGCGCCGAGGCGGGCGCGCCGGCGGGGCGGCCGGGCATCCGCCGCGCGGTTCCACCGATCGAGCTGCTGGACGAGGAATCGCTGCTGCGCATCGAGCGCGCGGCCGACCGCATCCTGGCCGAGGTCGGGATCGAGTTCCGCGACGACCCGGCGGCGCTGGCGCTGTGGCGCCGGGCCGGCGCGCGCGTCGAGGGCGCGCTTGTGCGCTTCGAGCCGGGCATGCTGCGCGAGATCCTCTCCTCGGCCCCGCGCGCGTTCGTCCAGCACGCGCGCAATCCGGCCAACTCGGTGCGCATCGGCGCCGATCAGGTGGTGTTCGCGCCGGCCTACGGCTCGCCCTTCGTGATGGATCTGGACCGCGGGCGGCGCTACGGCACGCTCGAGGATTTCCAGAACTTCGTGAAGCTGGCCCAGTCCTCGCCCTGGCTGCACCATTCGGGCGGCACGATCTGCGAGCCGACCGACATCCCGGTGAACAAGCGCCATCTGGACATGGTCCTGGCGCATATCCGCCTGTCGGACCGGCCCTTCATGGGCTCGGTCACCGCCGAGGACCGGGCCGAGGATTCGATCGAGATGGCGCGCATCCTCTTCGGCGCCGACTTCGTGGACGCCAATTGCGTGATCCTGGGCAACGTCAACGTCAACTCGCCCCTCGTCTGGGACGGGACCATGACGCGGGCGCTGCGCGCCTATGCGCGCGCCAACCAGGCGGCGGTGGTGGTTCCCTTCATCCTGGGGGGCGCCATGGGGCCCGTCACCACCGCCGGCGCCGTCGCCCAGGCGCTGGCCGAGACCATGGCCGGCTGCGCGCTGACCCAGCTCGAGCGGCCCGGCGCGCCGGTGATCTTCGGCAATTTCCTCAGCTCGATGAGCCTGCGCTCGGGCTCGCCCACCTTCGGCACGCCCGAGCCGGCGGTCGGCTCGCTGGCGGTGGGGCAGCTGGCGCGGCGGCTGGGGCTGCCGCTGCGCTGCGCGGGCAACTTCACCACCTCGAAGCTGCCCGACGCGCAGGCCATGGCCGAGGGGGCCATGTCCATGCTGTCGGCCATCCATTGCGGCGCCAATTTCGTGCTGCATTCGGCCGGCTTCCTGGACGGGCTTCTGTCCATGTCCTACGAGAAGTTCGTTCTTGACTGCGACCTGTGCGGCGCGCTGCACACCTATCTGCAGGGCGTGCGGGTGGACGAGGCGACGCTGGCGCTCGACGCCTTCGCCGAGGTCGGGCCGGGCGGGCACTTCTTCGGCTGCGCGCACACGCTGGCCCATTACGAAACCGCCTTCCGCCCCTCCGAGACCGGCGACGACGACCCCTACGAGACCTGGCTCGAAGCCGGCGCCGAGGACGCGGCGACGCGCGCCAACCGCATCTGGAAGCGCCGCCTGGCCGAGTTCGAGCCCCCGCCGCTCGACCCCGCGATCGACGAGGCCCTGGCCGACTTCGTCGCCCGCCGCAAGGCCCAGGGGCCCGACATGTGGCACTGAGCCGCCGGGCTTGCGCGTCGGCCCAAGGCGCGCGCCAATCGGGTTACGCCCCCAGACCGAGGTCCGAGCATGACGAACGATCCCCTGCTCCAGCCCTTCCGGCTCAAGCACCTGACGCTGCGCAACCGGATCATGTCCACCGCGCACGAGCCGGCCTATTCCGAGGACGGCCTGCCCAAGGACCGCTACCGGCTCTACCACGTCGAAAAGGCCCGCGGCGGCATCGCGCTGACCATGACGGCGGGCTCGGCGGTGGTCTCGCCCGACAGCCCCGAGGCCTTCGGCAACCTGCACGCCTATCGCGACGAGATCGTGCCCTGGCTGCGCCGCCTGGCCGACGAGTGCCGCGAGCACGGCGCCGCGGTGATGATCCAGCTGACCCATCTGGGCCGGCGCACCAGCTGGAACAAGGGCGACTGGCTGCCGGTGCTGTCGGCCTCGCCGGTGCGCGAGGCGGCCCACCGCGCCTTTCCCAAGGAGGCCGAGGACTGGGACATCGCCCGCATCGTCGCGGACTATGCCGCCGCCGCCCAGCGCATGGAGGAGGCCGGGCTGGACGGCATCGAGTTCGAGGCCTACGGCCACCTGATGGACAGCTTCTGGTCCCCCGCCACCAACCGGCGCGAGGACGAATGGGGCGGCTCGCTGGACAATCGGCTGCGCTTCACATGGGCGGTGATCGACGCGGTGCGCGCCGCCGTCGGGCCCGACTTCATCGTCGGCATCCGCATGGTCGCGGACGAGGACTGGGACAAGGGGCTGAGCCGCGAGGAAGGGGTCGAGATCGCGCGCCGCATCGCCGCCTCGGGCAAGTTCGACTTCATCAACCTGATCCGCGGGCATATCGACCACGACGCGCCGCTGGCGCGGGTGATCCCGGTGCAGGGCATGGCCTCGGCGCCGCATCTGGACTTCGCCGGCGAGGTCCGCGCCGAGGTCGGCATCCCCGTCTTCCACGCCGCGCGCATCCCCGACGTGGCCACCGCGCGCCATGCGATCGCGACGGGCAAGCTGGACATGGTCGGCATGACCCGCGCCCACATCGCCGACCCGCACATCGCCGCCAAGGTCATGCGCGGCGAAGAGCACCGCATCCGCCCCTGCGTGGGCGCCACCTACTGCCTCGACCGGATCTACGAGGGCGGCGAGGCGCTGTGCATCCACAACGCCGCCACCGGGCGCGAGGCCCGCATGCCCCACGTCATTCCGCCCGCGCCCAGGCCGCTCAAGGCGGTGATCGTCGGCGCCGGCCCCGCCGGGCTCGAGGCCGCGCGCGTGGCGGCCGAGCGCGGCCACGACGTGACCGTGCTCGAAGCGGCCGACCGCGCCGGCGGGCAGGTCAACCTGCTGGTCCAGAACCCGCGCCGGCGCGAGATGATCGGCATCATAGACTGGCGCCTGGACGAGCTGGCGCGCCTTGGCGCGCGCATCCGCTTCAACGTCTACGCCGAGGCCGAGGACGTGCTGGCCGAAGACCCCGACATGGCGGTGATCGCCACCGGCGGCCTGCCCCAGACCCCGCCGATGGACGCGGGCGCCGAGCTGACCGTCTCGAGCTGGGACATCCTGTCGGGCGCGGTCAAGCCGGCCGGGCGCGTGCTGGTCTATGACGACAACGGCGCCCATCCGGGCATGAGCGCGGCCGAGGTCGCGGCGCGCGCCGGCGCCGAGGTCGAGCTGGTCACGCCCGAGCGATTCTTCGCGCCCGAGATCGGCGGCCTGAACCATGCGCCCTACATGAAGGCGTTCCACGAGCTGGGCGTGCGCGTGACCATCAACGCCCGCCTGACGGGGGTGCGCCGCGAGGGAAACGAGCTGGTCGCGACCTTCGGCTCGGACTACGCCGAGGGCTGGCGCGAAGAGCGGCGCGTCGACCAGGTGGTGGTCGAGCACGCCACCGCCCCGCTCGACGAACTCTACTTCGCGCTCAAGCCCCTGAGCCGCAACCTGGGCGAGATCGACCACAAGGCCCTGCTGGCCGGGCGCGACCCCTTTCCCGCGCGCCGGCCCGAGGCGCGGATGCGCCTTTGCCGCATCGGCGACGCGGTGGCGGCGCGCAACATCCACGCCGCCATCTACGAGGCCCTGCGCCTTGGCATCCTCTGGTAGGGCGCACGCGCAAGTTGACGAAAGGCCCTCCAGCGGCGAAACAGGTTCTTAAGCAAGCTGCGGCACGTTCGACCCAAGGATGAAGGGTCGGCGCCGCCCGGCCGACCGGAAACAGTGGAGCGCGCCCGGATGTCCGGCTTTGCGGAAAATCGCCGACCCGAACCGGCATCGGCGCCGTATGCGCCCCAATCCGACGAACTCGCCGCCCTGCGGGACGAGGTCGCCCGCCTGCGCGCCGAGCTGGACGCCTGCCCCGACCTGATTCTGGAGCTGGACGCCGAAGGCCGCTGCGCCGGCTGGCGCGGGCGCCCGCCCGCGCGCTGGCCGCTGCCGCCCGCCGCGCTGATGGGCGCGCGCATCGACGACGCGCTTGCGGCCCTCGCTCTCGACCCCGCCGAACCGGCCGCCGCCCTGGCCGAGCTGACCCGCGCGACCGCCGCGCTCGACGCCGCCGCGCCGCCCCCGCGCGCCATGCTGGGGCTGAAAGAGGGCGACTCGGAGGCCTGGTTCGAGCTCACGGCGATGCCCGTCGCCGCGCCCTCGGGCAAGACCGAGCTGCGGCTGCGCGTGCGCGACGTCACGACCGAGCGCCGGCGCGCCGAGCGCCTCGACTGGCTGGAACAGACGGCGCGGGAATCCCACCACCTGGTGGTGATGACCGACGCCGCGCAGCGCATCACCTGGGTCAACCCGGCCTTCGAGCGCCGCTCGGGCTATTCGCTGGAAGAAGCGCGCGGCAAGCGACCCTCCGAGCTTCTTCACTTCGACGGCACGGATCCGGCGGTCAAGGCCCGCATCCGCGCCGCCCTGGCCGCCGGCCGCCCTGCGCGCGAAGAGATCCGGAACCGCGCGAAGAACGGCGAAACCTACTGGATCGAGACGAACATCCTGCCGCGGCGCGGCCGGAACGGCGAGATCGTCGGCTATCTGGCGCTGCAAAGCGACATCACCGAGCGCAAGCTTCGCGAGGCCGAGCTGGAGCGCAGCCGCGCAAAGGCGCAGGCCGCCGCCGACCTTCTGCGCGACGCGATCGAGACGCTGCCGCACGCATTCCTCCTCACCGACGCCGAGGATCGGCTGGTGATGTGGAACAAGGCCTATGCCCGCATGAACTGCGGCGTGGCCGACCTGATCCGCCCCGGCGTCCCGCAAGAGGAGCTGGTCCGCGCGGCCATCGAACGCGGCCTGCTGGGCGGCCCCGACTCGGACCCCGAGCGCTTCGTGCGCAAGCTGCGCGAGCGCAACGCGCAGGACGAATACCGATCGGAAATCGAGCTGCTCGACGGAACCGTCCTGCGCATCTTCGAGCGGCGCGTCCCCGGCGGCGGCCGCGTCAGCCTGCGCATGGACGTGACCGAAACCGTCCGCGCCCAGCGCCGCCTGGCCCAGGTCATCGAGGGCGCGCGGGTCGGCACATGGCTGTGGGACATCCGCAGCGGCGAGAACATCATCAACGACCGCTGGGCCCAGATGCTGGGCTATCAGGTGGACGAGCTGCGCCCCGTCACCTTCGAGACCTGGCGCCGCCTGACCCACCCCGACGATCTGCACGCCGCCATGGCGCGCCTGCGCCGGTGCATCGACGGCGAGACCGACGCCTTCGAGGCGCAGTTCCGCATGCGCCACAAGGATGGCCGCTGGATCTGGATCGAAGCCCGCGGCCGCGTCCTGCAGCGCGAGGCCGACGGCAGCCCGCGGCTGATGTCGGGCGTGCACATGGACGTGACCGCGCGCAAGGAGGCGTTCGAGGCGCTGCGCTACCGCGAAGAGCTGCTCGAGGGCCTGGTCGAGCTCGCCACCGTCGGCATCATGCTTTACGACTACCACACCGGCCGCATCGAAGAGGCGAACCCCGCCCTGGCCGAAACCCTGGGCATCCCGCGCGAAAAGCTGCCCGGCATCCGTTATCGCGAGGTGTTCCTGCCCGACGGCCTGGCCGAGGCCGAGGCCAGGGCGCGCGCGCAGATGGCGGTGGGCGAACGTTTCGGACCCTTCGAGCTGACCGTGCGGCGCAGCGACGGCCAGGTGCGCAACGTTCTGGTCAACGGGGTGCTCGTTCAGGACGATCTCGGCCGCAAGCGCATCTGGAGCGTGGTCCAGGACATCACCGAAGACAAGATCCGCGAGGCCGAGCGCGAAGCCGCGCTCGAAGCCGCCAGCACCGCCCGCCGCCAGCTGCTCGAGGCCATCGAGGCGCTGCCCGACGCCTTCGCGCTCTACGACGCCGACGATCGGATGGTGCTGTGCAACGAGCGTTACAAGGAATACTACCCGCGCTCGGCCCATGCCATGGTTCCGGGCGCCAGCTTCGAGCAGATCCTGCGCGCGGGCCTTGCGGCGGGCGAATACGTCGCCGCTCTGGGCCACGAAGAGGAATGGCTGCGCGAACGCCTTGCGCAGCACGCCCGCTGCGAAGGCCCGATCGAACAGCGCCTGGCCGACGGGCGCTGGGTGCGCGTGCTGGAAAAGCGCACGGCCGAAGGCGGCTGGGTGGGCATGCGCATCGACGTCACCGCGCTCAAGGAAGCCGAGCAACGCCTGGCCGACATCATCGAGGGCGCGCAGGTCGGCACCTGGCAGCTCGACATGCGCAGCGGCCGCAACCCAGTCAACCGCCGCTGGGCCGAGATGCTGGGCTATTCGCTCGACGACCCGGACGCGGTGACCGCCGACGATTTCATGGCGCTGCTCCACCCCGACGACCGCGCCAAGATCGAGAAGGAGCATGCCGAGATCCTGGCTGGCAAGGACATGTTCGAGAACGAGGTGCGCCTGCGCCACCGCGACGGACATTACGTCTGGATCCTCAGCCGCGGCCGGGTGACGCTGCGGGCCCCGACGGGCGAGCCCCTGGTGACCTCGGGCGTGCATATCGACATCTCGGAGCAGAAGGCGCGCGAACAGGCGCTCGAGGCCGCCAAGGCCGAGCTGGAACGCGCCATGCGCGAGCGCGACGCGGCCGAGAAACGCTTTTACGACATCATCTCGGTCAGCGACGACTGGGTCTGGGAGCAGGACGAGAACCTGCGCTTCACCTTCCTGTCCGACAACGCCTCGCGCCAGGTCGTCAGCCAGGACGCCGCCGAGGTTCTGGGCAAGACGCGCGAGGAATATTTCGCCGACAGGCCCGAGGTTCTGGCCAGCGCCGACTGGCAGGCGCTTGCGCGCAAGCTCGAGCGCCGCGAGCCCTTCCGCAACTTCGTCTACATGGCGCCGCACCGGCCGGGCGGCGAAAGGCGCTGGATCCGCATCGGCGGCACGCCCGTCTTCGACGAGAACGGCGCCTTCAAGGGCTATCGCGGGCTGGGCTCGGACGTGACCGAGATCGTCGAGGCCGCCGAAAGGGCCGAGGAGGCCAACCGCGCCAAGTCGCTGTTCCTGGCGACGATGAGCCACGAGATCCGCACCCCCCTCAACGGCGTCCTGGGCATGGCCGAGCTGCTCGAGGAACGGATCGAGGATCCCGAAGGCCTCAGGATGATCGGCGCCATCCGCCAGTCGGGCGAGACGCTGCTCAACATCCTCAACGACCTGCTCGACATGTCGAAGATCGAGGCGGGCAAGCTGACGCTCGAGGCCGCGCCCTTCGCCCCCGCCGAGGCCGCGCGGCGCGTCGCGGACGTGCACGCCTTCAAGGCGGCGGAAAAGGGGCTGACGCTGCGCAGCCGCATCGATTCCCTGGCCGAGGCGCCGCGCCTGGGCGACCAGCACCGGGTCCAGCAGATCCTGCACAACCTGCTGAGCAATGCGGTCAAGTTCACCGAATCGGGCGAGATCGAGCTGCAGCTGCGCGTCAACCGGCGCGACGAAGTGGTGATCGACGTGCGCGACGACGGCATCGGCATGACGCGCGCGCAGCAGAAGAAGCTGTTCGAGGATTTCGCGCAGGCCGACAGCACCATCTCGCGCCGCTTCGGCGGAACCGGGCTGGGCATGGCCATCGTGCGCCGCCTGGTCGAGATGATGCAGGGGCGCATCCATGTGCGCAGCGCCCCGGGCAAGGGCACGCGGGTGACGGTGGCCCTGCCGCTGCCGCGGGCCGAGACGCCGCCGGCCGCGGGCGAAGCCGAGGCCGAGGCGCCCCCGATCCGCAACATGCGCGTGCTGGCGGCGGACGACACGCCCTCGAACCGGATGATCATGGAGGCGATGCTGCGCGGCATGGGCGTCGAGGCCGTTCTGGTCGAGAACGGCCTTCAGGCCGTCGAGGCCGCCCGCCGCGAACGCTTCGACGCGCTGCTGCTCGACATCTCGATGCCCGAAATGGACGGGATGGAGGCGCTCGATCGCATACGCCGCGACGAGGCCGAACGCGGCCTGCCCCCGACGCCCGCCGCGGCGATCACCGCGAACGCCATGACCCATCAGGTCGCCGAATATCTCGAGCGCGGCTTCGACCGCCACGTGCCCAAGCCCTTCCGGCGCGAGGATCTGCAGGCCGCGCTCGAGGCGCTGCGCCGCGTCGCCCCCGAGGGCTGAGCCCCTTGCGTTCAGAAAATCGTTGGCTTCGCCGAAGAAGCGTTTAGCTTGTGGGCCTTGAGCGCGGCGCAAAGACGCCGCCCGCAAACGGCCGCGCCCTGCGCGGCGCAACGATCGGGAGGTTCGCATGATCAGAAAAACCGCGCGCATCGCGCTTGCAGCCACGGCGCTTTGCGCCTTCGCAGCCGAGGCTTATGCCGTCGAATGGAACGTTTCGGTCTGGGGCAAGCGCCGCGCCTTCACCGAGCATGTCGAGAAGCTGGCCGAGCTGGTCGCGCAGAAGACGAATGGCGAGTTCACGCTCAACATCTCCTATGGCGGCCTGTCCAAGAACCGCGAGAATCTCGACGGCATCTCGATCGGCGCCTTCGAGATGGCGCAGTTCTGCGCCGGCTATCACCGCGACAAGAACCCGACCATCACCGTGCTGGAGCTGCCCTTCCTCGGCGTTTCGACGCTGGAGCAGGAGGTGGCCGTCAGCAACGCGGTCTACGCCCATCCGGCCGTGCAGAAGGACCTGGCGCGCTGGAACGCGAAGCTTCTGATGCCCTCGCCCATGCCGCAATACAACCTGGCCGGCGTCGGCGATGCGCCGACGGGGCTGGACAGCTTCAAGGGCATGCGCGTGCGCGCCACCGGCGGCATCGGCGAGGCGTTCCGCGCCGTGGGCGCCGTGCCCACCTCGGTGACCGCGACCGAGGCCTACAGCGCGCTCGAATCGGGCGTGGTGGACGCGGTCGCCTTCGCGCAGCACGCGCATCTGTCCTACGGCACCATCGACATTGCCAAGTGGTGGACCGAGAACCTGAACCCCGGCACCGTCAACTGCCCGGTGGTGGTCAACATCGACGCCTACGAGGCGCTGTCGCCCGAGCATCGCGCCGCGCTCGACAGCTCGATCGAACCGGCGATCCAGCACTATCTGGCCAATTACGGCAAGCTGCTGGACCGCTGGGAAGCCGTGCTCAAGGAAAAGGGCGTGCAGAAGGTGCGCCTGCCCGAGTCCGAACTGCAGGCTTTCCGCGACAAGGCCGCGGCGCCCATCCGCGACGCCTGGATCGCCCAGATGAGCGCGCAGGGCATCCCCGCGCAAGAGCTCTACGACCTGGTTCAGGAAACCCTGGCCAAGACGCGCTGAGCGCGGCGGGCAGGCCCGGCGCCGCGCCGACGGCGCCGGGCGACGAGAGGGCGAGACATGTCATCGCATTCGGTCCTTGAGGACGACTCCCTGCTCAGCCGCCTCGACCGCGCGTTGTTCAGGGTCGAGAGCGCGCTGAACCTTGCGGGCGGGCTGCTGATCCTGGCGGTCATGCTGCTTTCGGTGGCGAACATCCTGGGGCGCAAGCTGTTCGACGCGCCGATCTCGGGCTACATCGACTGGATGATCCAGGCGGTGCCGCTGATGGCGGTGCTCGGCATCGGCTATTGCCAGCGGCTGGGCGGGCATATCCGCATGGATTTCGTCATCGGCAAGCTTAACGGCCGCGCCGTCTGGGCGTTCGAGCTGCTGAGCACGCTGCTGATGCTGATCATCACCGCGGCGCTGATCTACGGAACCTGGGATCATGCCGAACGCGCGATCCGCCTGGGCGACTCGACGGTGGACATCAACCTGCCGATCTGGCCGACCAAGCTGGCCTTCCCGATCATGTTCGCGCTGCTGGCGGTGCGGCTGACGCTTCAGCTGTGGGCCTTCTGGCGCGCGTTGGCCGCGGGCGAGCTGACCCCCGTGGCGGTCCCCTTGATCGAGGACGCCGCCGCCCAGGCCAGGCACGAGGCCGAAACGGTTTCGGGGCTCGAGGACGACGCCCGCGGCGATGGAGGAGCGGCGCGATGACGACGATCGAGACATCGTTTCTTCTGGCGGGGCTGCTGATCCTTCTGGTGGTGATCGGCGTTCGCGTGGCCTTCGCGACCGCGCTGATCGGCTTCATCGGCCTGTTCACGGTCTTCGCCTTCGACAAGGGCCAGGGGTGGGAGCGCGGGCTGACCACGGCGGTGCGCATCGCCGGCCAGGTGCCGCATTCCAAGACCTCGACCCATGTGCTGGGGCTGATCCCGACCTTCATCCTCATCGGCTACCTGGCCTATTATGCGGGGCTGACCAAGGCGCTGTTCGAAGCGGCCAAGCGGTGGGTCGGCTGGCTGCCGGGCGGGCTGGGGGTGGCGACCGTCTTCGCCACGGCGGGCTTCGCGGCGGTTTCGGGGGCGTCGGTGGCGACCTCGGCGGTGTTCGCGCGCATCGCGATCCCCGAAATGCTGAAGCTGGGCTACGACAAGCGCTTCGCGGCCGGCGTGGTGGCGGCGGGCGGCACGCTGGCCTCGCTGATTCCGCCCTCGGCCATTCTGGTGATCTACGCGATCATCACCGAAAGCTCGGTCGGGCAGCTTCTGCTGGCGGGCTTCCTGCCGGGGGCGGTGTCGGCGGTGATCTATGGCGGGCTGGTGATCACCCTGGCCAAGACGCGCAAGCATCTGGGCCCGCCGGTGACGGGCTTCACCTGGGCCGAGCGGTTCCAGACGCTGCCGGGCGCCTTCCCGATCATGTTCGTGGTGGCGATCATCATCTTCTGCATCTACGGCGGATGGGGCACGCCCACCGAGGCGGGCGCGCTGGGCGCCTTCGTGGTGCTGGTGATGGCGCTCTGGCGCGGCATGCGCTGGTCGCAGCTGCGCGGCGCGCTGATGGAAAGCGCCAAGCTGACGGTGATGATCTTCACCATGATCTGGGGCGTGCTGATCTATGTGCGCTATCTGGGCTTCGCCGACCTGCCGGGCGCCTTCGCCTCGTGGGTGGCGGGGCTGGAGCAGCCCCCGATGCTGACCCTGCTGCTCATCCTCAGCGCCTATGTCGTGCTGGGCATGTTCATGGACGCGATCGGCATGCTGATCCTGACGCTGCCGGTGACGTTCCCGGCGGTCATCGCGCTCAATGGCGGGATGGGGGTGTCGGCGGCCGATTCGGCGCTGGGCATGACGGGCCCCGAATGCGCGGTGTGGTTCGGCATCATCGTGGTGAAGATGGCCGAGCTGTGCCTGATCACGCCGCCGATCGGGCTCAATTGCTTCGTGGTGGCGGGGGTGCGCCCCGACATTTCGGTGCAGGACGTGTTCCGCGGCGCCTCGCCCTTCTTCATCGCCGACGTTCTGACCGTGGCGGTGCTGATCGCCTTCCCGGGCATCGTCCTGTGGCTGCCCGCGCAGCTGGGCGGCTGATCCGCGGCGGGGCGAGGGCCGGCGATCAGCCGCCTTCGCCCCGCGAATTCTCCTTCACCCAGGCCAGGAAGCTGGGGCTGCCGCCGCAGACCTCGAGCGCCAGGATCGCCGGCTCTTCATAGCTGTGGTTGGTGCGGATGAGCGCGGACAGCGCATCGAGCGATTCCCGCGCGGTCTTGAGCAGGATGCGGAACTCGGTCTCCTCCTGCATCTCGCCCTGCCATCGATAGATGCTGCGCACCTCGTCGATGTTGGCGCAGGCGGCCAGCCCCCGCTCGACGCAAAGACGGGCGATTCGCTCGGCCTCGTCGCGCGACGAGGCGGTGGTTTCGACAAGAACGATCATGCGGCCCTCCGTTGCTGCGGCTTGCGCCAAGGCCCGTCACGCCGCGCGGGCCGAGGCATCGCGCCGATAGGACGAGAACGGCCATTGCGACGGGTCGGCGGCCAGGCCCGCGCGAACCGGTGCGCGCCAGCACGCCTCGATCTCTTCGCGCAAGGCCCGTCCGTCGGCAAGAGGGCGAATGACGGCGCCGCGCATCCAGACGCCGACATCCTTGCGCCGCAGCAGGATCGAGCGCCGCTTCTCTTCCGGCGGCAGAGCGCGCATGAAGCCGGCCTTGATCGCGCTCAGCCGCGCCTGCAGGTCGTGATCGGGGGCGCGGATCACCAGGCGCAGCTCGGCCGGAAGAACGACCGCGCCCAGAATCTGGAATGGACGCCGGCGCTTGACCGCGGCGCAGGCGGCGCGCAGGGCCGCGACCTCTCGCACCAGAAGGTCCGAGCGGCGATCGAGCAGACGCAGCGTGCAGGCGGCGTGCGCAGGAAGCGGCGCGGGGTCGGGGCATATGGCGAAGGGCGTGCTCATGCGGGCATCCTGGCGCCGAATCCGTTCACCAAAGGTTTCGCACGCTACGCCGTTGGGAAAAAATGCCTTGCCATGCCCTGCGATTCGGGGCACAAGGGCGCTGCGATCTATCTCTGACTGACTACGGTGACTGTCCTTCGACTGGTGCTGGCGTCTTGAGACTGACCAGCCACAGCCGCGGCATTCCGCGCGCGGCGACAATGCGAAGGATTGGCGACATGGCCACCGGCACCGTGAAATGGTTCAACTCCACCAAAGGCTTCGGCTTCATTCAGCCCGACGCGGGCGGCAACGACGTGTTCCTGCACGTCTCGGCGCTCGAGCGCGCGGGTCTGTCGGCCCCGGCCGACGGCCAGAAGATCGAGTATGAGCTCGAGCGCGGCCGCGACGGGCGTAGCTCGGCCGGCAGCGTCTCCTACCCCTGACCGGGCGGGCGGCGCGGCTTCAGGCCCGCAGCCCGAGAGAACTTGCGAAAGCCCTGCCGGCGACGGCGGGGCTTTTTCGCGTGCGCAAGACGCGCTTTCGCGCCGCCGAAGACTGCGTTAACCAAAGCGCGGCATCATTGGATCATTCCCGCGCGAAAGGGACACGCTCGCATGGCATTCGAACACCCCTTCTATTTCCTGCGCCACGGCCGCACCGAGTGGAACGCCAAGGGCGTGACTCAGGGCCAGCTGGACGTGAAGCTGGACGCGGTCGGCTATGCGCAGGCCATGCGGGCGGCCGAAGTGATGCGCGATCAGCCGGTCTCGCACATCGTGGCCAGCCCGCTGGCGCGCGCGCGCGAGACGGCCGAGATCCTCGCCGACGCCAAGGGCCTGAAGGTGATCCTCGACGACGGGCTGAAGGAATGTCACCTGGGCGAGCATCAGGGCAAGCCGCATGGCCCGTGGCTGATGGAGTATTGGCGCGGCGCCTATGCCCCGCCGGGGGGCGAGACCTTCGCCGAATTCGCAGCGCGCGCATGGGAGGCCATGAAGCGCGCCGTCGCGCGCGGCCCCAACACGCTGATCGTGGCGCATGGGGGGCTTTGGCTGGCGGCGCAGACGCGCGTGAAGGTCGATCCGCCCCTGCGCCGCGTGCCCAACGCGCTGCCCTTGCGGGTCATGCCCGCCGCCGACGTCTGGCGGCACCGCGCGCTGGACAAGCAGCGCGCGGCCGAGCTTCTGGACGACGCCGGGGCGCCGCCCGTCTGAGGGTCAGCCGACGGCCGCGGCCGGCTCGGGCGTGACGCGGCAGGCGGCGAACTTGAACTCGGGGATCTTGCCGAAGGGGTCGAGCTTGGGGTTGGTCAGGATGTTGGCCGCCGCCTCGACATAGGCGAAGGGCATGAAGACCATGTCCTCGGCCACCGCGCGATCGGCGCGGGCCATGATGCGGATCGCCCCGCGCCGCGTCTCGATGCGCAGCATGTCGCCCGGCTTCGCGCCCAGCCGCGCCAGCGTGCGCGGATGCAGCGAGGCGTTCGCCTCGGGCTCGATCGCGTCGAGCGCCCGCGAGCGGCGGGTCATCGACCCGGTGTGCCAGTGCTCGAGCTGGCGGCCCGTGGTCAGGATCAGCGGGTATTCGTCGTCGGGCGTCTCGGCCGGCGGCGTGACCTTCGCGGGGGTGAAGCGCGCACGTCCCTCGGGGCGCGGGAAGCCGTTGCCGAAGACGATCGCCTGTCCGGGATCGTCGGGCGAGAGCGAGGGGTAGGTGACGGCCTCGCGCTCGAGCCGCTCCCAGGTGATGTTGTCCAGCGACTTCATCCCGCGCTTCATCTCGGCGAACACGTCGCGCGGATGCGCGTAGCGCCAGTCCAGACCCAGCCGGTTGGCCAGGTCGACGATGATCCGCCAGTCCTCGCGCGCCTCGCCGGGCGGGGGCACGGCGGGGCGGCCCATCTGCACCTGGCGGTTGGTGTTGGTGACGGTGCCGGTCTTTTCGGGCCAGGCGGCGGCGGGCAGGATGACGTCGGCGTAGTTGGCGGTCTCGGTCAGGAAGATGTCCTGCACCACCAGATGCTCCAGCCGGGCCAGCGCGGCGCGCGCATGGGACAGGTCCGGGTCGGACATGGCCGGGTTCTCGCCCAGGATGTACATGCCGCGGATCGCGCCGTCATGAATGGCGTCCATGATCTCGACCACGGTCAGCCCCTTTTCCGCCGACCAGTCGCCCGAGCCCCAGATCTCGGCGAAGGCCGAGCGCACGCCGTCGTCGGTCACGCTCTGATAGTCGGGCAGGAACATCGGGATCAGCCCGGCGTCCGAGGCGCCCTGCACGTTGTTCTGCCCGCGCAGCGGGTGCAGCCCGGTTCCGGGCCGGCCCACATGCCCGCACATCAGCGCCAGCGAGATCAGGCAGCGCGAGTTGTCGGTGCCGTGCACATGCTGGCTGACGCCCATGCCCCAGAAGATCATGCCCGCGCGCGCCCCGGCGAAGGCGCGCGCAACCTCGCGCAGGGTCTGCGCGTCGATCCCGCACAGATCGGCCATCTTCTCGGGCGGGAAGGCGCGCAGATGGGCCTTCATCTCGTCCCAGTTCTCGGTGAAGCGGGCGATGAACTCGGCGTCGTAAAGCTCTTCCTCCACGATGACGTGCATGATGGCGTTCAGCATGGCCACGTCCGAGCCGGGCCGGAACTGGAGCATCTTCCACGCATGGCGGCGCAGGCCGACGCCGCGCGGGTCCATCACGATCAGCTTGCCGCCGCGCTTGGCGAAGCGCTTGAACCAGGTGGCGGCGACGGGGTGGTTCTCGACCGGGTTGGCGCCGATGACGATGGCGACGTCGGCGTTCTCGATCTCGTTGAAGGTGGCGGTGACCGCGCCCGAGCCGACGTTCTCGAGCAGGGCGGCCACGGACGAGGCGTGGCACAGCCGCGTGCAGTGATCGACGTTGTTGTGGCCGAAGCCCTGCCGGATCAGCTTCTGGAACAGATACGCCTCTTCGTTCGAGCATTTGGCCGAGCCGAAGCCCGCCACCGCGCGCCCGCCATGCGCCTCGCGCAGGCGCGCGAGGCCGGCGGCGGCGACGTCGAGCGCCTCGTCCCAGCTGGCCTCGCGGAAATGGGTCCAGGGATTGGCCGGGTCCACGTTCAGCCCCTTGGGCGGCGCGTCCGGGCGGCGGATCAGCGGGCGGGTCAGGCGGTGCGGATGCGCGACGTAGTCGAAGCCGAAGCGCCCCTTCACGCACAGCCGGTTGCGGTTGGCGGGGCCGTCGGCGCCCTCGACCCAGACGATGCGGTCGTCGCGCACCTTGAAGGTCAGCTGGCAACCGACGCCGCAATAGGGGCAGACCGAGGTCACCTCGCGGTCGCATGCGCCAAGATCGCCGCGCCCGGCCTCGTCCAGCGCCGCGGCCGGGGCCAGCGCGCCGGTCGGACAGGCCTGCACGCACTCGCCGCAGGCGACGCAGGTGCTGTCGCCCATGGGATCGTCGAAATCGAACGCGATCTTCGCCTCGGGGCCGCGGCCGGCCATGCCGATGACGTCGTTGACCTGCACCTCGCGGCAGGCGCGCACGCACAGATTGCAGTGGATGCAGGCCTGAAGGTTGACGCGCATGGCCACGTGGCTGGCGTCCGGGCGCGGGGCGTGAGCGGCCTCGCGGGTCGGGAAGCGGCTTTGACGCACGCCCAGCCCCTCGGCCACGCGGCGCAGATGCGACGAGCGGTCGGGGGCCTGATCCTCGGCGGGCTGGTCGGCCATGAGCAGCTCGAGCACCGTGCGCCGCGCGGCGCGCGCGCGGGCGCTGTCGGTGCGCACCACCATGCCCGGCGTCGGCGTGCGGATGCACGAGGCGGCCAGCGTGCGCTCGCCCTCGATCTCGACCATGCAGGCGCGGCAATTGCCGTCGGGGCGGTAGCCGGGGGCGGGCTTGTGGCACAGATGAGGAATGACCAGGCCGCGGCCATGGGCCGCTTCCCAGATCGTCTGCCCGGGCCGCGCCTCGACCTCGGCGCCGTCGAGAATGAACCTGATCGTTTCGGTCATCGTCCGCTTCGCGCTCCGCTTCGCACCTGTCGCCGGGGCCGAGTATGCACCCGCGCGCGCCCCTCGGACGACCGGAAATCGACGCGGCGGGGCGGTTTCGCGCCATGGCGCGCCGAACATGCGCCGCGTTGCGCCCGCGCGCGCCGCAAGGCATTGTGCGGGCCGGAGGAGCCGTCGGGGGCAGGCGAAGGGGCGCGCGGTGAAGCTGATCATTCAGATCCCATGCTACAACGAGGCCGAGCAGCTGCCCGCGACGCTGGCCGAGCTTCCGCGCGACGTGCCGGGATTCTCGTGTGTGGAATGGCTGGTGATCGACGACGGGTCCGAGGACGGCACGGCCGAGGTCGCGCGCGCCTGCGGCGTGGACCATGTGGTGCGGCTGCCGCGCAACCGCGGCCTGGCGGCCGGCTTCATGGCGGGACTCGAGGCGGCGCTGCGCGCCGGCGCCGACGTCATCGTCAACACCGACGCCGACAACCAGTATGACGCCGCCTGCATTCCCGACCTGACGGCGCCCATCCTGCGCGGCGAGGCGCAGATGGTCGTGGGCCGCCGCCCGATCGCCGAGATCGCGCATTTCTCGCCGCTCAAGAAGCTGCTTCAGCGGCTGGGCAGCTGGGCGGTCCAGATCGCCGCCGGAATCGAGGCGCCCGACGCCCCCTCGGGGTTTCGCGCCATTCACCGCGACGCGGCGGTGCGGCTTTACGTGTTCAATCGCCACACCTACACGCTCGAGACGCTGATCCAGGCGGGGCGGCTGGGCATTCCCGTCGCCTGGGTTCCGATCCGCACCAACCCGCCCACGCGCCCCTCGCGGCTCATCCGTTCTGTGGCCGGGTATGTGTGGCGCTCGGCGGCGGTGATCGTGCGCGTGTTCGCGCTCTACAACCCGCTGCGTTTCTTCGGCGCGCTGGCGGCGCTGTTCCTTGCGCCGGGGGTCTGGGCCTTCGGGCGCTTCGCGTGGTTCTGGGCGGCGGGCGACGGCGCGGGCCACGTGCAGTCGCTGGCGATCGGCTCGGGGTTGATGGCGGTGGGCGGCGCGCTGGCCGTGGGCGGGCTGCTGGCCGACATGGCGGCCGCCAACCGCACCCTGCTGGCCGAGCTGCGCAGCCGCCAGCTTCTGGCCGAGCTGCCCTGCACAGAGCGCCGGAATTGACGCAAGTCAAGTCGCGACGCTTTCGCATGTGACAGATTGCATCCGCAACGATCAGGAGAGGGCGGATGCAGTTCGAGACATTCTTTCCCTGGCGGCTGGCCCGCATGGCCGAGGCGGTCAGCCATGCCATGGCGCAGATCTATGCCGGCCGCTTCCAGCTGACGCGGGACGAGTGGCGCGTTCTGGCCGCCGCCGCCGAGGCCCCCGAGATGGAGACGCGCGAGGTCGCGCGCCGCGTCGCCATGGACAAGGTGTCGATGAGCCGCGCGGCGTCGCGGCTCGAGGATCGCGGCCTCATCACCCGGCGCGAATCGCCGCATGACCGGCGCATCAAGCTCATCCGCCTGACGCCCGAGGGGCGCGCGATCCAGAGCGAGGTCGGCCGCATCGTGGGCGAACGCGCCGCCTATCTGATGGAGGGGCTGGCGCCGGCCGAGCGCGAGGCGCTCGACGCGGCCATCGGCAAGCTCGAGCGCCGCGCCCTGGTCTTCGACGAGCCGCAGAACCAGGGCAAGTGCCGCCCCGGCTGCGCCTGCCAGTGCGAGAGCCACTACGCCCGCGCGCTGGAGCTGGCCATGGCGGTCTGACGGGCCGTCAGATCAGCCCCTCATAGGCGCCGCGGGGAATGCGCGCGGCGATGAGGGAGAAGCCCGCATCGGCGTCCAGCGCCCCGGCATAGGCCGCGGCCAGCGAATCGGCGTCGCCGACCTCGACCCCGCGTCCGCCCAGGGCGCGGGCGGCGGCGGCATAGTCGCTGCGCCCGAAGGCGACGCCGGCCTCGGGGCGGCCGTCGGCGCGTTGCTTGAGCTCGATCAGCGACAGCGAGTCATCGGCCAGCACGACCGCGGTCAGCGGCAGGCCGAGATCGCGCCAGGTGGCCAGCTCGCCCAGCGTCATGTCGAGGCATCCGTCGCCCAGCACCGCCACGACCCGCGCGCCCGCCCGGCCCAGCGCCGCCCCCGCCGCCAGCGGCAGCGCGCAGCCCATGGTGCAAAGCCCCGTCGATTGCAGCAGCCGCCCCGGCGCGGCGCAGCGCCACATCTGGCTGAGCAGGATGCGGTGCGCGCCGGTGTCCACGGTCACCACGGCGTCGGGCGGCGTGAGCCGCGCCAGCGTAGCGATCGCCTGCCCCGGTCCCCAGGCGTCGGGCGGCGCGAAGGCGCGCGCCAGCGCCTTGCGCAGCGCGGCCGGCTCGCCCTCGGGCCAGAGCGCTGCGGGCTCGGCCCCCTCGGCCAGCGCGGCCAGCCCGGCGGCGACGCCGCAGACCCAGGCGCGGCGGGCATGGTGCATGTGGTGGACGGGAGGCGCGGCGGCGAACTCGACCGCGCGCGCCGGATCCCACGGATCGCGCCAGCCGGCGCGCATCTCGATCGGATCGTAGCCCGCGCAGACGATCATGTCGGCCTTGCGCAGAAAAGGCAGAATCAGCGCGTCCGAGCGCGGCGACAGCCCGTGCCCGCCAAGGCTCAGCGGGTGGTCCTCGGGCAGCGCGCCCTTGGCCTTGTAGGTGGTCGCGACCGGCACGCCGAAGCGCTCGGCGAAGGCGCGCACCGCTTCGGGCGCGCCCGGCTCGGCCAGAACGTCGAGCCCCGCGATCAGCACCGGGCGGCGCGCGGCGCGGAACATGGCGCGGGCCTCGTCCAGCGCGGGACCGGGCGCGGGCGCCGCCGGGCCAAGGCGCGCGCGCGGGGGCGGCGGGGCGGCGCGCTCGGGCGCGGCGGCGACGCTTGTGGGCACGTCGACATGCACCGGGCCCGGGCGCGGATCGGCGGCCAGCCGAACGGCCTTGTCGATCATCGCGCCGCAGGCGCCGGGGCGGGCCTCGAAGCTGGCCTTGACCAGCGGACGCAGCACCGCCTGGTGGTCGAAGACCTGGTGGGGGAAGGTCAGGGCCTCGTCCTCGGGAATGCGCCCGGTCAGGACGATCAGCGGCACGCGATCCTGCGCGGCGTTGGCCACGACGTTGACCGCATTCGCCACGCCCGGCCCCACCGTCGCGACCAGCACCCCCGGCGCGCCGGTCATGCGGTGCACGCCCTCGGCCATGAAGCCGGCGGCGTTCTCGTGCCGCGCCAGGTGGAAGCGGATGCCCGCGCGCTCGAGCGCCTCGATCAACGCCAGCACCTCGCCGCCGGGAATGCCGAAGGCGTGGCGCACGCCCTCGTCATGCAGGCGGCGGGCGATGACGTCGGCGCAGCTGGGCGGATGCGACGATGCGGGCATGGCGGGCGGCTCCTTGCGATGCGGCGGCGCGGGATGCGCGCGAGCGCCGCCATCCTCGCTTGCGGGCGCGCGCGCGGCGAGGGGCCCGCGGCGACGCGCGCGCGATCGTGAAGATCGTGAACGCGGCCCGGCGCGCCCGACCGAGGCCAGGCGTCCGGCCGTCGCGGCGGACCGGGACGATCGGCGGGACGATCGGCGGGGCGATCGGCGGGGCGGATCGGCGCGGCGGGCGAAGGGCGCAATCGCCGACCGCGGGCCGACCTTGCGCCAGCGCCGGGTCGCCCCCGATCCGCGCGCCAGGACCCGGCGCCGCGCGGTTCAGCCCGCGCGCGCGCGCCGCGCGGCGGCCAGGGTCGCGGCATAGGCGGCCAGCTCGTCCAGCCGGGCGCGGGCGGCGGCCGCGTCGCGCGCCTCGAGCGCGTCGGCCATGCCCTCGTGCAGCGCGGCCACCGCCTTGCGGTCGCGCAGCCTGTAGGTCAGCATGTTCATCAGCGGCTGCATGGCCTCGACCGCGCCGCAGATCTGCATCGCCAGCATCGGATTGCCCGCCGCCTCGGCCACCGCGCAGTGAAAGCGCACGTCCGAGGCGCAGAACGCCTCGTCGTCGATCTCGGGGTCGCGCTGGGCGGCGACCTCGACGCGCATGGCGGCCAGATGCTCGTCCTCGCGCCGCTTGGCGGCCAGGGGCAGGCATGCGGCCTCGAGCGCGAAGCGCGCCTCGGCCGCCGATTCGAAGTCGATCTCGTTCATGCCGATCATCAGGCGCGAGACGGTGACGATGGTCTCCTGCGCCTCGTCGCGGCTGAGCCGGTTGACGAAGGCGCCCCCCGCCGGGCCGCGGCGCGTGCGGATCAGGTTCTGCGCCGCCAGGCGCTTGAGCGCCTCGCGCACCGTCGCGCGCGAGACGCCGAAACGCTCGGCCAGCTCGGTCTCGCCGGGCAGGCGCTCGTCCACCATCAGGCGGCCTTCGACGATGGCCTCGCGGATCGCGTCGGCGATCTGGACGCCGAGCCCCTCGCGAGTCAGGGGCTGATATTCGATGCTCATGCCGGGCTCCGCGCAGTTTGGGGGCAGGATAGAAGCGGGCGCCGGCGCGGTCAAATCCGCCATTTTTTCATTTGTCAGACATTTGCCGTTGACAGCGCCCGCCCCCGCGCGGAACCTTCGGCCGAGGACAAGGCGCGGACGAGGGCGAGGCATGAGCGCGGGCGAACATCCGGCAAGGGCCGAACGGCGCTGGGGCGCGGCGCCCGGCTGGATCGGCTTCTACGCGCTGACGCTGGCGGCATGGGCGGCGGCGGCGCTGATGGACCCGGCGCTGAACCCGCCCGAGGGGCCGGCGGCGCTTGGCCTCGACTGGTGGCGCGACCTTTGCGCGGCGGGCGCGCGCGACGCGCGGCCCTGGGCGCTTGTCGCCATGTGGGCGGCGATGTCGGCGGCGATGATGGCGCCCACCGCCCTGCCCGCCCTGCGCGCCTTTCGCGACCTGACGCGCGCCGGCGCGGGGGGCGAGCGCGACTTCTTCGCGCTGCTGGGCGGGTATCTTGCGGTCTGGCTGGGCTTTTCGGCCCTGGCGGCGCTGGCGCAGGCCAGGCTGTCGGCCTTGGGCGCGATCGACGCCGAGGGCCGCGCGACGGCGCTGTGGCTGAACGCGGCGCTTCTGGCGCTGGCGGGGCTTTACCAGTTCAGCCGGCTCAAGCAGGCGTGCCTGAGCAAGTGCCGCGCGCCGCTGACCTTCTTCATGGAGCGCTGGCGCCCCGGCCCGCTCGCGGCCGCGCGCATGGGCGTCGAGCTGGGCGCGGTCTGCCTCGGCTGCTGCTGGGCGCTGATGCTGCTGGCCTTCGTCGGCGGAACCATGAACATCGCGTGGATGGCGGCGGGGACCGCCCTCATGACGCTCGAGAAACTGCCCGAGCTGGGACGTCCGCTGACGCGCCCGCTGGGGTTCGCGCTGATCGGCGCCGCGGCCGCGACGGCCGCCGGCGCGCTTGCCTAGGGAGGGGCCCGATGGACGACTGGAAGATCGAGGGGGAGCTGATCCTCAACTGCAACTGCACGGTGTTCTGCCCGTGCGTGGTGAGCCTGGGCAAGCATCCGCCCACCGAGGGCTACTGCCAGGCCTGGATGGGCGTGCGCATCGACAAGGGCCATTTCAACGGCGTCGACCTGTCGGGGCTGAACATCGGCATGCTGCTGGACATCCCCGGCCTGATGGCGCGCGGCAACTGGAAGGCCGCCGCCTATATCGACGAGCGCGCCTCGGACGAGGCCTTCGACGCCCTGGTCAGGATCTTCTCGGGGCAGGCGCGCGGCACGACGGGGCTGTTCTCGGTCCTGGTGGGCGAGTTCCTGGGCGCCGAGCGCCAGCCCGTGACCTACGAGACCGAGGGCAAGACGCGCCGCCTGACCGTGGGCCGCAAGGTCAAGGGCGCGGTCACGCCGATCGAGGGCGCCGAGCCGGGCGAGGAGGTCAAGGTCGTCAACACCGGCTACTGGATGGGCCCGGACGTGACCATCGCAAAGGCCGATCAGGGCCGCGTGCGCGACCGCGGCCGGGTGTGGGATTTCGACGGCCGCTCGGCCGAGATCTGCCAGATCCGCTGGGGCTCGGCCTGACAGGGCCGGCCGCGGCGGGCGCCGCCCGCCGCAAGCGCGGCGCGGGGCGGCGGGCGCCCCGCGCAGAACCACGCCAGGAGCAGCCGCCATGGCCGAGCTTTCGATTTCGCGCCGCACGCGCCGCACGCCCTTCACCGACCGCGTGATCGCCGCCGGGGTCAAGGGCTGGACCGTCTACAACCACATGCTGCTGCCGACCCATTTCGGCGACGTCGCCGCCGAGTGCCGCCACCTCAAGACCGCGGTGCAGGTGTGGGACGTGGCCTGCGAGCGGCAGGTCGAGGTGCGCGGTCCCGACGCCGCGCGCCTTGTGCAGATGCTGACCCCGCGCGATCTGCGCGGCGTGCATCCGGGCCGATGCCTCTACACCCCGATGGTGGACGAGACCGGCGGGATGCTCAACGACCCCGTCACGCTCAAGCTGGCCGAGGACCGGTGGTGGATCTCGATCGCCGACAGCGACCTCTTGCTGTGGGTCAAGGGCCTGGCCTACGGCTTCCGGCTCGAGGTGGACGTGACCGAGCCCGACGTCTCGCCGCTGGCGGTGCAGGGCCCGCTGGCCGAGACGCTGATGGCGCGGGTGTTCGGCGAGCGCGTGCGCGACATCCGCTTCTTCCGCTTCGACCTGTTCGATTTCCGGGGGCGCGAGCTGGTGATCGCCCGCTCGGGCTATTCCAAGCAGGGCGGGTTCGAGATCTATGTCGACGGCGCCGACATCGGCCCCGCGCTGTGGGACGCGCTGTTCGCGGCCGGGGCGGACCTGGACGTGCGCGCGGGCTGCCCGAACCTGATCGAGCGCATCGAGTCGGGCCTGCTGAGCTACGGCAACGACATGACGCGCGAGAACACGCCGCATGAATGCGGCCTGGGCCGGTTTTGCGACACGGCCACGGCCATCGGCTGCGTGGGGCGCGACGCGCTGCTGCGCGTGGCCTCCGAGGGGCCGGTGCGCCAGATCCGCAGCCTGGCCATATCGGGCCCGCCGCTGGCGCCCTGCGCGGACGTGTGGCCCGTGCATGCGGGCGGGCGCGCGGTCGGGCGGGTGACGTCCTGCGCCTGGTCGCCCGATTTCGAGACCAACGTGGCCATCGGCATGATCCGCATGACCCATTGGGACGATGGAACCGAGGTGACGGTCGAAACGCCCGAAGGCGCGCGCCGCGCCACGGTTCGCGAACGCCCCTTCAACTGAACGACGCACGCCGCGGGGCCCGCGCCCCGCGCCAATGGAAACGACGCACAAAGGAGACTGCGCATGACCTTCAAGGCGCTCATCGTGGAGAAGGACAACGAGGGCAAGACCCGCGCCTCGGTTCAGGAGATCGACGAATCGCGTCTGCCCGAGGGCGACGTGACCGTGGCGGTCGAGTACTCGACCCTCAACTACAAGGACGGTCTGTGCCTGACCACGGGCGGCGGGCTGGTCAAGACCTATCCGCATGTGCCGGGCATCGACTTCGCCGGCACGGTCGAGTCTTCGTCCGATCCGCGCTGGAAGCCCGGCGACAAGGTGGTGCTGACCGGCTGGCGCGTGGGCGAGATCTGGTGGGGCGGCTATGCCCAGAAGGCGCGCGTGAAGGGCGACTGGCTCGTGCCGCTGCCCGAGGGGCTGACCACGCGGCAGGCCATGGCCGTGGGCACGGCGGGGCTGACCTCGATGCTGGCGGTGATGGCGCTCGAGGATCACGGGCTCAAGCCCGGCGCCGGCCCGGTGCTGGTCACGGGGGCCGCCGGGGGCGTGGGATCGGTGGCGGTGGCGCTGCTGGCGGCGCTGGGGCACGAGGTGGCGGCGGTCACCGGCCGTCCCGAAGCCGAGGCGTATCTGCGCGGGCTGGGCGCCTCGCGGATCGTGCCGCGCGCCGAGCTGTCCGAGCCGGTCAAGCGCCCGCTCGAATCCGAGACCTGGGCGGGCTGCGTCGACGCGGTGGGCGGCGTCATGCTGGCGCGCGTGCTGGGGCAGCTGAAATACGGCGCCTCGGCGGCGGCGGTGGGCCTTGCGGGGGGCGCGCAGCTCAACACCACCGTCATTCCGTTCCTGCTGCGCGGGGTGAACCTCTTGGGCATCGACAGCGTGATGCAGCCCTACGAGAACCGCGTGCGCGCCTGGAACCGGATCGCCCGCGACCTGCCCATGGACAAGCTCGAGGCCATGGTCCAGCCCGCGACGCTGGCCGATCTGCCCGCGCTGGGGCAGGCCATCCTGAAAGGCCAGGTCAAGGGCCGCGTCGTCGTCGACGTCAACGCCTGACCGCCGCGGCCCGATCGCGCGCGCGTGATCGGGCCTCGGCCGCGCCGCCGTGCTAGACTGCGCGTCACGGCGCGGAGCAACCGCGCGGATCGAGCGGAAAGACCCGAATGGCGCGCATTCATCGCCGACGGCTCACGAGCGGGGCCGCGACCCTCTTCCTTCTGCACGCGGCGCCGCTGGCGGCGGCCGCGCTCGGCCAGGCCGCCGCGGGCGCCGAGGGCCCGGCGCCCTTGCGCGCGCCGCTTCCCGCCCCGCGGACCGAAGCGCGAATCGAGGCGCCCGCCCGCGCGGCCGCTTCGACGCCGGACGGCGCGGCCCCCTGGGCGACGCCCGCTCCGCCCGGCAGGGCCGCGGCCTCGGACGCGCGGGCCTCGGGCGCGGCGCCGCTTTCTTCCGGCCCTGCGGAGCGGATCGTCGCCGAGGGCCTCGCCGCCGCGCGCCGCGGCGACTGGCCCTCGGCCCTGCTGGCCGAACGCGCGCTGGATGCGGCCGCAGAGCCGGCGGGCGCCGACCTTCTGCGCTGGCTGCGCCTGCGCGCGGGCGAAGGGCGCTGGCGCGAATATGCCGACTTCCTCGCCCGCAACCCCGGCTGGCCCGACGCCGCCCGGCTGCGCCGCGCGGCCGAGCGCGCCGCCGCCGATGCGCCGTTCGACCAGGCCCCGCCCCCGGCCGAGATCGTCGCCTTCTTCGCCCGAACGCCCCCCGCCACGGGCGCCGGCGCGCTGATGCTGGCGCGGGCGCTGCGCGCCCAGGGCCGCATCGACGCCGCCCGCGCGGCCGCGCGCGCCGCATGGCACCGCCTGTCCCTGACCCCGTCCGAGCAGCGCGCCTTCGAGCGCGAATGGGGCGCGGCGCTGGCCGGCGCCCATGCGGAGCGTCTCGACATGCTGCTCTGGCGCGGCCTGAGCGGCGAGGCCATGCGCATGGCGCCGCATCTGGACGCGGATCTGATGGCGCTGATGCGCGCGCGCATCGCGCTGCGCGAAGGCCGCCCGGGCACCGAGGCCGCGCTGGCCGCCGTTCCCGCCCGGCTGGCCGCGAATCCGGGCCTTGCCCATGACCGCTTCGCCTTCCTGCTGGCGCGCGGCCGGCTGGACGAGGCCGAGGCGCTGCTGCTGTCCCGCCCGCCCTCCAAGCAGGGCCTCGGCCGCCTCGCCGCCTGGGCGCGCGGTCGCCTCCTGCTGGCGCGCGAGGCGTTGCAGCAGGGCCGCGCGCGCGACGCCCTGCGCATCGTCTCGGGGCACGGGCTTGACGATGGGGCGCGCATGGCCGAGCTGGAATGGCTCGCCGGCTGGATCGCCCTGCGACGGCTCGACGATCCGGCGCGCGCGCTGACGCATCTGCGCGCCTTCGACGCCGCCGTCTCGACCCCCGTCAGCAAGGGACGCGCGGGCTACTGGCTGGGCCGCGCGCTCGAGGCCGCCGGCAAGGCGGACGAGGCGCGCGCCGCCCATGCCCGCGCCGCCGCCTTCCAGACCACCTTCTACGGCCAGCTGGCGGCCGAGCGGATCGGCGCCCCGCCCGACCCCGCGCTGACGGGCGCCGCGCCGCTGCCCGACCCCGAGCGCGCGCCCTGGCTGCGCGGCGGGCTGGCGCGCGCCGGGGCGCTGGCGGCCGAGGCGAGCGCGCCGGATCTGGCCCGAAGGCTTCTGACCGCGGCCGCGCGCCAGGCGCCGACGCGGCGCGACCGCGAGGCGCTGGGCGCGCTGGCGCTCGACCTCGGGCGCCCCGACATCGCCATCGCCATCGCCAAGACGACGCGGGCCGCCGAAGGCGACGCCCCGGCGGTGCTGCTCTACCCGATCGTCGATCTTGGCCCGCCCGCCCCGGGCGTGCCGCGCGCCCTGGCGCTGGCCGTCGCGCGGCAGGAAAGCGAGCTGGCCCCCGAGGCCGTCAGCCCCGCCGGCGCGCGCGGCCTCATGCAGCTGATGCCCGCCACCGCGCGCAAGGTGGCTTCGGCGCTGGGGGTGGACTACTCGCGCGACGCGCTGACCTCCGAGGGCCGCTACAATGCGCGGCTCGGGCAGGCCTATCTGGCCGAGCTCATGCGCGAATTCGGCGCCGAGCCCCTGGCCGCGGCCGCCTACAACGCCGGCCCCGCGCGCGTGCGCGAATGGCTCGAGCGGCTGGGCGATCCGCGGCGCGGCCAGATCGAGATGCTCGACTGGATCGAGTCCATCCCCTACCCCGAGACCCGCAACTACGTCATGCGCGTGATGGAAAGCGTCCATGTCTACGCCGCCCGCCTGAGCGGCGCGCCGCAGCCCCTGTCGCTTGGCGCAAGGCTGGGCCCGCGCTGACGCAACCGGCCACGCCGCATCCGCGCCCGGGCCGGAGCGCGCCGCCGACGCGCGCGCCCGGCGACGCATGCGAAACGCTCCCCGCGCCGGCCGCGCGGGCGGGCGACGCCGCCGCGCGGGCGACGGCCGGCGCCCCCGCCGCCGGCGCGCGGCCGGGCTCAGCGCGCCGCGCGGCGGGCCATCTGGCGGGCGACGAGCATCTGCTGGATCTGGCTCGTGCCCTCGTAGATGCGCAGAAGGCGCACGTCGCGGTAAAGCCGCTCGACGGGATACTCGGCCATGTAGCCCGCCCCGCCATGCACCTGCACCGCCCGGTCGGCGACGCGGCCGGCCATCTCGGTGCAGAACAGCTTGCAGGCCGACGCCTCGAGCTGCGCGCGCCCCTCGCGGTCGTAAAGCGCCGCGGTCTCGCGCACCATGGCGCGCGCGGCCAGAAGCTCGGCCTGACTGTCGGCCAGCAGCGCCTGCACCAGCTGGTGCTCGACGATCGGCTTGCCGAACTGCACGCGCTCCATGGCATAGCGCAGCGCCTCGTCCAGCATGCGCTGCGCGGTTCCCACCGCCACGGCCGAGATGTGGATCCGCCCGCGGTCCAGCACCTTCATCGCCGTGCGAAAGCCCTTGCCCTCGTTCTGGGGGCCGCCGATGATCGCGTCCTGCGGCACGCGCACGTCGGTCAGGCGCACGTCGCAGGTCTTGGCGCCGCGCTGACCCATCTTGCGGTCGGGCGGGCCCAGCTCCAGCCCCGGCGCGTCGGCCGGAACCAGAAAGGCCGTCACCCCGCCCGCGCCCGGATCGTCGGGATTGGTGCGCGCCATCAGCGTGAACACCCCGGCACGCGGCGCGTTGGTGATGTAGCGCTTGACGCCGTTGATGACGAAATCGTTCCCGTCGCGCCGCGCCGAGGTGCGGATATGCGCCGCGTCCGAGCCGTAATCGGGCTCGGTCAACGCGAACGAGGCCGTCACCTCGCCCGAGGCCAGCCGCGGCAGCCAATGCGCCTTCTGCTCCTCGGTTCCATCCATCAGGATGCCCTGCGAGCCGATGCCCAGATTGGTCCCGATCAGCGAGCGAAAGGCCAGCGAGGCGCGGCACAGCCGCTCCACCAGCCGCACCTCCTGCGACATGCTCAGGCCAAGGCCGCCGTATTCCTCGGGGATCGTCAGGCCGTAAAGGCCCATCTCGCGCATCTGGGAGACGATCTCGGGGGGGATCTCGTCCTCGGCCTCGACGCGCGGCTCGGCCGGGATCAGGCGCTCTTCCACGAAACGGTCCACGGCGTCGATCAGCTGCGCGAAGGTCTCTTCGTCCACCATCGGGGTCTTCCTCGGTTGCCGGCTGCTGATGTCGAAATACGCGAAACGCCGTTCCGAATCCAGCGCCGCGCCGCCCCGCCGCGCCGCGTCTGGACGCGCCCGCCCCCGGCGCCCTACAAGCGAGGCCGACCACAGCGAAGAGGCGCATGATGAACATCCTGATCCTTGGCGGCGGCGGGCGCGAGCACGCCCTGGCCTGGGCGATCGCCCGCAGCCCCGATTGCGGCAAGCTGATCTGCGCGCCGGGCAACGCCGGCATCGCCGCCGTCGCGCGCTGCGTCCCGGCCGACATCGAGAACCCCGCCGCCGTCATCGCCCTGTGCCGGGCCGAGGAGATCGACTTCGTCGTCATCGGCCCCGAGGCGCCGCTGGCCGCGGGCGTGTCCGACGCGCTGCGCGAGGCGGGGATCGCGGCGTTCGGCCCCTCGCGCGCGGCGGCGCAGCTCGAGGCGTCCAAGACCTTCGCCAAGCAGATCTGCGACGCCTGCGGCGCGCCGACCGCCGCCTGGGCCCGCTTCGAGGACCCCGAGGCCGCCAAGGCCCATGTCCGCGCGTCGGGCGCCCCCATCGTGATCAAGGCCGACGGGCTGGCCGCGGGCAAGGGCGTGGTCGTGGCCGCGACCGAGGACGAGGCCCTGGCCGCCATCGACGAGATGTTCGCCGGCGCCTTCGGCGCCGCGGGCGCGGCGGTGGTGATCGAAGAGTTCATGCCCGGCGAGGAGGCCAGCCTGTTCGTCCTGACCGACGGCGAGCACGTCCTGCCCCTGCCCGGCGCGCAGGACCACAAGCGCGCCTTCGACGGCGACAAGGGCCCCAACACGGGCGGCATGGGCGCCTATTCGCCGGCGCCGGCGCTGACCCCCGAGATCGAGCGCCGCGCCATCGACGAGATCGTCCTGCCGACGATCCGCGAAATGGCCCGCCGCGGCGCTCCCTATCGCGGCGTGCTCTACGCGGGGCTGATGATCGGCCCGTCGGGCCCGCGGCTGGTCGAATACAACGCCCGCTTCGGCGACCCCGAATGCCAGGTTCTGATGATGCGCCTGGCGGGCGACATCCTGCCCGCCCTGCGCGCCTGCGCCGAGGGCGGGCTCGAGGGCGTGCGGCTGGACTGGCGCCCCGAACCGGCGCTGACCGTGGTCATGGCCGCCAAGGGCTATCCGGGCGCCTACGCCAAGGGCGAAGAGATCCGGGGCCTCGAAGCCGCGGCGGCCGACCCGGACGTCGAGATCTTTCACGCCGGCACCCGAGCCGAAAACGGCCGCATCCTGTCGAATGGCGGGCGCGTGCTGAACGTGACCGCGCGCGGCGCGACGCTGGCCGAGGCCCGCGCCAAGGCCTACGAGGCCATCGCCCGCATCGACTGGCCCGGCGGCTTTTGCCGCAGCGACATCGGCTGGCGCGCGCTGTCGCGCTGAACGCGGCGCTTCGGCAAACGCGCTAGGGGCCGGACCGGCCCGGGGGCGCGCGCCCGGACGCGCCCGGCGGCGTGCTTGAACGAGCCGGCGCCGCGAACTCGCCGGAACGGCGCGCGCCGGGCCTCTCGGCCACCGCCAACGGTCGCCGCCGCGCAGCCGCACGCGCGGCGGCCAGCCCGCCAATCAGCCGGTCGTGCAGCGCAAGACCGCCGTCAGCACCGAAGGGTCGGCCCGCATCGATTTCTCGACCGGCTCGCAACCCGTGGCGCGGCGCATGGCCTCGGCGCCGCGCAGGGCCATGAGCTCGGCGCTGGCGCCCCATGCCCTGCTGAGCCGAATGGCCTGCGCCTCGTCGCCCGCACGATAGACGTCGAAGCTCCAGCCGTCGACCTCGACCCTTGTCGGCTCGGCGCCCACGAAGCGCATTCCCGGCGACGAGCACGCCGCCAGCGCCAGCGCCGCAAGCGCGGCCGCGATCCATGCCCTGAACATCGCGCCTCCTCGTTCCATCGGTCGGCGTCAGGGTGCGCGCAAGATGGTTTCCAAAGGGTGAACGCGCGCGCCATGTCCGCCGCGCGCCTCGTTGCGTCGCTTTTCGCCCTGCCCGCGCCGGCGCGCACGCGCTACCATGCCCGCGGCCGCCCGGCACGGCGCGGCGCGATCACCGGTGACGGGCACGGATGACGGGGCGAAGCATGGCGCTGGACGACGGCAAGGGCGTATGGAAGTCGGGGCGCGGCAAGGGCCGCAAGACCCCCAAGGGACGGCAGGTCTCGGACTCGGCGCTGGCCGAGCTGCGCGCGCTGCTGGGCGACCGGCCGCGCCGGCGCGACCTGCTGATCGAGCATCTGCACCTGATCCAGGACGCGCGCGGCCACCTGCCCGCCGATCTGCTGCGCGCCCTGGCCGAGGAGATGGGCCTGTCCCAGGCCGAGGTGTTCGAGGTGGCCACCTTCTACGCGCATTTCGACGTGGTGAAGGAGGGCGAGACCCCGCCGCCGGCGCTGACGATCCGGGTTTGCAGCTCGTTGTCCTGCGCCATGGCGGGCGCCGAGGCCCTGCGCGAGGCGCTTGCCCGCGGGACCGACCCGGCGCAGGTGCGCGTGCTGCACGCCCCCTGCATGGGCCGCTGCGACCTTGCGCCCACGGCGCAGCTGGGCCGGCGGCACATCGACCGCGCCACCCCCGAGGCCGTCCTGGCCGCCGTCGAGGCCGGCCTGACCGAGCCCGAGCTGCCCCGCTGGCAGGATCTGGCCGCCTATCGCGCCGAAGGCGGCTACGAGACGCTTCTGGCGCTGCGCGCGGGCGCGCGCACGCCCGAGCAGGTGCAGGGCGCGCTGCTCGAGGCCGGGCTGCGGGGCATGGGCGGGGCGGGCTTTCCGAGCGGGCGCAAATGGTCCTTCGTGCGCGCCGAACCCGGGCCGCGCTACATGGCGGTGAACGCCGACGAGGGAGAGCCGGGCACCTTCAAGGACCGCGCGCTGCTCGAGTCGACGCCGCATACGGTGCTCGAGGGCATGCTGATCGCCGCCTGGGCGATCGAGGCCGAGCGCTGCTTCTTCTACCTGCGCGACGAATACCCCGCCGCGCTCGAGATCCTGCGCCGCGAGATCGCCGCGCTGGAAGAGGCGGGGCTGATCGCGCCGGGCCATGTCGAGCTGCGCCGCGGCGCCGGCGCCTATATCTGCGGCGAGGAAAGCGCGATGCTCGAAAGCATCGAGGGCAAGCGCGGCCTGCCGCGTCACCGCCCGCCCTATGTGGCCCAACGCGGGCTGTGGGGCCGCCCCACCCTGGTTCACAACGTCGAGACGCTGCACTGGACGACGCGCATCTGCCGCGAGGGGCCGCAGGTTCTGAACGGGGTCGAGCGCAACGGCCGCCGCGGCCTGCGCGCCTTTTCGGTCTCGGGGCGGGTGAAGCGGCCGGGGGTGCACCTGCTGCCGGCCGGCTCGACGATCCGCGACGTGATCGAAGCCGCGGGCGGCATGCAGGACGGCCACGTCTTCAAGGCCTATCAGCCGGGCGGCCCCTCGGCCGGTATCCTGCCCGCCAGCATCGACGACGCGCCGCTGGATTTCGACGCGCTCGACGCGCACGGAACCTTCATCGGCTCGGCGGCGATCGTGGTGCTGTCGGACAAGGACCGCATCCGCGACGCGGCGCTCAACATGCTGCGCTTCTTCGAGGAGGAAAGCTGCGGCCAGTGCACCCCCTGCCGCGTGGGCTGCGAGAAGGCCGTCAAGCTGATGGAGGCCCCGCGCTGGGACGCGCCGCTGCTCGAGGAGCTGTGCCAGACCATGGCCGACGCCTCGATCTGCGGGCTGGGCCAGGCGGCGCCCAATCCCATCCGGCTGGCGCTGCGCCACTTCGCCGACGAGCTGGACGCCGAAGGCTGAGCGCCCTACCCGACCAGCCGCGCCGGGATCAGCCCGCGCAGGGCGTTGCCGACGAAAAGCCGCGCGCCGCGCAGATCCTCGGGGCGCAGCTTGGCCTCGCGCGCGCGCCCGGCGGCCAGCAGCTCGGCCCGCAGCACGCCGGGCAAGAGGCCGCAGGACAGGGGCGGCGTCTCGAGCCCTGCGCCGCGATCGACGAAGACGTTGGTGATCGCGCCCTCGCACAGCTCGCCGCGCAGGTTCAGCAACAGCGCCTCGTCCACGCCGGGGGGCGCGGCGGCGCGCGCGGCCTCGTAGGCGGCGCGGCGCGTGGTCTTGTGCCCCAGCCACGGATCGGCCGGGTCGAGCCGCACCGCCGAGATCGCCACCCGCCACACCGCGCCGGGCGCAAGCGGCGCGAAGGGCGTCCAGGCGACTTCGACGCGCCCGTCCGCGTCCAGCGTCAGCCGCACGCGCCACAGCCCGCCGGCGGGCGCGGCGTCCAGCGCCGCCTCGACCGCGGCCATGTCCAGCGGCCGCCCCAGCGCCGCGCAGGAGCGCGCCAGCCGCGCCATGTGCCCCGCGCGGCGCGGATAGACCCCGTCGCGGCGCAGCATGGTCTCGATCAGCGCCGGGGCCCCGTCCTGCGGCGCGGCGCGGCCGTTCAGGCCGGCCCCCGCGCCACGTCCGTCGCGAAGCGGGCCTTGAGCAGGCATTCCTCATACTCCTTGCGCGCGGTCGAGTCCTGAACCAGCCCGCCGCCCACATTGAACACCGCCTCGCCGCCCGGATGCAAAGACAGCGTGCGGATGGCGACGTTGAAATCGGCGCCCCCGTCGGGCGAGACCCAGCCCACCGCGCCGCAATAGACGTCGCGCGGCGCGTGCTCGAGCGCGCGGATCGCCTCCATGGCCCGCACCTTTGGCGCGCCGGTGATCGAGCCGCAGGGGAACAGGCCCGCGAACAGCTCGGCCAGCGTCAGGCGCCGGCGCAGCCGCGCCGTCACGCTCGAGACCATCTGGTGGACCGTGGCGTAGGTCTCGACATGGAACAGCCGCGGCACGCGCACCGAACCCACCTGCGCCACGCGCGCCAGGTCGTTGCGCATCAGGTCCACGATCATCAGGTTCTCGGCGCGGTTCTTGGCGTCCTCGGCCAGCCAGCGGGCGATGGCGCGGTCGGCCTCGGGGTCGGGATCGCGCGGGGCGGTGCCCTTCATCGGCCGCACCTCGATGCGGCCGTCGGGGAACAGGCGGAAGAAGCGCTCGGGCGAGCGCGACAGCACCTCGGGCCCGACGCCCAGCGAAACCAGCGCCCCGTGGCGCACCGGCTGCACCGCGCGCATGCGCGCGAACAGATCCGCCGCCGCGCCGCGCGCGCGCGCGCGCATCGGGAAGGTCAGGTTCACCTGGTAGAACTCGCCGGCCCGGATCCACGCCGCGGCGCGTGCGAAGCGCGGCGCGTAGTCGTCGAAGCTCCAGTCCGGCGCGGGCGCGGACAGCGCTGCGCGCGAGGGGTCGGCCTGCGCGAGCAGCGCCGCGCCCTCTTCCGCCGGGGCCGGCGCGTCGAAGACGCCGAACAGCATCAGCGGCGCGCGCCGCCCGCGCGGCGTCAACGGCCCGAGACGGGGCTCGAGCGCATAGCCCAGCTCGTAGGAAGCATAGCCCGCCAGCCACGCGCCCTGCGCGCGCGCCGCCTCCATGCGCGCGAAGCAATCGGCGACCTCGGCCGGCTCCCACGCCGCCAGCAGCCGCCGCGGACGGGCGAACAGCAGCGGCGGGGCCTCGGGGCCGTTGTCGAACAGAACGTAGCGGCGCATGCGGCGACCTTGCGTCTGGGGCGCATCCGGGGCCGGCGGGCGCCGGCGCGGGGCCGGCGGCACGCTATGCCATCGAATCGCCGCCGACGAAAGCCGCCGCGCGACGCGCCGCGGTCCGAAGGCGGCGCGGCGCATATTTCGGCGCGCGCCCTTGCGGCGCGGCGGCAAAGGGCGTATATGGCGTGACACATAGCGGCGACGTCCCCGCCACGGGGGCCTCGACCGGACCGGGAAGGGCGGGCCGCTAAGGCCCGCCCTCCGCGTTTTCAGGAGACCCGACTTGACCGACCTGGTCGCCAAGACACCGCTGGACCAGCGCCTCGCGCGCATCCTGCGCCCCACCGTCGAAGGGATGGGGTTCGAACTGGTGCGCGTGCGCTTCACCGGCGCCGAGCGCAAGGCCACGCTTCAGGTGATGGCCGAGCGCCCCGACGGCGTGATGGAGGTGGACGACTGCGCGCGGCTTTCGCGGGCGCTGTCGGCGGCGCTGGACGTCGAGGACCCGATCGAGGGGCGCTACGCGCTCGAGGTCTCGTCGCCCGGCATCGACCGCCCGCTGACCCGCATCGCCGATTTCGAGCGATTCGCCGGCTGGGAGGCCAAGATCGAGACCGACGTCATGATCGACGGGCGCAAGCGCTTTCGCGGCGTCCTGCACGGGGTCGAGGACGGCGAGGTCCTGATCGAGATCGCCGAGGGCGTGATCGGCCTGTCCTTCGATCTGATCGCCGACGCCAAGCTGGTGCTGACGGACGAGCTGATCGCCGAAACGCTGCGCGCGCGCAAGGCGGCCGGGCTGGCGCCCGAGCCCGCGCCCGACGCCTTCGACGAGATCGAGACCGAAGAAGACGACGACGAGGATTCCGCCGCCGGCAAGGGCGGCGCCCGCGCGGCCGGGGCCGCGGACGAAGATGCGAACACGGAGGCCTGAGAATGGTCAGCGCGAACAGACTTGAGCTTTTGCAGATCGCCGACGCCGTCGCGCGCGAGAAGCTGATCGATCCCGAGCTGGTGATCGAGGCGATGGAGGACAGCCTGGCCAAGGCGGCGCGCTCGCGCTACGGGGCCGAGTATGACATCCGCGCCCATATCGACCGCAAGACGGGCGAGCTGACCATGGCCCGCGCGCGCGAGGTGGTCGAAGAGGTCGAGAACCACTTCACCGAGATCTCGCTCGAGGAGGCGCGCGCCATGAACCCCGAGGCCGAGGTGGGCGACTTCATCTCCGAGCCGCTGCCGCCGATGGATTTCGGCCGCGTCGCCGCGCAGACCGCCAAGCAGGTCATCGTGCAGAAGGTGCGCGAGGCCGAGCGCGAGCGCCAGTATGAAGAGTTCAAGGACCGCGTCGGCCAGATCATCAACGGCGTCGTCAAGCGCGTGGAATACGGCAACGTCATCGTCGATCTGGGCCGGGGCGAGGGCATCATCCGCCGCGACCAGCTGATCCCGCGCGAGATGCACCGCACCGGCGACCGCATCCGCGCCTACATCCGCGACGTGCGCCGCGAGGTGCGCGGCCCGCAGATCTTCCTCAGCCGCACGGCGCCCGAATTCATGGCCGAGCTGTTCAAGATGGAGGTGCCCGAGATCTACGAGGGCACGGTCGAGATCAAGGCCGTCGCGCGCGACCCCGGCTCGCGCGCCAAGATCGGCGTCGTCTCGCATGACAGCGGCGTCGATCCGGTGGGCGCGTGCGTGGGCATGCGCGGCTCGCGCGTGCAGGCCGTGGTGCAGGAGCTGGGCGGCGAGAAGATCGACATCATCCCATGGTCCGAGGACCCGGCCGCCTTCGTGGTCAACGCGCTGCAGCCCGCGGACGTGGTCAAGGTGGTGCTGGACGAGGACGCGCGCCGCATCGAGGCCGTCGTGCCCGACGACCAGCTGTCGCTGGCCATCGGCCGCCGCGGCCAGAACGTGCGCCTCGCCTCGCAGCTGACCGGCTGGGACATCGACATCCTGACCGAAGAGGCCGAAAGCCAGCGCCGCCAGGCCGAGTTCGCCGAGCGCACCAAGCTGTTCCAGGAGCAGCTCGATCTTGACGAGTTCCTGGCCCAGATCCTGGTCTCCGAGGGCTTCGCCTCGCTCGAGGAGATCGCCTATGTCGATCGCGACGAGCTGCTCTCGATCGAGGGACTCGACGAGGACACCGCCGCCGAGCTGCAGACCCGCGCGCAGGAGAAGCTCGAGGAAGCCAACGCGAAGGCGCTGGACGAGGCGCGCGAGCTTGGCGCGGCCGAGGACCTGATCGCCTTCGAGGGGCTGACCCCGCAGATGGTGCTGGCGCTGGCCAGGGACGGCATCAAGACCCTGCGCGACTTCGCCGAATGCGCCGACTGGGAGCTGGCGGGCGGCTACTCGACCATCGACGGCAAGCGGGTCAAGGATGACGGCATTCTCGAACCCTTCGACGTCTCGCTCGAAGAGGCGCAGGAGCTGATCATGCGCGCCCGAGTCGAGCTGGGCATGGTCGATCCGGCCGATCTCGAGCCCGCCGAGGACGAGGAAGGGGCCGAGGGCGAAGGCGAGGATGCCGCGACGCCCGCCGCGGAGGTCCGGGCCGAGGCGTGACGCCCCGGCCCGCACGGCGCGCCCATGACCCGGGGCGGACGGCTCAAGACGCGCGAGCAGCCCGAGCGGCGCTGCATCGCCACCGGCGAGAGCGCCCCGCGCGAGGGGCTGATCCGCTTCGTCCTCGGGCCTGACGGGCAGGTCGCGCCGGATCTGGCCGAGCGCCTGCCCGGCCGCGGCGCCTGGGTGACGGCGCGCCGCGACGCGCTCGAGAAGGCCGTGCGGCGGGGGCTTTTCTCGCGCGCGTTCAAGACCCGGGCCGCCGCCGCGCCCGATCTGCCCGAGCGGGTCGAGGCGCTTCTGGCGGCGCGGCTGACCGAGCTGATCGCGCTTTGCCGAAAGGCGGGGCTTGCGGTCACCGGTTTCGAGAAGGTAAAGGCCCGGCTCAAGAAGGGGCCGGTCGCGGCGCTGATCGAGGCGCGCGACGGCTCCGAACAGGGGCGGGCCAAGCTGCGCCCCCTGGCCGGCAAGGCCCCGATCGTGGATTGCCTGAGCAGCCGCGAATTGGGTTTGGCCTTTGGCCGGGAATTTGTGATACATGCCGCCCTTGACGAGGGCGGACTGGCCCAGAGCGTGCTCCGCGAGTCGCTGAGGCTTTCCGGCTTTCGAACTTGCGACGACGCGCAGGACATGACGACTCCCGCACAGGGCGGGAAAAAGGACGGTTGATGAGCGATACTGACGGCGACAACAAGACGGGCGGCACCATCCGGACGCGAGGCGGCGGCGGCGGGGCCGGGCGCGTGCGGCCGGGCATCGGCCAGGGACGCTCGAAAACCGTCGTGGTCGAGACCAAGCGCAAGCGCGTGATCAAGCCCAAGGCGCCCGGCGCGGCGGCCAAGGCCGCGGGCGGCGCGAAGGCGGGCTCGGCCGCGGCGGCCGAGAAGCCGGCGGCGCAGGCTGCGACGCCCGCGCACCAGGCGCCCCAGCAGGCCGGCGGCGCCGGCCGCGCGGCGCGCGCGGCGCAGGGGCCCAAGGGACGCGGCGCCATGCTGCAAAGCCTCTCGCCCGAGGAATACGAGCGCCGCAAGCGCGCGCTCGAGGCCGCCAAGCGCGACGAAGGCGCGCGCCGCGCCCGCGAAGAGGCCGAGGCCAAGGCCCGCGAGGAAGAGCGCCTGCGCCTTCTGGCCGAGAAGGAAGAGCGCGAGCGCCGCGAGAAGGAAGAGCAGATCCGCCGCGAGCGCGAAGAGGCCGCCAAGGCCGAGGCCGCCGCCGAGGAGGCCCGCCGCAAGCAGGCCGAAGAGCGCGCCAAGGCCGAGGCGCAGACCCGCGCCCGCCCGGCCGAAGAGGCCGCCGCCCCGCGCCCCGACGACCGCGGCCCCGCCCGCGGCCCGGCCGGCAAGCGCGGCAAGGACGGCGCCGACCGCCCCGGCCCCCGCGGCCGCGACGAGGAACGCCGCCGCTCGGGCAAGCTGACCATCTCGCGCGTGATGTCCGACGACGAGGGCGGGCGCCAGCGCTCGGTCGCCGCCATGCGCCGCCGCGCCGAGCGCGAGAAGCGCAAGATGCGCGGCTCGGAAACCCGCGAGAAGGTCGTGCGCGACGTGCAGGTGCCCGACGCGATCACGGTGCAGGAGCTGGCCAACCGCATGGCCGAACGCGCCGCCGACGTGGTCAAGACCCTGTTCAAGAGCGGCATGATGGTCACCATCAACGACACGCTCGACGCCGACACCGCCCAGCTGGTGGTCGAGGAGTTCGGCCATCGCGTGGTGCGCGTGTCGGAAGCCGACGTCGAGAACGTGATCGAGACCGCCGAGGACCGCCCCGAGGACCTCAAGCCGCGCGCGCCCGTGGTCACGATCATGGGCCATGTGGACCACGGCAAGACCTCGCTGCTGGACGCGATCCGCAACACCAACGTCGTCTCGGGCGAGGCCGGCGGCATCACCCAGCATATCGGCGCCTATCAGGTGACGACCGAGGGCGGCGCGAAGATCACCTTCCTCGACACGCCGGGCCACGCCGCCTTCACCTCGATGCGCGCGCGCGGCGCGCAGGTGACCGACATCGTGGTCCTGGTGGTGGCGGCCGACGATTCGGTCATGCCCCAGACCATCGAGGCGATCCACCACGCCAAGGCCGCCGGCGTGCCGATGATCGTGGCCATCAACAAGTGCGACAAGCCCGACGCCGACCCCGAGAAGGTGCGCCTCGAACTGCTCCAGCACGAGGTGGTGGTCGAGAAGCTGTCGGGCGACGTGCAGGACGTCGAGGTGTCGGCCAAGACCGGCAAGGGCCTCGACGAGCTGCTCGAGGCCATCGCGCTCCAGGCCGAGATCCTGGACCTGAAGGCCAACCCCGACCGCCCCGCCGAAGGCGCGGTGATCGAGGCCAAGCTGGACGTGGGCCGCGGCCCGGTCGCCACCGTGCTGGTGCAGCGCGGCACGCTGCGCCGCGGCGACGTGTTCGTGGTGGGCGAGCAGTGGGGCCGCGTGCGCGCCCTGATGAACGACCGCGGCGAGCGGGTGAACGAGGCCGGCCCCTCGGTCCCGGTCGAGGTTCTGGGCCTTCAGGGCACGCCCGAGGCCGGCGACGTGCTGAACGTGGTCGAGGACGAGGCCAAGGCGCGCGAGATCTCGGACTACCGCCAGCGCAAGGCGCGCGAGATGCAGGCCGCCCGCGGCGCGCGCGCCACGCTCGACCAGCTCCTGGCCCAGGCCAAGGCGGATCAGGACGTGGCCGAGCTGCCGATCGTGGTCAAGGCCGACGTGCAGGGCTCGGTCGAGGCGATCGTCCAGGCGATGGAGAAGATCGGCAACGACGAGGTGCGCGTGCGCGTGCTGCATGCCGGTGTGGGCGCGATCACCGAATCGGACGTGACGCTGGCCGAGGCCTCGAAGGCCCCGATCATCGGCTTCAACGTCCGCGCCAACGCCCCCGCGCGCGAGGCGGCGAACCAGAAGGGCGTCGAGATCCGCTACTACTCGGTGATCTACGACCTTGTGGACGACGTGAAGGCGGCCGCTTCGGGCCTGCTCTCGCCGGAGATCAAGGAAACCTTCCTGGGCAACGCCCAGATCAAGGAGGTGTTCAAGGTCTCGGGCGTGGGCAAGGTGGCCGGCTGCGTGGTCACCGAGGGCGTCGCCCGCCGCGCCGCCGGCGTGCGCCTGTTGCGCGACAACGTGGTGATCCACGAAGGCCGCCTGAAGACGCTCAAGCGCTTCAAGGACGAGGTGGCCGAGGTCCGCGCGGGCCAGGAATGCGGCATGGCCTTCGAGAATTACGAGGACATCCGCCCCGGCGACGTGATCGAGATCTTCACCTCCGAGAAGGTCGAGCGCACGCTCTGAGGCGAAGCCGCCGCAAGCAACGGCGCGGCGACCCGCTCGCCGCGCCGTTCGCGTTCGCCCCGCCCGGCCCCGGCGCCGGACGCATTTGAAAGGATGAGGCATGAGCGCCAAACGCTTCGACGACGGCCGCGGCCCCAGCCAGCGCCAGCTGCGCGCGGGCGAGCTGATCCGCCGCGCCATGTCCGACGTGCTGATGCGCGGCGAACATCACGACCCCGAGCTTGCCCGGCACACCATCACCGTGACCGAGGTGCGCTGCTCGCCCGATCTGCGCCATGCGACCGTGTTCGTCATGCCGCTGGGCGGGCGCGAGATCGACCAGGCGCTGGACGCGCTCAAGCGCGCCCGCGCCACGCTGCGCCGCGCCCTGGCGCGGCATGTGACCATGAAATACCTGCCCGATCTGCGTTTCGTCCTGGATGAAAGCTTCGACCGCATGGACGAGACGCGCCGCCTTCTGTCCGAGGAGCGCGTGCGCCGCGACGTGGCGCATGACGACGCCGAGGCCGACGGCCCCGGCGATGCGGGCGAGGGCGGCCCCCAGGGCGACTGACCGCGCGGCGGGCCGGGCGCGACGGGCCGTTCCCCGCCCCCGCTCGGCCGCATGAGGGAGCTGCGAAGATGGCGCGACGCAAGAAGGGCCTGCCGATCGACGGCTGGCTGGTGGTGGACAAGCCGCAGGGCATGACCTCGGCGCAGGTGGTGTCGAAGGCGCGCTGGGCGCTGCGCGCGCAAAAGGCGGGCCATGCGGGCACGCTCGACCCCCTGGCGACGGGGGTTCTGGCCGTGGCCTTCGGCGAGGCGACCAAGACCGTTCCCTATGTGACCGACGCGCTCAAGGCCTATGCGTTCACCGTGCGCTGGGGCGCCTCCACGACGACCGACGACGCCGAGGGCGAGGTGATCGCGCGCTCGGACCTGCGCCCGGACCGCGCCGCCATCGAGGCTGCCCTGCCCGATTTCGAGGGCGAGATCATGCAGACGCCCCCCGCCTTCTCGGCGGTGAAGGTGGACGGCGAACGCGCCTACGACCTGGCCCGCGCGGGCGAGCAGGTGGCCCTCGCCCCCCGCCCCCTGTGGGTCGAGAGCCTGACCCTGACCGACATTCCCGACCCCGATCACGCCGTGTTCGAGATGGTGTGCGGCAAGGGCGGCTATGTGCGTGCGATCGCCCGGGATCTGGGCCGCGTCCTGGGCTGCGGCGGCCATGTCACGCAGCTGCGCCGCATCTGGGCCGGCCCCTTCGAGCTGGCCGACGCGGTGTCGATCGAGGCGCTCGAGGCCATGCGCGACGACCCGGACGCGGCCGCGCGCCTGCTGCCGGTCGAAGCGGGGCTGAGCGGCCTTGAGGAAATTCCCGTCACCGCCGAGGGCGCCGGCCGCCTGCGCGCCGGCCAGCCCGCCCCGGCCCTGCGCGCCGACGCCGAATACGGCGACGCCGTTTGGGCCTCGCATGACGGGCGGGCGGTGGCGATCGGGGTCTACAAGGGCGGGCAGGTGCATCCGAACAGGGTCTTCGCCGCCGATTGACGCCGGCGCCGGCGCATTGACTTTTAGCGAATTTGCACCGAACATGAACGCTGATGATCTTTTACGGCACGGTGGGATTCGCATGATGAAAGGCATTTTCAGCTGGCTGGCCGCGGCCGCCCTGACGGCGACCGGCGCGCTTGCCGCGCCCATCACGGGCAACGGCGACCCCCTTTCCGATCCCGCCGCGGCGGGGGCGGTCAAGTTCGACTTCGAAAGCGTCGCTCCGGGCGCCTATACGGTCCTTGACCTGGGCCTGGTGAAGCTCAGCGGCTGGGACCTGCGCTCTGGCGGCAAGACCGCCGCGCCGCTGCATGTCGACAGCAAGTTTCCCATCGACCACGCCTCGGCGCTGCCGACGCCCTTCGGGCCCTACAGCCATTGCGGCGATTACGTCTGCTACGACACTTCGGGCAAATACAACACGCAGGGCCAGAGCCTGAGCAACGGCGAGGAATCGATCAACTACGACGATGGCGGCGCGCCACTGCCCTACGTCACGCAGATCGAGTTCCTGTTCACTGCCCCCGCCACCTTCTTCGCCATGAACCTGGGCGGGCTCGACAACACCTGGGAACTCGCGACCTACGACGCCTCGGACGCGCTCATCGACTTCCTCGAGATCGCGCCGCAGTTTTCCAGCTCCACCGGGCAGTATTACGGCGCCAGTTCGGCGGCGGGCATCGTGCGCGCGACGCTGACCTCGCGGCTGGGGTTCGCGCAGAACGACCCCAATGGCGAGATGATCCTGCTCGACAACCTGACCGTCTCGGTTCCGCCGACGCCGGCGCCCCTGCCCGCGGGGCTGCCGCTGATGGCCGCGGCGCTGGCGGCGCTGGGCTTCGCGGCGCGCCGGCGCAAGAGCTGAGCCCGACGGGTGCGAACGGATGCGGGGCGGCGCGCCGGCGCCGCCCCGTTTCGTTCGGCGCGGCGCGATCGGCAGAATGGGCTTCCATTTTCCGCCGATCCGGGGCATATGACGGTCTTCTCCGACGACCTCGCTGGACGACATCCCGGCGCGCGCCGGCGGAGAACGGCGCATGACGCCGACCGCAACAACCATGACAGCCCAAGGAGGCCACGATGTCGATCGCTCCCGACGTCAAGGAAGCCGTGATCAAGGAATACGCGACCAAGGAAGGCGACACCGGTTCGCCCGAGGTCCAGGTCGCCATCCTGACCCACCGCATCAACGCGCTCACCGAGCATTTCAAGACCCACAAGAAGGACAACCACTCGCGGCGTGGCCTTCTGAAGATGGTGTCGCAGCGGCGCAAGCTGCTCGACTACCTCAAGTCGAAGGACGAAGGGCGCTACAAGTCGCTCATCGCCCGCCTCGGCATCCGCCGCTGACCCTGGCAAGGCGCGCTCCGCACGGGGCGCGCCTTGCGCAAACCGATGGGACCGGCCCCTGGGCCGGCCCCGCCGCCCCGCAAGGGGCACGGCCCCCGCGGGCCGCCGACGTCCGACGCGTTTCCTCCCCCGGCCCCGGGTTGAAGCGATGGGATATGGAAAATGGGGCCCGCCCCGAATGGGGGCGACACGCGGCCGACGCCACCGGGCGCCGACCGTCCGAAAAGGAAAAACGCATGTTCGACATCGTCAGGAAATCCATCCAGTGGGGCGGCGAGACGCTGACCCTCGAAACCGGCCGCATGGCCCGTCAGGCCGACGGCGCCGTGTTCGCCACGCTGGGCGAAACCTCGGTGCTCGCCACCGTGGTCTATGAAAAGAAGCCCAAGCCCGGATTGGACTTCTTCCCGCTCTCGGTTCACTACCAGGAGAAGTATTACGCCGCGGGCAAGATCCCCGGCGGCTTCTTCAAGCGCGAGGCGCGCCCCACCGAGAAAGAGACGCTGACCTCGCGTCTGATCGACCGGCCGATCCGCCCGCTCTTCGTTCCCGGCTTCAAGAACGAGACCCAGATCATCATCAACGTTCTGAGCCATGATCTCGAGAACGACCCCGACATCCTGGCCATGATCGCCGCCTCGGCCGCGCTGACCCTGTCGGGCGCGCCCTTCCTGGGCCCGATCGCCGGCGCGCGGGTGGGCTACGCCAACGGCCAATACATCCTCAACCCCAAGGTCGAGGACATGCAGCGGCTGAACGAGAACCCCGAGCAGAAGCTCAACCTCGTGGTCGCCGGCACCCGCGACGCGGTGATGATGGTCGAATCCGAGGCCTACGAGCTGTCCGAGGACGAGATGCTGGGCGCCGTCCAGTTCGGCCACGAGCAGATGCAGCCGGTCATCGACCTGATCATCGAGATGGCCGAAGAGGCCGCCAAGGACCCCTTCGACTTCCAGCCCGAGGACAACTCGGCCCTCATCGCCCGCGTCAAGGAGCTGGGCGAGGACAAGATGCGCGCCGCCTTCGCCATCACCGACAAGCAGGCGCGCCAGGCCGCCATCGCCGCCGCCCGCGCCGAGGTGATCGAGGCGCTGAACGAGGGCGCCGAAGAGCCGGTCGACCCCTCGGCCGCGATGGAGGCGCTCAAGAAGCTGGAATCGATGGTGCTGCGCGGCGACATCATCTCGGGCGGGCGGCGCATCGACGGGCGCGACCTGACCACCGTGCGCCCGATCGATTGCGAAGTCGGCCTTCTGCCGCGCACCCATGGCTCGGCCCTGTTCACCCGCGGCGAGACGCAGGCGCTGGTCGTGACCACGCTGGGCACCGGCGATGACGAGCAGATCATCGACGCGCTTGAGGGCGAGTGGCGCGAGCGCTTCCTGCTGCACTACAACTTCCCGCCCTTCTCGGTGGGCGAGGCGGGCCGCGTCGGCCCCGTCGGCCGGCGCGAGATCGGCCACGGCAAGCTGGCCTGGCGCGCGCTGCAGGCGGTGCTGCCGCCGGCGACCGACTTCCCCTACACCATCCGCCTCGTCTCCGAGATCACCGAGTCGAACGGCTCGTCCTCGATGGCCACCGTCTGCGGCGCCTCGCTGTCGATGATGGATGCGGGCGTGCCGCTCAAGGCGCCGGTGGCGGGCGTGGCCATGGGCCTGATCCTCGAGCAGGACGGCCGCTTCGCGGTGCTGACCGACATTCTCGGCGACGAGGATCACCTGGGCGACATGGACTTCAAGGTGGCCGGCACCGAGAAGGGCATCACCTCGCTCCAGATGGACATCAAGGTGGCGGGCATCACGCCCGAGATCATGAAGCAGGCGCTGGCGCAGGCCAAGGACGGCCGGCTGCACATCCTGCGCGAGATGTCGCGCGCCATCAGCTCGGCCAGCGGCTTCTCGGTCCATGCGCCGCGCATCGAGACCATGCAGATCAACCCCGACAAGATCCGCGAGGTCATCGGCGCCGGCGGCAAGGTCATCCGCTCGATCGTCGAGGAATCGGGCGCCAAGGTCGACATCAACGACGACGGCGTGATCAAGATCGCCTCGGCCGACGGCGCGGCGATCGAGAAGGCGAAGGAGCTGATCAACTCGATCGTGGCCGAGCCCGAGGTCGGCAAGATCTACACCGGCAAGGTGGTCAAGATCATGGATTTCGGCGCCTTCGTGAACTTCTTCGGCAAGCGCGACGGCCTTGTGCATGTCAGCCAGATGACCTGGGACCGCGGCGCCAACCCGCGCGACATCGTCAAGGAAGGCCAGGAGGTGAAGGTCAAGCTGCTGGGCTTCGACGATCGCGGCAAGGTGCGCCTGTCGATGAAGGTCGTGGACCAGGAGACGGGCGAAGAGATCAAGCGCGAAGACGCCTGATCGCCCGATCCCGCCCCAAGGAAGCCGGCCGCGCACGATGCGCGGCCGGCTTTTTCGCGCCCTGGCTGCGCCGGCGGGCTGGCGCGCGGTGCGGCGCGGCACTATAAGGCGGCCATATGGTTCATGCGCGAATCCGCGCCGTCAGGATTTCCGACCGATGTCACCCGCCGCCAGGGGCCTTTCCTTCGCCGCTCTCGCCATCACCATCTTCGCCGTCCAGGACGGGCTGTCCAAGGCCCTGGCGGCCGAGCATCCGCCGCTGCTCATCGTCATGATCCGCTACTGGGCCTTCGCGCTGTTCGTGGTCCTGATGGCCGCGCGGCGGCCGGGCGGCCTGCGCGCCGCCGCGCGCAGCGCGCGGCCCGTGCTGCAGATCCTGCGCAGCACGCTGCTGGCCGCCGAGGTGGTGGTGGCCATCACCGCCTTCGCCACGGTGGGCCTGGTGGCGACGCATTCCATCTTCGCCTCGGCGCCGCTGGTGGTCGCGGCGCTGTCGGTCCCGCTCCTGGGCGAGCAGGTGGGCTGGCGGCGCTGGACGGCGATCCTGGTCGGTTTGTTCGGCGTTCTGCTGATCCTCAAGCCGGGGGCCGAGGTGTTCGACCCGCGCATCCTCATCGCCGTCGCGGCGATGATCGCCATGGCGCTCTACGGCGTGCTCACCCGTCTGGCCAGCCGGTCGGATCCGTCTCAGGTCAGCTTCTTCTACACCGGCGTCGCGGGCGCGGCGGCGCTGACCCTGGTCGGGCCGTTCTACTGGCAGCCGCTCGCGCCCGAGCACTGGCCGCTGATGGGCGCGCTGTGCGTGACGGGCATCGCCGGGCACTATTTCCTGATCCGCGCCTTCGAGGCGCTGCCCGCGGTGGTCGTCCAGCCCTTCTCCTACCTGCAGCTGGTTCTGGCGTCGATGATCGGCATCTGGTTCTTCGGCGAATCGCCCGACGCGCTGACCATCCTCGGCGCGGCGATCATCGTCGGCGCGGGTCTGTTCACCGCCTGGCGCGAAGCGCGGCGCGGCGCGGGGCGCGTCGCGGCTTGACCGCGGCGCGAAAGCGGGGGCTCATGGGCCGTCGCCCCTGCGGAGCCGCCCATGCGCATCGCCACCTTCAACGTCCAGAACATGCGCCTGCGCATGCGGGACGGCGCGCCGCGGCTTGACGGCGCACGCGACCGGGATGCGGACGAGGACGCCGGCGCCGACGCGCTCGACCCCATCGACCGCCGCCTGACCGCGGCGGTGCTGCGCGCCGCCGACGCCGACGTCGTCGCGCTGCAGGAGGTCTTCGACCAGGCGACGCTGGACCATTTCCACGACGCCTGGCTTGCACCGACCGGAGCGGCGCCCTACCCCTTCCGCCACTGCCTGCCGGGCAATGACGGGCGCGGGCTGGACGTGGCGCTGATGAGCCGCCTGCCGCCCTTGCGGATCCAGAGCCACGCGGCCGAGACCCCGCGCAGCCTGGGCGTGGCGCCCCCGCCCGGCATCGACCCCGACGCGCCCCTCTTTCGCCGCGATTGCCTCGAGGCCCGCATCGGGGCGCTGACGCTGTTCGTGTGCCACTTCAAGGCGCCATGGCCAGATCCCGAGCGCGCGGCCGCCCTGCGCCGGGCCGAGGCGGCCGGGCTGCGGCGGCTGATCGAGCGGCGCTTCGCCGAACCGGCGCGCGCCCTGTGGCTGGCTCTGGGCGACATGAACGAACCCGCCGGCCTTTCGGCAACTGGCGCCCTGGCGCCGCTGGCGGACGGTTTCTGCGTGGACCTGCTCGAGCGCCTGCCCGAGGACGAGCGCTGGACCTGGGCCTCGCCCGACGGGCGGGGGGCCGGCAGACCCGACGCCATGCTCGCCTCGCCGGCGCTGGCGGCGCGCTGGCCGCAGGCGCGGCCCCGGATCATCCGCGCCGGGCTCGACCGCCTGGCGGGCCCGCCCGCGCGCTCGGGGCCGCCGCGCTTTGCCCAGGTCGGCCCGCACCGCCCCCATGCCAGCGATCATGCGGCGGTGGTCGTCGACCTGCCCGGGGCCGAAACGCAAACGGCGCCCGAAGGGGCGCCGTGAGCAAGGCAGGGTTCGCGCTTGCGGTCAGCTGCGCCGCCGCCCCAGCGCCGCAAGCCCGGCGAAGGCGCCGAGCAGCAGCGGCAGCCCGGCCGGCAGCGGCACGGGGCTGGGCGAGGGGTCGGAGAGCGGGGTGAAGCTGCTCACGCCCTTGGCCTGCACGGCGTAGTCGCCGGTGCGCAGCACGCTCTTTCCATCCACCACCCAGGAATCGCAGAAGAACGAGGTCGGATCGCAGAACCCCGCCTGAAGGGTCGCGGTGTAATGCGGCTGGCCGTCATAGGTGAACCCGTCGGCCAGGGTCTTGCCCGGGTCGGTCGCGGCCAGGGGCGTGTTCTGATACTGGGTCAGCGCCAGAAAATACGTGCCGGCGCCCAGCGGCCCCGAGATCCGCGCGTCATAGGGCTGCCCGGTGACGGGGTCGGACCCGACGCCGGCGCCGTCATCGTTCCCGGTGAGGAAGGAGCCGTCGGCGGCGAACAGCCACAGCGCGGGATCGAACCCGCCCGCGGGGACCGACGTGCCGTCCTCCATCGTGCCGCCCGCATAGCCGAAGGTGCGCAGATCGACCGAGCCCGACGCGTCCAGCGTCAGCTGGAACAGCGCCACGCCGTCATCGGCGGCGAAGGTCCCAGTCGCCGTGAACACCGGCGTGACCGTCACGGCCATGGCCGGCGCCGCGGCCAACCCCGCCATGAAACCCGCTGCGGCTACAACGCCCTTGATGCGGTCGAAAATCATTTTCTCACCTCGGTCTGCAATCATGCCACGCCCGACCGGCCCCCGGTCACGCTTTCGGTTACGCTTGGCGCATTGTTAACACATCTGCGCGATCCTTGCATGCCCGGATGCGGACCGCTCAGATATTTTCGGGCTGCGCCATGCCCAGCACGTGATAGCCGCCGTCCACATAGATCACGTCGCCGGTGGTCGAGGCGCCGTAATCCGAGCACAGGAACAGCGCCGCGCCGCCGACATGCTCGAGCGCGGCGTTCGCGCGCATGGGCGCGTTCGCCTCGACCTGCTTGTAGACGCGGCGCGCGCTGCCCACGGCCGAACCGGCCAGGGTGCGCATGGGGCCGGGGCTGATGGCGTTGACGCGCACGCCCTGCGGCCCCAGATCGTTCGCCAGATAGCGCACCGACGCCTCGAGCGCCGCCTTGGCCACGCCCATCACGTTGTAGTTGGGCATGACGCGATGCGCGCCCAGGAAGCTGAGCGTGACGATCGAGCCGCCCTTCTTCATCAGCGGCATGGCCCGGCGCGACAGATCGACCAGCGAGAAGCACGAGATGTCGAGCGAGTTGAGGAAGTTCGCGCGCGTGGTCTCGGCGAAGCGGCCCGTCAGCTCCTTCTTGTCCGAATAGGCGATGGCGTGGATGAGGAAATCCATCTCGCCCCACTCGGCCTCGATGGCGGCGAAGACGGCGTCGAGCGAGGCGTCGTCCTGCACGTCGGCGGGCAGGATGATCTTCGCGCCGACCGATTCCGCCAGCGGCCGCACGCGGCGCTCGAAATTCGCGCCCTGATAGGTGAAGGCCAGCTCGGCGCCATGCTCGTGCAGCACGCGCGCGATGCCCCAGGCGATCGAGTGATCGTTCGCCACGCCCATGACAAGCCCGCGCTTGCCCTGCATCAATCCGGTCATCGCGTTCCCGTCAACCATGATAGCGGCTCAGCACAAGCGAGGCGTTCGTGCCGCCGAAGCCGAAACTGTTGGACAGGACCGTGTCCAGCCCCGCGTCGTCGATGCGCTTCATGGCGATCTCGTCGGGGTGGATGGCGGGGTCCAGCTCCTCGATGTTGGCCGAGGCGGCGATGAAGTCGTGCTGCAGCATGAGCAGGCAGTAGATCGCCTCCTGCACGCCGGTCGCGCCCAGGCTGTGGCCGGTCAGCGACTTGGTGGACGAAGCCACGGGCTGGTCGTCGCCGAAGACGCGGCGGATGGCCTCGATCTCGCCCACGTCGCCCACCGGCGTCGAGGTGCCGTGCGTGTTGATGTAGTTCACCTTGCGGTCGCCCAACCCCTCGATGGCCAGACGCATGCAGCGCTCGCCGCCCTCGCCCGAGGGGGCGACCATGTCGTAGCCGTCCGAGTTGGCCGCGTATCCGGTGATCTCGGCATAGATCTTGGCGCCGCGCGCCTTGGCGTGCTCGAGCTCCTCCAGCACCACCACGCCCGCGCCGCCGGCGATGACGAAGCCGTCGCGGTTCTTGTCGTAGGGGCGCGAGGCCTTCTGCGGCGTGTCGTTGTATTTCGAGGACATGGCGCCCATGGCGTCGAACAGGCACGACAGCGTCCAGTCCAGCTCTTCGCCGCCGCCGGCGAAGACGATGTCCTGCTTGCCCCACTGGATCTGCTCGGCGCCCGCGCCGATGCAATGGGCCGAGGTCGAGCAGGCCGAGGTGATCGAGTAGTTGATCCCTTTGATCTTGAACGGCGTCGCCAGGCAGGCCGAGTTGGTCGAGGACATGCCGCGCGTGACCATGAACGGCCCCATGCGCTTGGGCGAGCCCTTCTCGATGACGGTCTTGTGCGCCTGGAACAGGTTCTTGGTCGACGGCCCGCCCGAGCCCATGATCAGGCCGGTGCGCGGGTTCGAGACCTCGTTCTCCTCAAGCCCGGCGTCGGCGATGGCCTGCTGCATGGCGATGTAGTTGTAGGCCGCGCCGTCGCCCATGAAGCGCAGCACGCGCTTGTCCACCAGCGCGGGGATGTCCACCTCCGGCTTGCCGTGGACCTGGCTGCGGAAGCCGTGCTCCTTGTATTCGGGGGCGAAGGAGATGCCCGAGCGCCCCTCGCGCAGGCTGGTCAGCACCTCGTCGGCGTTCGCGCCGATCGACGAAACGATGCCGAGCCCCGTGATCACAACGCGTCTCATCCGCGCCTCCGTGCGTTTGCGCCGCCTGCCGACAGGCCGTCACGCCTCGTCCTGAAAAAGCCCCACCCGCATGTCCCTGGTGGTGTAGATCAGCTCGTCGTCGGCGAACATGCGGCCGTCGGCGATGCCCAGCTTGAGCTTGCGGTCGATGATGCGCTTGAAGTCCACCTCGTAGCGCACGAGCCGCGTCCTGGGCGTCACCATGGCGGTGAACTTGACCTCGCCCACGCCCAGCGCGCGCCCGCGCCCCGGCATGCCCTTCCAGCCGAGGAAGAAGCCCGTCAGCTGCCACAGCGCGTCCACGCCCAGGCAGCCGGGCATGACCGGATCGCCGATGAAATGGCACTGGAAGAACCAGAGGTCGGGCTTGATGTCGAATTCGGCCGTGACCTGGCCCTTGCCATGCTCGCCGCCATCCTCGGTGATCGAGGTGATGCGGTCCATCATCAGCATGGGCGGCGCGGGCAGCTGCGCGTTGCCGGGGCCGAACAGCTCGCCGCGCGCGCAGGCCATCAGATCCTCGTAACCATAGCTGTTCTTGCGGTTGGTCATGAATCCTCCGAACGACCGACAAAGCGCCCCGGCGCGTGGGTTTCGCCTGCGCCGCGCCTCTTTCGCGCTTCCCTAGCACCGCGCCGCGCGGATGCGCAAGCGCGCGGGTCGGCGCGCGAAAGGATGCGCCTGCAACCGTTGCGCGCGGAACGGTCTTGATGCGGGCCGCGCGCGCGGGGTATCAGTCGGGCATGGAGCCGCTTGCCGACATCCGCGCGCCCGAGGCCGAGCGCCGCGCCGCCGCATGGCTGGCGCGCGGCGGCCTGCGCCCCACGCGCCAGCGCCGGCTTCTGGCGCGGCTGCTGGTGGGCGACGGGCGCAATCGCCACGTCACGGCCGAAGGGCTGTTCGAAGCCGCGCGCGCGGCCGGCGAGGGCGTGTCGCTGGCCACGGTCTACAACACGCTGCGCGCCTTCACCCAGGCGGGCCTTCTCAACGAGATCACCGTCGATGGCGGGCGCGCCTGCTTCGACACCTGCGTCGAGGATCACGCCCACTATTACTGGGAGGATGAGGGCCGCCTGACCGACGCGCCCCGCGGCGCGGTCGCGCTCAAGGCCCTGCCCGAAGCCCCAGAAGGCGCCGAGGTGGCGCGCGTCGACGTCGTGATTCGGCTGCGCCGGCGCGCGCGCTGAGGGCGCCTCAGTCGAAGGTCTCGTCCGGGTCCACGCCCCACAGCTCGGGCTTCGCGATCCAGCCCGAACGCCCCTCGACCCGCGCCTTGCACCAGCGCTCGCGGCACGAGTCGAGCGCCACGATCACCCGCTCTTCCAGCCAGGCGACCACGGGCGCGTCGGGCGCGGGGCGCGCGCGCAGCGCCGCGCGCGGAACCGTCACCGCCGCCGTGCGGTCGCCGCGCAGCAGCGAGTAATGCACCCAGCCCACCGCGCCGTCCATGTCGCGCACGCGCCGCCAGTGCTCGTGCTCGGCGATGACCTGCAGCGGCATGCCGCGGCGCACGAACACCCAGTCCACCCGGTGGTTCAGCCCCGGCCCGCGGCGCGCGTTGGCCCGCCCCGCCTTGAGGCTGACATAGCGCGGCAGCGGCAGCCCCGTGACCGGCCCGCGCCCCGCCGCCGCGGCCGCGCCGCGTCGCGCCGCCAGCGCCAGCCCGGCCCCGGCGCCCAGCATCATCGTGCGTCGCGAGATCGTCCGCCTCATCCGCATCGCCTCAGCCCGTCCGTCATGCGCGCGCCGGCGAACGGGCCGCATGGACCCCGCCCGCCTTTGCGGTTAAGTCTATTTCAGATTTCGCTGCGGAGGAGAAGCCCATGACATCAGGCAAGCTCAGGGTCGTCGTCACGCGTCGCCTGCCCGAGCCGGTCGAAACCCGGCTGCGCGAGCTGTTCGACGTGGACCTGAATCTGGACGACGCGCCCATGAGCCGCGAGCAGCTGGCCGACGCCATGCGCCGCGCCGACGTCCTGGTGCCCACGGTCACCGACCGCATCGACCAGCGGCTGCTGGCGCAGGCCGGACCGGATCTGAAGCTGATCGCCAATTACGGCGCGGGGGTCGACCACATCGACGTCGAGACCGCCCGCCAGCGCGGCATTCTCGTCTCGAACACCCCCGGCGTGCTGACCGAGGACACCGCCGACATGACCATGGCGCTGATCCTGGCCGTTCCGCGCCGCCTCAAGGAAGGCCTGCGCCTGATCGAGAACGACGAATGGGCCGGCTGGTCGCCCACCGGGCTGACCGGGCGACGCATCACGGGCAAGCGGCTGGGCATTCTGGGCATGGGGCGCATCGGCCAGGCGGTGGCGCGGCGCGCGCGCGCCTTCGGCATGCAGATCCACTACCACAACCGCCGGCGCCTGCACCGCTCGATCGAGGAATCGCTCGAAGCGACCTGGTGGGAAAGCCTCGACCAGATGCTGGCGCGCATGGACGTCATCTCGGTCAACTGCCCGCACACGCCGGCGACCTACCACCTGCTCAGCTCGCGCCGGCTCAAGCTGCTCAAGCCGACGGCCTACATCGTCAACACCTCGCGCGGCGAGGTCATCGACGAGGCGGCGCTGGCGCGGATGCTGCGCGCGGGCGAGCTGGCCGGCGCGGGACTGGACGTGTTCGAGCGCGAGCCCGAGGTGAACCCCGAGCTCAAGGGCCTCGACAACGTGATCCTGCTGCCGCACATGGGCTCGAACACCATCGAGGGCCGCATCGAGATGGGCGAGAAGGTCATCATCAACATCAAGACCTTCGCCGACGGCCACCGCCCGCCGGACCTGGTTGTGCCCTCGATGCTCTGAGGATCGACCGGAAGGATTGACGGGCGCGCGGGGATCGCCGAAATTGAACTGAATTCTAAATGAATTTGGTCCATTTCGTCGCATGAGGTTCCCATGGCCACGCGGCTCGAGCAGATCCCCGTCGCGCATGACTACGCCCCCGGCGCGGCGCCGGGCTTCTGGGATCGCTATCTCGACGTTTTCCAGAAGCTGCTGCGCAATGACGGCTTCATGACCGTCATCGTCATCCTGAGCCTGCTGCTGGCCATGTATGCGGTCATCGCCGTGCTGCGCTGGCGCGCGCGGCGGGCGCCGCAGCACGCCCAGCCCGAGAAGGACAGGCTGAGCGAAGACCTGGCCGAGCTGCGCCGCCGGCGCCAGCAGAAAGCGGCCGAACTGCGCAAGATGGACGCCGCCTGACGGCGCGCAGCGCAGGCCGCCGCGGCGGGCCGAATTGATGCAAATTTTATGCGTTTACGATTAGAACGCTGGAGGAATCCCGCGTTCAGTGATATGTCATGTTCATTGACGGAGCTGAACAGGGGGCTGCCATGACCGGCAAGTTCGTTCACGCTCCGGGCCTCCTTGACGAGTCCCTGAGCGACGCGTTGAGTTGGTTGCTTACCGGCCATGTCGTCGAGTTGATTGTGGTGGCCATGATCGTCAGCACGGTGTGCGCCCGGGTCTTCAGCGGCAGCCGCTACTGAAGAGCGAGGGCCAGCCGCCGAAGCGCGGCCTGTGCGCGATCCTTGCACGATTTCCTGGTTTCGCCGCCATGGCGCCGCCCCGCACGGGCGCGGCGTCATCGGCGTGCGCAAATCCCGGACCCAGGCAGGCGCGGCGCGCGGGCCGTGGCCCCTGACGCCGACGCCCCGCCGAATCCGCCAGGGGCTTCAGGGGGCCGCCGGCGCGTCCCCCGTCCGCGCGAGCCCGGCGCACACCGCGCAGGCCGGATCGCGCGCCACGCCCATGACCCGCACCCGCGCCTCGAGCGCGTCGTAGATCAGCAGCCGGCCCGACAGCCCGCGCCCGGCGCCGACGATCTCCTTGACCGCCTCGACCGCCTGCATCGCCCCCATCACGCCGGCCAGCGCCCCCAGAACCCCCGCCTCGGCGCAGGCGGGAACCTGCTCGGCCGAGGGTGCGCGCGGAAAGACGCAGGCGTAGCACGGCCCGCCCTCCCACGGCTTGTAGGTCGAGATCTGCCCCTCCCAGCGGCCGATGGCGGCGGCCACCAGCGGCTTGCGCAGGCGCGCGCACACGGCGTTGACCAGGTGGCGGGTGGCGAAGTTGTCCGACCCGTCGACCACCAGATCGTATCGCCCGATCAGCGCCTCGGCGTTGTCCTCGTCCAGCCGCACGGGATGAAGGCGCACATCGACATGGGGGTTGATGCGCGCCAGCGCGTCGCGGGCGCTGTCGGTCTTGGGCCGGCCCAGATCGGCGACGCCGTGCAGGATCTGCCGCTGCAGGTTCGAGAGCGACACCGCGTCGTCGTCGGCCACGCCCAGAACGCCCACCCCCGCCGCCGCCAGATAGGCCAGCGCGGGCGAACCCAGCCCCCCCGCGCCCACCGCCAGCACCCGCGCCGCGCGCAGGCGCGCCTGGCCGGGGCCGCCGATCTCGGGCAGGACGATGTGGCGCGCATAGCGCTCGAGCTCTTCGTCGCTCAGGGCCATGGGGTCAGACCCCGTCGAACAGCGGCGTCGAGAGGTAGCGCTCGGCGAAGCTGGGCAGGACGACGACGATGCGCTTGCCCTCCATGCCGGGGCGTTCTGCCACCTCGGCCGCCGCCGCGATCGCCGCCCCGGACGAGATGCCCCCCGCGATGCCCTCGGCGCGGGCCAGAAGGCGCGCCGTGTCGAACGCGTTCTCGTTGCCGATGGTCAGCACCTCGTCGATCACCTCGCGATCCAGGATCGAGGGCACGAAGCCCGCCCCGATGCCCTGGATCTTGTGCGGTCCGGCCTGGCCGCCGGACAGGACCGGGCTGTCTTCGGGCTCGACCGCGACCACGCGCAGCGCCGGGTTGCGGGCCTTGAGCGCGCGGCCCACCCCCGTCACGGTGCCGCCCGTGCCCACGCCCGCCACCAGAACGTCCACGCGCCCGCCCGTATCGGTCCAGATCTCTTCGGCGGTGGTCAGCTCGTGCACGGCGGGGTTGGCGGGGTTGTCGAACTGCTGGGGAATGACCGCGCCGGGGATCTCGGCGGCCAGCTCTTCGGCACGGGCGATGGCGCCGGCCATGCCCCTGGCCGGGTCGGTCAGCTCGAGCCGCGCGCCCAGAAGCGCGACCATCTTGCGCCGCTCGAGCGACATGCTTTCGGGCATGCACAGGATCAGCCGATAGCCGCGCGCCGCGCACACGAAGGCCAGCGCGATGCCGGTGTTGCCCGAGGTCGGCTCGATGATCGTGGCGTCGGGACCGATGCGGCCCTCGCGCTCGAGCGCCTCGATCATGGCGACGCCGATGCGGTCCTTGACCGAGCTCATGGGGTTGAAGAATTCCAGCTTGCCCAGAAGCTCGGCCTTCAGCCCGAGCTCGGCGGCAAGACGCGACAGGCGCACAAGCGGCGTCGCGCCCACGGTCTGGGTGACGTCGTCATAGATGCGTCCGCGGGGCGGGTTCACATGCATGCGCTTTCTCCGGTTCGGGCGCGGGCCCTTCGGCCCGGCGGCGGGTCACGAGGCGGGTCAGATGGTGAAGTCGGGCACGTCATCGCCCGCGCGCGGCACGCCCAGCTGGGTCGCGCGGCGGCAAAGATCCTCCATGGTGATCCGGTCGAGGCGGGCCAGGAACTCTTCCTCCAGCTCGTCCCACAGCGGCACGACGACCGCCCGGCCCAGCGCCCCGCGCGAGGGCGGCTCCTCGGCCTCCTGATCGATGGCCGAAACCACCCGCACCACGTCGCCGACCGTGACCTTGCGCCGCTCGCGCGCAAGGGCGTAGCCGCCGCGCGGGCCGCGCACGCCCTTGAGCACGCCCGCGCGCACCAGGCGCTGCATCACCTGTTCGAGATAGCGCTGCGGGATGCCCTGGCGTTCGGTGATGTCGCGCGCCTGCACCGGGTCGGGGCGGGCGTTGTAGGCCACGTCCAGAACCGCCTCGATGGCCAGCACGGTCTTGCGGGAAAGCTTCAGCATGATCGCGTCGCCGTCCTTTCGCTCATCGCTCGTCGCCGCCGAGGCCGGTCGAGCCGAAGCCCCCCGCCCCGCGGCGCGTGTCGCCAAGCCGGGTCGAGAGCGTCCAGCGCACGCGCGCGACGGGCGCCACGACCATCTGCGCGATCCGGTCGCCATGGCGGATGACGAAGGGCGCGTCGCCCAGATTGATCAGCAGCACGCCCACCTCGCCGCGATAGTCGCTGTCGATGGTGCCGGGCGCGTTGGCCACCGTCACGCCATGGCGCAGCGCCAGGCCCGAGCGCGGCCGGATCTGGGCCTCGAGCCCCGCCGGCAGCTCGACCGCCAGCCCCGTGGGCACGACCGCGCGGGCCATGGGCGCCAGGGTCATCTCGCCGCGCTCGGGCAGATTTGCGCACAGGTCCATGCCCGCGGCGCCGGCGGTGGCGTAGGCGGGCGGCGGCAGGTCGGGGTCGCGGCCGGGCAGCAGGCGCAGCGCGATCTCGATCTCGGGCGGGGCGGCGGAGATGCGGCTCATGGGGCGGCCTCGTCCTGCGTCAGACGTTCGGCGATGCGGGCGGCCAGGCGGCGGGCGACCTCGGCCTTGCTGGCGCGGGGCCAGTCTTCGGCGCCCTCGGCGGTGATCAGCGTGACGGCGTTCTCGGCGCCGCCCATCACCCCCGTCCCGGGCGAGACGTCGTTGGCCACGATCCAGTCGCAGCCCTTGCGCAGGCGCTTGGCGAGGGCGTTCGCAAGCACGTCGTCCGTCTCGGCGGCGAAGCCGACCACCAGGCGCGGGCGCCCGGCCTCAAGGCGCGAGACGGTGCGCAGGATGTCGGGGTTCTCGGTCAGCGCAAGGGCGGGCGGGCGGCCGCCGGGGTCCTTCTTGATCTTCGAGCCGCTGAGCGCCTCGACGCGCCAGTCGGCGACGGCGGCGGCGAACACGGCCGCGTCGGCGGGCAGCGCGGCCATGACCGCGTCCAGCATCTGGCGCGCGGTCTCGACCTCGATCACCTGCACCCCGGCGGGACGCGGGGCGCTGGCCGGGCCGGTGACGAAGACCACCTCGGCGCCCAGGTCGCGCAGCGCCTCGGCGATGGCGGCGCCCTGCGCGCCCGAGGAGCGGTTGGCGATGTAGCGCACGGGGTCGATGGGCTCGTGCGTCGGGCCCGAGGTGACAATCACACGCCGCCCGCGCAGGGGGCCGTCGCGCAGCATGGCGGCGATGGCCTCGAGAATGCGGGCGGGCTCGGCCATGCGGCCCGGGCCATGCTCGCCGCAGGCCATCTCGCCCTCGTCCGGGCCGACGGTGCGCACGCCGTCGGCGGTCAGCTGCGCCAGGTTGCGCTGCGTGGCCGGATGCAGCCACATGCGCACGTTCATGGCCGGGGCGACGAGCACGGGCTTGTCCGTGGCCAGAAGCAGCGTCGAGGCCAGATCGTCGGCATGGCCGCCCGCCATCCTGGCCATCAGGTCGGCCGTGGCCGGCGCCACCGCCACCAGATCGGCCGCGCGCGAGAGCTGGATGTGGCCCATCTGCGCCTCGTCGCCCAGGTCGAACAGGTCGTCGCGCACCGCCTCGCCCGCCAGGGCCGAGACCGACATGGGCGTGACGAACTGCGCCGCGGCGCGCGTCATCACCGGCGTCACCGCCGCGCCGCGCGCGCGCAGAAGGCGGATCAGCTCCAGCGTCTTGTAGGCCGCGACGCCGCCGCCGATGATCAGCAGCACGCGCCGGCCGGCCAGATCGGCGGCGCTCATGACGGTCGCCTCATGGGCTCATCTCCCCGGAAAAGGGCCTGGAACGGCGCGGCGGGAAATCCGGCCTTGTCCGAAACGCGACTGTAATTTGCATGAATGCCCAAGGCAACCGACGCCCGGCGCCGCCGCTCAGAGCAGCAGCGCCACCGCCGCGGCCGCCGCGGCGCCCGCCAGCGCGCCCGCCAGCGCGGGGCCCAGCCGCGCCGGCGCGTCGTCGGGCTCGGGCCCGGCGACGGCGGCGCGGCGCAGCGCGCGCTCGACCACGTCGGGCAGGCGCGGGCCGAAGCGCGCCAGCACCGTCGCCGTGCGCCGCAGGTCGCGCAGCGCCGCCGCGGGGCCCAGATTGGCGTGCATGAACTCTTCGACCACGGGCTGGGCGGTGCGCCACATGTTGACCTGCGGATCGAGCGTGCGCGCCACGCCCTCGACCACCACCATGGTGCGCTGAAGCAGGATCAGCTCGGTGCGGGTCTGCATGCCGAAACGCTCGGTCACCTCGAACAGATGCGACAGCAGCCGCGCCATCGAGATGCGGCTGGCGTCCTGGCCGAAGATCGGCTCGCCGATCGAGCGCAGCGCCTGCGCGAAGGTTTCGAGATCCTGCCCCTCGGGAACGTAGCCGGCCTCGAAATGCACCTCGGCGACGCGGCGGTAGTCCTGCTGGAGGAAGCCGTAGAGGATCTCGGCATAGACGCGCCGCGTATAGGGGTCGATCCGCCCCATGATGCCGAAATCCAGCGCGATCAGCGTGCCGTCGGGCGCCACCTTCAGATTGCCCTGATGCATGTCGCCGTGGAAGAAGCCGTCGCGCAGCGCGTGGCGCAGGAAGGTCTGGATCACCCGGCGGCTCAGATCGCGCAGATCCACGCCCGCCGCCGCGATGGCGGGCACGTCGCTCATGGGCAGGCCGTCCACCCATTCCAGGGTCAGAACCCGGCGCGCGGACAGGTTCCACACCACCTCGGGCACGGCGAAGCCGGGATCGTCGCGCGAATTGGCGCGGAACTCGGCGGCGGCCGAGGCCTCGAGCCGCAGGTCGAGCTCGGTCGCCACCACCTGCGCGAAGTGCCGGCACACCGCGCGCGGCCGCAGCCGGCGCGAGGCGGGCAGCATCAGCTCGATGACCTCGGCGATGAAGAAGAAGGCGTCCACATCCTTGCGAAAGGCGCGCTCGACGCCCGGGCGCAGCACCTTGACGGCGACCTTGCGCCCGGTGGCGCGATCGACCGCCGGGTGGACCTGGGCGATCGAGGCGGCGGCGACGGCGGGACCGAAATCGGCGAACAGCTCGTCGGCGGGCGCGCCCAGCTCGCGCGCGATCTCGGCGCGGGCCTCGGCCTCGGGGAAGGGGGCGAGCCGGTCCTGCAGCACGCTCAGCTCGGCGGCGAGCCGCGCGCCGACCACGTCGGGGCGGGTGGACAGGGTCTGGCCGAACTTGACGTAGGCCGGTCCCAGCGCGGTCAGCGCGCGCGGCAGCGGCGGCAGCGCCGGATCGCCCGCCAGCCCCAGCGGGGCCAGCGGCCAGCCCAGGATGCGCGCCGCCGCCCGCAGCGCCGGCGGCGCCTCGAGCGCCTCGAGCACCTCGTCCATCGCGCCGGTGCGTTGGAAGGTGGCGCCGGTGCGCGCCAGCCGCCACAGATTCGCCAGAACGCCCATCAGATGCGCCAGCCCGAATGCAGCGCCGCAACGCCCATGGTCAGGTTGCGGTAGGCCACGCGCCCGAAGCCCGCGTCGCGGATCATCTGCGCGAAGCTCTCCTGATCCGGGAAGCGGCGGATGGATTCGACCAGATACTGGTAGCTGTCGCGATCGCCCGCGATCACCTGCCCCATGCGCGGGATGACGTGGAAGGAATACAGGTCATACAGCTTCTGCAGCCCGCCCACGGGAATGCGGCTGAACTCGAGGCACAGGAACCGCCCGCCCGGGCGCAGCACGCGCCGCGCCTCGGCCAGCGCCGCCTCGATCCGCGTCACGTTGCGGATGCCGAAGGCGATGGTGTAGGCGTCGAAGCTGCGGTCGGGAAAGGGCAGCGACATGGCGTCGCCGCACACCCAGTCCAGGCTGTCGCCCATCTCGGCGGCGTCGGCGCGCTTGCGCCCCTCGACCAGCATCGATTCGGTCATGTCGCACACCACCGCATGCCCGCGCCCGCGCACCCGGCGCAGGAAGCGGAAGGCGATGTCGCCCGTGCCGCCCGCCACGTCCAGAAGGCGCATGCCCGGACGCGGCGCCAGCCAGTCCATCATCGCATCCTTCCACAGGCGGTGGACGCCGGCCGACATGACGTCGTTCATGACATCGTATTTGCTGGCGACCGAGGTGAACACCCCGTGCACGAGGCGGGCCTTTTCGCGCTCGGGCACGTCGCGAAAGCCGAAATGGGTTGTGGCGTCGGGGCTGGGCCCGCTATCGGGATCATGGGTCATGAGGGTGGATATACCCCGCGCCGCGCCGGAGCAAAACATGCCAGAGCTGCCAGAGGTCGAGACAGTAAGACGCGGCCTTGCGCCGGCGATGGAGGGGCGGCGCATCGCGCGCGCGCGCCAGATGCGGCCGGACCTGCGCCGCCCCTTTCCGCCCGATTTCGAGCTGCGCGTGAGCGGAACGCGCGTGCTGCGCCTGCGGCGGCGGGGAAAATGCCTCCTGCTGGACCTCGATTCGGGCCAGACGCTGCTGATCCATCTTGGCATGAGCGGGCGCATGCTGATCGAGGACGCCGCCCCCGGCGCCTTCCATCACCAGCGCGCCGCGCCGCGCCGCCACGACCATGTCGTGTTCGAGATGGAGCACGGCGCGCGCATCGCCTTCAACGACGCCCGGCGCTTCGGCGCGATGGACCTGCTTCCCACCGATCGGGCCGAATCGCTGCCGCCGCTGGCCGGCCTCGGCCCCGAGCCGCTGGACGATTCCTTCGACGCCGCCGCCCTGCGCGCGCGCCTCGCGGGGCGGCGCACGCCGATCAAGACGGCGCTGATGGATCAGCGCGTGGTGGCGGGGCTGGGCAACATCTATGCGTCCGAGGCGCTGTGGCGCGCGGGAATCGCCCCCTCGCGCCCGGCGGGCCGAATCGGCGCGGCGCGCGTCGAGCGGCTGACGCAGGCGATTCGCGACACCCTGCGCGAGGCGATCGCGGCGGGGGGATCCTCGCTGCGCGATCACCGGCAGGCCAATGGCGAGCTGGGATATTTCCAGCACGCTTTCGCCGTTTACGGGCGCGAGGGCCTGCCCTGCCTGCGCCCCGGTTGCGCGGGAACGATTCGCCGCACCGTTCAGGGCGGAAGATCAAGCTTCCATTGCCCCGCCTGCCAGCGATAGCGTGCCACGAAGCTTGAACGCGCGGGCCGGGCGCCCTACCACGCCCCCCGCAGCGCCGCCCGACGGGGGCGGCGAAACGAAACGACGGCAAGGGAAGCCTCCGATGGCATATGAAACGCTGATCGTGGAAACGCGCGACCATGTCGGGCTGGTGAAGCTCAACCGCCCCGAGGCGCTGAACGCCCTGAACCAGAAGCTCCTGGGCGAGCTGATCTGCGCCCTGCGCAAGTTCGACGAGGACGACGCCATCCGCTGCATCGTCCTGACCGGTTCGGAAAAGGCCTTCGCCGCCGGCGCGGACATCAAGGAGATGTCCGAGAAAAGCTACGTCGAAGTGTTCCGCGAAGACCTGTTCACGGCCTTCCACGACGATTTCCTGCGCATCCGCAAGCCCATCGTCGCCGCGGTGGCGGGCTATGCGCTGGGCGGCGGGTGCGAGCTGGCCATGATGTGCGACTTCATCATCGCCGGCGACAACGCCAGGTTCGGCCAGCCCGAGATCAATCTGGGCGTGATTCCCGGCATCGGCGGCACGCAGCGCCTGACGCGCTTCGTGGGCAAGTCGAAGGCCATGGACATGAACCTGACCGGCCGCTTCATGGACGCGGCCGAGGCCGAGCGCTCGGGACTGGTCAGCCGCGTCGTGCCCGCCGACAAGCTGCTGGACGAGGCGCTGTCGGTCGCCGCCAAGATCGCGGAAAAGCCCCTGCTGGCCGCCATCGCGGCCAAGGAGGCCGTCAACCGCGCCTACGAAACCACCCTGGCCGAGGGGGTGCGCCACGAGCGGCGGCTGTTCCACGCCCTTTTCGCCACCGAAGACCAGGCCGAGGGCATGGCCGCCTTCCTCGAGAAGCGCGCGCCCCAGTTCCGCGGCCGCTGAGCCCCAGCCGCCCGCCCCCGGGGGCGGGCATTGACGCATGGGGGGCGCGCGTGTATAGACGCCCCTCATCCATCGACAGATAGGAAACGGATCACACGCATGGCCAACTCGCCATCCGCTCGCAAGCGCATTCGCCAGACCGAGCGCCGCACCGCAGTGAACAAGGCCCGCCGCAGCCGCATCCGCACCTTCATCCGCAAGGTCGAGGAGGCGATCGCCGGGGGCGACCAGTCCGCCGCTCTCGAGGCCCTGCGCGCCGCGCAGCCCGAGATCATGCGCGGCGTGACCAAGGGCGTGTTCCACAAGAACACCGCCGCCCGCAAGATCTCGCGCCTGGCCCGCCGCGTGAAGATGATGGCCGCCGGCGCCGCCGACGCCCAGGCCTGAGTCCGGCGCCCGAAGCGCGGCCATGGCCGCTTGACGCCGCCGCCCCGCACCGCCGGGGCGGCGACGCTTTTGCGCGCGCCCGACGGCGGGGAATGTTCGCATTTTCGCCCGCTTGATGAATCGCCCGCCCGCGAAGTATGATCTCGCGGCGGACGCTATCGCGATGATGCGCTCGAATCTGCAAGCACACGACAAGAACAAGTCGCCCCGCGCGAAGTAGATTTCGCGCGGAAACCTTGCGCGCGCCGGCCGAATCCCGCCGAATACTGCGGCTTTTCCGTTTCACGGAACGGGTTTACGAAATATCAACCAAGACCGGTCGCGAGTCGGCTTGCGAGTCACGCCGCTCAGGGCCTAGGATCGGCCGGCGATTCCCATCCTCGACCACAACCGAAAGCGTGCCGCGTTCATGACCGAACATGCCGAGATCGCCGTGGGCGAAGCCGACCCGACCGAAGCCTTCGCGACGCTGCAGAACGACGCGGGCGCCGCGCTCGTCGACGTGCGCACCCGCGCCGAGTGGACCTTCGTCGGGCTGCCCGATCTCAGCGCCCTGGGCAAGCAGGTCTGGCCCGTCGAATGGCGCTTCTTCCCCGGCATGTCGGTCAATCCGGCCTTCATGGACGAGCTGCGCCGCGCGCATGGCGACCAGCCGCCCTCGACGCTGTTCTTCCTGTGCCGGTCGGGCGCGCGCTCGCTCGAAGCGGCGCGGCATGCCGCCGCGGCCTATGCCGAGGCGGGGATGAAGGTGCGCTGCGTCAACGTGGCCGAAGGTTTCGAGGGCGATCTTGACGCCGAAGGGCATCGCGGAACGCTCAACGGGTGGAAGGCGCGCGGCCTTCCCTGGCGCCAGAGCTGACGGCGCCCGACCCCGCGCCGCCGCCGCCCCGCCGGGCGGCATGGGCGCCTTTTCGAGATTCGCGGGACAGGGCGCGGCAGACGCCCGGCCGACAGGTGAGAGAGAACATGGCTGACATGCTGGACGGCGACGCTGCGCATCTGACCCCCGCCTGGACCCGCATCCGCGAGATGACGCGCTCCGAGATCGGCTCGGCGGCGTTCGAAAGCTGGATCAACCCGCTCACCCTCATCGACGCGCGCGACGGCGCGGCGGTGCTGACCGCGCCGACCAACTTCATCGGCGACTGGGTCGAGCGCCATTATGGCGACGTGCTGGTGCGCAACATCGCCGCCGAGTTCGACGGCGTCACGCGGCTGAAATTCGTCGTCCGCCCCGCGCGCCGCCCCGCCGCCCGCCCGGCCGCGCCCGAAACCCCGCGCGCCCAGCCCGAGGCGGCCCCGCGCATGGCCGAGACGCGCGCCGAACCCGCCCCCCGGCCTCAGGCCCAGCGCCGCGCCGAGCCCGACGAGACGGCGCAGGAGGACCTGCCCTCCTCGCCGCTCGACCCGCGCTTCACCTTCGACCGCTTCGTGGTCGGCAAGCCCAACGAGCTGGCCCACGCCGCCGCGCGCCGCGTCGCCGAGGCGCCCGAGGTCACCTTCAACCCGCTGTTCCTCTATGGCGGCGTCGGCCTGGGCAAGACGCATCTGATGCACGCCATCGCCTGGAAGCTGACCGAGGACGGGTCCGAGCGCCGCGTGCTTTACCTGTCGGCCGAGCAGTTCATGTATCGCTTCGTGCAGGCGCTGCGCTTCAAGGACACGATCAGCTTCAAGCAGCTGTTCCGCTCGGTGGACGTGCTGATGGTGGACGACGTGCAGTTCATCGCCGGCAAGGACAGCACGCAGGAGGAATTCTTCCACACCTTCAACGCGCTGGTCGATCAGGGCAAGCAGATCGTCATCTCGGCCGACCGCGCCCCCGGCGAGATCGACGGGCTCGAGGAACGCATCAAGTCGCGCCTGCAATGGGGGCTGGTCGTCGATCTGCACCCCACCGATTACGAGCTGCGCCTGGGCATCCTGCAATCCAAGCTCGAAAGCATGCGCGCCGCGCATCCCGACGTCGAGATCCACCCCAAGGTGCTCGAATTCCTGGCCCATCGCATCTCGTCCAACGTGCGCGTGCTCGAGGGCGCGCTGACGCGGCTGCTGGCCTTCGCCTCGCTCGTCGGGCGGCCGGTGGACCTGGACATGACGCAAGAGTGTCTGGCCGACATCCTGCGCGCCAACGACAAGAAGGTCACCGTCGAGGAGATCCAGCGCAAGGTCGCCGCGCACTACAACCTGCGCATGTCCGACCTGCTGTCGCCGCGGCGCGCGCGCGCCATCGCCCGCCCGCGCCAGATCGCCATGTATCTGGCCAAGACGCTGACCTCGAAATCCCTGCCCGAGATCGGCCGCCGCTTCGGCGGGCGCGACCACACCACGGTCATCCACGCCGTCAAGACCATCGAGAAGCTCAAGGACACAGACAGCGCCATCGCCGAGGACATCGAGCTGCTGCGCCGCATGCTCGAGGCCTGAGCGCGCCGAAAGCGCTTGCGCCCGCCCCGGCCGCGGGGAATCCTTGCGCCCCGAGCCGCCGCCCGCATGCACGCAACGGGCCGCCGCGGCGCAACGGCCAGGAGCGCCCCATGTCCCACGTCTTTCCCCGCCACACGAAGGCCCGCCTGCCGCTCGTCGCGCGCGGCGAGGGCTGCTATCTGATCGACGCCGACGGCAAGCGATATTTCGACGGCTCGGGCGGCGCGGCGGTGTCGTGCCTTGGCCATGGGGACCCCGAGGTGACGGCCGCGATCAAGGACCAGCTCGACAAGGTCGCCTTCGCCCATACGGGCTTCTTCACCTCCGAGCCGGCCGAGGCGCTGGCCGACCTGCTCATCGCCCATGCGCCCGGCGCGCTCGACCGGGTCTATTTCGTCTCAGGCGGCTCCGAGGCGGTCGAGGCGGCGATCAAGCTGGCGCGCCAGCATTTCCTGGAAATCGGCCAGCCCGAGCGGCGGCGCGTGATCGCGCGCCGGCAGAGCTATCACGGCAACACGCTGGGCGCGCTGGCCGCCGGCGGCAACGAGTGGCGCCGCGCCCCCTTCGCGCCGCTGATGATCGAGACCACGCACATCTCGCCCTGCTACGAATACCGCCTGCGCCGCGAGGACGAGAGCGCCGAGGAATACGGCCGCCGCGCCGCCGACGAGCTCGAGGCCGAGATCGAGCGCCTGGGGCCCGAATCGGTCATGGCCTTCATCGCCGAGCCGGTCGTCGGCGCCACCGCCGGCGCGGTCCCCGCCGTCGAGGGCTATTTCAAGCGCATCCGCGAGATCTGCGACCGCCACGGCGTGCTGCTGATCCTGGACGAGGTGATGTGCGGCATGGGCCGCACCGGCGCCCTCTTCGCCTGCGAGAAGGACGGCGTCGCGCCCGACATCCTGTGCATCGCCAAGGGGCTGGGGGCGGGCTACCAGCCCATCGGCGCCATGCTCTGCACCAGGGCGATCTACGACAGCATCGCCGACGGCTCGGGCTTCTTCCAGCACGGGCACACCTATGTCGGGCATCCGACGGCCTGCGCGGCGGGGCTGGCGGTGGTCTCGGCGATCTTGAACCGGGGCCTCGTGGCGCGCGTCAACGCGCTGGGCGCGGCGCTGAAGGACGCGCTGCACGAGCGCTTCGGCCAGCATCCCAATGTGGGCGATATCCGCGGGCGCGGGCTGTTCCTGGGCCTCGAGCTGGTCGCCGACCGCGCGAGCAAGGAGCCCCTCGACCCAGCGCGCGCGGTTCACAAGGCGATCAAGGCCGCCGCCTTCGAGGCCGGGCTGATCTGCTACCCCATGGGCGGCACGATCGACGGGCGGCGCGGCGATCACATCCTTCTGGCGCCGCCCTTCGTGATGGAAGAGCGCCATGTGGACGAGATCGTCGACAAGCTGGGGCGGGCGCTGGACGCGGCGCTGGGCGCGGCGGGCTGAGCCGCGCCGCGCTCAGGCGCGCGGCGCGTAGTCGGCCGGATCGACCGTTTGCGGGCGCCCGTCCAGCGCCAGCGCGGTCACCCGCGCGGGCGTGCGCGCGATCACCTTGCCGCCGCGGATCACCGCCAGCCGCGTCGCCTTGAGGCGAATGGCCTCGATCGGGTCGGCCGCCTGCAGCAGCACCATGTCCGCCCGCCGCCCCGGCTCGAGCCCGTAATCCTCCAGCCCGAGAATGCGCGCGGGGATCGTGGTGACCGCCTCGAAGCACCAGCGCATGTCCTCGCGCGAGGAAAGCTGCGCCACATGCAGCCCCATCGACGCGACCTCGAGCATGTCGGCCTGGCCCAGCGAATACCACGGATCCATCACGCAATCGGCGCCGAAGGCCACGTCCAGCCCCGCGTCGCGCAGCTCGCGCACGCGGGTCAGGCCGCGGCGGCGCGGGAAGGCGTCGTGCCGGCCCTGCAGCATGATGTTGATGAGCGGATTGGGAATCGCGGCCAGCCCGGCTTCGGCCATCAGCGGGATCAGCTTCGAGACGTAGTAGTTGTCCATCGAATGCATCGAGGTCAGGTGCGAGCCCGCCACCCGCCCCTGCAGGCCAAGGCGCGTCGTCTCGAAGGCCAGCGTCTCGACATGGCGCGAAAGCGGATCGTCCGTCTCGTCGCAATGCATGTCCACGCGCAGGCCGCGCTCGGCCGCGATCTCGCACAGGCGCCGGACCGAGCGCGCGCCCTCCTCCATGGTGCGCTCGAAATGGGGAATGCCGCCGACGACCTCGACGCCCATGTCCAGCGCGCGCAGCAGGTTGGCCTCGGCCGTGGGGTCGCGGAACAGCCCGTCCTGCGGGAAGGCGACCAGCTGCAGGTCGATCCAGGGCGCCACGCGGCGCTTGACCTCGAGCAGCGCCTCGACCCCGGCCAGCCGGTCGTCGCACACATCCACATGGCTGCGGATCGCCAGCAGCCCCTGCGACACGGCCAGGTCGCAGTAGCGCAGCGCGCGCTCGACGATCTCCTCGGGCGTCTGAAGGGGCTTGAGCTCGCCCCACAGCGCGATGCCCTCGAGCAGCGTGCCCGACGCGTTCAGACGCGGCCGACCCAGCGACAGGGTCGCGTCCATGTGGAAATGCGCGTCCACGAAGGGCGGCGAGACCAGCCGCCCGGCGGCGTCGATCTCTTCGCGCGCGCGGGCGTCGATGCGCGGCGCGATCTGCGCGATGCGCCCGCCCGCGCAGGCGATGTCCACCCCCGCGCGCCCGTCGGGCAGCGCGGCGTTGCGCACGATGAGGTCAAGCATCGAACCCTCCGGCATGGTCAGCGCTGGCCCTTGAACCACGGAACCAGCAGCGCGCGCGGGTATTCGGCCCGCCGCGCCGCCAGCACCAGCGCCAGAATGGACAGAAGATAGGGCGCCATCAGGAAAAGCTGCCCCGGAACCTGGCCGCCATAGGCCGTCTGCAGGCGCACCTGAAAGGCGTCGAACGCGCCGAACAGCAGCGCGCCCAACAGCGCCTTGCCCGGCCGCCACGAGGCGAAGATCACCAGCGCGATGCAGATCCAGCCGCGCCCGTTGACCATGCCGAAGAAGAAGGCGTCGAAGGCCGACATGGTCAGGAAGGCGCCGCCCACGCCCATCAGCGCCGAACCCGCCGTGACCGCCCCCATGCGCAGCCCATAGACCGAAAGGCCCTGCGCATCGACCGCGTCGGGGTTGTCGCCCGCCGCGCGCAGCGCCACGCCCAGCGGCGTGCGCGCCAGCGCCCACCACACCAGCGCCGTCATGGCGAAGGCCAGCCACGTCAGCGCGGTCTGCTGGAACAGCGCCGGCCCCAGAAGCGGAATGTCCGACAGAAGCGGCACGTCCATCGGCTGGAACGGCGTGATGCGCGGCGGCGAGGATACGTCGGGCAACGCCGTGCGATAGGCGAAATAGGCCGCCGACGTGGCCAGCATGGTCACGCCCAGCCCCGAGACGTGCTGCGACAGCCCCATCGGCACCGTCAGCGTGGCGTGGATCAGCCCGAAGGCCGCCCCGGTCAGCGCCGCGGCCAGCACGCCGCCCCCCAGGCCCGCGCCCAGCCACACCGCCATCCAGCCGGCCATGGCGCCGGCGGTGAAGATGCCCTCGATGCCCAGATTGAGCACCCCCGCCCGCTCGCAGATCAGCGCGCCCAGGACGCCGAAGATCAACGGCGTGGCGATGCGCACCGCGGCGGCCCAGAAATTGGCGTTGGTCAGGATGTCGAGCAGCTCCATCACGCGCCCTCCCCGGCCTTGCCCGCGCGCACGAGCACGATGCGGTTGCGCGCGAAGAAGCCGCCCACCAGCACCGACAGCAGCGACAGCGCCACCACCAGATCGGCAAGGTAGTTCGACACGCCCAGCGCGCGGCTCATCGAGTCGGCGCCCACGAACACCGCCGCGATATACGCCGCCGAGGCCGCCACCCCCAGCGGCGACAGCCCCGCCAGCATCGCCGCCACGATGCCCGCATAGCCGTAGCCGGGCGACAGGTCGGCGGTCAGATAGCCCTTGAGCCCCGCGACCTCGCCCGCCCCGGCCAGCCCCGCCAGCGCGCCCGAAACCAGCGCCGCGCTCATCAGCGTGCGGCCCACGGGTATGCCGGCATGGCGCGCGGCGGCGGCGTTCTCGCCCACGGCGCGGATCTTGAGCCCCCAGACCGTGCGCGACAGCGCCACATGCGCCGCCACGACCAGCGCCAGCGCGATCGGCAGCCCCGCATGCAGGCGCGTGCGCTCGGCCAGGCGCGGCAGCGTCGCCTCGTCCAGCACCGGCGCCGATTGCGGCCAGCCCATGCCCATCGGGTCCTGCATCGGGCCTTCGAGCATCATCTGCACGAACAGGATGACCACGAAGTTCATCAGGAGCGTCGTCACCACCTCGTCCGCGCCGAAGCGGATCTTGAGCCAGGCCGGCCCGGCCATCCCGGCCGCCCCCGCCGCCGCGCCCGCCGCCAGAACCAGCGGGATCAGCAGCCAGGACGGCCCCGACACCGCGCCCGAGCCGACCGCCGCCGCGGCCAGCGCCCCAAGGTAAAGCTGCCCCTCGCCGCCGATGTTCCAGAGCCGCGCGCGAAAGGCCAGCGCCGCCGCCAGCCCGGTCAGGATCAGCGGCGTCGCGCGCGTCAGCGTCTCGGACAGCGCAAAGCGCGAGCCGAAAACCCCCTTGGCCATCAGCGCATAGGCCTCGGCCAGATCGGCCCCGGCCAGCGCCAGCGGTATCGCCGCCAGCGCCAGCGCGGCCGCGGCCGAAAGGACGGGAACGGCCGCGGCAAGCGCGCGGCTCGGCGTTCTTGGCTCGACGCGGATCATGCGGCCTCCTCGGCGCCGCGGCCGGCCATCATCAGCCCGATCTGCGCGCGGTCGCGCGCGGGCGCCTCGGTCAGCCGGCCCTCATGCATGACCACGACGCGGTCGGACAGGGCCAGGATCTCGTCCAGGTCCTCCGAGATCAGCAGCACGCCGGCGCCGCGCGCGCGCGCCTCGAGCAGGCGGCGCGCGACCTCGTTCGCCGCGCCCAGATCAAGGCCGCGCGTCGGCTGGTTGGCCAGGATCAGGTCGGGCGCGCGCTCGAACACCCGCGCCAGGATCAGCTTCTGCATGTTCCCCCCCGAAAGCAGACGCGCGGCGCCGTCCGGCCCCTGGCCGCGCACGTCATAGGCCGCGCAGGCGCGTTCGGCCTCGGCGCGGATGCGGCCGCGGCGCAGGAAGCCGGCGCGCGAGACGGCCGGATCGTCGAGCCGCTCGATGATCAGGTTCTCGGCCAGCGTCATCGAGCCGACGACGCCGTCATGGTGACGGTCCTCGGGGATGCGGCCGACGCCCGCTGCGATCATCGCGGCGGGATCGAAGCGCGCGGGCGCGGCGCCGCGCAAGAGCAGCTCGCCCTTCTCGGGCGCGGCCAGTCCCGAAACCAGCGCCGCCAGCGCCGCCTGCCCGTTGCCCGAGACGCCGGCCACGCCGACGATCTCGCGCGCATGCACGCGCAGCGAGGCGCCGCGCAGCCCCGCGCGCCCGCCCGCGCCCGCCAGCGTCACCTCGCGCAGCTCGAGCACCGGCTCGCCGGGGGTCATGGGCGGGCGGGGCGGCGATTCCACGTCCTGCCCCACCATCATGCGCGCGATGGCGGGCAGGTCGGCCTCGTCGGTGCGCATCTCGCCGACCTTGCGGCCGTGGCGCAGCACCGCGATGCGGTGGGAAAAGGCCAGCACCTCGCGCAGCTTGTGGCTGATGAAGATGACCGACAGCCCCTCGCGCGCCATGGCGCCGAGCGTCTGGAACAGGCCGTCGGCCTCTTGCGGGGTCAGAACCGCCGTCGGCTCGTCCAGCACCAGGATGCGGGCGTCGCGATAGAGGGCCTTGAGGATCTCGACCCTCTGGCGCTCGCCCACCGTCAGCCGGCCCACGGGCGCGTCAAGATCCACGTTCAGCCCGGTGCGGGCCATGATCGCGTCGATCTTGCGCCGCGCCGCGCCGGTGCGCCGGCGCAGCGCGAACAGCGGCTCGGCCCCCAGAAGGATGTTGTCGAGCGCCGACAGGTTCAGCGCCAGGGTGAAGTGCTGGTGCACCATGCCCACCCCGGCCCGCAACGCCGCCTGCGGGCGCCCCAGCGGTAGCGGACGCAGCGCGCCGTCGGCCCCGTCGGCCACCTCGATCGCGCCCGAATCGGGCAGGTAGTGGCCGAACAGCATGTTCATCAGCGTCGTCTTGCCGGCGCCGTTCTCGCCCAGAAGGGCCAGGATCTCGCCCCTGCGCAGGTCGAGATCGATCGAATCATTGGCCAGGACGGGGCCGAAGCGCTTGGTCAGCCCGCGCAGCCGCAGCACATGCGGCGCATCGGTTGGCGGCATGGTGAGATCCGTTTCACGAGCGAAGACGGGCGCGCCCGGACCCGGGCGCGCCGCGAGCGCCGCGCCCGCGCGGGGCGGGCGCGGGCCGGTTCAGTTGTCCGAGCGCGGGGCCTCGTCGTTGACCTTGACGCGGAACATGCCCGAGAGGATCTCTTCCTCCTTGGCCTTGACCATGGCGCGCACGTCCTCGGGAACCAGCGCGGGGTCCATGACCACCGAGCCGCCGCCATACTGCATGTAGCTGTAGACGCCGTAATCGGCGGCCTCGAACTTGCCTTCGCGCACCGCCTCGATGGCGCGGTCGATGGTCGGCTCCATGTGCCACAGGGCCGAGGCCAGGATCGTGCCCGGATAGTCGGCCGAGGTGTCGATCACGTTGCCGATGGCCTTCACGCCGCGCTCGACCGCGGCGTCGGCGACGCCGAAACGCTCGGCGTAAAGCACGTCGGCGCCGGCGTCGATCATGGCGAAGGCGGCCTCCTTGGCCTTGGGCGGGTCATACCAGGAGTTGATGAAGCTGACCATGAAGCGCACGTCCGGGTTCACCGCGCGGGCGCCGTCCATGAAGGCGTTCATCAGGCGGTTGACCTCGGGAATCGCGTAGCCGCCCACAAGGCCGATCAGGTTCGACCTGGTCGCCTTGCCCGCGACCATGCCGGTCAGGTAGCTGGGCTCGTGAATCCAGTTGTCGAAGACCGAGAAGTTGGGCTGGGCGGGGCCGAAGCTCGAGCCCATCAGGAAGGCCGTGTCGGGATAGTCCGCCGCCACCTTGCGCGCCGCGCGCTCGACCGCGAACACCTCGCCCACGATCAGCTGCTTGCCGGCCTCGGCGTATTCGCGCATGACGCGCTCGTAATCGGTGTTGGCGACGTTCTCGGAATAGACGTAGTCGATGTCGCCGCGCTCCTGCGCCGCGACCAGCGCCTTGTGGATGCGGCTGACCCACTGCTGCTCGACCGGAACGGTGTAGATGGCCGCGACGGACAGCTTCTCGGCCGCCCAGCCGGGCGCGGCCGCGGCCGCCGCGCCGGCGGCGGCCAGCGCCATCAGCCCCCGCCGGGTCATTCGCGTGAGAGAAAATCGCATGAAGGTCCTCCTTGCTGGCGGCGCCATGCCCGAGCGCCGGCGCAACAGGGATACTGCGCGATGTTTTACCGCATGGTCAACGGCGCCGCTAAGGCATGAACGCCTCGATGACGAAGGGCCCCGGCTCGCGCGTCGCGTCGGCGATGGCGCGGGTCAGGGCGGCGCAATCCTCGACGCGGCGGCCGGGCACGCCCATGCCGCGGGCGATCTCGACGAAGCCCAGCTCGGGACGGTCCAGCTCGAGCATGTTCAGCGCCTGAGGGCCCGGATTGGCGCCGACGTTCATCAGCTCGCCCTTCAGGATGCGGTAGGCGCGGTTGGCGAAGATGACGGTGGTCACGTTCAGCCCCTCGCGCGCCTGGGTCCACAGGGCCTGGATGGAATACATCGCCGAGCCGTCGGCCTGCAGCGCCACCACCGGCCGGTCGGGCGCGCCCAGCGCCGCCCCGGTCGCCAGGGGCGGACCGATGCCGATGGCGCCGCCGGTGATCGCCAGCCACGAGCACGGCGCCGCATGGGCGCAGCCCTCGAAGATCTTGCGGCCCGAGGTGATGCTTTCATCCACGACGACGGCGTTCTCGGGCAGGGCGGCGGCGATGGCGGCGGGCAGGGTGTCGGGCGAGATGAACCCGCCGGCCGGCGCGTCCGGCGTCCGGCGGCGCGGCGGCGCGGCGGGGCGCACGCCCATGCGCTCGGCCAGCATCCGCGCCGCGGCGGGGCCGTCCTGGTCGAAATCGGCCAGGGTCAGAACCTCGCATTCGGGCGGCAGGATCAGCGAGGGCTTGCCCGGATAGGCGAAGAAGGCCACGGGCGGCGCCGCCTCGATCAGCACCGCGCGGCGCACGTCGCGCAGCAGCGCCAGCGCCTGATCGACCGGATAGGGGATGCGGCGCGGCGCGCAGCGGCCGGCGCCGTGCTCGATGCGGCGGTTGGCGCCGGGCGCAAGGAACAGCGCCCCCGCCTTGTCGGCCGCCGCGCGCAGCAGGGCCATCGCCTCGGGGTCCTCGAGCACCGCGCCGCCGGCGATGATCGCCGCCGGGGCGCGCGCGTCCAGCATCTGCGCGGCGCGGGCGACGGCCGCGTCCTCGACCGCGCGCGGGCCGGCCGGGGCGACGGGCGCGGGCGGGCGGAAATCGGCGGGCACGGGGTCCCATCCCGCCTCGCCCGGGGCGATCAGCGTGGCGATGCGCCCCGGCCGGCCCGCGGCGGCGGCCACGGCGGCGACGCCGTCATGGGCGATCTCGGCGGCCGAGCGCGCGCGCCGCACCCAGTCCGAGAACGGCGCCACGGCCGCGTCCAGATCCGCCGTCAGCGGCGCGTCGTAGGCCAGGTGGCGCGAGGCGTGATCGCCCACGAGGTTGACCATGGGCGTGCGCGCCTTGCGGGCGTTGTGGATGTTCGCCGCCGCATTGGCGAAACCCGGCGCCAGGTGCAGCAGCGTGACCGCCGGCTTGCGCGTCATGCGCGCATAGCCGTCCGCCGCCCCCGCGACCACGGTTTCGGCCAGGCCCAGCACGCAGCGGATCAGGCCCGTGCGGCCCAGCGCGTCGACGAACTGCATCTCGGAAGTGCCGGGATTGGCGAAGCACATCTCGACGCCCGCGCCATGCAGGGCGCGGACCAGGCTTTCGGCGCCGTTCATCGGCTGTTCGGTCATTGGCTTTCCTTGACTTTGCGCGTTCCGCGGCGAGGTCAGCGCGCCCCGCCCGATGCGGGATCGGCGGGCGCGGGATCGGCGGGCGCGGGATCGGCGGGCGCGGGATCGGCGGGCGCTGGATCGACGGGCAGAACGGGCGGCGAGCGCTGCTCGATCTCTGCGCCGGCGGCCAGAAGCACATCCTCGCGAAAGCGCGGGCCGATCAGCTGCACGCCGATCGGCGCCGGGCCGAGCGGCGTTTGCGCCGCGCCCGTGGTCACGACCAGGCCGGGCAGCCCCACCAGCGGCGTCGCCAGCTGGGTCAGCTGCGCGCGCCAGACGCGGGCGAAGCCCTCGGGGCCCGAAACGTCCAGATGATCGGGAAAGGGCGGCTCGGCCGAGACGGGGCACAGCAGCACGGGAAACCGCTCGAGAAACAGGTTCCACGCCCGCGCCAGGGTCACGCGCCGCTGCAGCGCGTCCATCAGCGCCTCGAAGCCGCTGCGCGGGCACATGCGCTCGAGCTGCGAGACGACGAACAGCGCGTCCGGGTCCCCCTCGCGCTCGAGCGCCTCGGGCCCCATGCGCCGCATCTCCGACAGCCACAGGATCAGCTGCAGCTCGGCGGCCTCGCGCATCGGGGGCGCGTCGGTCTCTTCGACCTCCCAGCCGGCGTCGGACAGCTTCTCGGCCGCGCCGCGCAAGGCGGCCTCGACCGCGGGATCGGGCGCAAGCCCCTCGGGCGCCGGGCACAGCGCCGCGCGGCGCGGCAGGTCGGGACCCGTCAACGGAACCGGCGCGTGCCACGGATCGCGCGGATCGGGCCGCGCCATGGCCGCCAGCGCCAGGCCCAGATCCTGCACGCTGCGCGCCAAGGGCCCCGAAACCGCCATCAGCTGCGCGCCGATGTGCCGATCCCCGACGCTGAGATTGGCCGCCGCCACCCGCCCCAGCGAGGGGCGAAGGCCATGCACGCCGCACGCATAGGCGGGATAGCGGATCGAACCGCCGATGTCGGTTCCATGCGCCACCGCGCCGATGCCCGCGGCCAGCGCCGCGCCCGCCCCGCCCGACGAGCCCCCCGGCGTCAGCGCCGGGTTGCGGGGATTGCGCGTGGCGCCGTGCAGGCTGTTGCGCGTGAACCAGCGCAACGAGAAGGCGGGCGTGTTCGTCCGCCCCACGATCAGCGCCCCCGCGGCGCGCATGCTGGCGACGACCGGGTTGTCCTCGGCCGCGATCAGTCCGGCCTGGATGCGCAGCCCGTTGGTGGTGGGATGCCCCTTCTGATCGACGTTCTCCTTGACGGTGACGGGAACGCCCGCCAGCGGGCCGGGGTCCTCGCCGCGGGCCACGGCCTCGTCCACCGCGCGGGCGTCGCGCAAGGCGTCCTCGGCCGTCAGGCGAACAACCGCGTTGATGGCCGGGTTCGCGGCCTCGATGCGCGCCAGCGCGGCCTGCGCCGCCTCGCGCGCCGAAATCTGCCCCGAGCGCACCAGCGCCGCGATGCGAAAGGCCGGCAGCGCCCAAAGGGGGGATGCGTCGTCGGGCATGGCTTCCTCCTGCAGCAAGCGCCTTGCGCCAGCGCAGCACAGGCGCGGCGGCTTGTCCAGCCTGCGGAACGGAGTTTCGGAAGATCCGGAGCCACGAGGGCCCGCCCCGCCCGGCGCGGCCCCAAGCCCCGGCCGGCGGCGCAAGGCGGAGCGCCCCGCGACAGGCCGCCGGCACGCGCACGCGCCGCCGCGCCGCGAGGCCCCGTGACGGACTTGCCGCGGCGATTCGCCCGGCGGCCCATCGCGACCCGGCCGGGCGGCGCGGCGAGGGCGCGCGTGGTTTCGCATTTCGGTTTCGCATTTCGGATCGCGGCGACGCCAGGCCGCCTGTCGCGGCGCGGCCGCCTCGACAATGGCGGCGCGGCCCGCTAGGCGATGAAACATGAACACGCCGCGCGCCGCCTCCGCCCCGCACCCGCCGGCTCCGCGCCTTGAATGGCGCGGCGTCGCGGCTTTCGGCGCGCGGCGCATCGGCCCCGAGGAGGCGCAGGCGCGCATCCGCGAGCTGGCCGCGCGGCTGGCGCCCGCCGGACCCGCCCTGGCGATACCCGCCGAGGACCCAGCCGAAGCGATGCTGGCGCTGTTCGCCGCCCTGGCCGCCGGGCGCGACGCCTGCGTGGCCGAGGCGCGCCAGATCGAGCGCCTGGCCCGGGGCGGGGATGCCGCATGCCTCGAACCCTTCGCCGATGCGCTGTCGCGCGCGGCCGGCGCCGATCGCGGCCCGAAGGCCAACCCCGCGCCCGGGCGGCTGATCTGCTTCTCGTCCGGCGTCACCGGCGCGCCCAAGGCGGTGCTGCGCAGCCAGGCCTCGTGGATCGCCAGCTTCGGCGCCCAGGCGCCGGACGGCGCCCCGCGGGCGGGCGAGACCGTGGCCATCGTGGGAACGCCCGCCCACTCGCTGCCCCTGTACGCCGCGGCCGAGGCGCTGCACCTTGGCGCGACGGCGCTGTTCCTGACCGGCCTGGCGCCGCGTGCGCAGATGCGCGCCGCGCAGGATGCCGACATCCTGTGGGCGACCCCGACGCAGCTGCGCCTGATGGCCGCCGCCGGCCCGCCCGCCGCGCGCCCGCGCCTGGCGCTGAGCGGCGGCGCGGCGCTTGACGCGGCCGCACGGGCCGAGGCCGCGCGCGCCTTTCCGAGCGCGCGGCTGCTGAGCTTCTACGGCGCCGTCGAGACCAGCTTCGTCGCCATCGCCGGCCCCGACGACCCGCCCGAAGCGGCCGGGCGCCCCTTCGCCGGCGTCGAGCTGCGCCTGCGCGCCGAGGACGGCGCGCTTGCCGCGCCGGGCCGGCCGGGCCGCGTCGAGGTCCGCAGCCCCTATCTTTGCGAAGGCCCGGCCCTGGGCGCCCCCGCCCCCGAGCGAACCCCCGACGGCTTCGTGCGCCTGCCCGAAATCGGGCGGATCGACGGGGCGGGGCGGCTCATCCTGCTGGGGCGGGCCGCGCGCATGACCGTGATCGCGGGGCGCAACGTGCATCTGGAAGAGGTCGAAGCCGCCCTCGCCGCCCTGCCGGGCGTGACCGCGGCCGCCGCCCTTGCGCTGCCCGACCCGCTGCGCGGCGCGCGCCTTGCGGTGGCGGTGCACGCGCCGCAGGCGGACGATGCCGCGCGCGCCGCCCGGCTCGAGGCGCTATGCCGCGCGGCTCTGGGACCCGAGCTCAGCCCCCGCCGCGTCGCGGTGCTGACCAGCTGGCCCATGCTGCCGGCGGGCAAGACCGACCTTGAGCGGATCGCGCAGCTTCTGGGCGCCGAGAGCAGGCCGCCCGCCCGCCCGCCCCGACGCCGCGCAAGGCCGGCCGCCGGACGCGCATGAGCCCCGCGCGCCTCCATCGCCCGCGCGCTCCATGAGAGCGGCGCGCACCCCCGCCCGCGCCTTCATCGCGACGGCCTTCCGCACGGCCGTCGCGCCGCGCGGGGGCGCGCTGGCGCGGCTGGACGCAAGCGAGCTGGCGGCGCCGGTCATGCGCCGCTGCCTCGACGAGGCGGGCCTGCCCGACGAGGCGCTGGACGAGGTCGTGCTGTCGAACGCGCTGGGCGGCGGCGGCAATCCGGCCCGCCTCGCCCTGCTGCGCGCCGAACTGCCCGAACGCATCCCCGGCCTGACCATCGACCGGCAATGCTGCGGCGGGCTGGACGCGGTGATCCTGGCCGCGCGGCTGATCGAATCGGGCGCCGCGCAAGCCGTGCTGGCCGGCGGCGCGGAAAGCTGGTCGCGCCGCCCCATCCGCCTGCGCGTCGATCCCGACGGCGGCCCCCCGACGCCGTATGAACAGCCGCCCTTCGCCCCCTGGCCCGAGCGCGATCCGCCCATGCACGAGGCCGCCGAGGCGCTGGCCCGGCGCCTGGGCCTGACGCGCGCCGAGCAGGACGCCTGGACGCGCCGCAGCCATCACGCCGCCCTGGCCGAGCGCGCGCGCCTGCGCGACGAGATCGTCTCGATCCCCGAGGCGCCGCTCGAGGCCGACCCCTACGCGCGCCGCCTGACGCCGCGGCTGCTGGCGCGCGCGCGTCCGCTCAACGGCCCCGACGGAACCGTCACCGCCGCCAACGCGGCCCCCGCGGCCGACGGGGCCGCCTTCGTGCTGGTGACGGCCGAGCGGCTGCTGACGCGGCTGCGCGTCGCGCGGCCCGTGCGCGTTCTGGCCGGCGCCAGCCGCGGCGGCCCGCCGGAACTGCCCGGCCTTGCGCCCGTCGCCGCCATCGAGGCCGTGCTGGCCGAGATCGGCGCCCGCCCCGCCGACCTGGCCGCGGCCGAGATCATGGAAGCCTATGCGGCGCAGGCCATCGCCTGCCAGCGCGGCGCGCGCATCGACCCGAGCATCGTCAACCGCGGCGGCGGCGCGCTGGCGCGCGGCCATCCGATCGGCGCCTCGGGGGCCGTGCTGGCGGTGCGGCTGACGCACGAGCTGCGCCGCTCGGGCGGCGGGACCGGCGTCGCCGCCATCGCGGCCGCGGGGGGCGTGGGCACGGCGCTGGCGCTCGAGGCCTGAGGGGGCGGGATTTTCGTTGACCTGCAGCGCGCAATTCTTAACTTCGCACTCGTTTTGCAGCGCAACAATCCAGGGCCGGGCCGAAGCCGCATGGACGAGGACGCCATCGAACTGACCGGGCTGCGCGTGCTGCGCGGCGGGCGCCCTGCCCTTGACGGCGTTACGCTGCGCCTGACCGAGCGGCGCATCGGCGTGGTCGGGCGCAACGGCTCGGGCAAGTCGACGCTGGCGCGCGCCATCTGCGGCCTGGCCGAGCCCGACGCCGGCCGGGTGCTGCTGGGCGGCGCCGACCCGGCGCGCGACCGGGCCGCGGCGCTCGAACGCGTGGGGATCATCTTTCAGAACCCCGACCACCAGATCATCTTCCCCACGGTCGAGGAAGAGATCGCCTTCGGGCTCGAGCAGCAGGGCCGCCCGCGCGCCCAGGCCCGCGCCGCCGCCCGCGCCGCGCTGGCCGCCCATGGCCGCGCCCATTGGGCCGAGCGCCCCTGCGCCGCGCTGTCCGAGGGCGAGAAGCACCTGGTGTGCCTGATCGCCGTTCTGGCCATGGCGCCGCGCACCATCGTGCTGGACGAGCCCTATGCCGGGCTCGACATTCCCACCTCGCGCCGCCTGCACCGGGTTCTGGACGCGCTCGAGCAACGGGTGGTGCTGGTCACCCACGACCCCGCCGCGCTGGCGCGCTACGACCGGGTGATCTGGCTCGAGCAGGGCCGCGTGCGCGCCGACGGCCCCGCCGGCCCCGTTCTGGCCGCCTTCGCGCAGGAGATGGAGCGCCTGGGCGCGCTTGACGCCGACCCGCCGGCGGAAGAGGCCGCCCAGGCGCCCGCCCCGCAAGCCGCCCCGAGCCCAGCATCCGCCGATGCCGCGCCATGGCGCGCCGACGCAAGCGCCGGGTCCGCAGCGGCGGGGGCGGGGGGCGAAGGCGCCGCGCAGGCCGCGGGGGCGGGGACGCGCGCGCCGGGCGGCGGCGCGGAGGACGGCGCCGCCGACGCCCGGAGCCGTGCAAGGGGAACGCCATGCTGACGCTGGCCCTGCCCTTTCGCACATGGGCGCATGACGTGCCCGCCGCGCCCAAGCTGGCGGCGCTGGCCGCGGCGACGGCCGCGCTGTTTCCGATCGACGACCTGGCGGCGCTGAGCGCGGCCGCCGCCGCCAGCGCGGCGCTGCACGTCTCGCTCGGCCCCGACCGGCGGCTGGGCGCGGCGCGCGAGGCGCTGCGCATGCTGCGGCCCTTCGTCTGGGTGCTGGTGCTGGTGATGGGCTGGCACCTGGCGACCGGACAGACGGCCGAGGGCGCGCGCGTGTGCCTGCGCCTCCTGACCGCGGTCAGCCTGGCCAACCTGGTCACCATGACGACGCGGCTCGACGATCTGACCTCGGTGGCCGAGCGCCTGGCCGCCCCGCTGCGGCCGCTTGGCGTGCAGCCGCGCGCCCTGGCGCTGGCGGCGGCGCTGGCGGTGCGCTTCACGCCGGTGTTGACGCTGCGCGGCGCCCAGCTGTCCGAGGCCTGGCGCGCGCGTGCGCGCCGCCGCCCCGGCTGGCGCCTGGCCGCCCCGCTGTGCCTGAGCGCACTTGACGACGCCGAGCGCGTGGCCGAAGCCCTGCGCGCGCGCGGCGGCGCAGCGCCGCCGGGGCGCTCTTCTTCCCCCTCGCCCTTCCCCCAAGAGGGCGGATCTGCAACCTCCCCTCACCGGAGACCATGACCATGGAACGCAAGATCGCAATGACCGCGCTGTTCGCGGCGCTGACCGCGGCGCTGGGCCTGCTGCCCAAGCTCTCGCTCGCCTCGGGCGTGCCCATCACCGCCCAGACGCTGGGCGTCATGCTGGCCGGCGCCGTGCTGGGCGCGCGGCTCGGCGCGCTGTCGGTGCTGCTGTTCCTGGCGCTGACCGCGCTGGGCCTGCCGCTGCTGGCCGGCGGGCGCGGCGGGCTTGGCGTGTTCATGGGGCCGAGCGTGGGCTTCCTGCTGGGCTGGCCGCTGGGCGCCTATGTCACCGGCCTGGTCATGGAGCGCCTGCGCGTCGGCGGCGTGTTCGTCACCGCCACTCTGGCGGCCGTTCTGGGCGGGATCGTCGCCATCTACGTGCCCGGCATCATCGGCATGGCCGCGATGCTGGACAAGCCCCTGCCCGAGGCGGCGCTGCTGGCCCTGCCCTTCATTCCCGGCGACCTCATCAAGGCCATCTGCACGGGCCTTGTCGTCAACGCCATCTGGCGCGCGCGCCCCGAAGCGGTGGCGTCGCTGCGCTGAGCCCCCTCATGCGCCGCCGCCCGGCGCCCGCAGGGCGGCGGCCTGCCGGAACAGCCAGCGCAGCTGCGCCGGGGTCTCGATCGCGCCGGGCCGCGCGGCGCGCACCTGCGCGACGGCCCGGCGCGGGGGCGCGCCGGCCTCGATGAGCAAGAGCGCGGCGATCGTCCCCGTCCGCCCCAGCCCGGCGCGGCAATGGATCGCCAGCCGCCCGCCGTCCCGCGTCAGGCGCCGCGCGCAAGCCGAGATCCCGGGCCAGCGCGCCATCGCCTCGGGGGCGGGAACGCCGAAATCGGCGATGGGAAAGCGCAGCCATGCCATGCCGCGCTCCTGCACGGCCGCGCCCAGCCCCGATGCGCCCAGCGCAGCCAGCTCGGGCTCGGGCAGCAGGCTCAGCACCGCGTCCGCGCCCCAGCGCGCCAGCGCGTCCGCATCCTGCGCCAGATCGCGCCCCTCGGCGCCGGGGCAGGCGCAAAGGCCCAGCCGCCCGGCGCCCAGCGGCAGCTGGTCGATGCGCAGCCAGGCTTGCGGCACGCGCTCAGCCCCGCGCCCGGCCCGCAAGCCGCGGCCAGAACAGCTCGACCAGCACCGAGCCCGTCACCGCCGCGATGGCCAGCGCCTGCAGCGCCGAAAGCGGGGTGCTCAGAAACGCCATGGCCAGCGCCGCCGCGATCACCGGCTTGAGGAAGAACAGATAGCTGGCGCGGGTGATGTCCGCCGCCGCCGCCAGGCCCCCGATCCACAGGAACTGCGTGATGGTGGTGTTCCACAGCGCCAGCGTCACGATCCAGGCGGCCTCGGCGGGCGGGCGGTCGAACAGCGTGCGCGGATCGACCGCCACGCCGAAGGCCAGCGCCACGCCCAGCCACAGCCCGACGCCGCCGATCATCAGCGAGACCGCCGTCACCGGCAGCGCCCCGTGGCGCGCGATCAGCGGCTTGACCCGCACGGCGTAGAAGGCGGCCAGCACCGCGCAGGCCAGCGCCAGCAGAACGCCCCAGATCGAGTCGCGCCCGGCCAGCAGCTTGTCCAGCAGCCCGTCGGTGATCAGCATCGCCAGCCCGGCCACCGCCGCCAGGCCGGTCACGATCTTGACCGCCGTCAGCCGCTGGCCGTTCAGGATCAGGTTGGCCAGCCCGACAAAGATCGGGATCGTGGTCACCAGCGTGGCGACCTGGATGGGCGAGGCGAAATCCAGCGCCCAGTGGAAGGCCAGATACGCGCCCGACACGCCCGCAAGCGACAGCCAGGTCAGCTCCCAGGGGCTTTCGCGCAGCGGCGCCAGCAGCGCCCGCGGCCCCGCCGCCGGCAGCGCCAGCAGCACCAGCCCCGCGCCGCCCAGCAGATAGCGCCAGACCGACAGCTCGGGCCCCGACACGCCCGAGGCCTTGGCCACGAATTCCGAAGAGGCATGGCCCAGCACGCCGACGAACACCGCCGCCAGCGCCAGGCGCGGAGGAATGTTCATGCGCCCGCCCCCCCTTTCGCCGCGCCCTCGATCTCGGCCCCGAAGCGGGCAAGGCTGCGCGCCAGGCGCTCGGGCCGCTCGGCGGGCAGAAGGTGGCCGGCGTCGGGCCAGTCCTCGCGGCGGGCGTCGGGCAGGCGGGCGAACAGCGCGTCCACCACCTCGCGGTCAAGGAAAACGCGGTCCTGCAGGCCGGTGACGTTGAGCACGGGCAGGGTCAGCCGCTCCCACGGCAGATCCCAGTCGGCGGCGCCGGCGTTGCGCATCAGGTTCATGTGTCCATGCGCGGGGTCGAGCGGGGCGTAGTCCGCGCGCAGGAAGTCGGGGCGCACGCGGGCGGCGTGCTCTTCGTTGACCAGCAGCGGCAGCAGCGCGTCCAGGAACAGCGCCACGCCCCCGGCGCCGACGATGCGCGGCATGGCCTCGTTCACCCAGGCGATCCGCGGCCCGATCCGGCGCAGCGTGTTCAGAAGGACCAGCCCCCGCGCCCGCGCGCCGAGCAGAACCGCGTGAGCGGCGAAAAGCCCGCCGATGGACAGGCCGGTCAGGATCGGATCGTCGGGGGCCTCGGCCTCGAGCAGACGCACCAGGTCGTCCACGATCAGATCCGGCGTCAGCTCGGTTCCCGGCGCGAAGTCCGAGCCCTCCTGCCCGCGGAAGTTCCAGCTGAGCGTGCCGAAGCCCCGGGCGCGCAGCGCGGGCGCGACCTCGGCCTCCCAGGCGGCGGCGCTGCCGGTCAGCGCGTTGACGAACACGAAGGTCGGCGCGCCCGCACGGGCGGGCCGCTCGTGGCGAAAGCGCAGGCGCTCGGCGGGGCCGAGCTCGAGATGGTCATAGGTCATTGCGCGTGGTCCTCCCCTTGTCCCCTGCCCGCAAGCGCCGCGCCGGGTCCCTCGGCCGCGGGCGGCGTTCCCTCGGCCCGCCCGGCGCCCCGGCCAAGGCAGGCGCCGGCCTTGGCCGCGGCCGCGCGGCAATGGCGCAGGGCCAGCGCCTCGGCGCGGTCGGCGTCGGCGGCGCGCACGGCCTCGAGGATCGCGCGGTGCTCGTCCCAGGCCGGCGGCGGCGCCTGCGGGTGCGTCAGCACCGCGCGCATCGAGCGGCGGAAATGCACCCAGTGCGGGCGCGTCACGCGCTCGATCTGCGGATTGCCCGACAGCTCGTAGAGCGCGGTGTGAAAGCGCATGTCGGCGTTGATCCGCTCTGCCAGCCCGGCGCGCGCGCCCTCGGGCCCCGCGAAGCGCTCGGTCAGCGCCCCGAGCGGGGCCAGCTCGGCCTCGGTCAGCGCGCCGCGGCCGACCCGCTCGGCGCACAGCCGCGCGGCCAGCGCGTCGAGCGCGCCGCGCAGCTCGTAGAGCTGGGCGACAAGCGCGGGCTCCATCGGCGCGACGGTCAGCCCCTTGCGCCCGAGCGGAACCAGGATGCCCTGCGCGCCGAGCAGGCGCAGCGCCTGGCTGACCGGTTGGCGCGAGACGCCCAGCGCGGCGGCCAGGCGCTCTTGCGCCAGGCGCTGGCCGGGGACCAGGTCGCCGTCCAGGATCGCGTCCACGATCGCGTCGCAGACGCGGTCGGTCAGGGCGGCGTCGGGGCTGAGCGGCTGCATCGCGGCGGCGTCCTTCGGGGCGGCTTGCGCCGAACAAGACGGAATACGGAATTCAGCATTCCGCATTCGCCGACGCCCGTCAAGCGCCGCGGCGCGCGCGAGCCGAGGATGGACGGCGGCGCGGCGACATAATAAGAAGCCCTTATGTCCTTCGCCGAGCACGCCGCCGCGCCCGCGGGCGCGCCCCCGAACGCGCCGCAAGACGCGCCGCCAGCCCACCCGCCGGTCCGCTTCCTGGACCGCGCGACGCCGCCGCACATCGCCACGCTGGTGGCCATGGCGGCGCTGTCGGCGCTGGCGATGAACATGTTCCTGCCCTCGATGCCCGGAATCGCGCGCTGGTTCGGCGCCGATTACGCGCTGATCCAGCTGGCGGTGTCGGGCTATCTGGCGGTGACGGGCGTGCTGCAGCTGGTCATCGGCCCGCTGTCGGACCGCTACGGCCGCCGGCCGGTGGCGCTGACGGCCTTCGCCATCTTCACCCTGGCCAGCATCGGCTGCGTGCTGGCGCCCAATGTCGAGACCTTTCTGGCCTTTCGCGGCCTTCAGGGCGCGGTGGCGGCGGGCATGGTGCTGTCGCGCGCCATCGTGCGCGACCTGCACGAGCCCGCCGCCGCCGCCAGCATGATCGGCTATGTGACCATGGGCATGTCGCTGGCGCCCATGGCCTCGCCCATGCTGGGCGGACTGCTGGAAGAGCTGTTCGGCTGGCAGGCCAACTTCCTTGTCATGGCGGCCCTTGGCGCGGCGACGCTGGCGCTGGCATGGGCCGATCTGGGCGAGACGAACCGGGCGCCCTCGCCCAGCCTGCTGGCGCAGGCGCGCGGCTATCCCGAGCTGGTGCGCTCTCAGCGCTTCTGGGGCTATGCGCTGGTGACGGCCTTCACCTCGGGGGCGTTCTTCGCCTTTCTGGGCGGCGCGCCCTTCGTGGCCAGCGTCATGCTGGGCATGGAGCCGGCGCGGCTGGGCTTCTATTTCGGCTTCATCGCGCTGGGCTACCTGGCGGGCAACTTCGTCACCGGGCGCGTGGCGCGGCGCGCGGGCATCGACCGGATGCTGATCTGGGGCACGACGCTGACGCTGGCGGCGGTGGCGCTGCCGCCGATCCTTTACGCGGCGGGGCTGCGCCACCCCATGGCCATCTTCGGCCCGCTGCTGGCGGTGGGGCTGGGCAACGGCCTGACCATGCCCAACGCCATGGCCGGCTTTCTGTCGGTGCGCCCGCATCTGGCGGGCGCGGCCTCGGGATTGGGCGGCGCGCTGATGATCGGCGGCGGCGCGGCGCTGGCGGCGACGACGGGCGCGCTGCTGGGCCCCGAGACCGGACCCTATCCGCTGCTGCTGATGATGCTGGGCGCCAGCGCCATGGCGCTGGTCTGCACGCTGTGGGTGCTGCGCGTCTCGCGCCGCAAGGGGCCGGTCGGCGCAGAGCCCTGACCGCGCGCCCCTTGCGCGGGCGCGTCGGGGCGCTAGCCTGCAAGGAACGGGTCCGACGCCCGGCAAGGAGGATGCCATGCCCAGCCAGCCGCCCCGCCTCGAGCCCGACGCCGACGCGCTGGCGCGCCTTGCCCCCGACGGCGCAAGCGTCGCCATCGCCAAGGACCCCGGCGCGCCCATGGCGCTGACGCGCGCCCTGATCCGGCGCGGCGCGCGCGGGCTGCGCCTGGTCACCGTGCCGACCGGCGCCATGGCGGCCGACATGCTGATCGGCGCCGGATGCGTGGCCCGGATCGAGACCGCCGGCGTCTCGCTCGGCGAGTTCGGCCCCGCCGCGCGCTTCGCCGACGCCGTGCGCGCCGGCGCGGTCGAGATCCGCGACGCGACATGCCCCGCCGTCTACGCCGCCCTTCAGGCGGGCGAGAAGGGACAGCCCTTCGCGACCATCCGCGGCATCATCGGTTCGGACCTGATGCGCGCGCGGCCCGACTGGAAGGTGATCGACAACCCCTTCGCGCCGGGCGACAGGGTTGTGGCGCTGCCGCCGCTGCGGCCCGACCTGGCGCTGATGCACGTGGCGCTGGCCGACCGGCGGGGCAATCTGTGGGTCGGCGGACGGCACGAGCTCAAGACCATGGCGCATGCGGCCCATGCGACGCTGGCCACGGCCGAGCGCATCGTCGAGGGCGACCTGGCGGCCGACCCGGCGCTGGCGCCCAACCTGATCGGCGGGATCTACGTCGCCGCCCTGGCCGAGGCGCCGCGCGGCGCCTGGCCCACGGCCATGCCCGGCGCCTATGCGCGCGACGACGCCCATCACCGCCTTTACGCCGCCGCCGCGCGCAGGGCGGACTCGTTCGCCGACTATCTGCGCCGCTTCGTGCTGCCGCGCGAGCAGGCCGCATGAGCGCCGCGCCCCCCGCCGACCAGCCGCCCGCGCGGCTCGAGGAGCTGCTCATCGCCGCGACCGCGCGCCTTCTGTCGGGCTGCGGGCACATCGCCGTCGGGGTGCTGTCGCCCATTCCCGGCGCGGCCGCGATCCTGACCGGGCTGCGCGAGGGCGCGCGGGTGACGATCATCGGCTCGGAGCTGCCGCAGCACCGCTCGGATGGCGGGGTCGAGCTGTTCGACCTGGCCGCGCAGGGGCGCATCGACGCCTTCTTCCTGTCGGGCGGGCAGATCGACGGGCGCGCGAATGTGAACCTGACCGGCATCGGCGCGCATCCGCGCATGACGGTGCGCTGGTCGGGGGCTTTCGGCTCGGCCTTTCTCTACTACATGGTCCCGCGCGTGATCCTGTTCCGGCAGGAGCACACGCGCCGCGTCTTTCCCGAGCGCGTCGACTTCGTCACCGCCCCCGGCGTCGGCCCCGAGGGCGTGCTGCGCCCCGGCGGCCCCCACGCGCTGGTGACGGGGCTGTGCGTGATGCGCTTCGACCGCGGGCGGGCGCGCTTCGCGCTCGAGTCGCTGCATCCGGGCGTCACGCTGGAAGAGGTGCGCGACAACACGGGCTTCGACTTCGACGCCCCGGCCCGCCCGCCGGTCACCGCGCCGCCGGATCCCGAGACGCTGGCGCTGATCCGCGGCGAGGTGCTGCGCCGCATCGCCGACCCCTACCCCGCCTTCGCCGCCGGCCTGGCCGCGGCCGCCGGGCCCGAACCGCGGCCCCAATGACGCCACGACACGCTTGCGCGCCCCGCGCGGCGCGGCATTGACTGTGCCCGCAACCGCTTTCATTTCGCCAAGAGGCCATCGCATGAAAACCCGCATCACCGAGCTTTTCGGCATCGAGCGCCCCATCATCCAGGGCGGCATGCACTATGTCGGCTTCGCCGAGCTGGCGTCCGCCGTCTCGAACGCCGGCGGGCTGGGCATCATCACCGCGCTCACCCAGGGCTCGCCCGAGAAGCTGGCCGCCGAGATCGCCCGCTGCCGCGAGATGACCGACAAGCCCTTCGGCGTGAACCTGACCTTCCTGCCCGCCTTCACCGCGCCGCCCTATCCCGAATACATCCAGGCCATCGTCGAGGGCGGGGTGAAGATCGTCGAGACGGCCGGCCGCTCGCCCGAGCAATACATGCCCGCGCTCAAGCAGGCGGGGATCAAGGTGATCCACAAATGCACCTCGGTGCGCCACGCCCTCAAGGCCGAGCGCATCGGCTGCGACGCGGTCAGCGTCGACGGCTTCGAGTGCGGCGGCCACCCCGGCGAGGACGACGTGCCGAACTTCATCCTGCTGCCCCGCGCGGCCGAAGAGCTGAGCATCCCCTTCGTCGCCTCGGGCGGCATGGCGGACGGGCGCTCGCTGGTGGCGGCGCTGGCGCTGGGGGCCGAGGGCATGAACATGGGCACGCGCTTTCTGGCCACGCGCGAGGCGCCGGTGCACGAGAAGGTCAAGCAGGCCATCGTCGCGGCCACCGAGCTGGACACGCGCCTGGTCATGCGCGGCCTGCGCAACACCGAGCGCGTGCTGGCCAACCCGGCGGTCGAGAAGATCCTCGAGATCGAGCGCGAGAAGGGCGACGCCCTGCAGATCGGCGACATTATGGAGCTGGTCGCCGGCGTCTATCCCAAGGTCATGCGCGAAGGCGACGTCGAGGCCGGCGCCTGGTCCTGCGGCATGGTGGCCGGTCTGATCCACGACGTGCCCTCGGTGGCCGAGCTGATGGACCGCATCATGGCCGAGGCCGAAGAGATCATCTCGCGCCGGCTGGCGGGCATGATCGCCCGCTGATCCCGCCGCCCGATCGGGTTCGCCGATCGGGCCGCCCGATCCGATCCGCGCCGCCCGCGCCGCGCCCCGCGGCCCCGGGCGGCGCCCCCGCCCCGGCGCCGAAACCGCGCCGGCCAGCCGCCGCCGCCCGAAGGCGGCCGCCCGGCCCGGCCCGGCCGCCTGCGCCGCTGCGTCGCCTGCCTCGCCTTGCGCCTGCGTCGCCGCGTCCGGCCGCATGCCCCGCCGCAGCCGGGCCGCCCAACCGCCCGCGCGCGGGCCGACCTGCGCACGCCGCGCACATGTTCGCGCCTGCGCCCCGCGCCGCTCCAACGCGCGCGCAAGGCGCCCCGCCGCATTCCGCCCGGGCCCGACCGGCGCCCGCGTCGCCTTCGGCCCGTCCATCCGCATGCCGGTCCGCCCACCCGCCCGCATGTCCGCCCATATCCCCGACCGCCCGATCGGCCGATGCCCGCCGACGGGCCGCCATGCCCGCTCCCGGTCCGCCCCGCCCGCCCCGCCGGGCGGGCGAAAGGGTTTCGCCATCGCGCGCAAGCCACTATCTGTGCGCGGACAGATCTCGGAAGAGGACGCCATGAAGCTGCATCTGCGCGACGAGGCCCGCGCCACCGAGCGCCGCGCCCCCCTTGCCCCCGACGACGCCGCCGCGCTGATCGCGCAGGGCGCCAGCATCGCCGTCGAGCGCTCGGACAAGCGCGTCTTCCCCGACGAGGACTACGCCCGCGCCGGCTGCGCGCTGGCCGAGCCGGGCAGCTGGACGACGGCGCCGCGCGACGTGGCGATACTGGGGCTGAAGGAACTGCCGCCCGAGCCGCGCGACCTGCCCTGGCGCATGATCCACTTCGCCCATGTCTTCAAGCGCCAGTCGGGCTGGGCGGACGAGCTGGCGCGCTTTCGCCGCGGGGGCGGGGCGCTCTATGACCTCGAATACCTGACCGGCCCCGACGGTCGGCGCGTGGCCGCCTTCGGCTACTGGGCCGGCTGGATGGGCGCGGCGCTGGGGCTGTGGCGGCTGATGGCGCGCGAGCTGGGCGAGCCGGGCCCCGAGGCCGGCGTGGCCGCCTTCGAGTCGCGCGCCGAGCTGGCCGAGCGGCTGCGGGCGCTGCGCGCGCGCCTCGGCCGCGCGCCGAAGGCCATCGTGATCGGGGCGCTCGGGCGCTCGGGCCGCGGCGCGGCCGACGCGCTGGCCGAGGGCGGCGCGCAGATCTCCCGCTGGGACATCGCCGAGACCGCCGCGCTCGACGCCGACCCGGCCGCGCGCGCCGCGCTGCTGGGGCACGAGCTTCTGGTCAACTGCGTGCTCATGACCGGGCCGGGCCTGACGCTGGCCACCCCCGAGATGCTGCCCCGCCCCGAGTGCCGGCTGCGCGTCATCAGCGACGTCTCGTGCGATCCGTTCAGCGACTTCAACCCGCTGCCGCTCTACCTTGCGCCCACCGGCTGGGACGCGCCCTTCATCAACGTCGGGACCAACGGCGCCGGCGAGCCGGTCGAGCTGACCGCCATCGACAACCTGCCCTCGCTGATCCCGCGCGAATCGTCGCTCGACTTCTCGGCCCAGCTGACTCCGGCCCTTGCGCGCTTCCCGGACGGCGAGGAATGGCAGGCCGCGCGCGCCGTCTTCCTGGCCCGCCTGGCCGAGGCCGAAGAGCTGGCCTGAGCGCCTCGGCGCTGGCGCATAGGCGCGCCGGGGTCCATGATCGGCCCGAGGCGGACCGCAGGGAGGCGCAGGCATGAAGATCGAGGCGACGTTTCACGGCGGAGCCGGAACCGTGACCGGCTCGTGCACCCTGATCCGCGCCGGCGACGTGCGGTTCCTGATCGATTGCGGCATGTTCCAGGGCAACCGCACGGTGCGCGAGCTGAACTTCCAGGAGTTTCCCTTCGATCCGCGCGCCATCGACTTCGTGCTGCTCACCCACGCCCATATCGACCACAGCGGCCTCTTGCCCAAGCTCACGCGGATGGGCTTCAAGGGGCCGATCCACGCCACGCAGCCGACGCTGGACCTGCTCGAATTCCTGCTGCCCGACAGCGGCAAGATCCAGGAGGGCGACGTCGAGCGCCTGAACCGCCGCCGCCGCCGCCATGGCGAGCCGCCCGTCGCCCCCGCCTACACCGCCGCCGACGCCGAAGAATGCCTGCGCCATGGCGCGCCGCAGCCGCTCGAGACATGGTTCGAACCCGCGCCGGGCGTGCGCGCGCGGCTGTGGAACGCAGGGCACATCCTGGGCTCGGCCTCGATCGAGCTGGCGATCGAGGTCGGGGGCCCGCGCCCCCTGCGCATGATCTTCTCGGGCGATCTGGGACCGGACGAGAAGATCTTCCACGAGCCGCCCGAAGCCCCCGAGGGCTACGACTACGTCGTGTGCGAATCGACCTATGGCGACCGCGAGCGCGAGGACGTGACCACCGAGCAGCGGCGCGAGCAGCTGCGCGACGAGATCAACGCGGCGCTGGCGCGCGGCGGGAACCTGATCATCCCCAGCTTCGCCGTCGAGCGCAGTCAGGAGCTGCTGCACGACATCGGCGTTCTGCTCTCGCAAGGGCGGATCCGCCGCGTGCCGGTGTTCCTCGACAGCCCCCTGGCCAGCCGCGTGACCAAGGTGTTCATGAAGCACGCGCGCGAGCTGGAAGACATCGACCTGGACCCCTCGCAGCTGTTCCGCAACCCGAATTTCCGCATCGTCGAATCGGTCGAGGACAGCATGGCCATCAACCGCCTGCGCGGCGGGGCCATCATCATCTCGGCTTCGGGCATGTGCGAGGCCGGGCGCATCAAGCACCACCTGCGCAACAATCTGTGGCGCGACGACTGCACCGTGCTGTTCGTGGGCTACCAGGCGCCGGGCACGCTGGGTCGGCTGATCCTGGACGGCGCCGACATCGTGCGCATCCACGGCCATGACGTGAAGGTCAAGGCGCGCATCCGCTCCATCGAGGGCTATTCCGCCCATGCCGACCAGAAAGAGCTTCTGGCCTGGCTGCGCGCGCGCCTGCCCGTGCGCGCGGCCGTGTTCCTGAACCATGGCGAGGACGACGCGCGCCGCGCCCTGGCGGCGCTGCTGGCCGCCCAGGGCGTGCCCGAGAAGAAGATCCTGCTGCCCGGTCTGGACGAGCGTTTCGCGCTCAGCGCCGGGCGCGCGCCGCTGCGCCAGCCCGCAAGCCGCCGCGCCGCTCCCGAGCAGCTGACGCAGGACTGGATGAACGCCAAGGTGGCGCTGTGCCACCGGATGGACCGCGCGCTCGAGGCCATCCCCGACCCGCGGCGAAGGCTCGAGGTGCTGGCGCGGCTGCAGGCCGAGCTCGAGCGCGCGCTGCGCGATGCGCGCGCGCCCGAGAAGGACGGCTGACGCCCGGCGCGGCGCGGCGGCTCAGATCTGCTTCTCGGGCATCCGCACGACAAGCCCCTCGAGCTCGGGCGTGACCTTGATCTGGCAGGTCAGGCGCGAGTTCTCCTTCGGCTCGTAGGCGAAATCCAGCATGTCCTCTTCCATCGGGTCCTTGGGCGGCAGGCGGTCCGTCCAGGCCGGATCGACGTAGACATGGCAGGTCGAACACGCGCAGGCGCCGCCGCAGTCGGCCTCGATGCCGGGAATGCCGTTGTCGCGCGCGCCCTCCATGACCGTCAGACCGACGGGAACGTCCACCACATGCTCGGTCCCGTTGTGTTCGACATAGGTGATCTTGACCATGCTGGGGAAGCCTCCTTCGCTGTGCCCGGCATACTTAGTCCGGCGCGCGCCACGGCGCCAGACGCAATGCGCGGCGCGCTCAGCGGCGCGGGGCGCCCCCGTCGGCCCCATCGGCGCCGTCGGCCCCGCCGACCCCGTCCGGCTCGTCGCCCGCCGAGGGATGCACGCCCGCCGCCTCGGCCACGGGCATCGAGGCTCCCGCCCGCCCCGAGGGCGTCGGCGGCGCGGCGCCCCAGCCGGCGGCGGGCCGGGCGCCGGCCTCGAGCCGCCCGACCAGCCGCCAGGCCGCCGCCGCCGCCGCGATCCCGGCCAGCACCCCCGCCGCGGCCTGCGCATAGACCACGCCGGGCGCCATGAAGGGCCCGACGAACAGCGCCAGCATGACCGGCGCCGCGATCGCGTCGCGCGACCAGTTGAACAGCGCCGACCACATGGGCCGCCCCAGATTGTTGAAGGCCGAGTTCGCCACGAACAGCGCCCCCGCGAACAGAAAGCCCCCCGCCGCGATGCGCCCGAAGGCCGCCACCACCCGCGCCCCGTCCTCGGACAGGCTGAAGGCGGCCGCAAGGTGCGGCGCGCTCAGCGCCAGAACGGCCCACACCGCCGCGACGTAGCCCGCGTTGAAGATCAGCGCGTCGCGCAGCGTGCTGCGCACCCGATCCAGCCGCCCGGCGCCGTAGTTCTGGCCGATGATGCCCCCGATCGCGCCGCTCAGCGCGAAGATCCCCCCGAAGGCCAGCACGGTCATGCGGCTGACCACCGACCAGCCGGCCACGGCGCTGTCGCCGAACTGGGCGATGGCGCCGGTGAACAGGAAATTGCCGAAGGGCGTGGACAGCTGCGTCAGGCTGGCCGGCAGCGCCACCGCCAGCACCGGCCGCAGATCGCCCAGCGCAGCCCGCAGATCGAACGGCGCCAGCAGGTCGTGCACGCGGGCCAGGAACCGCAACGCCAGCACCGTGGTGACCGCGCGCGACAGCGCCATGGCCCAGGCGGCGCCCTGAACGCCCATGTCGAAGCCGAAAATGAACAGCGGGTCCAGCACCATGGCCGCCAGCCCCGCGCCCAGCGTCACCATCATCGAGCGCCGCGCGTCGCCCTGCGCGCGCAGGATCGAGCCTCCGGCCATGCCCGCCGCCATCAAGGGCAGCGAGGGCAGCGTGACCGACAGGAAATCGGCCGCCGCCTGCGCGGCCATGCCCTCGGCCCCCAGCAGCGCCAGCAGCTCGCGCCGGAAGGCCAGCGCCGCGCCGGCCGTCAGCGCCATGCCCGCCACCGCGATGCTCAACGACGAGGTCGCCAGGCGCCGCGCATCCTCGCGCCGGCGCGCGCCCAGCGCCCGGCTGACCGTGGCCGTGGCGGCGATGGCGAAGCCGATGCCGACCGAGACGGTGAAGAACTGGATCGTCCAGGCGTATCCGACCGCCGAGGTCAGCCGCTCGTCCCCCAGCAGCGAGACGTAGAACAGCGTGACGAAATCGACCAGGAACATGAAGGTCAGGCCCAGCGAGCCCGCCATGGTCATCACCGCCACATGCCGCATGGTCGAGCCGGTGACGAAGCGGCCCTGCGGCCCGCGCGCGCTCATGCCCGCCGCCCTCTCACGAAGGCGCCCCGGCCAGGCGCGGCGACAGGACGGTCTCGCGCCCCGGCTCGGGATGGCGCGGGATCAGCAGCGCCAGCCCCAGCGACACGCAGGCCATCGCCGCCGCCAGCACGAACACCGCCGCCGGCGAGACCAGCCACAGATAGCCCAGCGAGGCCGGCAGCGCGACCGCGGCGACATGGTTGATGGTGAAGGCCACCGCCGCGGTCGGCGCGATGTCGCCCGGCGCCGCGATCTTCTGGAAGTATGTCTTCTGCGCGAAGGCCATGGCGAACAGCAGATGGTCGATCACGTAAAGCGCGGCCGCGACCCATGCGGGCCAGTCGTTGAAATAGACCCCGGCATAGGCCGCGAACACCGCGGCAAGGCCGACATATTCCAGAACCAGCGCCCGCCGCTCGCCGAAGCGCGCGACCAGCCGCCCCACCGCCGGCGCAAAGGCCATGTTCGCGGCGTAGTTGATCAGGAACAGCGCCGTGACCTCGTGCACCTCGAAGCCGAAGCGCTCGACCATCATGAAGGCGGCGAAGACGACGAAGATCTGCCGCCGCGCCCCGCCCATGAACTGAAGCAGGTAATACAGCCAGTAGCGCCGCCGCAGGACCATGCGCTTCTCCTGCGGGTGGGGCGCCTCGAAGCGCGGATAAAGCGCCCATGCCGCCAGCGCGACCGCCGCCGTCGCCAGCCCGCCCGCCATGTAGACGCTCTGATAGCTCAGATCGAAGGTCTTCCACGCGCCCACGATCAGCGCATAGGCCGCCAGCGACGAGGCCGACCCCGCCGCCAGCAGCCAGCCCAGCGCCTTGGGCGCCTCTTCCTTGCTCAGCCATTGCAGCTGAAGCGACTGGTTGACCGTCTCGTAATAGTGAAAGCCCAGCGAGCCGACGAAGGTGGTGATGAGCAGCCCGCCGAAGCTGGGAAAGAACCCCGTCGCCGCCGTCGCCAGCCCCAGCAGCGCCAGCGAGATGACGGCCAGCGTCTGCTCGCGCACGAACAGGATCACGGCGATGACGCCGATGGCGGCGAAGCCGGGGATCTCGCGCACGGTCTGGAGCCAGCCGATGTCCGAGCCGTCGAAGCCCGCCGCCTCGATGACGAAGTTGTTGAGCAGGGCGTTCCAGGTGGCGAAGGCCAGCGGCATGCCGGCGGCCATCAGCGTCAGAAGGCCGATGGGCCGCCGCCAGGCGGGCAGGCTTGCGGCCTGCGCGATGGGGACGGGCGCGTTCTTCATAAGGCGTCCTTACTCCTTTTCCCGCGACCTTTCGAGCGCGATTTCGCCCGCCCCCGCGATATTCCAATCCGCGCATGAGATGGATCAAGGCCCCGCGCCCCGAATCGCGCCATGCCATGGGCGGCATGAAACGTCGCGGAGCGGGACGCCATGGACATTCCCCCGGACCTGGAACCGGCCTTCGAGCTGCTGGGCGAAAGCGGCGCGCAGGTCGCCGCCGGCGCGCTGATCGGGGCGGTCTTCGGCGCCGCGGCCCAGCGCAGCCGGTTCTGCCTGCGCGCCGCCAGCGTCGAGTTCGCCGACGGGCGCCTTGGTCCGCGCATGGCGGTCTGGCTGCTGACCTTCTCGACCGCGCTGTTCTGGACGCAGCTCATGGCCCGGGCGGGCATGCTCGACCTGGCCGAGGCGCGCGTTCTGGCCGCGCCGGGCTCGATCTCGGGCGCGGCGCTGGGCGGGCTGATGTTCGGCGCGGGCATGATCCTGGCGCGCGGCTGCTCGGGGCGGCTTCTGGTGCTGGCGGCCGGCGGCAATTTGCGCGCCCTCCTGTCCGGGCTGGTCTTCGCGGTGGTGGCGCAAATGAGCCTGCACGGCATCCTCGCGCCGCTGCGCCAGAGCCTGGCCGAGCTGTGGACCACCGGACCGACCAATGTCGAGCTGTCGGCCTGGCTCGGGCTCGGCCCCGATTTCGGCCCCGCGCTGGGCGCGGCGTTTGCGCTGGCGGCGCTGGTCATCGCCGCGCGCAACCGGGTTTCGGCCATGACGCTGCTGGCCGGCTCGGGCGTGGGATTCGCGGTGGCGCTGGGATGGGCGGCGACCTCGGCCATCGCGGCGCAGTCCTTCGATCCGGCGCCGGTCAAGAGCCTGACCTTCGCCGGCCCCTCGGCCGACGCGCTGATGTTCGTCCTGACGCCGGGCGCGCGGGCGGATTTCGACATCGGCCTCATTCCCGGCGTCGCGCTGGGGGCGATGGCGGCGGCCGTGTGGGCGCGCGAATGGCGCTGGGAGGGCTTCGAGGACGTGGCCGGCCTGCGCCGCCGCCTGATCGGCGCGGCGCTGATGGGCATGGGCGCGATGCTGGCGGGCGGCTGCGCGATCGGCGCCGGCGTCACCGGGACCTCGGCGCTGGCGCTGACCTCGTGGCTTGCGCTGACCTGCATGTGGATCGGCGCCGTAGCGACGCGCCGCCTGGCCGACCGGCCCGACGCGGCGCCCGAAACCGCGCGCGGGGCCGCAAGGGCGTTTCCATAGCGGCGCGGAATCGCGTATGTGGCGGGGCATGAGCACCCGCACGCCACAGAACCCGCCGCAACTGCGCCCCGACATCGCCCCCGCGCCGCGCTTCGACGCCGCCCGCCGCCCGGGCCAACCGGCCATCGGCATGGTCTCGCTGGGCTGTCCGAAGGCGCTGGTCGACAGCGAGCGCATCCTCACGCGCCTGCGCGCCGAGGGCTACGCCGTCTCGCCCGATTACGAGGGCGCGGACGCGGTCATCGTCAACACCTGCGGCTTTCTCGACAGCGCCAAGGCCGAATCGCTCGAGGCCATCGGCGAGGCGCTGGCCGCCAACGGCAAGGTCATCGTCACCGGCTGCCTCGGCGCGGATCCCGAGTTCATCACCGGCGCGCATCCCAAGGTGCTGGCGGTGACCGGCCCGCATCAATACGAGCAGGTGCTGGACGCGGTGCACGCCGCCGTGCCGCCGGCGCCGAACCCCTTCGTCGACCTTCTGCCGGCCTCGGGCGTCAAGCTGACGCCGCGCCACTACGCGTATCTGAAGATCTCCGAGGGCTGCAACCACGCCTGCCGCTTCTGCATCATTCCCGACATGCGCGGCAAGCTGGTCTCGCGCCCCGTGCACGCCGTGCTGCGCGAGGCCGAGCGCCTGGCCGAGGCGGGCGTGCGCGAGCTGCTGGTCATCTCGCAGGACACCTCGGCCTATGGCGTGGACCGGCGCCATGACGCGCATGAGTGGCGCGGGCGCAGCTGGCGCACCCATGTCACGGACCTGGCCCGCGGCCTGCGCGAGCTGGGGCTGTGGACGCGGCTGCACTACATCTACCCCTATCCGCATGTCGATCAGCTGATCCCGCTGATGGGGACCGAAGCCGATCCGGGCGGGCTGCTGCCCTATCTGGACATTCCCTTCCAGCACGCCCATCCCGACACGCTGCGCCGCATGGCCCGCCCCGCCGCGGCGGCCAGGACGCTCGAGCGCATCCGCGCCTGGCGCGAGATCAACCCCGATCTGACCATCCGCTCGACCTTCATCGTCGGCTTTCCGGGCGAGACCGAGGCCGAGTTCCAGACCCTGCTCGACTGGCTGGAAGAGGCCCGGCTGGATCGCGTCGGCTGCTTCAAATACGAGAACGTCGCCGGCGCCCGCGCCAACGACCTGCCCGACCATGTGCCCGAAGAGGTGAAGGAAGAGCGCTACGCGCGCTTCATGGAGGTCGCGCAGCGCATCTCGGCCGAGAAGCTGGCCGCGCGCGTGGGCGCGCGGCGCAAGGCGATCGTCGATTCGGTCGACGAGCAGGGCGCCGTCTGCCGCACCATTTCCGATGCGCCCGAGATCGACGGCGAGCTGTTCATCGACGAGGGGTTCGAGGCCCTGTCCCCGGGCGACATCGTGACGGTCGAGATCGACGAGGCTTCCGAATACGATCTGTGGGGCCGCCTGATCGCGCGCGACTGAGGCGCCGCCAGCCCGACGTCAGGCGCCCCGGCGCCGGGCGCCGCGCCGGGCCGCCTCGCGCGCTTGCGGCGGGATCGTCGAAGGCGGCGAAGGGGGTCGCAGGCCCGCCCGCGGCGCCCCGCGGCTCCTCGACGGCGGACCGGGGCGACGGCGGACCGGGGCGCGACCGGCCGCGCGGCGGCCCCTCGCGCCGGCCCGTCGTTTCGCTGCGCGCCCCGCCCGGACGTCCCGTTGCCCCGGCTCAGGCCCCGCGGCCGGCCAGGCGCGCGGCGCGAAGGCGGGCGAAATCCTCGCCCGCATGGTAGCTCGAACGGGTCAGCGGCGAGGCGCTGACCATCAGGAACCCCTTGCCCCAGGCGGCGCGCTCATAGGCGGCGAACTCGTCCGGCGTGACGAAGCGGCGCACGGGGTGATGCTTGGGCGTCGGTTGCAGGTATTGGCCGATGGTCAGGAAATCCACGTCCGCGGCGCGCATGTCGTCCATCACCTGCAACACCGCCTGACGGTCCTCGCCCAGCCCGACCATGATGCCCGACTTGGTGAAGATGGTCGGGTCCAGCTCCTTGACCCGCTGCAGCAGCCGCAGCGAGTGGAAGTAGCGCGCGCCCGGGCGCACCTCGGGATAAAGGCCGGGGACGGTCTCGAGATTGTGGTTGAACACGTCGGGGCGCGCGGCCACCACGGTTTCCAGCGCCTCGGGGCCGCATTTGAGGAAATCGGGGGTCAGCACCTCGATGGTCGCGCCGGGGCTCTTGCGGCGGATGGCGCGGATGGTGCGGGCGAAATGCTCGGCGCCGCCATCCTCGAGATCGTCGCGATCGACCGAGGTGACCACCACATGGTTCAGCCCCAGCTTGGCCACGGCGTCGGCGACGCGGGCGGGCTCGAAGGGGTCGAGCGCGTCGGGCCGGCCCGTGGCGACGTTGCAGAAGGTGCAGCCGCGGGTGCAGATCTCGCCCATGATCATCATGGTGGCGTGGCCCTGCGACCAGCACTCGCCGACATTGGGACAGCCGGCCTCGGAGCACACGGTGACCAGGCCGTGCTCCTGCAAGGTGCGGCGGGTCTGGTTGTAGCCCTTGCCGCCGGGCGCCTTGACGCGGATCCATTCGGGCTTGCGCAGCACGGGGGCGTCGGGCCGGCGCGCCTTTTCCGGGTGGCGCTGGGCGCGGTCGCGCAGATCGCGCGCCTTGGCGCCGGCGCGGCCCGGTCCGGCCTCGGGCTCGGCGGTCGGCGCGCCCTGAAGGACGGAATCGGCTGGGTTCATGTCGCTCATGCAGGGGCCCTCCTGGACGCGAACATAGCCGCCGCCGCGTCAGCTTCCAAGCGGCGCGGCGCGCGCGGGCCATGCGCGGGGCGCAAAACGGATGCGGCCGGCGCGCAAGGCGCCGGCCGCGATGGCCGCAAGGCCTCTTCCGTCAGGACAGCTTCGACAGAAGCGCGTCGATCGAGGCCTTGGCGTCGCCGTAGAACATGCGCGTGTTCTCCTTGAAGAACAGCGGGTTCTCGATGCCCGAATAGCCCGTGCCCTGGCCGCGCTTGAGGATGATGACCTGCTTGGCCTTCCACACCTCGAGCACCGGCATCCCGGCGATGGGCGAATTGGGATCCTCCTGCGCGGCGGGGTTCACGATGTCGTTCGCGCCGATGACGATGACCACGTCCGTGTTGGGGAAGTCGTCGTTGATCTCGTCCATCTCGAGCACGATGTCGTAGGGCACCTTGGCCTCGGCCAGGAGCACGTTCATGTGCCCCGGCAGGCGCCCGGCGACGGGGTGGATGGCGAAGCGCACCTGCTTGCCCTGCGCGCGCAGGCGGCGCGTCAGCTCGGACACCGACTGCTGCGCCTGCGCCACCGCCATGCCGTAGCCGGGCACGATGATGATGCTGTCGGCCTCTTCCAGCGCGCTGGCCACGCCGTCGGCGTCGATGGCGATCATCTCGCCCGAGACCTCGGCCGCCGGCGCGCCCGTGCCGCCCCAGCCGCCGAGGATCACCGAGACGAAGCTGCGGTTCATGCCCCGGCACATGATGTAGCTGAGGATGGCGCCCGACGAGCCCACCAGCGCGCCGACCACGATCAGCAGGTCGTTGCCCAGCGTGAAGCCGATCGCCGCCGCGGCCCAGCCCGAGTAGGAGTTGAGCATCGAGACCACCACCGGCATGTCGGCCCCGCCGATGGCCATGATCAGGTGCCAGCCGATGGCCCCGGCCAGGATCGCCACCACGATCATGGTCCACAGCCCCGCGCCATCCAGATACATCCAGCCCAGCAGGAAGCACAGGACGAAGCCCGCCAGGTTGAGCTGGTGGCGGAAGGGCAGGGTCAGCGCCGCCGAGCTGATCTTGCCCGCCAGCTTGCCATAGGCGACCACCGAGCCGGTGAAGGTGATGGCGCCGATGAGGATGCCGAGGAAGAGCTCGACCTTCAGCATCGAAAGCTCGACCGACGACTTCTTGGCGATGGTGGCCGCAAAGCCGGCAAGCTGCTCGACCGTGCCCGCCTCCTTCGCCGCCAGCGCCGCCTTCATCTCGAGATCGGCGTTGATGCCGATGAAGACCGCGGCGAGGCCGACGAGGCTGTGGAAGCCCGCCACCAGCTCGGGCATCTGGGTCATCTGCACGCGGGTGGCGACGACCCAGCCGCCGATGCCGCCGAGCGCGATCATCAGCGCGATCACCGCGTGGTTGCCCACGCCGGGCGTGACCACGGTCGCGCCCACCGCCAGCGCCATGCCGACGATGCCGTACCAGATGGCGCGCTTGGCCTTCTCCATGTTCGAGAGGCCGCCCAGCGCAAGAATGAAGAGGATGGCCGCCACCACGTAAGCGGCCGTCACGAAACCGATGCTCATCTCAGCCCCCTTAGCTGCGCTGGAACATTGCGAGCATCCGACGGGTCACCAGGAACCCGCCGAAGATGTTCACCGACGCCATGAGAATCGCCAGCGCCGCCAGGATCACGACCGTCGTCGACGACGAACCGACCTGCAAGAGCGCGCCCACGATGATGATCGACGAGATGGCGTTCGTGATCGCCATGAGCGGCGTGTGCAGCGCGTGCGCCACCCCCCAGATCACGTGATAGCCCACGAACACCGACAGCACGAAGACGATGAAGTGCTGCATGAAGCTTGCCGGCGCCACCAGCCCCACCAGAAGGCACAGCGCGCCGCCGACGCCCAGCATCCAGGCGGTGTGGTTGAGCGAGCGGCGCAGCTCCTCGGCCTCGCGCGCGGCCTTTTCCTCGGGGGTCGGCTCCTTGGGCTTGGGCTTGGGCTTGGCGATCGCCTGGACCTTGAGCGGCGGCGGCGGGAAGGTGATCTCGCCATCCTTGCACACGGTGCACGAGCGGATGACGTCGTCCTCCATGTTCACCACGCACACGCCGTCCTTGCCGGGCGTCAGATCCGTCAGCATGTGGCGGATGTTCGTCGCGTAAAGCGTCGAGGCCTGCGTCGCCATGCGGCTGGGGAAGTCGGTGTAGCCGATGATGGTGACGTGGTTGTCGGTGACGATCTTCTGATCGGGAACGGTCAGGTCGCAGTTGCCGCCGCGCTCGGCCGCCAGGTCGATGATGACCGATCCGGGCTTCATCAGCTTGACCATCTCCTCGGGCCAGAGCTTGGGCGCCGGCCGGCCGGGGATCAGCGCCGTGGTGATGACGATGTCCACCTCGGGCGCCTGCTGGCGGAACAGCTCCATCTCCTTCTCGATGAACTCTGGGCTGGCGGGCTTGGCGTAGCCGCCCTCGCCCGACAGGTCGTCCGAGAAGTCGAGCATCAGGAACTCGGCGCCCATGGACTCGATCTGCTCGGCCACCTCGGGGCGCACGTCGAAGGCGCGCACGATCGCGCCCAGGCTGACCGCCGTGCCGATGGCCGCAAGCCCGGCCACGCCCGCGCCGATCACCAGCACCTTGGCCGGCGGCACCTTGCCCGCCGCCGTCACCTGGCCGGTGAAGAAGCGGCCGAAATTGGCGCCCGCCTCGATCACGGCGCGGTAGCCGGCGATGTTGGCCATCGAGGACAGCGCGTCCATCTTCTGCGCGCGGCTGATGCGCGGGACCATGTCCATGGCCAGCGCGGTCATGCGCTTCTCGTTCATGCGGCGCAGCAGATCCTCGTTCTGCGCCGGCCACAGGAACGAGATCACCGTCTTGCCCTCGGGCGCGGCGTCGATCTCCTCGATCTTCGGCTCGCGCACCTTGACCACGATGTCGGCCTCGGCCCACAGCGCGGCGGCGTCGGGCACGACCTTGACCCCCGCCTCGCGATAGGCCTCGTCCGAGAACATCGCGGCCTCGCCGGCCCCGCTCTCGACCAGACACTCATATCCCAGCTTCTGAAGCTGCCGGGCGCTGTCGGGCGTCAGCGCGACGCGCTTCTCGCCCGGATGCAGCTCCCTTGGCGCGCCGATCTTCATCAGCGTTCTCCCTCGTTCCCGTTCGCGGGGCGTCGGCCTCATGCCGCGGCGCCCGCGCTTGCGTCCGTTGCCTTCGCGCCGCCCGAAGGGGCGCAAACGCCGGCCATCCTAAAGCCGTCTTCGCCGCTCGTCACAGCCCATTTGCGCACGCGGGGCAAGAACTTCGCGCGCCGCCGGCGCCGTGGGGCGCCGTCGGGGCGCCGTCGGGACGGGGCGCTTGACGCGGCTGCGCATTGGTTGCGACGCACAACGAAAGGGGGCTGCGGGCGCCGCGGCGCCGCAAGGCCGCGCCGGTGCGACATTTGGCCGCATCTGCGCGCGAGCCGGATCGAAACGCCAAGAGATGCGCCGCCAGCGCGAAAGAATCGCAACGATTCGCGCCGCCCGTCTTTGCGAATCATGCCCGCGCCGCCTCGCCGCATGGCGCCGCCCCCGCCGACGCGCCATGCCCACCGCCGCGCAGGCGCGGCGCCGCCCGCGGACCGCGCCTGTGCGCGCGCCGAGGCTTGGCGGCGCATGGGACAAGCCCGCCGCCATGCGCTAGGATCGGCGCGCAAACGCCAACGAAAACCAACGGGAGGTTCCCAATGCGTCTTCTGACCATCGCGGCCGCGGCCGCCATGGCGCTCGGCGCCAACGCCGCGCTCGCCAATTGCGATCCGGGCGAGATCGTCATCAAGTTCAGCCACGTCACCAACACCGACAAGCACCCCAAGGGCATCGCCGCCTCGCTTCTGGCGCAGCGGGTGAACGACGAGATGAACGGCAAGGCCTGCATGGAGGTCTATCCGAACTCGTCGCTCTACAACGACGACAAGGTGCTCGAGGCGCTGCTCAACGGCGACGTGCAGATGGCCGCGCCCTCGCTGTCGAAGTTCGAGAAGTTCACCAAGAAGTTCCGCATCTTCGACCTGCCCTTCATGTTCAAGAACATCCAGGCCGTGGACGCCTTCCAGCAGTCCGAGGCGGGGCAGGCGCTCAAGCGCAGCATGGAGCGGCGCGGCCTGATCGGCCTCGCCTTCTGGCACAACGGCATGAAGCAGATGTCGGCCAACCGCCCGCTGCTGCACCCCTCGGACGCCAAGGGGCTGAAGTTCCGCGTCCAGTCCTCGGACGTGCTGGTGGCGCAGATGGAGGCGCTGGGCGCCATTCCGCAGAAGATGGCCTTCTCGGAGGTCTACGGCGCGCTTCAGACCGGCGTCGTGGACGGGCAGGAGAACACCTGGTCCAACATCTACGGCCAGAAGTTCTTCGAGGTGCAGGACGGCGTGACCGAGACCAATCACGGCATTCTCGACTATCTGGTCGTGACCTCGGTCGATTTCTGGGAGGGGCTGCCCGACGACGTGCGCGCCCAGCTCGAGAAGATCCTCGACGAGGTGACCGAGACCCGCAACGCCGAGTCGACCCGCGTCAATGAAGAGGCCAAGCAGGCCATCATCGCCGCCGGCGGCGTGGTGCGCACCCTGACCCCCGAGCTGCGGCAGGAGTGGGTGGACGCCATGAAGCCCGTCTGGGAGAAGTTCCGCGACGACGTCGGCGCCGAGAACATCGCCGCCGCGCAAGAGATCAACGCGCGCTTCTGACCCTGGCGGGGGCGGCGCGGTCCGCCCCCCATCCGCGCCCCGCGCCGCAAGCCGCGCGCGGGGCGCGGCCGCATCCAGCTGACGACGGAGCGACCGCCATGGCCGGCAAATCCCCCCGCTCGTGGACCGACTCGATCGAGGAGACGCTCATCGCCGTCATCCTCGGCGCGATGACCTTGCTGACCTTCGCCAACGTGGCCGCGCGCTACATGGGATCGAACATCCTCTGGGCGCTCGAGGCCACCAGCTTCCTGTTCGCATGGCTGGTGCTGCTGGGCGCCAGCTACGCGGTCAAGAAGCGCGCCCATCTGGGCGTCGACGTGGCGGTGGACATGCTGCCCCCCGGCCCGCGGCGCATCCTGGGGCTGGCGGCGGCGGCGGCCTGCATCGTCTATGCGGCGCTGCTGCTCAAGGGCGGCTGGGACTACTGGGCCAACTTCGCCAACCTGCCGGCCACCGAAGGGCGCTGGTTCCCGCTGGGGCTGGAGGAGCGCGTGCGCGAAAAGGGCTGGTACGAGGTCAACGACATCGACATGCCCGCCTTCCTCAATCCCTTCTTCGCGAACTGGTTCAACGAGGGCGAGCCCTACGAGAAGATCCCGCGGCTGATCCCCTATTTCGCCATGCCGCTGTCCATGACGCTGCTGCTGCTGCGCTTCGTCCAGGCCGCTCTCGCCATCGCCCGCGGCGCGCAGGACCGGCTGATCGCCAGCCACGAGGCCGAGGACATGATCGACGCCGCGCGCCCCGCGCGCCCCGCCGCGGAGGACTGAGCCATGGAAGCCGCCGCCCTTTTCGCGCTGGTGATCGTCCTTCTGCTGATCGGCGCGCCCATCGCCGTGGCCCTGGGGCTGAGCTCGGTGCTGTTTCTGCTCACGCAGTCGAACACCTCGCTGGCCGCCGTCGCCCAGACCCTGTTCGAGGCCATGGCCGGGCATTACACGCTGCTGGCCATTCCGTTCTTCATCCTCGCCTCGGCCTTCATGTCCACCGGCGGGGTGGCGCGGCGCATCATCCGCTTCGCCATCGCCTGCGTGGGGCATTTCCCCGGCGGGCTGGCCATCGCGGGCGTGTTCGCCTGCATGATGTTCGCCGCGCTGTCGGGCTCGTCGCCGGCGACGGTGGTGGCGATCGGCTCGATCGTCATCGCCGGGATGCGCCAGGTGGGCTATTCGCGCGACTTCGCCGCGGGCGTGATCTGCAACGCGGGCACGCTGGGCATCCTGATCCCGCCCTCGATCGTGATGGTGGTCTACGCCGCGGCCACCGACGTGTCGGTGGGGCGCATGTTCCTGGCGGGCGTCATCCCGGGCATCGTGGCCGGGCTGATGCTGATGGTCGGCATCTACGTCGCCGCCAAGATCAAGAAGCTGCCCGCCGAGCCCTGGGCCGGCTGGGCCGAGATCCGCGACAGCGCCCGCGACGCGGGCTGGGGGCTGTTCCTGATGGTCATCATCCTGGGCGGCATCTACGGCGGCATCTTCACCCCGACCGAGGCGGCGGCGGTGGCGGCGGTCTACGCCTTTCTCATCGCCAACTTCGTCTATCGCGACATGGGCCCGCTGGCCCGGCCCGACGGCCCGCCCCTGCCGCTGACGGCGCGCCCCTGGGCGCTGCTGACCTGCTGGGTCCACCGCGACGCGCGCGACGCGCTGTTCGAGGCGGGCAAGCTGACCGTGACGCTGATGTTCATCATCGCCAACGCGCTGCTGCTCAAGCACGTCCTGACCGACGAGCAGGTGCCCCAGTCCATCGCCGCCGCCATGCTGGACGCGGGCTTCGGGCCGGTGATGTTCCTGGTCATGGTCAACGTGATCCTGCTGATCGGCGGCCAGTTCATGGAGCCCTCGGGGCTGATCGTCATCGTCGCGCCGCTGGTCTTTCCCATCGCGGTTTCGCTGGGCATCGACCCGATCCATCTGGGCATCATCATGGTGGTGAACATGGAGATCGGCATGATCACCCCGCCCGTCGGACTGAACCTGTTCGTCACCTCGGGCGTGGCGGGCATGCCGGTGATGCGCGTCGTGCGCGCCGCCCTGCCCTGGCTGGGAATCCTGTTCGTCTTCCTGATCCTGGTGACCTATGTTCCGTGGCTGTCCACGGCGCTGCCCAACGCCCTGATGGGCCCCGAGATCATCATCCGCTAGCCCCGCGCGGGCCGGCGGCCCCCATTTGCAAACGCAAGGAACGGAGATCGAGATGGTCGCGCTCAACACCCCCGTCTGCGACTTCGGACGCCCCGCCCCCGACTTCAGCCTGCCCGACACCGAGGGGCGCATCGTCTCGCTGGCCGACATCCGCGGCCCGCGCGGCACGCTGGTCATGTTCATCTGCAACCACTGCCCCTATGTGAAGTCGATCGCGCACAAGCTGGTGCGCGATGCGCGCGATCTGGCCGAGCTGGGCGTGAGCACGGTCGCCATCTGCTCGAACGACGCCGAGACCTACCCCGAGGACAGCTTCGAGAAGATGGGCGAGTTCGCCCGCGCCCACGGCTTCCCCTTCCCCTATCTGCACGACGCGACGCAGGAGGTGGCGCGCGCCTACGGCGCCGTCTGCACGCCCGACTTCTTCGGCTACAACGCGGATCTCGAGCTGCAGTATCGCGGGCGCCTCGACGCCGCCGGCCGCGAGCGGCGCGACGACCTGCCGCGCGAGCTTTACGAGGCCATGAAGCAGGTCGCCCTGACGGGCCGCGGACCGGCCGAGCAGACGCCCTCGATCGGCTGCTCGATCAAGTGGCGCGCGGCGTGAGCGCGCCGCGCCTGATCTGCGACCTGGACGGCACGCTGATCGACAGCGCCGCCAGCCTGTGCGCGGCGGGCAACGCCCTTCTGGCCGAGCTGGGCCGCCCGCCGGTGACGGTCGAGACCTACAAGACCTTCATCGGCAAGGGCATGGACGTTCAGGTCGAGCGGCTTCTGGCCCATTCGGGCGGCGCGCCCGAGGCCGGGCTCGAGGCCTGCCGGCGCCGCTTTCGCGAGCTTTACGACCCCACCGCGCACAGCCGCGCCTATCCGGGCGCGGTCGCGGCGCTGCGCCGGCTGGCGGCCGAGGGCTGGCGCATCGGGGTTTGCACCCAGAAGCCGCAGGCCCCGGCCTGGCGCGTGCTGCGGGCGCTGGGCTTCGACATGATCGAATCCCTCGCCGGCGGCGATTCGGTTCCCGGCGCGCTCAAGCCCGATCCGCGCATGCTGGCCGCGGCGGCGGCGCCGCTGGGCGACGGGCCGGCCGTCTATGTCGGCGACAGCGAGACCGACGCCGAGACCGCCCGCGCCGGCGACATGCCCTTCCTGCTGTTTCTCGGCGGCTATCGCCACGGCCCGGCCGAGGCCATGCACCCCGCCGCCGTCTTCGCCCATCACGACGCGCTGCCCGCGCTGGCGCGCGCGGCGGCAGGGCTGGCCCCGGGCGCCGGGGCGGCATGAGCGCGCGGCTCTTCATCGACGCCGACGCCTGCCCCGTGCGGGCCGAGGCGCTGCGCGTGGCGGCGCGCCGGGGCGTCGAGGTCTTCGTCGTCTCGAACGGCGGCATCCGCCCCGACCCCGACCCGCGCGTGCGCACGGTGATCGTCGCGCCCGAGGCCGACGCCGCCGATCGCTGGATCGCCGAGCGCATCGGCCCGGGCGATGTGTGCGTGACCTCGGACATTCCGCTGGCGGCGCGCTGCCTCGAGGCCGGCGCGCGCGCCCTGCGCCCGGACGGCGCGGCCTTCACCCCCGCCAACATCGGCGCGCAGCTGGCCATGCGCGACCTTGCCGCCGACCTGCGCGCCGCCGACCCGCTGCGCGCCGGGCGCGGCCCCAGACCCTTTTCGAAAGCCGACCGCTCGCGCTTTCTGGACGCGCTGGACCGCGAGCTGACCGCGGCCGCGCGCCAGGCCCGCGACGCGCCCGCATGACGCCCACATGACGGAGGCCGACATGGAGACCCTGAGCGAAAGCCTGTGCTTCGGCGGCGTGCAGCGCGTTCTGCGTCACGCCAGCGCCGCCACGGGCACGGACATGACCTTCTCGCTCTACACGCCGCCGCGCGCCGGGGCGGGCCCGACCCCGTGCGTGATCTTCCTGGCGGGGCTGACCTGCACGCACGAGAACGCCACCGTCAAGGCCGGGTTCCAGCGCGTCGCGGCCGAGCTGGGGCTGGCCGTGGTCTGCCCCGACACCTCGCCGCGCGGCGAGGACGCGCCCGATTCCCCCGCCTATGACCTGGGCCAGGGCGCGGGCTTTTACGTGGACGCGACGCAGCCGCCCTGGGACCGGAACTTTCGCATGTTCACCTACGTCGCCGAAGAGCTGCCCGCCCTGCTGCGCGATTCGTTCGGCCTTGGGGCGCTGGGGCTGACGGGGCACTCGATGGGCGGCCACGGCGCGCTGACCATCGCCATGCGCCGGCCCGAGACCTTCGAGTCGCTTTCCGCCTTTGCGCCCATCGTCTCGCCCATGAACTGCCCCTGGGGGCGGAAGGCCTTCTCGGCCTATCTGGGCGAGGACCGCGCGCTGTGGGCGCGGCACGACGCCTGCGCGCTGGTGCGCGAGCTTGGCTGGAAGGGCGAGATCCTGGTCGACCAGGGCACGGCCGACCCCTTCCTCGAGGACCAGCTCAAGACCGCGCTGTTCGAGCAGGCCTGCGCCGAGGCCGGGCAGAGGGCGCGGATTCGCATGCAGGCGGGCTACGACCACAGCTATTTCTTCATCGCCACCTTCATCGAGGACCATCTGCGCCACCACGCCGCCGCCCTGCGCTGAGGGCGGCGGCGGCAGGGCGCATGTCCTGATTTATCTGCGATGCAGCATGTTCTTCTTCTGATTGCATTGCGCCGCAGCACAATCCACCCCGCGAAACCGCAAGGGCTCTGACCCAACGTCACGTATGCGCAAGCCGCAAAACGGGTTTGCCGCAACGGCGATTGCGACCTTCCGCGAACGTAAGCATATTGCAGCGCAACAAGGACGCCGCGCCCGCAACCGGACGCCCCGCCCGAACGCCGGCCTCCGCAGCGGAGACCGGCGAGCAAGCAGAAAGGAACACGGTCATGGCTCACGTCGCCAACAACGCCCCCGCCGTCGGGGCCTCGCTCGCCTCGCTCGTCCGCGCCAAGGCCGAGGAGCTGGCCGCCCGCTACGCCAAGTGGCGCCTGTATCGCCGCACGCTGCGCGAGCTGTCGGCGCTCGACAACCGCGACCTGGCCGATCTGGGCCTGAGCCGCGCCTCGCTGCGCTCGGTGGCCTGGCACGCGGTCTACGACAACTGAACGCCATTCCCGCGTCGCCGGCCCCTCCCTCCGGCGAAACGGGTTCAGCGCGCGCCCTGTCCTCCTCCCCGGGGCGCAGCGCGATCAGCCGCGCGGGGGCTGTCCTCCTCCCCGGTCTCCTGCGCGACGGCGACGGCGCCTGCGGCAAGCTCCGCAGGCGCCGTTCTGCTTTCCAGCTCGGCGCTCTCGAAGGCCAGCATGGCGCGCTTGACCGACAGGCCCCAGCGATAGCCGCCCAGCTCGCCCGACTTGCGCAGCGCGCGATGGCACGGCACCAGCCAGCTGACCGGATTGCGCCCGACCGCGTTGCCCACGGCGCGCGCCGCGCCCGGCCGCCCCACCGCGCGCGCGATGTCGGAATAGGTGGTCACATGCCCCGCCGGCACGGCCAGCAGCGCCTCCCACACCTTGATCTGGAACGGCGCCCCGATCAGGTGCACGCGCGCCTCGCCGCGCATGCCGAAGGCCGCTTCGACCCAATGGCGCAAGGGCGCGGGGTCATGCACGAAGCGCGCCGCGGGCCAGCGCGCGCGCATGTCGCGCACGGCCTCGTCGCGGCCCAGCTCGGCGGCGAAGGCCATGCCGCACAGGCCGCGTTCGGTCGCCATGGCCAGCGTCGGCCCGAAGGGGCCGTCGAACCAGCCCCAGCGAATGGTCAGACCTTCGCCCCCGGCGGCGTATTCGCCGGGGGTCATCGCCTCCCACCGCACGAACAGGTCATGCAGCCGCCCCGGCCCCGACAGCCCGCTTTCCAGCGCCGCATCCAGCACCGAGCGGCGCTCGCGCAGCAGCCGGCGCGCGTGCTCGAGCGTCAGGAACTGCATGTAGCGCTTGGGGCTGACGCCCACATGGCGCGTGAACAGGCGGTGGAAATGGGCCGGGCTCAGCCCCATGCGCCGCGCAAGCTCGTCCAGCGAGGGCTGCTCGGCGCGCGTCTCCTCGATCAGGCGCAGCGCCTGCGCGGCCAGCCCGTGGCGGAAGCGGTCGCGCTCGGAGGCGGGCCAGTCGGCCTCATGCGCGGGTTCGGGCGGGGAATCGGTCGCGATGGGCGATGCGGTCATGGCTGGATCCTCCTGCCTGCGGATATGCCAGCCGGCGCGCCCGCCGCGCCACCCGAATCTTGCCCGCGCGCGCCTTGCGCCGGGGGGCGGCTCGGTGCATTGTCCGCCGCGTCATGACCGGCCAGCTCGACTACAGATCCATCAAGGAAGCGTTCCGCCGCTTCAAGCTTCACCGCCCCGAGCCCAAGGGCGAGCTCGAGCACGTCAACGCCTTCACCCTTCTGGTCGCCGTGGCGCTGTCGGCGCAGGCGACCGACAAGGGCGTGAACAAGGCCACGCGCCGCCTGTTCGAGATCGCCGACACCCCGCGCAAGATGCTGGAGCTGGGCGAAGAGGGGCTGATCGAGCACATCAAGACCATCGGCCTGTTCCGCAGCAAGGCCCGCAACGTCATCGCCCTGTCGCGCCGCCTGATCGAGGAGTTCGACGGCGAGGTGCCTTCCTCGCGCGCGGCGCTGGCCAGCCTGCCGGGCGTGGGACGCAAGACGGCGAACGTGGTGCTGAACATGTGGTTCCGCGTGCCCGCCATGGCGGTGGACACGCATGTGTTCCGCGTCGCCAACCGCACCGGCATGGCGCCGGGCAAGGACGTGCTGGCGGTCGAGCGCGCGCTCGAGGACGTGGTGCCGGCCGAATACGCGCTGCACGCCCATCATTGGCTCATCCTGCACGGCCGCTATGTGTGCAAGGCCCGCAAGCCCGACTGCGGCGCCTGCCTGATCCGCGATCTGTGCCTGTTCGAGGAGAAGACCGCATGACGGCCAAGACCTATGACGTGGTCGGCGTCGGCAACGCGATGGTCGACGTGCTGGCCCGCGTCACCGACGCCTTCCTGGCCGAGAACGGCGTGCGCAAGGGCGTGATGCAGCTGGTGGACGCGGCGCGCGCGCTCGAGCTTTACGACCGCATGGGGCCCGCGCAGGAGGTGTCGGGCGGCTCGGCGGCCAACACCATCGCCGGGCTGGGGATGCTGGGCGCGCGCACGGCCTATGTGGGCAAGGTCAAGGACGACCAGCTGGGCGCGATCTTCGCGCATGACATCCGCGCGCTGGGGGTGGATTTCGACACGCCGCGCGCGCCGCGCACGCTCGAGGGCGACGAGACGGGCCGCTGCATGGTGCTGGTCACCCCCGACGGCGAGCGCACGATGAACACCTATCTGGGGGTCTCGGCCACGCTCTCGCCCGAGGACATCGACCCTGCGCTCATGGCCGATGCGCGCTGGATCTATCTCGAGGGCTACCGCTTCGACGGCCCCGACGGGCAGGCCGCCTTCGCCAAGGCGATCGCAGCGGCCAAGGCGGCGGGCGGCAAGGTGGCGCTGACGCTGTCCGACCCCTTTTGCGTCGAGCGCCACCGCGACGCCTTCCGCCGCATGGCGCGCGAAGAGGTGGACCTGCTGTTCGCCAACGAGCACGAGCTGATCTCGCTCTACCAGTCCGCGACGCTGGACGACGCCATCGAGGCGGCGCGCGCCGAGATCCCCATGACCGCCGTCACCATCGGCCCCGCCGGAGCCTATGTCGTGGCCGGCGCGCGCACGGTTCACGCCCCCGCCGCGCCGATGGAGCGCGTGGACGCCACCGGCGCGGGCGACCTGTTCGCGGCGGGGTTCCTCTATGGCCTGACGCGCGGGCGCGACCTGCTGACCTGCGGGACGATGGGCTGCGTGTGCGCGGGCGAGGTGATCTCGCATATCGGCGCGCGGCCGCAGACCGACCTGCGCCAGCTCTTCGACCGCTTCGGCCTGGGCTGAACGCCGCCGCCCCGAGCCCGCCCCGAGCCCGCCCCGAGCCAGGCCCGCCAAGGCCGCCCCCCGACGCCGCCGCGCCGACGCCGCCGCTCGCCGCCGCCAGCCGGACCGGCGCTCGAGCCCGCCTCGGCCTTGCGGCTGATCGGCGCGCCGGATCTGCGCCGGCTCGACGGGCCGTCCAAGGCCGACGGAACGGCCGAATTCGCCATGGACGCCAAGGTTCCGGGCATGGTCTGGGCCGCGATGCTGCGCCCGCCGCGCCCGCATCCGGGCCGCCCGCAACGCCGATCGCCCGGCCCCGGCGGCCGCCCGGCGCTCACCCCCCGCCGGCGAAGCCGCGCAGCGCCCGCGCCACCAGCGCCCGCGCGCGCGGCGGGGGAAGGGCGGCGAATGGCAGCGGGCGGCAGACCTCGATCGCCGCGGCGCCCACGCGCGCGGTCAGCGCCCCGTTCACCAGCCCCTCGCCGAAGCGGCGCGACAGGCGCGCCAGCGCGCCGCCGCCCAGCACCGGCCCGAGCAGATCGTCGCCCACGGCCACCGCCCCGGTGGCGATCAGGTGGCCCGCCACCGCCCGCAGCAACCGCCACGAGCCGACCGCGCCCGCGCGCCCGCCATAGATGAAGGCCACGCGCCGGATCATGCGCAGGTTCAGCGCCAGCGCCGCCAGCACGTCGATCAGCGGCGCGGGGGCCAGCGCGGTTGCGGCGGCGACCTGGCGGGCAGCGGCCTCGACGGCGGCGCGCGCCTCGGCGTCGAGCCGCGCCATGTATTCGCGCTCGGCCAGGGCCAGAAGCCCCTCGGCGTCAAGCTCGTCGTGCTGGCGCTCGGCCATGCGGGCGCGCGCCCAGTCAAGATCGGCGCGCCCGGCGTAAAGGCGCTCGAGCCCCGCCGCCGCGGCGCGCGCCGCCGACAGCTCGCGCCGCGCCAGCGCCTCGGCCGCCGTCGCGCGCAGGCGCTCGACCCGGCGCAGACGCGCCAGCGCCGCCAGCTCGCGCGCGGCGATCCCCGCCAGCGCCAGCGCCGCCAGCGCCAGCAGCGCGTCGGCCGCCCAGCCCAGCGCCGGGTGCAGCTGCATGAGCCGCCCGGCCAGCTCCCACGCCCAGGCGCCCAGCGCCAGCGCCGCAAAGCCGCCGGCGCCCGCCCAGAACATGCGCCCGAGCCACCCGCCGCGCCGCGCGGCGAAACGGGCCGCGCGCGCGCCGGCGCCTTCGCCGCCGGCCCCGGGGCCCGCCGCGCCGGCTTCGGCGGCGTCGGGCGAGGGCGCCTCGGCCGGCGAGGGGGCGGGCGCGGCCAGGGCCGGGTCGCCCTCCTCGATCAGGATCGGACCCTGGCGGGGGGCGGGGGGCGCATCGAGGGCGTCGGAGCGGCTCATGACAGCTTGTCTCCCAAAAGGAACTCGGCGGCCGCATCAAGGCGCAGATGCGGCGGACCGTCGCCCGGCGCCAGCCGCAGGCGCGGCGGGGCGAAATCCATTGCGCGGAAGTCGCCCTCGGGCCAACGCTCGGCGCCCAGCGCGTCGAGAAAGCGGCGCGGATCCTCGGGCAGATCGCCCGGATGCAGCGCCGCCTCGCGCCCGGTGGCCGCCAGCCTGCCGCGCACGCAATGCAGGACGCGGCCGTCGCGGCGCACGTCCTGCTCGACCGTGGCGCGCAGGCTGGCAAGCGCCATGGCCTCGACCCGCGCGCCCTTGAACGCCGCGCGCTCGCGCGAGCGGCGCAGCAGCTCGGCCGTCAGCGCCGCCAGGCGGTCATGCTGGGTGTGGTGGACATGGTCGGCCTTGGCGGCGGCGAACAGGATGCGGTCGACGCGCCGGCCGATGATTGGCGCCAGCCACGAATTCTCGCCCGGGCGGAAGGCGTCGAGCACCGCGGTCATGGACGCGCGCAGATCGGCCACCGCCTGCGGCCCGGCGCCGAGCGCCGACAGCACGTCCACCAGCACCACCTGCCGGTCGATGCGCGCGAAATGATCGCGGAAGAAGGGGCGCACCACGGCGCGCTTGTAGGCCTCGAAGCGCTTGGCCATCTCGGCGCGCAACCCGCCGCGGCGCTCGGCGCGCGGCAGCGGCGAGAAGGTCAGCGCCGGCGAGCCGGCCAGATCGCCGGGCATCAGGAAACGCCCCGGCGTCAGCCCCGACAGCCCCGCCCGGCGGCACGCCTCGAGATAGGCGGCGAATGCCTCGGCCAGCGCGCGCGCCGGACCCTCGTCCCACGGGCCGGCGGGATCGACCGCGCCCAGACGCGCCAGCCAGGGCGCGGCGTGCAGGGCGCGGGCGGGGGCGCGGGCCTCGGCCAGGGCGCGCTCGGACCAGTCGTCGTAGCTCAGATCCAGCAGCGCAAGGTCCAGCAGCCACTCGCCGGGGTAATCCACGATGTCCAGATGCACCACCCGCGGCCCGGCCAGACCGGCCAGCCACCCCTCGGGGCGCAGGCGCAGCGACAGGCGCAGCTGGCTGACCGCGCGGGTCGATTCGGGCCAGCGCGGCTCGGGCGCCAGCAGCGCGCCCAGATGGGTTTCGAAATCGAAGCGCGGCGCCGCGCGGTCGGGCTGCGGACGCAGCTGGGCCGCCTCGATGCGCCCCTGGGCGGCGGCGCGCAGGCGCGGCATCCGGCCCCGGTCCAGCAGGTTCGCCACCAGCGAGGTGATGAACACCGTCTTGCCCGCGCGCGACAGCCCCGTCACGCCCAGCCGCACCGTCGGCTCGAACAGCGCCGCCGCGCCCTCCTGCGCCGTCTCGACCAGCCGCGCGACCTCGTCCGCAATGTCCGCTATGCCCACGCCCGCTCCCGCCTTGTTCCTCGTCCGTCGATATAGGCGCCCCGCCGCGCGGGCGCGAGGCCTTGCCTTTTGTCGCCGATCGCGGCACGAGGCGCCATGCCTCGCTACAAGCTGACCATAGAGTATCACGGCGGCCCCTTCTCGGGCTGGCAGCGGCAGGAGGACCGGCCCTCGGTGCAGGGCGCGCTCGAGGCCGCGCTGGCGCGCATCGATCCGGCCGCGCCGACGGCGACGGGGGCCGGGCGCACCGATGCGGGGGTGCACGCCACCGGGCAGGTCGCCCATTGCGACCTGTCGCGCGAATGGGACCCGTTCCGCCTGGCCGAGGCCCTCAACTGGCATCTCAAGCCCGCGCCCGTGGCGGTGACCGCCGCCGCGCCCGCGCCCGACGATTTCCACGCGCGCTTCGACGCGATCGAGCGGCGCTATCTTTACCGCGTGATCTGCCGCCGCGCGCCGCTGACCATCGAGCGCGGGCTGGCCTGGCGCGTGCCCGCGGCGCTGGACGTCGAGGCCATGCGCCGCGCCGCCGCCCATCTTGTGGGCCGGCACGACTTCACCACCTTCCGCTCGTCCATCTGCCAGGCGAAATCGCCCGTGCGCACGCTGGACGCGCTCGAGATCGAGCAGCTGGGCGACGAGATCCGCTTTCATGTGCGCGCGCGCTCGTTCCTGCACAACCAGGTGCGCAGCTTCGTCGGCACGCTCGAGCGCGTGGGCGCGGGCAAGTGGCCGCCCGAGCGCGTGGCCCAAGCGCTGGCCGCGCGCGACCGTGCGCAATGCGGTCCGGTGGCGCCGCCCGACGGGCTCTATCTGGCGCAGGTGCGCTACCCGGACGGGCTCTGATCGCGCGCGATCACGATTGCGCGAGGGGCGCCCCGCCCCCCGTCACATTTCCGAGTTTTTTTGTCGATAAGCTTGCGGCCAGGGTGATCCGATCGCCATGTAGACGCGTATCGCCATCACACGCCGGAAATCCGTCCGGCAAAGACGGGAAGGAGCACACCATGGCCACGAGCATCCCCGAAGGCGCCGGCATCGGCCGCGCCGCCATGTCGGCCGAGCTCCTCGACGCCGAGACCGAGCAGGAGCTGGCCCGCCGCTGGCGCGACAAGCGCGACGAGCGCGCGCTGCACCGGCTGGTCACCGCCTACATGCGGCTGGCGGTGTCGATGGCGGCCAAGTATCGGCGCTACGGCGCCTCGCTCAACGATCTGACGCAAGAGGCGGCCGTGGGGCTGATGAAGGCGGCCGAGAAGTTCGACCCCGACCGCGGCGTGCGCTTCTCGACCTATGCCGCGTGGTGGGTCAAGGCCTCGATCCAGGACTATGTGATGCGCAACTGGTCGCTGGTGCGCACTGGCTCGACCTCGGCGCAGAAGTCGCTTTTCTTCAACATGCGCCGCGTGCGCGCCCAGGTCGAGCGCGAGGCCTGGCAGGGCGACGAGCCCCTGGCCGGCGACCAGATCCGCGAGCGCATCGCGCAGGATCTGGGCCTGTCGCTGCGCGACGTCGAGATGATGGAGGGCCGGCTTGCGGGCTCGGACTTCTCGCTCAACGCCCTGCAGTCGGGCGAAGAGGGGCGCGAATGGGTCGAGACGCTTGAGGACGAAGGCCCCCAGGCCGACGAGATCGTCGGCCGCCGGCGCGACCTGGCCGCCGCGCGCGCCTGGATCCGCGATGCGATGGGCGCGTTGACCGAGCGCGAGCAGCTGATCATCGCGGCGCGCAAGCTGCGCGATCCGGCCCGCACGCTGGAAAGCCTGGGCGCCGAGCTGAACCTGTCGAAGGAGCGGGTGCGCCAGCTCGAGGCGCAGGCCCTGCGCAAGATGCGCCAGCGCATGGAGGAATCGGTGGGCCCCGAGGCGCGCGAGCTGGTCGCCGCCCTCTGACGCCCGCCCCCGCGCCCCCCGGCGCCCGACATGCGAAACGACCGCCGGAGTCCTTCCGGCGGGCGTTCTCGTTGCGGCGTTCGACAAGGCGGGCCGGCGGCGCGCGCCGGCCCCGGCGGCGCTCAGGCCGCCTTCTTCGCCGCGTCGAAGCGGCCGTAGAAGGTCTCGCCCTTCGCGGCCAGCTCCTTGAGCAGCGCCGGCGGCGCGAAGCGCGGGCCGTGGCGGGCGGCGAGGTCCTCGCAGATCTCGACCACCTTCGCCGGGCCGGTCATGTCGACCCAGCTGAACGGGCCGCCCGACCAGGGCGCGAAGCCCCAGCCCAGGATGGCGCCCACGTCGCCCTCGCGGATGTCCATGAGCACCCCTTCCTCGAAGGCGCGCACGGCCTCGAGCACCTGGGCCAGCATGAGGCGGTTCTGCACCTCGGTCTTCGAGGGCTGATCCTTGCGCACGGGGAACAGCTCGCGCAGGCCGGGCCAGATGCGCAGGCGCTTGCCCTTCTCGTCATACTCGTAGAAGCCGGCCTTGGCCTTGCGCCCCAGACGGCCCAGATCGTAGAGCTTCTGGATGACGGCGTCGCCGGGATTGTCGGGATAGGCGTCGCCCAGCGCCGCCTTGGTGGCGTTCATGATCTTCACCGCCAGGTCGATCGAGGTCTCGTCGCCCAGCTGCAGCGGCCCCAGCGGCATGCCCATCTGGCGCGCCGAGTTCTCGATCAGCGCCGGCTCGACGCCCTCGGCCACCATGCGGTTGGCCTCGGCGCCGTAGGGGATGATGCAGCGGTTGGCGTAGAAGAAGCGCGCATCGTTGACCACGATCGGCGTCTTGCGGATCTGGCGCACGAAGTCCAGCGCCTTGGCCACGGCCTCGTCGCCGGTCTGCTTGCCCTTGATGATCTCGACCAGCGCCATCTTGTGCACCGGCGAGAAGAAGTGGATGCCGATGAAACGCTCGGGCCGCTTCGAGGCCTTGGCCAGCTCGGTGATCGGCAGGGTCGAGGTGTTCGAGGCGAAGATCGCGTCCTCGGGAATGACGGCCTCGGCCTTGGCGGTGACCTCGGCCTTCACGCCCATGTCCTCGAACACCGCCTCGATCACCAGATCGCAGCCCTCGAGCCGGGCGTAGTCCGGCGTGGCCAGGACGCGGCCCAGCACCTCGGCCTTCTGGGCCTCGGTCACCTTGCGCTTCTTGACCCCCTCGTCCAGCAGGCCGGCGATGGTGGCCAGGCCCCGGTCGGCGGCCTCCTGGTCGCGGTCCATGAGCACCACCTCGATGCCGGCGCGCGCGGCGACGAAGGCGATGCCCGCGCCCATCATGCCCGCGCCCAGAACGCCCAGCTTGCGCACGCGCATGTCGGGCACGCCGGCCGGCCGCACGGCGCCCTTCTCGAGCGCCTCCTTGTTGATGAACAGCGAGCGGATCATCGCCTCGGAGGACGGGTTCATCAGCACCTTGGTGAACCAGCGCGCCTCGATCTTGAGCGCGGTGTCGAAGGGCACCAGCATGCCCTCGTAGACCGCCGCCAGCAGCGCCTGCGCCGCGGGATAGACGCCCTGCGTGCGCGCGTGGATCATCGCCGAGGCGCCGACGAAGGTCTGGAAGCCCGCCGGGTGATAGGGCGCGCCGCCCGGGATCTTGTAGCCCTTCCTGTCCCAGGGCTTGACGACGTCGTCGGGGCCGGCGTTCAGCACCCACTCCTTCGCGCGGGCCAGCAGCTGGTCGGCGGGAACGACCTCGTCGACGACGCCGGCGGCCTTGGCCTTGGCCGGCGCCAGCATCTTGCCCTCGAGCAGCAGCGGGGCCGCGGCCATGGCGCCCAGCATCCACGCAAGGCGCGTCGTGCCGCCGCCGCCGGGGAAGATGCCGACCAGGATCTCGGGCAGGCCGATCTTGGCCTTGGGGTTGTCGGCGGCGATGCGCCGGTGGCAGGCCAGGCCGATCTCGAGCCCGATGCCCGCGGCCGTGCCGGGGCAGGCCCAGACCACGGGCTTGCCGCCCTTCATGGTCTTGCGGTCGGCGCCGCCCAGCTCGATCTTGCGCAAGAGCTCGTGCATGCGCATCGTGCCCTCGAACAGCCCGCGCGCGGGGTCGTCGCCGGCCTGGCGCTTCATGCCGGCCAGGATGTTCAGGTCCATGCCGCCGGCGAAGTCGGGCTTGGCCGAGGTGATGATCAGGCCCTTGACCGCCGGATCGCCCAGCGCCTTGTCCACGCCCGCGTTCAGGCTTTCCAGCCCCTCGAGCGTCATGACGTTCATGGACTTGCCCGGCAGGTCCCAGGTCAGGGTGGCGACGCCGTCGGCGTCAACGTCGTATTTGAAGATGTCGGTCATGTCGGTCCTCACACGCGCTCGATGATGGTGGCGGCGCCCATGCCCGAGGCGACGCACAGGGTGCACAGCGCGGTGCCCTTGCCCGTGCGCTCGAGCTCGTCGAGCGCGGTGTTGATGATCATGGCGCCGGTCGCGCCCAGCGGATGGCCCATGGCGATGGCGCCCCCGTTCACGTTGACCTTGTCATGGTCCACGTCGAAGGCCTGCATGAACAGCAGCACCACCGAGGCGAAGGCCTCGTTCACCTCGAACAGGTCGATGTCCTTGATGGACATGCCCGCGTTCTCGAGCACGCGCTGGGTGGCCGGAACCGGCCCGGTCAGCATGATGGTCGGGTCGGTGCCCACCCGCGCCACGGCGCGGATGCGCGCGCGCGGCTTCAGGCCCATGGCCTCGCCCGCCTCTTTCGAGCCGACCAGCACGCCCGCCGCGCCGTCGACGATGCCCGACGAGTTGCCCGCGTGGTGGACGTGCTCGATGCGCTCGAGCTCGGGGTATTTCAGGATCGCCACCTTGTCGAAGCCGGGCATGGTCTCGCCCATGTCCTTGAAGGCGGGCTTGAGCGCGCCCAGGCTCTGCATGTCGGTGTCGGGGCGGATGTATTCGTCGCGCTCGAGGATCGGCAGGCCGTTCTGGTCGCGCACGGTCATCACCGAGCGCGCGAAGCGGCCCTCGGCCCAGGCGCGGGCGGCGCGCTTTTGCGATTCCACCGCGTAGGCGTCGCAGTCGTCGCGGCTGAAGCCGTATTTCGTGGCGATGATGTCGGCCGAGATGCCCTGCGGCACGAAGTAGCTTTTCCACGCCAGCGTCGGGTCCACGGCGATCGCGGCGCCGTCCGAGCCCATGGGCACGCGCGACATCATCTCGACGCCGCCGGCCACATACATGCCGCCCGCGCCCTTGGCCTGGTTGGCGGCGATGTTCACCGCCTCCATGCCCGAGGCGCAGAAGCGGTTGATGGACAGGCCCGGCGCCTTCTGGTCGTAGTCCGAGTAGAGCACCGCCGAGCGCGCCAGGCACGCGCCCTGCTCGCCGACCTGGGTGACGTTGCCCCAGATCACGTCCTCGATCTTCGAGGTGTCGAGCCCCTCGTTGCGGCGCTTGAGCTCGTTGAGCACCTCGGCCGACAGCCGCACCGAGGTGACCTCGTGCAGGCTGCCGTCCTTGCGGCCCTTGCCGCGCGGGGTGCGCACGGCGTCGTAGATGTATGCCTCGGTCATGTTCGAGTCCTTCCTTGCAGGCCGATCGCTCAGGCGGATTTCGGCATCAGGTCGTAGGGGGCCTTCCAGCCCGGCATCGCCTTGATGCGGTCAAGCCAGGCGACGATGTTGGGATAGGCGCCGAGGTCGAAGGGCAGCTCCTCGCCATAGTAGAGGTAGCCGCAGATCGACAGATCGGCGATGGACAGGCCCGGCGTGGCCACGAAGTCGCGGCCCGACAGGCGCTGGTCCAGGGTCTTGAGCGCGCCCTTCAGGCGCGACTGCAGAAAGCCGAGCACCGCGGGGTCGCGCTTGTCCTCGGGCATGAAGTGGCCGATGAAGCGCAGCGGGGCGACGATGGAGGTGAAGCTGTAGTTGTCCCAGAACAGCCAGCGGAACACCTCGAGGCGCTCGTCCTCGTTCGCCCAGCGGAACTTGCCCTCGCGCTCGGAAACGTAGTCCAGGATCACGGCCGACTGGCTGATGCTGCGCCCCTCATGCTCGAGCAGCGGCACCTGGCCCATGTCGTTCTTCTCGAGGTAATCGGCCGAGCGGTGCTGCCCCTCGAAGAAGTTGACGAAGACGGGCTGCCAGTCGGCGCCGGCCAGCTCCAGATACAGCGCCGCCTTGTAGGCGTTGCCCGACTGGGCGAAGCAATGAAGCTTGTAGGTCATGCGGATCTCTCCCTGCGGCGCGGCGGGCCGCGCCCATGTGCGGCGCGCGCCCCTCCCGGCGCGCGCGGGCGGCGCGGGGCGCGGACGGGCCGCCCCCGCGCCGTTTGCTCAGAACGCCTCGGCGTCCAGCGCCATGACCGGGGCGGCGCCGGTCTGGATGCGCGCCAGGCGCAGCGCCGTCTCGGGCAGGTGACGGGCCATGTAGTAGCGCCCCGTGGCCAGCTTGGCGGCGTAGAACGGGTCGTCCTTGCCGGCGGCGATGGCCTCGCGCGCGGCCTTGGCCATCATCGACCAGGCATAGCCAAGGCAGACATGGCCGAACAGGTGCATGAAGTCGGTCGAGCCGGCCAGCGCCTCGTTCGGGTTCTTCATGCCCTGCTGCATGAAGAACATGGCCGCGGCCTGCAGGTCCTTCGAGGCCTTCTTCAGCGGCTCGAGGAAGTCCTTCGCCAGCTCGGGGTCGCCCTCGTTCTGCTTGATGAAGGTCTTGACCATCTCGAAGAAGGCCATGACGTGCTTGCCGCCGTCGAGGCCCAGCTTGCGCCCGACCAGGTCCAGGGCCTGGATGCCGTTGGCGCCCTCGTAGATCATGGTGATGCGGGCGTCGCGCACGAACTGCGACATGCCCCATTCCTCGATGTAGCCGTGGCCGCCGAAGATCTGCTGCGCCTGGACCGTGGACTCGAACGCCTTGTCGGTCAGGAAGCCCTTGATGACCGGCGTCATCAGCGCGATCAGGCCGGCCGCGTCCTTGTCGCCGCCGCGCAGCTCGCGGTCGATCAGCGAGGCGCCCCACAGCACGAACATGCGCGCGCCCTCGACGAAGGCCTTCTGGTCCATCAGCATGCGGCGCACGTCGGGATGCACGATCAGCGGATCGGCCGGCTTGTCGGGCGCCGCGGCGCCGGTCACCGCGCGGCCCTGCAGGCGCTCCCTGGCGTAGGCGACGGCGTTCTCGTAGGCGACGGCGGCCTGCGCCAGGCCCTGCATGCCGACGCCGATGCGGGCCTCGTTCATCATCGTGAACATGGCGCGCAGGCCCTTGTGCTTCTCGCCCACCAGATAGCCCACGGCGCCGTCATAGTTCATGACGCAGGTCGCGTTGCCGTGGATGCCCATCTTCTCTTCGATCTTGCCGCACGAGACGGCGTTGCGCGCGCCAAGGCTGCCGTCCTCGTTGACCAGGAACTTGGGCACGATGAACAGCGAGATGCCCTTCACCCCCTCGGGGCCGCCGGGGATCTTGGCCAGCACAAGGTGGATGATGTTCTCGGACATGTCGTGCTCGCCGGCCGAGATGAAGATCTTCTGGCCGGTGATGCGGTAGGTTCCGTCCTCCTGCGGCTCGGCCTTGGTGCGCAACAGGCCCAGATCGGTGCCGCAATGGGGCTCGGTCAGGTTCATGGTGCCCGTCCACTCGCAGGTCACCATCTTGGGCAGATAGGTGCGCTTCTGCTCTTCCGAGCCATGGGCGCGGATGGCCGAATAGGCGCCGTGGGTCAGGCCCGGATACATGGAGAAGGCCATGTTGGCGGCCGAGTGCATCTCGCCCACCGCGGTGGCCAGGATGTAGGGCATGCCCTGCCCGCCATATTCGGGGTCGCAGTCAAGCCCGGTCCAGCCGCCTTCGCGCAGGGTGTCGAAGGCCTCCTTGAAGCCCTTGGGCGCGCGCACGACGCCGTTCTCGAAGGCGCAGCCCTCGACGTCGCCGACGCGGTTGAGCGGCGCCAGCACGTCGCGTGCGATCTTGCCGGCCTCTTCGAGGATGGCCGAGGTGAAGTCCTCGGTCATGTCCTCGTAGCCGGCGACGCCGGCGGCTTCGTGGATCTTCAGCGTCTCGTGCATCGCGAACAGCATGTCGCGGATGGGGGGGGTGTAGGTGGGCATGTCGCGCTCCCTGCATGGTCATGTGCTGCGGCGCGCCGCGGCGGGCGCGGCCGGCGGAAAGGCTTGCGTGCGGTCGCCGGGCCAGGCATCCGGGCCGGCGGAGGTCGGTTGATTCGGGTCGGGCGTCACTCGGCCGCGTCGGCGCGGGCGCGGCGGGCGATCTCCTGGCGGGCGACCTCCATCAGGTCGCGCAGCTCCTGGATCGCCTCCTCGAGCTCGGTCTTCTGGGCTTCGAGCTTGCCGATCTGGCGGTTGGCGCTCTCGATCCAGACGGTCATCTGGGTCAGCTCGTCGACGTCGTAAAGCTCGAGCCACTGGCGGATCTCGTCCAGCGAGAAGCCGAACCGCTTGCCGCGCAGGATCAGCTTCAGCCGCGCGCGGTCGCGATGGGTGAACAGGCGCTTCTGCCCGTCGCGCAGGGGCTTGAGCAGCTCCTTGTATTCGTAAAAGCGCAGCGTGCGCGGCGTGACGCCGAACTCGGCGCACATCTCGGAGATGGTGCTGTATTTCTCGGTCATGCGGGCCTCCCGGTCCGTCGGCGAATCTCTGCGCGGACTATCGTTGACGTTGACGTAAGATGCAAGCGCCGAGCGCCGCGCGGGATGGACGCACCCGCGCGCCACGGTATACAGGATTGCGCGCAAGACGATGAAAGGACGGCGAAGATGACCGCGGCGGAGCCCGACAGACAGGCGAAGATCGGACAACAGTTCATCCAGGCCGTGCCCCACATGCGCGAGCTGGGCATTGAGCTTCTGGCCATCGGCGGGGGCGAGGCCAGGATGCGCGTGCCCTATGACGAGCGATTCGTGGGCGATCCGAAGACGGGGGTCATCCATGGCGGCGTGCTGACCGCGCTGCTCGACAGCTGCTGCGGCGCGGCGGTGATGAGCCACCCCGGCGGCCCCGCGGGCACGGCGACCATCGACCTGCGCATCGACTACATGCGCGCCGCGCGCCCGGGCCGGGCGGTGACCGCGCACGCCACCTGCTACCGGCTGACGCGCTCGGTCGCCTTCGTGCGCGCGCTGGCCTTCGAGGACGACCCCGACGACCCGGTCGCCGCCGCCCACGGCGCCTTCACCGTCGAGCGCCCCGCCAGGGCGGGCAAGTCGGGCGGAGGCAAGGCATGAGCGCGCGCCCCCCCATCGAGCCCGTCCAGGTGGTCAAGGCCCGCCGCGACGCGGCGCTTGCGCGGTTGACGGGCGGCATTCCCTACGCCCGCTTTCTGGGCGTCAGCTTCCAGCGTCTGGGCGACGAGATCACCGCGCAGCTCAGCTTCGACCCCAAGCTGATCGGCAACCCGATGCTGCCGGCGCTGCATGGCGGCGTGACGGGCGCGTTTCTGGAGCTGACCGCGCAGGTCGAGCTGGCCTGGTCCATCGTCTGGCGGCGCATGGAATCGGGCGGCGAGGCGGCCGCCGCCATCGAGCGCGGCGAGTTTCCGCCGATGCCCAAGACGGTTGATTTCACCGTGGACTATCTGCGCTCGGGCCTGCCGCGCGACGCCTATGCGCGCGCGCGCGTCAACCGGGCCGGGCGGCGCTACGCCTCGGTGCATGTCGAGGCTTGGCAGGACAATCGCGACAAGCCCTTCGCCGCCGCCACGGGGCATTTCGTGATGCCCCGGCTGGACGAAGCGGGATGAGCGCGCCGGCGCGCGGCGCCGGCGTCTCGGGCCAGATGCCGGGGCGGATGCCGGGGCGGATGCGGCCGCTGATGCGGGGGCGGATGCGAGGTCGGCTTCGCGATCCGCTTCGGGACGCGATTCGGCGCCGCATGCGGGGCGGCGTCAGGGTCGGCGTTCGGGCCGGCGTTCGGGGCGGCGTTCGGGGCGGCGCTCGCAGCCGCATTCGGAGCGCGGGCCGGGGCGGGGCTCGGGACGCGATCTTCGGCGCAGTCTTGAGCGCCTGCCGGGGAGCGCCCCGGGGCGCAGTCCTGGGCGCGAGCCGAGGAGCGCCTCGGGGCGCGATTCGGGATGCGATCCGGGATGCCATCCGAGCACGGGCGCCGCGCCCGGCGCGCGGCGCATGAGCGCGGCGTGCGGCGTCGCGGGCGCGCCGATCGGGCATCGGCGCATCCTGCGCATCGCCACGCCCATCATGCTGTCGAACGCCACCGTGCCGCTGCTGGGCGCGGTGGACACGGCCGCCGTGGGCCAGATGGGCGCCGCCGCGCCCATCGGCGCCGTCGGGCTGGGCGCGGCCGCGATCGGGCTGGCCTACTGGGCGTTCGGCTTTCTGCGCATGGGCACGACCGGGCTTGCGGCGCAGGCGCGCGGCGCGGGGGACGAAGCCGAATCGGGCGCGGTCCTGGCGCGCGGGCTGCTGATCGCCCTGTGCGCGGGCGCGGCCATCGTCCTTCTGGGCGGCGCGATCGTGGCGTTGACGCTGGCGCTGTCGCCCGCCTCGGCCGAGGTCGAGGCCATGACCGCCGACTACCTGTCGCTGCGCCTTTGGGGCGCGCCGGCGGCGATCTCGGTCTATGCGCTCACGGGCTGGCTGATCGCGGCCGAGCGCACCCGCGCCGTGCTGGCGCTGCAGCTGTGGATGAACGGGCTGAACGCGGCGCTCGACGCCTGGTTCGTGCTGGGGCTGGGCTGGGGCGTGAGCGGCGTGGCCGCGGCGACGCTGGCGGCCGAGCTGTCGGGCGCCGCGCTGGGGCTGTGGCTGTGCCGCTCGGCCTTCGCGGCGCTCTGGCGCGGCGCGGCGGCGCGGGCGGGCGCGGGCGCGCGCGCCGGACGGCGGGCGATGGCGCTGGTGCTGGACCGCGCGCGGCTGCGGCGCATGGCGGGGGTGAACGCCGACATCCTGGTGCGCTCGGTGCTGCTCGAGGCGGGGCTGGCCTTTTTCGTCTTTCGATCCGCCGCGGCCGGGGATGCGGCGCTGGCGGCCAACCAGGTGCTGCTGCAGTTCCTGATGATCTGCGCCTATGCGCTGGACGGCTTCGCCTTCGCCGCCGAGGCGCTGGTCGGCCAGGCCTTCGGCGCACGCGATCCGGCCGCCCTGCGCCGCGCCGCGATGCTGAGCGCACGATGGGGGCTGGGCTGCGCGGCGGCGCTGTCGGGCGCCTTCGCGCTGGGCGGCGGCGCGGCGATCGACCTGATGGCGGCCGCGCCCGAGGTGCGCCTGACCGCCCGCGAGTTCCTGCCCTGGGTCGTGGCCCTGCCCCTGGCCGGCCTGCCCGCCTGGATGCTGGACGGCGTGTTCATCGGCGCCACGCGCACGCGCGACATGCGCGTGGCGATGATGCAATCCGTGCCCGTCTATGCGCTGGCCTGGGCCGCGCTGACCCCGCTGATGGGCGCGCACGGGCTGTGGGCGGCGCTGACCGTCTTCTTCGCCGCTCGCGGCGCGACGCTGGCGCTGCGCTATCCGGCGCTCGAGCGCGCGGCCGCGGGGTGCGAAAGCGGCGGCGCGCTCACAGAAAGCTCTGCGGGTCGATGTCGATGACCACGCTCACGCCCGGCTCGGGGCGCGTCGCGGCCCGCCAGGCGCGCAGCGCCGCCTGAAGGGGCGCGCCGCGCGGAGCCTTGACCAGAAGCCGCACGCGAAACCGGCCGCGGATGCGCGCGATGGGCGCGGGCGCGGGGCCGAACAGCTGCGCGCCCGCCTGCTCGAGCGCCGCGCCCGCGCGCGCAAGCGCCTCGGCGGTGCGCCAGACGCGCGCCTCGTCGGGCCCCGAGACGATCACGCCCGCCATGCGGCCGAAGGGCGGCGCGCCGGCGGCCTCGCGCTGGGCGGCCTCGCGCTCCCAGAAGGTTTCCTCGTCGCCCGACAGGATGGCGCGGATCACCGGGTGATCGGGCGCATAGGTCTGCAGCAGCGCCGCGCCCGGCCGGTCGGCGCGGCCCGCGCGTCCGGCCACCTGGCGCAGCAGCTGAAAGGTCTTCTCGGCCGCGCGCAGATCGCCGCCCTTCAGCCCCAGATCGGCGTCGATCACGCCCACCAACGTCAGCAGCGGAAAGTTGTGCCCCTTGGCCACCAGCTGCGTGCCGATGATCACGTCCGCCTCGCCCGCCGCGATGGCGGCGATGCGCGCCTTGAGCTGCTCGGCGCTTTGCGCCAGGTCCGAGCTGAGCAGCGCCGTGCGCGCCTTGGGAAAGCGCGCGCGCGCCTCTTCGGCCAGACGCTCGACCCCCGGCCCCAGCGCCGCCAGCGCGTCGGCGCGCCCGCATTCGGGGCAGGCCTTGGGCACGGGGCGCGAGTGCCCGCACTGGTGGCACACCAGCCGCCCGCGCAGGCGGTGCTCGACCAGCCAGGCGTCGCAATGGGGGCAGCCCATATGCGCCCCGCAGCCCCGGCACAGCGTCAGCGGCGCATAGCCGCGGCGGTTGATGAACAGCAGCGACTGCTCGCCGCGCGCCAGGCGCTCGTTCACCGCGCGCGCCAGCGGCTCCGAGATCCACTCGCCGCGCGGCGGCGCGTGGCGGCGCATGTCCACCGCCTGCATGCGCGGCATCACCGCCGGGCCGAAGCGCTCGGGCAGGTCCAGGCGCCGATACTTGCCCGCGCGCGCATTCGCCCATGTCTCGAGCGCCGGCGTCGCCGAGGCCAGCACCGCCGTCGCCCGCCCCAGCGCCGCGCGCAGCACCGCCATGTCGCGCGCGTTGTAGCGCGGGCCGTCCTCCTGCTTGTAGGAGCCGTCGTGCTCTTCATCCACCACCACCAGGCCAAGATCGCGGAAGGGCAGGAACACCGCCGAGCGCGCCCCCACCACCACCTGCGCCTGGCCCGAGGCGGCCGCGCGCCAGCAGCGCCGCCGCCCCGCGTCGCCGGCGGCCGAGTGCCACTCGGCCGGGCGCGCGCCGAAGCGGCGCTCGAACCGGTCCAGAAAGGCCGCCGTCAGCGCGATCTCGGGCAGCAGAACCAGCGCCTGGCGGCCCTGGCGCAGGCATTCGGCGACCGCCTCCATGTAGACCTCGGTCTTGCCCGAGCCGGTGACGCCCTTGAGCAGGAAGGTCGCGTAGCCGCGCGCGGCGACGCTTTGGCGCAAGGCCTCGGCGGCCTCGTCCTGCGCGGGCGAAAGGGCGGGCGGCGCGAAGGCGGGGTCGAGCCGCGCGAAGGGCGGATCATGGGGGGCGAGGCGGGCGCTCAGCGCGCCCGCCGCCTCCAGCCCCTTGACGACGCCGGGGCCGACGCCGGCCTGGCGGGCCAGCTCGGCCGGCTCGAAGGGCATGCCGTCATGGGCCTCGAGAAAGGCGATGACGCGCCGCCGCGCGGGGGTCATGCGCTCGGGCCGCTCGGGCCCCAGGGTCAGCAGGCGGCGCATGCGCGGCGCCTCGCGCAGCCCGGGCGCGCGCGAGGCCAGGCGCAGGACCTGCCCCAGCTCGATCAGCGTGTAGTCGGCCGCGCGGGCCAGAAAGCGCCGGGTCTCGGGCGTCATGGGCGGCAGGTCCAGCCGCCGCGCCAGCGGCTTGAGCCGATCGGGCGGCAGCTCGGCCGAGGGCGGCCCCCAGACCAGCGCCAGGGCCCGGCGCGGGCCGATCGGCGCCTCGACCCAGTCGCCCGCGCGCACGCCCCCGGGCGGGGCGAGGTAGTCCAGCGGCTTGTCCACCGGCAGGGCCGGCAGCGCGCTCAGCGGGGCGCCCTCGGGGAAGAAGGCGTCCTCGTCCGGCGCGGCTTCGCCCCGGGCGCCCGCCTTCGCGGGCCGCGCCGCGCCCATCAAAACGGCTGTGGCCGCGCCGGCGCGGCTGGTCTATTGTGCGCGCCCATCAACAGGCCGCGCCCGGACGGGCGGCGCGGCGCATGGGCGACAAGGATCGGAACGCGCATCATGAAGTTCTTCGTTGACACTGCCGAGATCGACGAAATCCGCGACCTTGCCGAAACCGGCATGGTCGACGGGGTGACCACCAACCCCTCGCTTATCATGAAATCCGGGCGGAACATCCTGGAAGTGACGCGCGAGATCTGCGCGCTGATCGACGGCCCGGTTTCGGCCGAGGTCACGGCCACCGAGGCCGACGCCATGATCGCCGAGGGCCGCAAGCTGGCCGAGATCGCCCCCAACATCGCCGTCAAGGTGCCGCTGACCTGGGCCGGGCTCAAGGCGTGCAAGGTCCTGTCGGACGAGGGCAAGATGGTCAACGTCACGCTCTGCTTCTCGGCCAGCCAGGCGCTGCTGGCGGCCAAGGCGGGCGCGACCTTCATCTCGCCCTTCATCGGCCGGCTGGACGACATCGGCCTGGACGGGATGCAGCTGATCGCCGACATCCGCCAGATCTACGACAATTACGACTTCAAGACCGAGATCCTCGCCGCCTCGATCCGCACGATCAACCACGTGCAGGAGGCCGCGCGCGTGGGGGCCGACGTGGCGACCATTCCGCCGGGCGTGCTGCGCAAGCTGGCCGACCATCCGCTGACCGACAAGGGTCTGGCCGCCTTCCTGGCCGACTGGGAGAAGACCGGTCAGAAGATCATCTGACCCCGGGGGACGCGCGCCCAGATGACCGACGCCGCCGATTCGCCCCCCGCCGCCGCGCCGCGCGACCCCGAGCTGGCGGCGCGCGTGCGCGCGCTGCTGACCGCCGATCCGGGCCTTGTCCTGGACGACATGGAGGTGATGCGCGCGCTCGTCGCCGCGCAGGGAGCGGCGGCGGGGCGCAACGTGGTCGATCTGCGCGGCGCGCTGGTCCAGCGGCTCGAATCGCGGCTGGCCGCGCTCGAGGCGCTGCACCGCTCGGTGCTGTCGGCCGCCTACGAGAACCTGGCCGGCGCCGCGCAGATCCATCGCGCGGCGCTGGCCATGCTCGAGGCGCCCGACCTGACCGAGGCGCTGACGACGCTGGAGGCGCGCGTGCCGGCCATGCTGGGGGTCGAGGCGATCCGCCTCGGGCTCGAGGCCGCCGGCCCGGCGCGCGCCGCCGCGCCCGCCGTCGCGCCGCTGCCGCCGGGCGGGGTCGAGGCCTACATGAATCTCGGGCGCGAGGACGCGCATCGCCGCGTCGTCCTGCGCCGCTTTCCCGCCGGGCTGCGCGGGGCGGGCGCGCTGTTCGGGCCGGCCGCGTCCGGGCTGGGCTCGGAGGCGCTGGTGCGGCTGGACCTGGGCCCCGAGGCGCCGCCCGCGCTGCTGGCCTTCGGCGCGCGCGACCCCGGGCGCTTCACGCCCGACCAGGGCGGCGACCTGCTCGACTTCTTCGGCGGCGTGCTCGAGCGCCTGCTGCGCCGCTGGGCGGGCTGAACATGCCCCCCGCCCCGGCCGAGCTGCTGGAGCGTTTCCTCGACCATCAGCGCGGCGTGCGCGCGGCCTCGCCGCACACGCTGGACGCCTACCGGCGCGACGTCTCGTCCTGGCTGGGCTTCGTGGCCGCGCGCCGCGGGGGGGCGCTGAGAGCGGCGGATCTGGGGCGCGTCGCGCTGGCCGATCTGCGCGCGTGGATGGCGGCCGAGCGCGCCGCCGGCCTTGGCGCGCGCTCGCTGCGGCGGCGGCTGTCGGCGGTGCGCAGCTTTCACCGCTGGCTGGCCGAGGCCGAGGGGATCGAGGCCACGGCGCCCCTGGCCATGCGCGGCCCCAGGGCGCCGCGGCGCCTGCCCCGCCCGGTCTCGGCCGAGGCGGCGGCCGCGCTCATCGACCATGCCGCCGAGGCCGACGCGCCCGACTGGATCGCGGCGCGCGACGCGGCGGCGCTGACGCTGCTTTACGGCTGCGGGCTGCGCATTTCCGAGGCGCTGGCGCTGCGCTGCGCCGACGCGCCGGGGGGCGTTGCGGGCGACTGGCTGCGCATACGAGGCAAGGGCGGGCGCGAGCGCATGGTTCCGGTCCTGCCCGCCGCGCGCGAGGCGGTGCGCGCCTACATGGCGCTGCGGCCCGGACCGGCGCGCCCCGAAGATCCGCTGTTCATCGGCGCGCGCGGCGGGCCGCTGGGGCCGCGGGCGCTGCAGCGGCGCATGGCCCAGGCGCGCCAGGCGCTGGGCCTGCCGCCCAGCGCGACGCCCCATGCCCTGCGCCACGCCTTCGCCACGCATCTGCTGGCGGCCGGCGGCGATCTGCGCGCGATTCAAGAGCTGCTGGGCCATGCCTCGCTGTCCACCACGCAGATCTACGCGGCGGTGGACGAGGCGCATCTGATGGCGGTCTACGACGCGGCCCACCCGCGCGCCCGCGCGACGGGCGCCGACGCCCCCGACGCGGGGGACGGAACGGGGGACGGGACGAGCCCCTCCGCCGACCGCCCGGCCCCGCGCCGGCGCCGACGGCCCTAGCCCTGCGCCGGGTCCTGCCCCGAGCCCTGTCCGGCGCCCTGCCCGTAGCGCGCCAGGATCATGCGCACGGCGCTGTCGACCACCGCCTCCATGGCGCGTTCGTCCAGCGGAGCGCCGCCATGGATCACCGGCCAGAAGCCCTGCCCCTTGAGCAGGCTCAGGAACTCGGCCGCCGCGCGCTCGGGATCGTCGACGCGCAGCGCGCCCGCCCGCGCCGCATCGGCCATGAAGGCGGCGATGGGGGCGCATTTGTCCAGCCGCTCGGCCATCTCGGCGGCCAGGGCGGGGTCGCGCATGGTCTCGCCCATCACCATCCGGGCAAGGCGCATGAAGTCGGGCGACATCATCAGCCGCCCCTCGGCCCAGGCCAGCGCGCGCAGCTGCGGCGCGACCGGCGCGGCGGGGTCGAAGCGCAGGTCCAGCGCCACCGACAGCTGCGCCGACATGCGGTCCACGATCGCGTTGAACAGCGCCAGCTTGCCGTCGAAATGGTTGTAGACGGTGCGTTTGGACACCTGCGCGCGCGCGGCGATGCGGTCCATCGAGGCGCGCAGATAGCCGCGCTCGAGGAACTCGTCCACCGCCGCCTCGACAATCTGCTCGCGCTTGCCCGCCGCAGGGCCCATGGGCCGCCCTCCCGTCGCCGGCGCGCCACCGCGCGCCGCGCTGATGCCGCCGTTCATGCTGCGTAGCACCGCGCGAGCGCAAGGTAAACGCGCGGGTTTACACGTTGCGGCCCGCAAGTATACTGCACCGTGCAGTTTACCTGCCCCCAAGCTGTCCCGCCGCGTCGCTGCCGGCGCCGGGCGACAAGGAATGCGACATGACCATCGAACTGACCGTCAACGGTCGACGCCGAAGCGTCGAGGCCGACCCCGAAGCCCCCCTTCTGTGGGTCCTGCGGGACGAGCTGAACCTGACCGGAACGAAATTCGGCTGCGGCGTGGCCGCCTGCGGCGCCTGCACCGTGCATCTCGACGGCGAGCCCGTGCGCGCCTGCCAGACCGCGCTGGCCGACGCCGCCGGGGCCGAGATCGCCACCATCGAGGGCGTCTCGGGCAAGGCCGCCGAGGCCGTGCGCGCCGCCTGGCGCGAGCTTGACGTGGCCCAGTGCGGCTACTGCCAGTCGGGGCAGATCATGTCGGCCGTCGCGCTGCTCGAATCGAACCCCGCGCCGGACGACGCCGCCATCGACGCGCACATGAGCGGCAATGTGTGCCGGTGCGCGACCTATCCGCGAATCCGCGCCGCGATCCATCGCGCCGCCCGCATGATGGAGGGCTGACATGACCGTTCGCACCGACCGACGCGGCTTTCTTGGCCTGGCCGCCGCCGCGGGCGCGGCGCTGGCCGTCGGCTTCGACGCGCAGGGCGCGCTGGCCGCCGGCGCCGCCGATGCGCCCGGCGCCGCCTTCAACCCCTTCGTGCGCATCGCGCCCGACGGCGCGGTGACCGTGATCGCCAAGCATTTCGAGATGGGCCAGGGCGCCTCGACGGGCCTGGCGACCCTTGTCGCCGAAGAGCTGGGCGCCGACTGGGCGCAGATGCGCGTCGCCTTCGCGCCGGCCGATCCGTCGCGCTACGCGAATCTGCTGTTCGGCACGCAGGGCACGGGCGGCTCGACCGCGATGGCCAATTCCTGGCTGCAATACCGCAAGGCCGGCGCCGCCGCGCGCGAGATGATCCTGCGCGCCGCCGCCGCCCGCTGGGGAGTCGATCCAGCCGAGCTCGACATCGTCGAAGGCCAGGTCCGCGGCGCGGGCCGCTCGGCCGGGCTGGGCGAATTCGCCGCCGACGCCGCCGCGCTGACGCCGCCGGCCGAACCGGCGCTCAAGCCCGCCTCGGCCTTCCGGCTGATCGGCGCGCCGGATCTGCGCCGGCTCGACGGACCGTCCAAGACCGACGGAACGGCCGAATTCGCCATGGACGTCAAGGTTCCGGGCATGGTCTGGGCCGTGATCCTGCGCTCGCCGCGCCATGGCGCGCGCCTGACGGGCTTCGACGCCGCGGGCGCGCAGGCCGTGCGCGGCTTCGTGGACGCGCGCGCGCTGCCCAACGGGGCCGGCGTCGCCGTCTATGCGCGCTCGACCTGGGCCGCGATCAAGGCGCGCGAGGCGATCGAGGCCAGCTGGGACGAGGCCGAGGCCGAGACGCGCTCGACCGACCGGATGGAGGCCGAGCACCTGGCCCTGCTCGACGCGCCGACCTATCAGGCGCGCGGCGAGGCCGCCCAGGCGGCCGCCGCCCTGTCGGGGGCCGCGCGGGTGGTCGAGGCCGACATGCTGCTGCCCCATCTTGCGCACGCGCCGATGGAGCCGCTCAACTGCGTCATCGAACCGCTCGAGGACGGCGTGCTGATCCATGACGGCTGCCAGTTCCCCGGCCTGACCCAGCCCATCGTCGCCGCGGTTCTGGGCCTTCGGCCCGAACAGGTGCGCATCCGGACCGTGTTCGCCGGCGGCTCGTTCGGGCGGCGCGCGAACCCGACCAGCGACTACCACGTCGAAGCCGCGCTGGCCTTCGCCGCGCTGGGCGGCAAGACGCCCGTCAAGCTGGTCTGGACGCGCGAGGACGACCTGGCCGGCGGCTACTACCGCCCCATGGCCGCGCACCGCGTGCGCGTCGGGCTGGACGCGGACGGGCGCGTCGTCGGCTGGGATCACCGCATCGCCGCGCAATCGATCATGAAGGGCACCGCCTTCGAGAGCGTGACCGTGCATGACGGCGTGGACCACAGCTCGGTCGAAGGCGCGGCCGACACGCCCTACGCCATTCCGGCCATGTCGGTGGGGCTGAGCGACTGGACCTCGCCGATCCCGGTTCTGTGGTGGCGCTCGGTCGGACACAGCCACACCGCCTTCGCCATGGAGACGGCGCTGGACATGGCCGCCGAGGCGGCGGGGCGCGACCCGCTCGAGCTTCGGCTCGAGCTCTTGTCGGGCGAGTCCGACGACCACCGCCGCCTGTCGGGCGTGCTGCGCCTGGCGGCCGAGAAGGCCGGCTGGGGCGCGCCGTTGGCGGCCGGACGCGGGCGCGGGCTGGCGGCGCACAAGTCCTTCGGCAGCTACGTCGCGACGGTGGTCGAGGTCACCGCCAGGGACGGGCGGGTGCGCATCGACCGCGTGGTGTGCGCCGTCGATTGCGGCACGGCGATCAATCCCGACATCGTGCGCGCCCAGGTCGAGGGGGCGGTCGGCTTCGGCATCGGCCATGCGATGCGCAACCGCATCACCTTCGACAACGGGGCGGTCGAGCAGACCAACTTCCCCGACTACGAGCCCCTGCGCATGGGCGACATCGGCGCGATCGAGGTGCATGTCGCGCCCTCCGAGGCGCCGCCCTCGGGCATCGGCGAGCCGGGCACGCCGCCCGCCGCGCCGGCGCTGGCCAACGCCATCGCGGCGGCGACGGGGGTGCGCCCGCTGAAGCTGCCCATCACGCGGGCGGGGCTCTCCTTCGCCTGAGGGCCGGAACGCGGGGCCGGGGCGCGCGCCGTCCCGGCCCTTGCGCCGGATCTCGCGCGGCGCGCCGGGCAAGGCCGGCAGCCCAAGGTAAGCCCGCCGCGCGGGTCGCCGTCCGGCCGCGCCGGCCAGGGCCGCGCGTGCTCCCACCGCGCAAGGCGGCCCTTGCGCGATGGCACACCCGCGCACCCCTGCCGGCGCGCCGCCCCACCGCGCGCCCCGCGCGGCTCCGCGCCGCGCGCCGGCCCTTTCCACGCCGCGGGATTCGCTCCCCTCACCCGCGGCGCGCTCTTGATCGGGTCCGCGCCCGGCCGCACCATCCCCGCAATCGCGCGGCCGGAAGGCGCGCCGGCGAACGGAGCAAGCGGCATGAGCGAGACCGGCGAGGCGCCCGTCCCATCGGGCGGCGAGATCTTTCCCCGCCTTCAGGCCCTGGGCGTGACGCACGTCTTTTGCAACTCGGGCACCGATTTTCCGCCGATCATCGAAGGGCTGGCCCGCGCCGCCGCCCAGGGGCGCGCCCTGCCGCGTCCCGTCGCGCTGGCGCACGAGCACGTCGCCATGGGCATGGCGCATGGCGCCTGGCTGGCGACGGGGCGGCTTCAGGCGGTCATGCTGCACACCAATGTGGGCCTGGCCAACGGCGCCATCGGCGCGATCAACGCCGCGCATGACCGCGCGCCCATCATCCTCATGTCGGGCCGCACCCCGGTCGTCGAGCAGGGCCGCTTCGGCGCGCGCACCGTGCCCATCGGCTGGGGGCAGGAGATGCGCGACCAGGCCGCGCTGGTGCGCGAATCGGTCAAGTGGGACTACGAGCTGCGCTTTCCCGAGCAACTGCCGGGCCTGCTCGACCGCGCCGCGGCGATCGCCCGCTCGACCCCCGCGGGGCCGGTCTATCTGAGCCTGCCGCGCGAGGTTCTGTGCGAGCCCATCGCTCCCTCGTCGCCCGAGGCGCCGCCCATGGCGCCCGCCCGCGCCGCGCCCCCGCCCGACGAGATCGCGCGCCTGGCCCGCTGGATCGCCGAGGCGCGCAACCCCGTGGTCATCGCCCAGCGCGGCGCCGGCTCGGCCGAAGGGTTCGCCGCCATGGACCGGATCGCGCGCGGCTGGGGGCTGCCGGTGTGGCGCTGGTGGGCCACGGCGCTTGCCCTGCCGACCGACCATCCCATGGACGTCGGCGCCGATCCGGGGCCATGGATCGCCGAGGCCGACCTGATCGTGGCGCTTGACTGCCTCGCGCCCTGGCAGCCCGACCTGCACCGCCCCGCGCCCGATGCGCGGGTGGTCCATCTGGGGCCCGACCCGCTGCAGATCCGCACGCCCGTGCGCGGCTTTCGCGCCGACATGGCGCTGGCGGGCGAAACGGCCGAGATCCTGACCATGCTCGAGGCCGCCCTGGCGCCGCTGCGCAAGGGCCGCGCGCAGGCGCTGGAGGCGCGCGCGCGCAAGGTCGCTCAGGCCGCCGCGCGCATCCGGCGGGCGGCGATCGAGGCGGCGCGGGCGGGCGGACGCGCCGCGCCCATGAGCAAGGCCTTCGTCTCGTGGCGCCTGTCGGCGGCCATCGCCCGCGCCGGGCGCGAGCAGGACGCGGCGGTGTTCTCGGAGCTGGGCTGCCCGCTCGACCCGCTGACGCTGCGCCGCCACGACGCCTGGCGGCAGGAGCCGCATTCGGGCGGGCTGGGCTTTGGCCTGCCGGCGGCGCTCGGCTTCCAGCTGGCCGCGCCCGAGCGGCTGGTCTTCGCCACCATGGGCGACGGCAGCTACATGTTCGCCAACCCCGTCGCCTGCCACCAGGCGGCCGAGGCGCTGGGCCTGCCGGTGATCGGCGTCGTGCTCAACAACGCCGAATGGGGCGCGGTGCGCCAGTCGGCGCTCGGCCTCTATCCAGACGGCCACGCGGCGCGCGCCAACGCCGCGCCGCTGACCTCGCTCGACCCGAGCCCGGACTTCGCCATGGTCGCCGCCGCCAGCCGCGCGCATGTCGAGACCGTCGAGACCCCCGACCAGCTGGACGACGCGCTGGACCGCGCCATCGCCGTCGCCGCCATCGAGCGGCGGCAGGCGCTGCTCGATGTCCGCGTGCAGCGCAGCATGAACGGCTGAGCGGAAATTTCCGTTGCTTTTTGGCTACATGGCAGCGAAGCCGGCGCCCCTGACGCCACGGCGCTGTTGCGCTGCACGCAATGGCGCGGCATCCATCAGGCGGCGGAGCCCAGCCGGCAGCCAGGACTCCCCCCTTTCTTTCGTAACCAGATGCGAGCAACGACATGACCCTTTTCAAGGCAACCAGCTCGGCGATCGCCCTGTGCGCCTTCGCCGCCGCGCCGGCCTTCGCGGCCGAACCGCTCAAGGCCTCGGTCGGCGGCTACATGGCCGCGGGCTTCGGCTATCTGAAGGAAGCCGGCTCGACCGAGGACGGCTCGTTCGGCGTGATGCGCGACGGCGAGATCCACTTCAAGGTCAAGGGCGCGGCCGACAACGGCCTGACCTTCTCGGCGCAGGTCGAGCTCGAGGCCTTCACCACGGACGACCAGATCGACGAGAACTTCGTCAAGGTCGGCGGCAAGTTCGGCGAGGTGATGATCGGCGGCAACGACAGCGCCAAGACCCACCTGACCGTCGGCGTGCTCTACGCGCCGACCGACAAGGTCGGCTACTATGACGACGACGCGACGCAGGGCCTGTCGGGCGGCATCGACGGCGCCTCGGACTCGGTCGGCATCCACTACTTCTCGCCGAACTTCTCGGGCTTCCAGCTGGCCGCCTCGTGGCAGCCCAACGCCACCGCCGACGGCGCTTCGGACACCAACGCGCTCTCGACCGGCGGCGACGACGTCTACGCCATCGCCGCCTCCTATGCGCGCGAGTTCGACGGCCTGGACCTGGCCCTGTCGGCCGCCTACGAGAAGACCGACGTCTCGACCAACGACGACACCTACGGCTTCGGCGCCGAGCTGGGCTGGCAGGGTCTGCGCCTGGCCGCCTATGCCGAGCAGAACTATGACGAGTCGTGGGACTACGCCGGCGGCGTCGGCTACCAGACCGGCCCCTGGACCATCGCGGGCGGCTATGCGCGCACCGACGCGGACGGCCAGGACGACGTCGACACCGTGTCGGGCTGGGTGAGCTACGCGCTGGCGCCGGGCGTCACGGCCACGGCCGCGGCCGCCTACGCCACCGGCGGCACGGTGCCCGCCGGCACGAACGACGACGGCGTGGTCGCCATGACCTACCTGTCGCTGAACTTCTGATCGCTCGGATCAGGCGACGTCTCTTCGGGGGAGCGGGCCGCGCGTCCGCTCCCCCTTTCGCGTCCGAGGCCGGCGGCGCGGGGCGGAAAGCGCTTGAAATCCCGGCCTTGGCCCGGCACAGCTCGGAACCCAGGCGAGGCGGCGCCCGCGCGGGCGCGCCCGATCCAACGCAGGAGCCAGCAGACCATGTCGCTTGCCGAGATCCGCAACCGCATCGCCCAGGCCGAGCGGCGCGCCGGGCGGCCCGAAGGGTCGGTGACGCTGGTCGCCGTGTCGAAGATGCAGCCGCTCGAGCGCGTGATCGAGACGCTCGAGGCCGGCCAGCGCGTGTTCGGCGAGAACCGCGTGCAGGAGGCCGCCGGCAAGTGGCCGGCCCTGCGCGAGCGTTTCGCCGGCGTCGAGCTGCACCTCATCGGCCCGTTGCAGACGAACAAGGTTCGCCAGGCGCTGGAGCTGTTCGACGTGATCCAGACGCTCGACCGGCCCAAGCTGGCGCGCAAGCTGGCCGACGAGGCCCAGGCCCGCGGGGCGTGCCCCCCGCTCTACGTTCAGGTCAACACGGGCGAAGAGCCGCAAAAGGCCGGCGTGGCCCCCGCCGAGGCCGACGCCTTCATCGCCGAGTGCCGGGCCATGGACCTGCCGCTGGTCGGGCTCATGTGCATCCCGCCCGTGAACGAAGAGCCCGCGCCCCATTTCGCGCTGCTGCGCAAGATCGCCGAGCGCAACGGCCTGTCCGGCCTGTCGATGGGCATGAGCGACGATTTCGAATCGGCCATCTCGCTGGGCGCGACGACGGTGCGCGTGGGCTCGGCGCTGTTCGGCCCGCGCGAGGCGGGCGGCGGCTCTCGGCCGGCCTGACGGCCCGGCGCGGGCGGCGGAACAGGGCCGCGCCGATCGGGCGGGCCGATCCGGGCCGGCATGATGGCGGCGCCACCGACCGGGGGGCCGATCCGGGCCGGCATGATGGCGACCGCGATGATCCTGCCCCCAATCCTGGCCGCCCGATCCCGGCCCCTGATCCGGGCCGCCCGATCCCGCCCCCAAGTCCCGGCCGCCCGAGCCCAACCGCCCCGAGCGAACGACGCCGCCCCGGCCGGGCGTCCGTCGCGCGCAGGTCGAAGGGCGAAGACCGGCCGCCAGGGCCGCGCAGCGCCCCCAAGACGTGCGCCGCGCCCCCGGCGCGTCGCCCGCCACCCCCGCCCCCTCAACGCCGCGGGGGCGCGAGCGGGCCGGGGCGGATCTCGATGCGGCTCCAGGGCCGCCAGCCGGCCAGGATGCGGCGCAGGTCGCGCTCGGCGAAGGCGACGCAGCCCTGGGTCGGATGGCGCGGCCCGCGCCAGACGTGCAGGAATATGGCGCTGCCCGCCCCCGGCCTTGGCGCGGCGCGGTTCCAGTCGATGTCGCCCACCAGGTCGTAAAGGCGATCGGCGCGGCGCATGCGCTCGGCGCCGAAGCCCCGCCCCAGCCGCACGGGCCGGTTGTAGAGCGGATCGGCCGGATCGTCGGACCAGCCCATCCCCGGCCCGATGGCGCGCGCATCCGCCCGCGGCCTCGGCCCGCGATCGGGCCGCCACCACACCCCCAGCAGGGCGAAGCGCCCGGCGGGGGTGACGCCGTCGCCCTCGCGCTTGTCGCGCGCGATGCCGCCCCGCCCCACCGCGCAGGGCATGAAGCGCCCGCGAAACAGCGCGCCCCAGGGGGTGACGAGCAGATCGTCCGGGCTCACATCAGATGCCCGCTCTTGGCGGCCTTGGTGCGCAGATAGGCGGCGTTGAGCGGGTTCTCGCCCACGATCAGGGGAACGCGCTCGGCCACCGTCAGGCCCGATTGCTCCATCATGCCGACCTTGCGCGGGTTGTTGGTCAGCAGCCGCACCGCCGAAAAGCCCAGCCGCCGCAGGATCGTGGCGCCGATGCGGAAATCGCGCTCGTCATCCTCGAAGCCGATGCGGTGATTGGCCTCGACCGTGTCGAAGCCCTGATCCTGCAGCGAATAGGCGCGCATCTTGTTCGCGAGGCCAATGCCCCGCCCCTCCTGGTTGAGGTAGAGCAGCACGCCCGCCCCCTCCTGCGCCATGCGCGCCAGCGCCGCGCGCAGCTGCGGGCCGCAGTCGCATTTGAGCGAGCCGATCACGTCGCCCGTGAAGCAGGCCGAATGCAGCCGCGCCAGCACCGGCGCGTCGCGGGGCGGATCGCCGATCTCGACCGCGTAATGCTCTTCCGAGCCGTCGCGCGGGCGAAAGACATGCACGCGCCCCGCCTCGGAGGCGGCCAGCGGCACGCGGGCGCGCGCAACCGGGTCCACGACCAGCGCCTCTGCCTCGGCGGCCGCCAGCTCGGCCGCGTCCAGCACCGACAGGCCGTGCTCGGCCGCCAGGGCGCGCGCCTGCTCGGCCCCGCCGGGCAGCTCGGCCACCAGCGCGGCGGGCAGCAGATGCGCCTGCTTGGTCAGGCGGATCGCGGCGCGGTGCAGGTCGGCCGGGCCCTCGCGCCGGGTGCGGAACGGCCCCTTGAGCGGCGCGTCCAGATCCGAGGCCGGATCGGCGGCGCTGCGGATCAGCGCGGCGCCGTCCTCGGGGCCGAGGATGATGCGCGCGATGTCGCCGTCATAGGCCCGGGCCTTGAGCGTTTCGGCCCGCCGCGCCGTGATCGCCAGGTCCAGCGACGCGCCCAGGCGCCGCATGTCCTCGAGCCGCTCGGGCGCCAGCGCCTCGGCCGCGCCGATCAGGGCGGCGCGCGCGCCGCTGGTCAGGGCCGCCGCCGCGCCGATGCGCAGCTCGGCGCGCGCGCGCGCGGCGCGCTCCTCTATGGTCAGGGCAAGGGTCATGGCGCCTCCGGGGTCATGGCGCGTTATATAGGGCGCTGGCGGGCGTTGAAACAATCGCCCGCCGCCGCTGACGCTTGCGTGAAGGCGCAGCGCCGGGGTTTGCGCGCCGCGCGCGGCTGCGCCACATCGAAGGGGTGGCATCGCAAGGCCCCGCCCGGGGCCGCATGACGACGGACGGAGGAGAGAGCATGGCCGCGCTCAAGAAGATCCTGCTGGTGGACGACGACGCCGACCTGCGCGAGGCGCTGGCCGACCAGCTGGTGCTGACCGAGGATTTCGACGTGTTCGAGGCCGAGACCGGCGCCGCCGGCCTCACGCGCGCGCGCGAGCAGATCCACGACCTGGTGATCCTGGACGTGGGCCTGCCCGACATGGACGGGCGCGAGGTCTGCCGCCTGATGCGCAAGCAGGGCGTCAAGTCGCCCATCATCATGCTGACCGGACACGCCACCGACGCCGACGCCATCCTCGGCCTGGACAGCGGCGCGAACGACTACGTCGCCAAGCCGTTCCGCTTTCCGGTCCTGCTGGCGCGCATCCGCGCCCAGCTGCGCCAGCACGAGCAGTCCGAGGACGCGGTCTTCGCCATCGGCCCCTATGTGTTCAAGCCGGCGGCGAAGATGCTGGTGGACGAGAACGACCGCAAGATCCGGCTGACCGAAAAGGAAGCCAGCATACTCAAGTTCCTCTACCGCGCCGGCGACGCCGTGGTGCCGCGCGACGTGCTGCTGCACGAGGTCTGGGGCTACAACGCGGGCGTCACCACCCACACGCTCGAGACGCACATCTACCGCCTGCGCCAGAAGATCGAGCCCAACCCCTCGGAGGCGCGCCTCCTGGTCACGGAATCGGGAGGATACCGCCTGGTGCAGTAGCCGCCCCTTGCCCCGCGCGCGCGGGCGCCTAGATGTATTGCGCCCAAGGAGGAGCGACGCCGCGCGACGGCGGCGCAGGCCGGGTCCCCCTCGCCCGGCCGGATCCTTCTCCAAGGCGGCGCCCGGCGGCCCCCTCCCGCCGGGCGCCTCAGCGCCGCCGACGGGGTGTGCGCCGTCGCCACGGCGCGCTAAAAGGGCGGGGTCGCTTCTCCGGAGACCCCGATGCCCCTCACCGTATGCACCTGGAACATAAACTCGATCCGCCTGCGCGAAGGGCTTGTCCTGCGCCTGTTGCGCGAACACGCCCCCGACATCCTTTGCCTGCAGGAGATCAAATCCCCCCTCGACAAGATCCCCCTCGCCGGCTTCGCCGAGCTGGGCTGGCGGCACGTGGTCGCCCGCGGCGAGAAGGGCTACAACGGCGTCGCCATCCTCTCGCGCATCCCGCTCGCCGACGCGGGGCACGAGGACTGGTGCGCCAGGGGCGATTCGCGCCACGTCGCCGCCCGCCTGCCCGACGGCACGCTGCTGCACAACTTCTACATCCCCGCCGGCGGCGACGAGCCCGACCCCGTCGCCAACCCCAAATTCGCCCACAAGCTGGCCTTCCTTGACGAGATGGCCGCCCATTTCGCCGCCGCCGAGGGCCCGCAGATCCTGACCGGCGATCTGAACATCGCCCCGCGCGAGGACGACGTCTGGTCTCATCGCCAGCTTCTGAACGTGGTCTCGCACACCCCCGTCGAGGTCGAGAAGCTGACCGCCGTCATGCGCGCCGGCGGCTGGCGCGACGTGGTGCGCGAGCTCATCCCCCAGGGCAAGCTCTACTCGTGGTGGTCCTACCGCGCGCGCGACTGGTCCGCCTCGGACCGCGGGCGCCGGCTCGACCACATCTGGGCGCGCGGCGGCCCCGAAACCCGCGCCCGCGCCGCCCGCATCCTGCGCGAGGCCCGCGGGTGGGAGCGCCCCTCGGACCACGCCCCCGTCCTTGCCGAATTCGACATCTGAGGCCCCCATGATCCGCTTCCACGCCGAAAACGACGTCGCCACCCTGACCCTCGACCGCCCCGAGCGCCACAACGCGCTCGAGCTGGACGACATCGCCGCCCTGCGCCGCGCCCTCGACCAGGCCGCCGCCGCCAATCCGCGCGCCATGATCCTGACCGGCAAGGGCCGCAGCTTCTGCGCCGGCGTCTCGCTGGGCGACGTGGGCGGCGAGGCCTGGAGCGAAAACCCCCTGACCGCCCTGTGCGACGCGATCGAATCGCTGCCCTTCCCCACCGTCGCGGCGCTGAACGGCGGGGTCTATGGCGGCGGGGCCGAAATCGCGCTGTCCTGCGACTTTCGAATCGGCGTGCGCGGGATGCGCTGCTTCGTCCCCCCCGCCCGCCTCGGCGTTCACTACGAACCGGCCGGGCTGGCCCGCGCCATGCGCGTGATCGGGCTTCAGGCCGCGCGCCGCATGTTCCTGGCCGCCGACGAGTTCACGGACGAGGACCTTCTCCGAATCGGCTTCCTTGACGACCTGACCGCCCCCGAGGACCTGCCCGCCGTCGCCATGGCCCGCGCCCGCCGCCTGGCCGACCTGGCGCCCCTGGCGGTGCAAGGCATGAAGCGCACGCTGGGCGAGCTGTCGCGCGGCGCGCTCGACGCCCAGGCCGCCGCCCGCCGCGTGGCGCGCTGCTGGGCCTCCGAGGACCTGCGCGAGGGGCTGGCGGCGATGCGCGACAAGCGCGCGCCGGTCTTCAAGGGGCGCTGAGCCCTTGCAAAAAAGTTAATCTTTTCAATTCGATGAACCCGCCGGATTTTTCCGCGGCGGGTAACCGTCTCTTATGATTTTCCCCCGATGCTCGTCTCAGCAGCCCAGAAGGGGCCCTCGCGGCGAACGGCCACACCCGGCGCCGCAAACGTCAAGAAGGCGCGGAAGCGGCCGGCAAATCCCGGCCATCGACAATCCGCGGCGCTAAAGCGTCGCCCGCCAAGGGAAGACAGAGCATGAGCAGCATCCTGACCAACAACAGCGCGATGGTCGCGCTCCAGACCCTCAAGGGCATCAACAAGGGCCTCGACCAGGTCCAGAGCCAGATCTCGACCGGCAAGAAGGTCGGCAACGCCAAGGACAACGCCGCCGTCTGGGCCATCGCCTCGGTCATGCAGTCCGACGTCAAGGGCTTCAAGGGCATCTCCGAATCGCTGGCGCTCGGCTCCTCCACCGTCGCGGTGGCCCGCCAGGCGGCCGAAACCGTCACCGACCTTCTGACCGAGATGAAGGGCAAGATCGTCGCGGCGCAGGAAGACAACGTCGACCGCGCCAAGCTTCAGACCGACATCGTCGCCCTGCGCGACCAGATCGCCTCGGTGGTCGGCGCCGCCCAGTTCAACGGCCTGAACCTGGTTGACGGCTCGGTCTCCAGCGCGACCGTTCTCGCCTCGCTCGACCGCGACTCGTCCGGCAACGTGACCGCCAGCCAGATCACCGTGACCGCGCAGGACCTGTCGATCGGGACCTATACCGCCAACGACGTCTTCGGGACCGGCAGCTCTGCGACGGTTTCCGCGAATCAGGACACCTTCGTCATGTCGCTCGACGCTGGCGGCGGCAGCGAATCGATCATGATCCAGAACGGCACCATCGCCGCCTGGGCGGCCGGCGACAGCATCTCGATCAACATCGGCGAACAGACAGTGACCTATACGGTGACCGCCGAAGACGCGGCCGCCAGCACGCCGGCGGACATCGTGGCGGTGGGGCTGAAGAACGCCATCGACTCCCTGGGCATCTCGAACCTGGTGGTCGACTATGACAGCGCCACCCCGGGCGCGCTCGTCTTCACCAACAACGGCAGCGATGACCTGGCGGTGAGCGGCCAGTTCACGAATGCCGGTGCCGGCGGCTTGGGCGCCCTCCAGGGCATCGACGTCAGCACCGCGGCCGGCGCAGCCTCGGCGCTTGGCAGCATCGAAGGGCTGCTCACCACGGCCATCGACGCCGCCGCCGCCTTCGGCTCGGTCCAGAAGCGCATCGAGATCCAGGCCGACTTCGTGTCCAAGCTGACCGACTCGCTCACCTCGGGCATCGGCTCGCTGGTCGACGCCGATCTGGAAGAGGCCTCGGCGCGCCTCCAGGCCCTGCAGGTGCAGCAGCAGCTGGGCACCCAGGCTCTGTCGATCGCCAACCAGGCGCCGCAGAACGTCCTGTCGCTGTTCCGCTGACGCCTCGGCCGGGGCCGGCCGCCGGCCGGCCCCGGACCTGACCGGCCGCCGCCCAGCGCTCGAAAGGCGCGGCGCGGTCCCGCCGCCACCCGACAGCGCCACCCCAGGAACAAGCCATGCAGAACGCCGCCTACGCGCATACGGCCTACGGGAACGCGCAAACCGGTCTGCGCACGCCGCGCCAGGACGAGTATCGCGTGTTCGCCCAGGTCACCAGCCGCATCTCCGACGCCGCCGAACGCGGCAAGGAGGCCTTCCCCGACCTCGCAAGGGCCCTTTACGACAACAACCGCCTGTGGGCGGCCCTCGCCGCGGATGTGCTTCTCGACTCCAACCCCCTGCCGGTCGATCTGCGCGCCCGCATCTTCAATCTCGCCGAGTTCACGCGCCAGCACACGCTCCGCGTTCTCGCCGGCGACGCCGACCCCGCGGTTCTGGTGGACATCAACACCGCCGTCATGCGTGGTCTGCGCGGCTGCACCGGAGACGCCTGATGCCCGGCCTCATCCTGAAGCTCGCGCCCAATGAACGCGTCATGATCAACGGCGTCGTCATCGAGAACGGCCTGCGCCGCTCGCGCCTCAACATCCTGACGCCCAACGCCAACGTCCTTCGCCTGCGCGACGCCATCCATCCCGAGCAGGCCAACACGCCCGTCCGCCGGGTGTGCTACATCGCCCAGCTCGTCCTCGCCGGCGAGGCCGACGCCGCCCTGGGCCGCAAGCAGCTGCTCACGGGCATCGAACAGCTCAGCCAGGTCTTCACCGACCCGGACAGCCAGAAGCGCCTGAACGAAGCCACCGGGCATGTGCTCGAGCAACGCTTCTACCCGGCCCTCAAATCGCTCCGCGCCCTTCTCCCGCGCGAGGCGCGCCTGCTCGAGGTGGCCGCGCAATGACCTTCCAGCCGGCGATCCCCCTGAGCGGGTTTGCCGGTTGGCGCCTGCTCCAACGCACCGAGGCCGCCCAGCGCGAGGCCTTCAACGCGGACCCGCAGATTCAGCGCGACATCGCGTATTTCCGCGCTCACGCCGCCGAGGCGAAAACGGCCGAGGACCTGGTCAACGACCGCCGCCTTCTGAAGGTGGCCCTCGGAGCATATGGCCTCGACGAGGACATCGACAAGAAGGCCTTCATCCGCAAGGTCCTCGAAGAGGGCACGCTCGATCCTGAAAGCTTCGCCAATCGGCTGGTCGACTCGCGCTACCGCGACCTGGCCCGCGACTTCGGATACGGCGACTTCGCCGCCCGCACCAGTCTGTCGACCTTCGTCGAAAAGGTCATTTCGCGGTATCAGGAACGCCAGTTCGAGGCCGCCGTGGGCGATGTCGACAACGACATGCGGTTGGCGATGAACTTCCGCCGCGAGATCGGCGACGTCGTGTCCGGCGACAAGAGCGCCTCGACCAAATGGTTCGCCATCCTCGGCAACACGCCGCTGCGCGAGGTCGTCACCGCCGCCCTTGGCCTGCCCAACAGCTTCGGCTCGATCGACGTGGACAAGCAGGTCGAGATGCTCGAGCGCAAGAGCTCGGAGATCCTGAAGATCGACGATCCATCCGGCCTCGCCGACCCGGAGGTCATGGAAAACGTCATCAAGCGCTTCTTCATCAAGCAAAGCATCGAAAACGGCTCGACGACCTACAACCCGGCCCTCGCGCTCATCACCGCCGGCCAAAGCTCGTTTCAGAGCATCCTGAACTCCTGATCCGCGTCAGGCGCCGGCGTCCCGCGCGCCGGCCAGGCGGCTGGGCAGCAGCTCGCCCGCATCCTCCACGATGGAATAGGCGACGATGCACACGGCGCTGTGGACCTGCTTGAGCGCGCGAAGCATCTCCTGATGCAGGTTGCTGGTCTCGACGCTGGCCGAACTGTCGCGCAGACGCGCCAGATGGCGGGCCTGCAGCTCCTTCTCCATCTCCCGGATCGCGTCCTTCTCCTCGATCAGGTGCCGGGCGCTTTCCACATCGCCGCTCAGCAACAGGTTCAGCGCCAGCTGCACGTTGCCCAGAACCCGGTCGTGCAGCGCGGTCAGGTCCTTCAGACCGGCGTCCGAAAACCGCCGCCCCTCGTTGTTGAGGCGCCTTGCGATGGCCAGCATCTGGGTCGAGATCTGGTCGGCGGCGTCCTCGAAGCTGTTGGCCATGGCCGCGATCTCCATGGCGCGGCGCGACTGGGCGTCGGTGAGCCGCTCGCGCTGCAGCTTCGCCACATAGAGCTTGATGTCGAAGTGCATGCGATCGACCTGATCCTCGGCCTCGGCGATGAAGCCGGCGACCTCGTCGTCCCACTTGCTGCACAGCCCGAGCACCGGCGCCAACATGGCGTGCACCATTTCGCCCATGCGCAGGAGCTCGCGCCGCGCGCAGCCCAGCGCCAGATCGGGCGAGTCGAGAACCGAAGGATCCAGATTGCTGATGCGCGCCGGCCCCGGCGCCGTTCCGCGATCGGGCGCCATGATCGCCGCCAGCCGCAGCGCGCCGCCGGCAAGCGGCAGCGCCAGAAGCGCGACCGCCAGGTTGAACGCCAGGTGCAGGTTCAGCACCTGCTCGGCGGCAGTCGGCCCCAGCCGCGCAAGCTCATGTTCCAGAAACGCCAGCGCCGCCAGCGCGATCATCGCGCCGCCGCCGCGAAACAGCAGGTTCGCCAGAATGATCTGCCGCGCCGCGCTCGGCGCCGCCAGCGTCAGCACGGCTGGAATGGCGGCGCCGCCCAGATTGGCGCCCAAAGTCATGGCCCCGGCCGCCTGCGCGGGCAGCATGTCATGAGAAGCGAAGGCGACGAAGGTCAGAACCGCCGCAAGGCTCGAATGCATCGCCCAGGCCAGCAGCGCCCCCAACACGAACGCGCCGACAAGGTCCGACGACAGATAGCCGATGATCACGTTCACGATCGGGCTGTCGCGCAGCGGGGCCGTCGCCTCGCGGATCATGGCGAGGGCGACGAACGCCAGCCCCAACCCGATCAGCATCCGCCCGGCCTGCTTCATGGGCCTGTTGCGCGCGTTCATGAACAGCGCGACGCCAAGCAGCAGCAGCGGCGCGGTCAGCGCGCTCACCGGCAGCGAATAGAGCCGCGCCGTCAGCGCCGAGCCGACATCCGCCCCCAGCGTCATCGCCAGCCCCGCGCGCCCGGCCAGCGCGCCCGCCGAGACGAAGCCGGCGGCCAGGATCGCGACGGCGGTCGAGCTTTGCAGCGCCAGCGCGGCGGGCACGCCAAGGATGGCGGCGCGCAGCGAACCGCCATTCGCCGAGCGCAACGCCGCGCGCAGCTGGGGCATGAATCCGCGTTCGACTCCGGTGCGGATCATCCGCACCGCCCAAAGAAGAAGCGCAACCGCGCCGGCCAGATGAAGCGCGAACCCGACTATGCCGAACCTCCTGCGCAATGGGTGAAAGATGCCGCCGGGCGCCGATGCGCCGGGCGAGCGGGCAATTCAGCACCGAACGGCGCCGCGCGCAACAATCATCCTTGCGCGGGGCGCAAAAAACCGCAACGCTTCGAGCGAAACCGAAAGGAAGAGCGCGCCCCTGCATGCGACCCGCCTGTCGTCGAATCGTCACCGAAGTTTCGCCATGCCGTCGCGCGCAGGGGGCAGAACGCGCCGGATCGAAGCGGCGCGGTCCAGGGCCGCGCCAAACAGGGAGAGAAGACGCATGACCTCGATCACCCGCATCCTTGCCGGCGCGGCCGCGCTGCTGAGCGCCGCCGCCTTCGCCGTCCCGGCCTCGGCCGCCGAGGACTGCCCCCGAGGCGATCTCGACGCGCGCTATTGCGACCGCGACGGCGACCTCGTCGCCGACATCCCCGAGGATCCGTCGCAGTGGCTCGACCCTGACACGCTGATCTTCGCCTACACGCCGGTCGAGGATCCGGCCGTCTACAAGACCGCATGGTCGGACTTCCTGGCGCATCTCGAGAAGGTGACCGGCAAGAAGGTCGTGTTCTTCCCGGTCCAGTCCAACGCCGCCCAGATCGAGGCCATGCGCTCGGGGCGGCTGCACATCTCGGGCTTCAACACCGGCTCGAACCCGCTGGCGGTGAACTGCGCGGGCTTCCGTCCGTTCACGATCATGGCCTCCGACGACGGCAGCTTCGGCTACGAGATGGAGATCATCACCTATCCCGGCTCGGGCATCGAGAAGGTCGAGGACATCCGCGGGCGCAAGCTGGCCTTCACCTCGCCGACCTCTAATTCGGGCTTCAAGGCGCCCTCGGCCATCCTCAAGGCCGATTTCGACATGCTGCCCGAGCGCGATTTCGAGCCCGTCTTCTCGGGCAAGCATGACAACTCGATCCTGGGCGTGGCCAACAAGGATTACGACGCCGCCGCCATCGCCAACTCGGTCATGCACCGCATGATCCGGCGCGGCGTCATCACGCCCGATCAGGTCGTCTCGATCTACAAGTCCGAGACCTTCCCCACCACGGGCTTCGGCGTGGTCTACAACCTCAAGCCCGAGCTGCAGGAGAAGATCAAGGAGGCCTTCTTCACCTTCGACTGGGAGGGCACGACCCTGCAGGAAGAGTTCTCGAAGTCGGGCGAGTCGCAGTTCATTCCCATGAACTACAAGGACTTCTGGGCCGTCATCCGCAAGATCGACGCGGCCAACGGCGTCAAGTACACCTGCCAGTGACAGGAACCGCGCGGCGCCCGCCCCTGGGCGCCGCGCGATCATGAGGCGCGCATGCTCAGACTCGAGAAGCTGACCAAGACCTACCCGACCGGCGACATGGCCCTGCAGGCCGTGGATCTGGAGATTCCCGCCGGGCAGATCGTGGCCCTGATCGGCCCGTCCGGCGCGGGCAAATCCACCCTCATCCGCTGCATCAACCGCCTGGTCGAGCCCAGCTCGGGCGCGGCCTGGCTGGACGACGTGAACCTGACGCGGCTGAGCCAGGCGGCGCTGCGCCGGCAGCGGCGGCGCATGGGCATGATCTTTCAGGAATACGCGCTGGTCGAGCGCCTGACGGTGATGGAGAACGTCCTGTCCGGGCGCCTGGGCTATGTGGGCTTCTGGCGCAGCTTCACGCGTCGCTTCCCGCAAAAGGACGTGGACGAGGCCTATCGCCTGCTCGACCGCGTCGGCCTGCTGGACATGGCCGACAAGCGCGCCGACGAGCTGTCGGGCGGCCAGCGCCAGCGCGTGGGCATCTGCCGGGCGCTGATCCAGGACCCGGCGCTGCTGCTGGTCGACGAGCCGACGGCCTCGCTCGACCCCAAGACCAGCCGCCAGATCATGCGCCTGATCGTCGAGCTGTGCGCCGAGCGCGGGCTTGCCGCCATCATCAACATCCACGACGTCGCGCTGGCGCAGATGTTCGTGAACCGCGTCATCGGCCTGCAGAAGGGCCGCGTCGTCTTCGACGGCCCGCCCGACGCGCTCACCGCCGAGGTGCTGACCCAGATCTACGGCGAAGAGGACTGGGAGGCCACCATCCGCAAGCCCGAGGACGAGGACGAAGCAGAGGCTGCGCCGCTTCCCGCCGGCGCGGGGGGCGCATGACCGTCAGCGAAGCCGAGGCGCAGATGGCGCTCGAGGCGCGGCTGGGCCGCCCTTGGCGCAAGCCGCCGCTGATCCGGCGCGCCTGGCTGCGCTGGGCGCTGGGGATCGGGGCGCTGGTCTATCTGGCGCTGGCCGTCGCCTCGGTCGAGGTCAACTGGGCCCGCGTCTATGAGGGGCTGGACCGCGGCGCCGCCTTCATCGCCGCCTTCATGAGCCCCGACTTCACCAGCCGCGCCTCGGACATCTACGCCGGGATGCTGGAAAGCATCGTGATGACGGTGGCGGCCTCGGTGGTGGGCATCGGCGTGTCGATCCCCATCGGGCTGGGCGCCGCGCGCAACGTCGCGCCGCTGCCGGTCTATCTGGCCTGCCGCGGCCTGATCGCCGTCAGCCGCGCGTTTCAGGAGGTGATCGTCGCCATCCTGCTGGTCGCGATCTTCGGCTTCGGGCCGCTGGCCGGGTTCCTGACCCTGTCCTTCGCCACCATCGGCTTTCTGTCCAAGCTGCTGGCCGAGGACATCGAGGCCATGGACCGCGTGCAGGCCGAGGCCGTGCGCGCCACCGGCGCGCGCTGGCTGCAATGGATCAATTACGGCGTCCAGCCGCAGTTCATGCCGCGGCTGATCGGGCTGTCCATGTATCGCATCGACATCAACTTTCGCGAAAGCGCGGTGCTGGGGCTGGTCGGCGCCGGCGGCATCGGCGCGACGCTGAACACCGCCTTCGACCGTTACGAGTTCGACACCGCCGCGGCGATCCTGATCATGATCATCGCCATCGTGATGGGGCTCGAATACCTGTCCGGCATTGTCCGCGCGAGGGTGCAGTGATGGCCGAGCGCATCGACCCCCAGGGCCGCCGCATCTGGCGCCGTTTCACCCCCGCGCAGTCGCTCTTGCGCTGGAGCGCGTGGCTGATCGGCGTCGCGGCCTTCGTGTGGTGCTGGAACCGCATCTCGGAATCGACGACGTGGTTCTTCGTGTGGGACGCGCCGCGCATCGCCGGCGACATCCTCGACCGCGCCACCCCGCCCGACTGGTCCTACATCGACCGGCTGTGGGTTCCGCTGTGGGACACGATCAACATCGCCACGCTGGGCACGCTGGGGGCGCTGGTCATGGCCGTGCCGGTGGCGTTCCTGGCGGCGCGCAACACGACGCCCTCGCGCTGGCTGCTGCGCCCGCCGGCGCTGCTGATCATCGTGGCCACGCGCTCGATCAACTCGCTGATCTGGGCGCTGCTTCTGATCGCGATCATCGGCCCGGGCGTGTTCGCGGGCATCGTGGCCATCGCCATCCGCTCGATCGGCTTCTGCGCCAAGCTGCTTTACGAAGCGATCGAGGAGATCGACGAAACCCAGGTCGAGGCCATCGCGGCCACGGGCGCCTCGCGCTGGCAGGTGATGGCCTACGGGATCGTGCCGCAGGTCATGCCCGCCTTCGCCGGCGTCGCGGTGTTCCGCTGGGACATCAACATCCGCGAATCCACCGTGCTAGGGCTGGTCGGCGCCGGAGGCATCGGGCTCGAGCTGTCCTCGTCGCTGAACACGCTGGCCTGGGGGCAGGTGTCGCTGATCCTGCTCATCATCCTTGCCGCCGTCGGCGCGAGCGAGTGGGTTTCGGCCAAGGTGCGCGGGGCGATCATCTGATGACGTTGCAAGAGCGCGAAGCCTCGGGCCCCGAGGCGATCTTCGCATTGTATCTGCGCGCCGCGCCGCGGCTGCCGCGCGCGCCGCGCCGCGGCGCGGCGCGGCCGGCGCCCGATCTGGGCGCGCTGGCCGCCTCGTTCGACCTGTTCGTGCTCGACGCGTTCGGCGTCTTGAACATCGGCGAGCGCGCCGTGCCCGGCGCGGCCGAGCGCATCGCCCGGCTGCGCGCCATGGGCAAGAAGGTGGTGGTCGCCACCAACGCCGCGGGCTATCCCAAAAGCCGCCTTCTGGCGCGCTACGCGGCGCTGGGTTTCGACTTCGCGCCGGACGAGGTGGTTTCCAGCCGCGAGACCCTGCTGGCCGCGCTGCAGGACCAGCCCCCGCGCCGCTGGGGCGTGATGGCCGACCCCGCCTGGGGCGAGGAAGAGCTCGAGGGACTGGACGCGCGTTTCCTGCTGGACGATCCAGCCGACTACGCCGGCGCCGAGGGCTTTCTGCTGCTGGGCTCGGGCGCGTGGACGCCCGCGCGCCAGGCCATGCTGGCCGAGACGCTGGCGCGCGATCCGCGCCCGGTTCTGGTCGGCAACCCCGACCTTGCGGCCCCGCGCGACCGCGGCCACAGCCAGGAGCCGGGGCGCTTTGCGCACATGCTGGCCGAGATCCCCGGCGTGACGCCGCAATTCTACGGCAAGCCCTTCGGCGCGATCTTCGAGCGCGTCCTGGCCCGCGCCGGAACCGCCCCCGAGCGCGCGGTGATGGTCGGCGACACGCTGCACACCGACGTTCTGGGCGGGCTTGCGGCGGGCATGTCGGCGGCGCTGGTGACGGATTCCGGCTCGATCCACCAGGGCCGCGCCGGGCGCGACATGGCGCGCGCCGATCTGTGGCCCGATTACGTGCTGCCGCGCATCTGAGGGCCCGGGGCGATAGGTTTTACCTATCGTCGACCGAAGAATTTCAAATTTTTCCAAATCGCGCAAAGCTGCTACCAATCCCCTGCCAAGCGATGCGCCGCCCCCTGGGCGCGCGTCGCCGACCAGCCGCGCGCATCGCGCCGCGGCCATGACAGGAGAGCACCATGAACGTTCACGCGAGCGGCGGGGGCAAATGCCCCGTCATTCACACGCAGGCGCGCCTCGGGGCGCGTTCGATCCGCGACTGGTGGCCCAACCAGCTCAACCTCCGCATCCTGCACCAGCAGCCCCCGGCGGGCGATCCGCTGGCCGGCAAGGTGGACTATCGCAAGGAGTTCCAGAAGCTTGACCTCGAGGCCGTCAAGCGCGACCTGCACGCGCTGATGACCGACAGCCAAAGCTGGTGGCCCGCCGATTACGGCCACTACGGCGGCCTGTTCATCCGCATGGCCTGGCACTCGGCCGGCTCCTACCGCACCGGCGACGGCCGCGGCGGCGCCTCGCGCGGGAACGAGCGGCTGGCGCCGCTGAACTCGTGGCCCGACAACGCCAACCTCGACAAGGCGCGCCGGCTGCTGTGGCCGATCAAGAAGAAATACGGCGCCCGCCTGTCCTGGGCCGATCTGATGATCCTGGCGGGCAACATGGCCATCGAGTCGATGGGCGGCAAGATCATCGGCTTCGGCGGCGGCCGCGAGGACATCTACGAGCCCGAGGAGGACATCTACTGGGGCCCTGAATCCGAATGGCTGGGCGACTCGCGCCACATGAAGGAGGGCGAGCTCGAAAGCCCCCTGGCCGCCGTTCAGATGGGCCTGATCTACGTCAACCCCGAGGGGCCGAACGGCAATCCCGATCCGCTGGCCTCGGCGCGCGACATCCGCGAGACCTTCGCGCGCATGGGCATGAACGATTACGAGACCGTCGCCCTGACCGCCGGCGGGCACACCTTCGGCAAGACCCATGGCGCGGGCGATCCGTCGCATGTCGGCCCAGAGCCCGAGGCCGCGCCGATCCACCAGATGGGCCTCGGCTGGATCTCGACCTACGGCAGCGGCAAGGGCCGCGACGCCATCACCTCGGGTCTCGAGGGCGCCTGGACCCCGAACCCGATCCGCTGGGACACGGGCTATTTCGACGTGCTGTTCGGCTACGAGTGGGAGCTGACCAAGTCGCCCGCCGGCGCCTGGCAGTGGACGCCCATCGGCCTCAAGCCCGAGGACATGGCCCCCGATCCCGAGGATCCGTCCAAGCGCGTGCCGATCATGATGTCCACCGCGGACATGGCCATGCGCATGGACCCCGAGTTCGAGAAGATCTCGCGCCGCTTCCACGCCAACCCCGACGAGTTCGCGGACGCCTTCGCCAAGGCCTGGTTCAAGCTGACCCACCGCGACATGGGGCCGAAGATCCGCTATCTGGGCCCGGACGTGCCCAAGGAGGACTTCCTGTGGCAGGACCCCCTGCCGGCGGCCGATCACCCGCTGATCGAGGCCGAGGACATCCGCGCGCTCAAGGCGCGGCTGCTGGACTCGGGGCTGACGACGGCCGAGCTGGCCAAGGTCGCCTGGGCCTCGGCGGCCACCTTCCGCGGCTCGGACCGGCGCGGCGGCGCCAATGGCGCGCGCATCCGCCTTGCGCCGCAGCGCGGCTGGGAGGTCAACGAGCCCGAGCTTCTGGCTCGCGCCCTGCCGATCTACGAAGCGATCAAGGCCGAGTTCGACGCCGCCGCGCCCGGCGGCAAGAAGGTGTCGCTGGCCGATCTGATCGTGCTGGGCGGCGCGGCCGCGATCGAGAAGGCGGCGCGCGACGCCGGCCATGAGGTCGAGGTTCCCTTCGCTCCGGGCCGCGTCGATGCGGGCGAAGAGCACACCGACGCCGAGTCCTTCGAGGTGCTCGAGCCGGTCTATGACGGCTTCCGCAACTACCTCAAATGCGACTTCGCCGTTTCGGCCGAAGAGCTGCTGCTCGACCGCGCGCAGCTTCTGGGCCTGACCGCGCCCGAGATGACGGCGCTGATCGGCGGAATGCGCGTTCTGGGGCTGAACCACGGCGACTCGCCGCATGGCGTGTTCACCCGGCGCAAGGGCCAGCTGACCCGCGACTGGTTCGTCAACCTTCTGGACATGAGCGTCGAGTGGCGTCCGACCTCCGAGAAGGCCGACCTGTTCGAGGGCCGCGACCGCGAAAGCGGCGAAACGCTGTGGACCGCGACCCGGGTCGATCTGGTGTTCGGCGCGAACTCGCAGCTGCGCGCCATCGCCGAGGTCTACGGCGCCGACGACGCCGACGAGCGCTTCGTGCAGGACTTCGTCGCCGCCTGGAACAAGGTGATGAACGCCGACCGCTTCGACCTGCACGGCTGAACCGCCCGGGCGGGGCCGCGCGCCCCGCCCGACGCGATCCGCCGGCCGGAGCCCGGCCCCGCGCATCCGCCGCGGACAGGGCCGGACGGAAAAAGGAAAGGCCCGCGGGCGCTGCCGCCCGCGGGCCTTCTTCGTTTCCTTGCGTCGGTCTTCCGGGTCGCGGGCGCCGCTCAGCAGCCGGTCTGCCGCAGCACCACCCCGACCGTGCGCAGGATCGTCGCGACATCGGCCGCCAGGCTGATCTCGCGCGCATAGCGCGCGTCATGCACGGCGCGGGCCGCGAAGGACGAATCGTTCCGGTCGCCCACCTGCCAGTAGCCCGTCAGCCCCGGGCGCAGCGCGTAGTAGGCCGTGCCGGGATAGAGCTCTTCCTGCTCGGGCAGGAAGGGGCGCGGGCCGACCAGGCTCATCTCGCCGCGCAGCACGTTCCACAGCTGCGGCAGCTCGTCGAGCGAGGACTTGCGCAGGAAGGCGCCGATCCGCGTCACGCGCGGATCGCGGCGCAGCTTCTGACGCTCGCGCCACTCGCGGGCGGCCTCGGGGTCGCTCTCCAGCAGCCGGGCCAGGCGCGCCTCGGCGTCGGGCACCATCGTGCGCAGCTTCCAGCAGCGGAAGCGCTTGCCGCCCATGCCCACGCGCTCTTGCGAATAGAAGGCCGGCCCGCCGTCGCGCCGCACCAGAAGCGCCAGCAGAAAGACCACCGGCGCCACGATCGGCGCGGCGGCGATCACCAGCAGCAGATCGAGCGCCCGCTTGCCCCAGCGCGCATAGATCCCGCGCGCGCGGCCCTCGGCTTCGGCCATGCCATGGGCCAAGCCCGAACGCCCCTCGGTCGCTTCGTGATACAATGCCTCATCCCCCATCGTCGGCGAAAATCCGCCGCTCGGCTTGCGCCGATCCGTAAAAATCGCTCCGCCGCTCAAAAACGACGCGGCATCACAACCACCTCACAGGCGTCAAGGTCCCACAAGGTTTGATAAAATTCAACCTGAATCTGGGTAAATCCCGGCGCGTCCGGCCCGCCCCGCGCGCCGCGGGGCGTGCGGCGCTTGCGCGGCGGCGGCGTTTGTAGTGATATGCGTCCAATGCATTTTCCATCGCGCTGCGCCATGCGCATGCGCCGCTTTCCGGGGGGACGGAACTTGAAGAAACTGGTGTTCGCCGCGATGGGCCTTCTGGCCGCGATTCTCTGGAGCGCCGACCAGGCCGGCGCGCAGGAAGAGCTTTACAAGATCCAGCCGGGCGACCAGCTGGCCGTTTCGGTTCTGGAGGATCCGAACCTCAACCAGACCGTTCTGGTGCGCCCCGACGGCCGCATCACCCTGCCGATCGCCGGCTCGGTCCGCGCCGAGGGGCTTTCCCCCGAACAGCTGCAGGAGGTGCTGCGCAAGCGCTTCGCCCGCGGCTTCGAGATCACGCCGACGGTGACCGTCTCGCTGCGCTACATCGCGGCCCGGGACGAGGTGGTGGACGAAGAGCAGGCCGCCACCGTCTTCGTCATCGGGCAGGTGGCGCGCCCAGGCGCGCTCGAGCTGACCCGGCCGACCAACCTGCTGCAGGCCTTGGCGCTGGCCGGCGGACCGGGGCGCTTCGCGAAGCTGGACGGGATTCAGCTGCGGCGCCACGACGAAGACGGGACCGAGACGGAGGTCATGACCTTCGATTACGAGCGCATCGAAGACGGCATGGCCGCGCTGGGGAACGTCCTTGTCAAGGACGGCGACGTGATCGTCGTTCCCGAACGCGGCCTGTTCGACTGAAGGCGCGCGGCATGGCGCGCATGCGCACGACCCCCGCCGCCCGCCGCCGCGCGCTGGCGGCGACGGCGGCCGCCGCGGCCGCGGCGCTGGCGGGGCCCGGCGCGGCCGACCAGTCGCTGCGGGCGACGCTCAGCCAGACCTTCGCGGCCGCGACGAACCCCACCCTTGCGACGGATGGCGGCGATTCCGGCCTGCGCTCGACGACGCGCCTGAACCTGGCCTACGCCCTCGAAACGCCGCGCTCGTCGCTGTCGCTGGCCACCGGCGTGGACGCGACCCTGGCCACGGGCGACGCCGAGGACGACCTGACGGGCCTGTTCCCCGACCTGTCCGCCGCCTACGCCTACGCCTTCGACGACGCCACGCTGCGCGGCACGTTCGGGCTGGTGGTGCGGCCGGTCAACTACCTGGCCACCGAGGGCGTTCTGGTCGTCGACGAGGGCGGAGAGGTCGCCATCGAGGACCGCGACTTCGAGGACACCTCGACCGAAATCACCTGGCGCGCCGGGCTGAGCCTGTCGCACGAGATCAACGCCCGCAACAGCGTCTCGCTCTCGTTCAACGTCCGCGACACCGACTATTCCAGCGTCGCGGCCGGATCGACGCTGACGCCCACCCGCACGATCTCGGCCGGCGCCGGATGGAGCGTGGCGCTGACCCCGCGCACCGGGGCGGGGCTCAACACCTCGCTCAGCCGCTTCGAGGCGGACGACGCGCGCGACCGCGAATCCTGGACCTGGAGCGCGAACGCCAGCGTCTCGCACGACGCCACGCCGCGCCTGTCGCTGAGCGGGCGCCTGGGCCCCGCGGTGACCTTTTCCAAGCGCACCAGCACCATCACCGGCCGGCGCGAGAGCGACACGCAGCTGTCCGCCGACGCCGGCTTCGGGCTCAGATACGAGGGGCCGGACACGGTCTATTCGCTGGGTCTGAGCAACGACGTCACGCCCAGCTCGCTCGGCGCGCTGAGCAACGTCGCCTCGCTGCGGCTGGGGCTGAGCCACGCCGTCAACGCCGACACCAGCCTGGGCGCGAACGCCACCGTCGCCTTCCGCACGGCCCTGTCCTCGACCGACGAGGACACGATCGAGGACCAGCTCTCGACCGGCTTCGGCATGAGCGTCTCGCACGCGCTGACGCGCACGGTCGACCTGACGGCGGGCTATTCGTATTTCTGGCGCGACACGGAAGGCGCGCGCGGCGACAACCACCGCGTCTACCTGACCCTGAGCAAACGTTTCGACCTGCTGCCCTGAACGCGCCGCCGCGCGCATCCCGGAAGGACGCGATGGAGATCGAGGATCTGGGCCTGCCGGGCCTCAAGCTGATACGCCCGCGCCGCTTCGCCGATGCGCGCGGGTGGTTCTCGGAAACCTGGAACGCCCGCGCCATGGCGGCGGCCGGGCTGGCGCACGACTTCGTGCAGGACAACCACTCGTTCAGCGCCGCGGCGGGCACGCTGCGCGGCCTGCACTACCAGGCGCCGCCCGCCGCCCAGACCAAGCTGGTGCGCTGCGTGGCGGGGGCGATCTGGGACGTCGCGGTGGACGTGCGCCGCGGCTCGCCCACCTTCGGGCGCTGGGCCGCAGCGGTGCTGTCGGCCGAGAACGGCGCGCAGCTGCTGGCGCCGCGCGGCTTTCTGCACGGCTTTCTGACGCTGACTCCGAAGGCCGAGGTCATCTACAAGGTCGACGCTCATTACGACGCGGCCTGCGACGGCGCCGTGGCCTGGGACGACCCCGATCTGGCCATCGCCTGGCCGCTGGCCGAGGCCGGCGTGACGGCGCCGATCCTGTCCGACAAGGACGCCGCCGCGCCGCGCATGGCGCAATTCGCCTCGCCCTTCGTCTACGATCCTTCGCCGCAGGAGGGCGAGGCATGAGCATCAAGCTTCTGGTCACCGGCGGCGCCGGCTTCATCGGCTCGGCCGTCATCCGCAACGCCATGCGCAACGAGGGCGCGCGCGTGGTCAACGTCGACAAGCTGACCTACGCCGCCACCCCCGAGGCGCTGGAGGAATGCGCCGACAGCCCCGACTACGCGCTCGAGCGCGCCGACATCGCCGATCTCGAGGCCATGCGCGCCGTCTTCGCGCGCCATCAGCCCGACGCGGTGATGCACCTGGCGGCCGAATCCCATGTGGACCGCTCGATCGACGGCCCGGCCGAGTTCATCCGCACCAATCTTGTCGGCACCTTCACGCTGCTCGAGGCCGCGCGCGAATACTGGTCCGCCCTTCCCGGCGCGCGCAAGCAGGCGTTCCGCTTCCATCACGTCTCGACCGACGAGGTCTACGGCAGCCTCGGCCCGGACGATCCGCCCTTCACCGAGACCACGCCCTACCGGCCCAACAGCCCCTATTCGGCCTCGAAGGCCGGGTCCGACCACCTGGTGCGCGCCTGGGGCGAAACCTATGGCCTGCCGGTGGTGACCTCGAACTGCTCGAACAATTACGGCCCCTGGCAGTTCCCCGAAAAGCTGATCCCCGTCATGGCCATCGCCGCGCGCGAAGGCCGCCCCATGCCGGTCTACGGCCAGGGCCTGAACGTGCGCGACTGGCTGCATGTGGACGACCACGCGCGCGCGCTGTGGCTGGTGCTGACGCGCGGGCGCGTGGGCGCGACCTACAACATCGGCGGCCGGGCCGAGCGGACCAACATGCAGGTGGTGCGCGCCATCTGCGCCTGGATGGACGCGCGCTATCCCGACCGCGCCCCGCACGAGCGCCTGATCGAGCACGTTCAGGACCGCCCCGGCCACGATCTGCGCTACGCCATCGACGCCAGCCTGATCGAGCGCGAGCTGGGCTGGACCCCGCGCGAGACGTTCGAGAGCGGGCTCGACGCCACGCTCGACTGGTTCATGGCCCACGAGCCCTGGTGGCGCGAGATCCGCGCCCGCCGCTATGACGGCAAGAGGCTGGGAACGGGCTGATGCGCATCCTCGTCATCGGCCGCGGCGGACAGCTTGCGCGCGCCCTGGCGGCGGCGCGCAGCCCCCATGAGCTGATCTTTCTGGGCCGCGAGCAGGCCGACCTGACCCGCCCCGACCAGGCCGCGCGGGCCGTGGCCGCGCTGTCGCCCGATCTGGTGGTGAACGCCGCCGCCTACACCGCCGTCGACCGCGCCGAGCAGGAGCCCGCCCTGGCGCACGCCGTCAACGCCGAGGGCGTCGCCGCCCTGGCCCGCGCCGCGGCCGAGGCGGGCTGCGCGCTGGCGCATGTCTCGACCGACTACGTCTTCGACGGCGCGCGGGCGGGCGCGTGGCGGCCCGACGATCCGACCGGGCCCCTTTGCGTCTACGGCGCCTCGAAGCTCGAGGGCGAGCGGCGCGCGCTGGCGGCCAATCCGCGCACGCTGGTCCTGCGCACAAGCTGGGTGTTCTCGCCCTGGGGCAGGAACTTCGTGCGCACCATGCTGGGACTGGCGGCGCGCGAATCGCTGCGGGTGGTGGACGATCAGATCGGCCGTCCGACCTCGGCGCTGGACCTGGCCGAGGCGATCCTGGCCATCGCGCCGCGCCTGACCGCCCCCGCCGGCGCGCCGGTCTGGGGGGTGCAGCACTACGCCGGCTCGGGCGCGCCGGTCAGCTGGGCGGGCTTCGCCGAGCGCATCTTCGCGCGCGCCGCGGCGCTGGGCATGATCGCGCGCGCGCCGCGCATCGAGCGCATCGGCGCCGACGAATACCCCACTCCGGCGCGGCGTCCGGCCAACTCGACGCTCGACTGCACGGGCTTCGCGCAGGTCTTCGGCGCCCCGCCCGCGCCATGGGAGGAAGGGCTGGAGCGCGTGCTGCGCATCATCCAGGCCGAAGAACCCGAAGCATTTTCAGCCGCAAGGGGTTTGCAGACATGAAGGGCATCATTCTTGCCGGCGGCTCGGGCACGCGGCTGCACCCGGTCACGATCGCGGTGTCCAAGCAGCTGCTGCCGGTCTATGACAAGCCGATGATCTATCACCCGCTCAGCACGCTGATGCTGGCGGGCATCCGCGAGATCCTGGTCATCACCACGCCGCACGAAGCCGAAGCCTTCCGCCGCCTTCTGGGCGACGGCGCGCAATGGGGCCTGTCGCTGAGCTACGCCGTCCAGCCCAGCCCCGACGGGCTGGCGCAGGCCTTCGTCATCGGGCGCGACTTCGTCGGCGCCGACCGCGTGGCGCTGGTTCTGGGCGACAACATCTTCTACGGCCACGGGCTGGTCGAGCTGCTTGCCGCCGCCGCCGCGCGCGAAAAGGGCGCGACCGTGTTCGGCTATCACGTGCGCGATCCCCAGCGCTACGGCGTCGTGCATTTCGACGATCAGGGCCGCGCGCTGGACATCGAGGAGAAGCCCGCCGAGCCCAAGTCGAACTACGCGGTGACGGGGCTTTATTTCTACGACAACGACGTGCTCGACATCGCCGCCGCGGTCCGCCCCTCGGCGCGCGGCGAGCTCGAGATCACCGACGTCAACAAGGCCTATCTGCGGCGCGGCGACCTGTTCGTCGAGATCATGGGCCGCGGCTACGCCTGGCTCGACACGGGCACGCATGAAAGCCTGCTCCAGGCGGGCGCCTTCGTACAGACCATCGAGGACCGCCAGGGGTTCAAGATCGCCTGTCCCGAAGAGATCGCCTGGCGCAAGGGCTGGATCGACGACGAGGCGGCGCTGGCCCTGGCGGCGCCGCTGCGCAAGTCGGGCTATGGGCGCTATATCGAGGATCTGGTCGCCGGCGCCCGCGGCCGCGCCGCCCCCCCGCGCGCCTGACGCCCCGCCCCCGACGCCCCGCCCCCAACGCCCCGCCCCGACCGCAAGCCCCGCGCCGCGCCCGACGGCCGCGGCGCGCGCCCGTCCGGCACGCCCGGGCGCCGCGGCCATGCAGACGGCGGATGGCGCCGAACAGCCGTCTGGCCGTGCGCGCGCGGGCGCCCTATCCTGCGCCCCGCGGCGCGCCGGGCGCCGCGCGTGCCGCCGGTGCGCCGTCCGGGCGGCGCGCAGGCGGATGAAGCGGAGCGCCGCGTGCTTGTCGTCGATCTTGACCGGACGCTGATCCGGACGGACATGCTTCTCGAGACCTTCTTCGCCGCGCTTGCGCGCGCGCCGCTGCGCACCCTGGCCGCGCTGGGCGCCCTGCGCCGCGGCCGCGCCGCCTTCAAGGCCGCGCTGGCCGACATCGCGCGCCCCGACCCGCGCGCCCTTCCCATCGAGCCCGCGGTCAAGGCGCGCATCGAGGCCGCCCGCGCGGCCGGCGAGCGGGTGGCCCTGGTCACCGCCACGGACGAGCGCGTGGCGCGCGAGATCGCCGACGCGCTGGGCCTGTTCGACGAGGTCCACGGCTCGACGCCCGAGCGCAACCTCAAGGGCGAGGCCAAGGCGGCGCTCCTGACCGCCCTTTATGGCGAGCGCGGCTTCGACTATGTCGGCGACAGCGCGGCCGATCTGGCGGTGTGGCGCCACGCCCGCACCGCGATCACCGTCGGCGCCGGGCCGCGCCTGCGTCGCCTGGCCGAGGGCGCCGCCCCCCGCGCCGAGCACCTTGCGCCGCCGCAGCCGCTTTCGCGTCGCCTGATCCCGCATCTTCGGGCGCTGCGCCCGCATCAATGGCTCAAGAACGCGCTGATCTTCGTGCCGCCGCTGGCCGCGCACCGCTTCGACGGCGCGACGCTGGGCGCCGCGGCGCTCGGCTTCGCGTGCTTCAGCCTGACGGCCTCTTGCGTCTACATCGTCAACGACCTGCTCGACCTGTCGGCCGACCGCGCCCATCCGCGCAAGCGCCATCGGCCCCTGGCCAGCGGCGCGTTGCCCATCGCGCACGGTTTGGCGATGGCGCCGGTCCTGCTGGGCGGGGCCTTCGCGCTGGCGCTGGCGGCGCTGCCGGCGGGCTTTTCGGCGGTGCTCGCGATCTACTTCGCGCTGACGCTGGCCTATTCGCTGACGCTCAAGCGGCGGCTGGTGATCGACATCTGCACCCTGGCGGGGCTCTACACCTTGCGCGTCTTCGCCGGCGGGGCCGCGACGGAATTGGCCATCTCGCCCTGGACGCTGGCCTTTTTCGGCTTCCTGTTCCTGTCGCTGGCGGCGATGAAGCGCCAGACCGAGCTGGTGGACGGGCTGCGCAGCGGGCGCGCCAGGGCCGCGGGGCGCGCCTATCAGGTCGAGGACCTGCCCATCGTCGCCATGATGGCCGTGGCGGCGGGCTACCTGTCGGTGCTGGTGCTGGCGCTCTACATCTCGAACGACGCGACAAGGGCGCTCTATTCCTCGCCGCAGCTGCTGTGGTGGGCGCTGCCGGTGCTGCTCTACTGGATCAGCCGCATGGTGATGCTGGCCCATCGCGGCCGCATGACCGACGATCCGCTGGTCTTCGCGACCCGCGATCCGGTCAGCCTGGCCTGCGGCGCCGCCACGCTGGCGGCGGGCGCGGCGGGGGCGTGGCTGTGAGCGGGGCGGCGCTGGCCGCGCTTTACGTCGCCTTCGCGGTCGTCGCGGGCGCGGTCAATCTGGGCGCCCAGCGGCTGGTTCTGGCGGCCGCGCCGCCGCCCGAGGGACTGGCCGCGGCGCTGGCGGTGGGGACGGCGGCGGGGCTGGCGACGAAATATGCGCTCGACAAGCGCTGGATCTTTCGCGATCCCAGCCGCGGCGTGCGCGCCCATGCGCGGCGCTTCGGGACCTATGCGCTGATGGGCGTCGCCACGACGCTGATCTTCTGGGGCGCCGAGCTGGCGTTCTGGGCGCTGTGGCGCACCGAGGCCATGCGCGAGCTGGGCGGCGCGCTGGGGCTGGCGATCGGCTATGCGGTGAAATACCGGCTGGATCGGCGCTTCGTGTTCACCGGAGGATCGGCATGAACGAGCGACGCGCGCGCCTGTCGGGCTGGGGGCGGCGGCCGATCATGGAATGCCCGGTCAGCGCGCCGCGCGACGAGGCCGAGCTGCTGGCCCGCATCGCGCGCGGCCCCGCCGTGGCGCGCGGCGCGGGGCGCGCCTATGGCGATGCGGCGCTGAGCGCGACGGGCGTCATCCTGACCTCGCGGCTCGACCGGATGCTGGAGTTCGACCCCGAAACCGGGCTCCTCACCGCCGAGGCCGGCGTGCTGCTGGCCGACGTGATCGACGCCTTCCTGCCGCGCGGCTGGTTTCCGGCGGTGACGCCGGGCACGCGCTTCGTGACGCTGGGCGGGATGATCGCCGCCGACGTTCACGGCAAGAACCACCACGTCGCGGGCAGCTTCGGGCGCCATGTGGCATGGCTGGACCTGGCCGGGCCGGATGGGGTGACGCGCTGCGCGCCCGACCGGAACCCCGAGCTGTTCGCCGCCACGATCGGCGGCATGGGGCTGACGGGCGTGATCCTGCGCGCCGCCTTCCGCATGATCCCGGCCCCGACGGGCTGGATTCGCACGCGCACCGTCGCCGCGCCCGATCTGGAGGCGGCGATGGAGGCCTTCGAGGCCGACGCGGATGCGCCCTATTCCGTCGCCTGGATCGACTGCCTGGCGCGGGGGGCGGCGCTGGGCCGGTCGCTTGTCATGTTCGGCGCGCACGCCGCCCCCGACGAGATCGGCGCCCGCCCGCGCCTGCCCGCCCCGCGCCGGCGCCTGGCCGTGCCTTTCGACGCGCCGGGCTGGCTTCTGGGCCGGCGCAGCATCGGCGCCTTCAACGCCGCCTATCACGCGCTGGGCGCGCGCCGCGCCGGCGAAGGGCTGCAAAGCTGGGAAAGCTATTTCTATCCGCTCGACGCGCTGGGCGGCTGGAACCGGATCTATGGCCGGCGGGGCCTGGTGCAGTTCCAATGCGCGCTGCCGCCCGACGGCGCCCGGGCCGGCCTGCGCGCGCTGCTCGAGCTGACGGCGCGGCGGGGGCCGGGCGCCTTTCTGGCCGTGCTCAAGAAGTTCGGCCCGCAGGAGGGGGGGCTCCTGTCCTTTCCCCGGCCCGGCTGGACGCTGGCGCTGGACTTTCCCGCCTCGGCCGAGGCGCTGGCCCTGATGCCCCTGCTGCACGCGGCCGCGATCGACCATGGCGGCCGCTTCTACCTGGCCAAGGACGCGTGCCTGACCGCGCGCGAATTCGCCGCCTCGGAACCCCGCGCGGACGCCTTCCGGGCGCTGCGCGCGCGCATCGGCGCGGACCGGCTGTTCCGCTCGGCCCAATCTGAAAGGCTCGGACTATGAGCATGCCCTCGCCCGACCGCCCCGCGCTGATCCTGGGCGCGACATCGGACATCGCGCTGGCCTTCGCGCGGCTTCTGGCCGCCGAGGGGCGCGAGCTGATCCTGGCCGCGCGCGACCCGGCGCGGCTTGACGCCGCGTGCAAGGATCTGACCCTGCGCCACGGCGTCAAGGCGACCGCCCTCGCCTTCGACGCGCGCGATCCGGCCTCGGCGGGGGCGCTGCTCGATTCGCTGCCGCTTCTGCCCTCGCTGGTGGTCAGCTTCGTCGGCTGGATGCCGCCGCAGGACGAGACCGCGCGCGATCCCGAACTGGCCCGCGCCGTGATCGAGAGCAACCTTCTGGGCCCGGCCTGGGCGCTGGAAGAGGCGGCGCGCCGCCTTGCCGCCCTCGAGGGGCCGACCGCCATCGTGGGCGTGGGTTCGGTGGCGGGCGATCGCGGGCGCGCGCGCAACTACTGGTATGGCGCCGCCAAGGCGGGGTTCGAGGCGGTCCTGTCGGGGCTGCGGCAGAAATACGCGCGCTCGCGCCTGCATGTGATGACCGTCAAGCCGGGCTTCGTCGCCACGCGCATGACCGAGGGCATGGACTTGCCCGCCGCGCTGACCCTGACGCCCGAGGCGCAGGCGCGCCTGATGCTCGCCGCCCTGCGCCGGGGGCGGCATGTGGCGGTTCACTGGAAATGGCGGCTGGTCATGGGCGTCATTCGGCTGCTTCCCGAAGGGGTTTTCCGGCGGATGCGCTTCTGACCCCGCCCCGCGGCAGGTCGAGCGCCGCCTGATAGGCCTCGACCAGGCGCGCGGCCTCGTTCTCCCAGCGGAATTCGGCCTCGGCCTTGGCGCGGCCCAGCGCGCCCATGCGCCGGCGCCTTTCGGGATCGTCGGCCAGGGCCGCGATGGCGTCGGCCATGGCCTCGGGCGCGCAGGGCCGGGCCACCAGCGCCGCGCCGTCGGCCTCGAAGCCGGCCTGCGTCAGGTCGTATTGCACGATCGGCAGGCCGAGCATCATGTATTCGAAGACCTTGTTCATCGACAGCTTGTCGTTGAACGCCGATTTGGGGTCGGGAATCACGCCGATGTCCAGCGCCGACAGATGCGACAGCAGCCGCTCGCCGCGCAGATAGCCGGTGAAGCGGATGCGGTCCTCCAGCCCCATCTCGGCGCTCAGCCGCCGCAGCGCGTCCAGCTCGGGCCCCTCGCCGATGATGACGCAGCCGATGTCGTCGCGCCCCAGATCGCGCAGACGCCCCATGGCCCGCACCAGATGATCGACCCCGTCCTGCCGCGCCATGATGCCCACATAGCCCGCCAGGACCGGCTTCCACGCGCGCAGCTCGGGATCGGGCGCGACGCGGCGGAAACGCTCGATGGGCGGATAGCTCTTGACCACGAAGACGCGGTCGGGGTCCATGCCCCCGCGCTCGACGGCGATGCGCTTGAAGGTCTCGTTCGTGGCGATCGAGGCGTCGGCGCAGCGAAAGCTCATGCGCTCGAAGAAACGCATGGCGGCGTGCAGGGGGCCGCGGCGTTCGAACTTGCTTTCGAACAGCTCGGGGCTGAGGTCGTGGTGGTCGAAGACGAACCGCCGCCCGCCGAACAGCTTGTGCACGAGCGCGACCAGGAACAGAAGATCGGGCGGGTTGCAGGCCTGAACGACGTCGAAACCCTGCTCGCGCCGCACCTTGAACGAAAGCCGAAGCTGGCGCCAGAGCGCGGCCGAGTATTCGCGGATGTAGTCGCGCGCGCGCCGCGCCTCGACCGGCAGCGGGTGGCGGTAGATCTCGATCCCCTCGATCGTCTCGCGCAGGGCCTCGCATCCCTTGCCGACCGGGCAGATCACCGACACGCGCGCGCCCGCGTCACGCAGCGCCTGCGCCTCTTGCCAGACGCGGCGGTCGAAGGGGACGGGAAGATTCTCGACCAGGATCAGCACGCCCCGGCCGGCGAGAGGCCCTCGCGAAGCGGCGGCGCCCCGCCCCTTTAGCCGGCCGTCAAATTCGCTCATGCCCGTCTCCGCATTCGAAAAGCCACGCTCTGAAACCCACGCCGGCGCGCATAGCAGATTGGCACGCCGGAATCGACCTTCTCATGAACGCCGCCGCGCAAGGGGCTTGGCGTTGACGACTCGTTCGTGCTTTCGCCGCATTATTGCGCTAATGAGGCACGTTAACGGCATCTGGTTACGTTTCGATTGCGGCGGGCGGATGGCGAGGCCGGACCGCGGATGCTTGACGGCCGATCGGTTTTTGCGGCAGTCCGAAGGGCGAATTGACGGGCGTGCATTGGGGAAAGTCTTGATGAACCATGGATTGAGGCGGCGCATGATCGCGCTGCTCGCGGGCTGCGCCTTCGCGCTCGCCGGGTGCGATTCGGCCGAGGAGCGGGCGCAGCGGCATTACGAGCGCGCGCTTGAGCTGATCGAGCAGGGCGAGCCCCAGAAAGCCCAGATCGAGCTGCGCAACGTCCTGCGGCTGCAGGAGAACAACGTCGAGGCGCGCTATCGCTTCGCCCGCCTTCTGCACGACATGAAGGATTACAACGGCGCGGCCGGCCAGTATCTGCGCGTGGTCGAGCTGGACCCGCGCCGCGTGGACGCGCGCCTGGCGCTGGCCGAGATCTTCCTGCTCGCCGGGCGGCGCGAGGCCGCGATCGAGGCCGAAAAGCATGTCGACGCCGCGCTGAACGTCGCGCCCGACGATCCGCAGGCGCAGGCGCTCAAGGCGACGGTGGAATACCGCCTGGGCCAGAAGGAAGAGGGCGTCGCGCGCGCGCGCAAGGTGCTCGAGGCGCATCCCGACAACGTGGCCGCGCGCCTTGTGCTGATTGCGGCGGCGCTCGACGCCGAGAAGCTGGACGAGGCCGAATCGCTCGCCGATGAGGGGCTGAGCCGGGCGCCGCGCGATCTGAGCCTGAACATCGTCAAGCTGGGCCTGGTCGAGAAGCGCGGCGATCCGGCGCAGCTGGGCGAGCGGCTGCGCTTCATGGTCGAGACGTTTCCCGACAACGCCGGCTTTCGCCGCGCCTACGCCCGCTGGCTGGACGAGCAGGGCGACGTGCAGGGCGCCGAGGCTCAGCTGCGCGCGCTGGCCGACATGTCGCCCGGCGCGGTCGAGCCGCGCCTGCAGGTGGTGCGCTATCTGAACGCCGCGCGCGGCCCCGAAGCGGCCCGCGCCGAGCTCGAACGCCTCATCGCCTCGCCCGAGCGCAAGGTGGAATACGAGCTGGCGCTGGCCTCGCTGGATCTCTCGCAGGGCAAGCCGGAAGAGGCCGAAAGGCGCCTGCGCGAGGTGGCCGAGCGCGAGGGCGCCTCGGCCGACGGCGACAAGGCCCGCGTCGAGCTGGCGCGGCTGATGCTGCGCCAGGGCCGCGACGACGAGGCGCAGAAGCTGGTCGAAGAGGTGCTGGCCAACGACCCGCGCAACGAGGCCGCGCTGACCCTGCGCGCCTCGCGCCTGATCGACGAGGACAAGCCCGAGGAAGCCATTCGCGACCTGCGCGCGGCGCTGGACGCCGCGCCGCGCAATCCGATCATTCTGCTCAAGCTGGCCCAGGCGCATGAGCGCAACGGCAGCCGCGAGCTGGCCATGGAGCGGTTGGGACAGGCGGTTCAGGCGTCGAATTTCGACCCCGCCATCGCGCTGCGCTACGCGCAGGCCCTGATCGCGCAGGACAAGCGCGACGTGGCCGAGAAGGTGCTGGTCGACGCCCTGTCGCGCCACCCGCAGGATCGCGGCCTGATGGTCGAGCTGGCGCGCCTTCGGCTCGAGCGGCGCGATTTCGGCGCCGCGCTTCAGCTGGCCGAGCGGCTCGAGCAGATCGCCCCCGGCGACGACGCCGCCGCGCGCATCCGCGCCGCGGCGCTGATCGGCCAGCGCCGGGTGGACGAGGCCATGTCTCTGCTCGCCGCCGCCGCGCGCGCCGACGATCCGTCGATCGAGACCATGGCCTCGCTGGTGCGCGGACACCTGGCCGCGGGCGAGCCGGAAAAGGCCGAGGCCTATCTGCGCGAGCACCTGCAAAAGAACCCGAATGATGCCCGCGCGATGATCCTGCTGGGCTCGGTGCAGCTGGCGCGCGGCGACGCGGCCGCCGCCGAGGCGGCCTTCCGCGAGGCGGTCAGGGCCGATCCCAAGCTGGCCGACGGCTACGCGAATCTGGCCCGGATGCGCCTGGCGGCGGGCGACGAGGAAGGCGCCGAGCAGGTCCTTCGCGAAGGCATCGAAGCGGGCGTGGAAAACGACCTTCCGCTGCGCCTGGCGCTGGCGCTGCGCCTTGACTCGACGGGCCGCACCGACGAGGCGATCGCGCAATACGAGGCGCTTTACGCCCGCCACCCCGACGCGGCGATCGTGGCCAACAACTACGCCAGCCTGCTGGCCGAACACCGCGCCGACGATCCCCAGGCGCTGGCCCGCGCCTACGCCATCGCCAAGCGCTTCCAGAACGCGCGTCAGCCGCATCTGCAGGACACTTACGGCTGGATCATGCATCTGCGCGGCGACGACGCGGCCGCCGAGGCGCCCCTGCGCGCCGCGGCCGCGGCGCTGCCGAACAACGCCTTGGTGCGCTACCACGCCGGGGTCGTCCTGGCCCGGCTGGGCCGCGCGGACGAGGCGCGCGCCCATCTCGAAGCGGCGCTGGAGCTGAGCAAGAAGTCCCCCTTCGGGCGTGAGGACGAGGCCCGCGCCCTGCTCGCCCAGCTTGACGCGCCCGCCCCCGAGGGCCAAAAGCCCGCTCAACCGGATCAGGAGACGCGCGAATGACGCAGTCGGCCAATCGTCCGCGCGGCGTCCCCGGCATCGGCGCAAGGGACCGAGCGCATGCGTGACCTGTCCAAGATGTACACAGCGTTCTTCGGCTTGCGCGAAAGGCCGTTCTCGCTGCTGCCGGACCCCGAGTTCCTCTACTGGGCGCCGCCGCATGCCAAGGCCTACACGATGCTCGAATACGGCATCGCCACGCATGCGCCGATCACCGTCGTCACGGGCGAGATCGGATCGGGCAAGACGACCCTCGTGCGCAAGCTCCTCAACGACATCCCGCAGGATTTCTGCGTGGGACTGATCTCGAACGCCCAGGGCAGCCGCGGCGAGCTTCTGCACTGGGTGCTGATGGCGCTGGGTCAGGAGGCCGACCCGAGCCGCGGCTACGTCCAGCTCTTCAAGCAGTTCCAGGATTTCCTGATCTCGGAATACGCCGCCGGGCGGCGCACCGCGCTGATCTTCGACGAGGCGCAGAACCTGACGCCCGAGACGCTGGAAGAGCTGCGCATGTTCTCGAACATCAACGCGGACAAGGAAGAGCTGCTGCAGCTGATCCTCGTCGGACAGCCCGAGCTGCGCGACCTGATCGCGCGCCCGGATCTGGTGCAGTTCGCGCAGCGGGTCGCTTCGGAATTCCACCTGCGCGGCCTGACCGAAGCCGAAACGGCCGACTACATCGCCCACCGCATGCGCGTCGCCGGGGCCGAGCGCCAGGTGTTCGAGCCGCAGGCCTGCTCGGTCATCCACCGCGCGTCGCGCGGCATTCCGCGGCTCATCAATCAGCTGTGCGACTATGCCCTCGTCTACGCCTTCGCGGACGAGAAGCCCAACGTCGACGAAGGCATCGTGCGCGACGTGCTGGCCGACCGCGGCCCGAGCAGCGTCTTCGCGGACCCCGACGCCCCCGCCGACAAGGCCCGCGCCGCGCCGCCCCGCCCGCGCGAGCAGGCCGAGGCGGAAACGGAAGAGAACATTTTCAACGGCATATGGGAAGCCCGCCGCTGAACGCGGCCGGCCCCGCAAGGTCAAGGCGACATGAACAGCGAATTCGACTTCGGATTGATCACGGCGATCATCAAACGCCGCCTCGGCCTTGTGCTGAGCTTTGCGATCGCGACATTTCTCATCTTCGCGGCGGTCGCCTATCTGCTGCCGCCCAGATACAAGGCGTCGGCGACCATCCTGGTCGAATCGCAGCAGATTCCCACCAGTCTCGTGCAATCGACCGTGGCCTCGAACGCGGCCGAGCGGATCCGCGTCATCGAGCAGCGCCTGCTGACGCGCGCGACCCTGCTCGACATCGCGGCCAAGCACAGGGTCTTCGCCGACCGGCCCGACATGTCGCCCTCGCAGATCTTCGAGGCGATGCGCGACGCCACCGCCTTCGAGCTGATGCAATTCGGCGATCCGCGCAGCAGGCGCTCATCCAACGCCATCGCCTTCACCGTGACCTTCGAGGCCGACAAGCCCCAGATCGCCGCCGCCGTCGCGAACGAGCTGGTGACGCTGATCCTCGAGCAGAACGTCAAGCTGCGCACCGGGCGCGCCGCCCAGACCTACGAGTTCTTCGAGCAGGAGGTCGCGCGCCTGTCGGACGAGCTGCAGAAGATCGAGAACGAGATCGTCGCCTTCAAGAAGGCCAATCGCGACTCGCTTCCCGAAAGCCTCGACTACCGGCGCGACCGCCTCGCGCTGACGCAGCAGCGCATCTCGCTGCTCGAGCGCGAGCGGGCCAATCTGCTGGATGAAAAGCGCATCCTCGCCGCCGGTCTCGAGGATCCCGAGCTTCTGGCGCAGCAGCTCGACCGGCCGCTGACCGACAACGAGAAGGAGCTGCGCGCGCTCGAGCGCGAGCGCGCGCGCCAGCGCGCCATCCTGGCCGAGAGCCACCCGCGCATCCGGGCGCTGGATGCGCGCATCGCCGCCCTGCGCAAGATCGTCGCCGAAGAGCTGGGCGCCGCCGACGGGGCCGCCGAGGACGCGGGCGCGAGCGGGCGCAACGCCATCATCCGCAAGGTCGAGCAGGACATCGCGGTCATCGACAAGCGCATCGCCAACATCGAGGAAGAGATCGCCCAGCTCGACCGCGAACAGCACGAGCTGGAGCGCACGATCTCGCAAACGCCCTCGGTCGAGATGGCGCTGGCCGGGCTCAACCGGCGCTATGCGGGGCTGCAGGCCCAGTATCGCGACGTGCAGGCCAAGCTGGCCAGCGCCGCGACGGGCGAGCAGCTGGAGCTCAAGCAGCAGGCCGAGCGCTTCGAGGTGATCGAGCAGCCCAGCGTGCCCGAGCGCCCGGCCTCGCCCAACCGCCCGCTGATCCTGTTGGCCGGGCTTGGCGCCGGCCTTGGCGGCGGCGTCGCGCTGGCCTTCCTGATCGAGTTCCTGAACCGCCGCGTGCGCCGCCCGTCCGAGATCGTCGCGGCGCTGAACATCGAACCGTTGGCGGTCATCCCGCTGGTGCGCACCGCCGCCGAGATCCGCGCGCAACGCCGCCGCCGCGCGCTGGTCGCGCTCGGCGTGATCGCGGCGACGGCCGTAGGGCTGGCGGCGCTGCATTTCCTTTACCTACCCCTCGACCTTCTGGCCGAGCGCGCGATCGAGAAGGCGCGGCTCGATTCGCTGGTCGGTCTGGTCCGCGCCCGGCTGCAGCTCTGAGCCGAGACGGCGCGCGATTTTCGAAAGGACGCAGAATTGGAACGGATCAAGGCAGCGATCGCCAAGGCGCGCATGAGCCGCGAGGACGCCCCCGCCGCCGCGCGCCGCCCGCGCGAGGTGGCGCGGCCGCGCTCAGGCCGCCCAGCGGCGTGGGATCGGCTCGAACAGTTCACCCCGGACCCCGCGCGGCTCGAGCGCGCGCGCATCGTCACTCACGCCAAGGAGGATCCGGCCCATGTGCCCTTCGACATCCTCCGCACGCGGCTGATGAAGATGCTCGAGCGCAACGGCTGGACCTCGGTCGCCATCACCTCGCCGACCAAGGCCTGCGGCAAGACGCTGATCGCCTGCAACCTGGCGCTGAGCTTTGCGCGGCAGAAGGCGCACCGCACGGTGCTGGCCGACATGGACCTCAAGCGCCCCATGCTCGGCGAGGTGCTGGGCCTGAGGACCGAAAGATCCGTCGGCGACTGGCTCAGCGGCGAGGCAAGCGTGACGGAGACCTTTCGCTGCGTGGGCGACTCGCTGGCCGTCGGCGTCAACCGGCAGCCCTTCCGCAACTCGGCCGAGCTGATCCAGGACCCGGTCGCCGCCGAGGCGATCGCGGCCATGAAGGACGAGCTGCGTCCCGACGTGGTCATCTACGACCTGCCGCCGGTGCTGGCCAGCGACGACGCCCTGTCCTTCGCCCAGCATGTGGACGCGGTGCTTCTGATCGCTTCGGCGGGGCAGACCAAGCTGAACGAGCTGGCCGAAAGCGAGCGCCTGATCAGAGACATGGGCACGCTGGGCGGCGTGATCCTGAACCGCTACGACCTGAAGTCGGAAAACTACTACGAATACGACTACGTCTACTGACGCGGCGGCGGGGCGCGCCCGCCGCCGCGCGCGTCAGGCGGCGTCTTGCTCTTGCGGCCCGAGCAGGGCCGACAAGAGCTCGGCCTCGCCGATCAGGCCGACGGGCGCGCCCTGATCGACGACGATCACCGGCTGGCCCGTGCGCATGCGCAGGGCCATGACCTCGCGCACCGGGGCGCGGCGCTCGACCCGAGGCCCGTCGGGCGCGGCGCCGGCCAGGGGGCGCATGACGTCCTCGGCCCGCAGCACGCCCATCGGGTTCATGTGCGCGACGAAATCGGCGACGTAGCCGTTGGCCGGCTTGCGCACGATCTCTTGCGGCGATCCGCACTGCACGATGCGCCCGCCCTCCATGATGGCGATGCGGTCGCCCAGCTTGAACGCCTCGTCCAGATCGTGGCTGACGAAGATGATGGTGCGGCGCAGATTGCGCTGCAGGTCCAGCAGCTCGTCCTGCAGGCGGGCGCGGATGAGCGGGTCGAGCGCGGAAAAGGGCTCGTCCATCAGCAGGATCGGCGCCTCGGTGGCGAAGGCGCGCGCCAGGCCCACGCGCTGCTGCATGCCGCCCGACAGCTCGGCCACCTTGCGCTCGGCCCAGTCGGTCAGGCCCACCAGGTCGAGCTGCGCGCGCGCCTTGGCCTCGCGCTCGGCGCGGGGCACGCCGGCCAGCTCCAGCCCGAAGGCGACGTTGTCGATGACGTTGCGCCAGGGCAGAAGGCCGAACTGCTGGAAGACCATGGCCACCCGGCTCAGGCGCAGGCGGCGCAGCGTGCGGGCGTCGGCGGCGGTGACGTCGATCATGCCCTCGCCGTCATCGACCAGAACGCGCCCGCGCGCGACCGGGTTCAGCCCGTTGACCGCGCGCAGAAGCGTGGACTTGCCCGAGCCCGACAGCCCCATGAGCACGACGATCTCGCCCTGCGCGACCTCGAGCGAGCAGTCGTGCACGCCCAGGATCTGCCCCGTCGCCTCCTGCACCTCGGCGCGGCTGCGCCCCTGGTCCATGATCGGCAGGGCCTCGTCGGGCGAATCGCCGAACACGATCGAGACGTTGTCGAAGATCACGGCCTTGCGGGTCATCGGCGCCCCCTTCCCTGTCCAAGCCGCAGCATCCGGTCGAGGATGATGGCGACGACGACGATGATGAAGCCGCTCTCGAAGCCGAGCGCGGTGTTGACCTGGTTGAGCGCGCGCACCACCGGCACGCCCAGCCCGTCGGCGCCGACCAGCGCGGCGATGACGACCATGGACAGCGACAGCATGATGGTCTGGTTCAGCCCCGTCATGATCTGCGGCAGCGCCCAGGGCAGCTCGACCTTCCACAGCTTTTGCGCCGGGGTGGCGCCGAAGGCGTCGGCGGCCTCGAGCAGCGCCTTGGGCGTCGAGCTGACGCCCAGATGCGTCAGGCGGATGGGCGCGGGCAGCACGAAGATCACCGTGGCGATGAGGCCGGGCGTCATGCCGATGCCGAAGAAGACGATGGCCGGGATCAGATAGACGAAGGTCGGCAGCGTCTGCATCAGGTCAAGGACCGGCTGCATGGCGGCATACATGCGCGGCCGGTGCGCGGCGGCGATGCCGATGGGCACGCCCAGCGCCATGCAGACCACGCAGGCGGACAGCACCAGCGTCAGGCTTTCGGTCGTCTCCTCCCAATAGCCCTGGTTGAGGATGAACAGGAACCCCGCCGCGACCAGCGCGCACAGCTTCCACGACCGCTGCAGCGCCCAGGTCAGCGCCACGAAGACGGCCACCACCGCCAGCGGATGGGGCGTCTGGAACGCCGACAGAAGCGCCGAGATCAGCGCGTCCATCGCGTCGGCCAGCCCGTCGAAGAACCAGGCGCCGTGGGTCTGGAGCCAGTCGAACGCCCCCTTGGCCCATCGCCCGATCGGGATCTTGTTTTCGGTCAGCCAGTCCATGCCCGGTCTCCGATATGATCAGGGGGCGGACCGCGGCCCGCCCCCCTGTGTCCCGGCGCGGGTCAGAGGCCGAGCGCGGCCTTGACCGCGGCCTTGGCGTCGCCGCCGTCGCGGGTCGTCACGCCCTCGAGCCAGCCGTCGAGCACCTCGGGATGGGCCTTGAGCCAGGCGGCGGCGGCCTTTTTCGGCTCCTGCCCGTCGTCAAGGATGGCGCCCATGATCTCGTTCTCCATCTGCAGCGAGAAGACCAGGTTCTGCAGCAGCTTGTAGACGTTCGGGCAGTCCTTGGCGAAGCCGGCGCGCACGTTGGTGTAGACCGTGGCGCCGCCGTAGTCGGGGCCGAACCAGTCGTCGCCGCCGCTCAGATAGGTGAGCTTGTAGTTAGCGTTCATCGGGTGCGGCTCCCAGGCCAGGAACACGATCGGCTCGCCGCGGCGCGTGGCGCGATCGACCTGCGCCAGCATGCCCTGCTCCGAGCTCTCGACGATCTCGAAGCCCTTGAGGCCGAAGGCGTCCTTCTCGATCATGTCCATGATCAGGCGGTTGCCGTCATTGCCCGGCTCGATGCCGTAGATCTTGCCGCCCAGCTCGTCCTTGTGCGCGGCGATGTCCTTGAAGTCGCGGATGCCCAGCTTGGCGCCGTGCTCGTTGGTGGCCAGGGTGTATTTCGCGCCCTCGAGATTGGCGCGCACGACCTCGACCGAGCCGTCCTCGCGATACGGGGCGATGTCGCCTTCCATGGTGGGCATCCAGTTGCCCAGGAACACGTCCACGTCGCCCTTCTTCATCGAGGCGTAGGTGACGGGCACGGACAGGACCTTGACGTCCACGTCATAGCCCAGCGCCTCGAGCACGACCTGCGTCGCGGCGGTGGTGGCGGTGATGTCGGTCCAGCCGACATCGGCGAAGGTGACCTTCTCGCACGCGGCCTGCGCGGCGGGCGCGGCCATCATCGCGGCGGCCAGCGCGCCCATGATGGCGGTCTTGAGCGATTTCATCGATGCATTCCTCCTTTGCGGCATCGCGGACCGGGCTGCGGCGGGCGATGCATTGTTCTTGATTGACGAGTCAGTTAAAAACCATACTGTCCGCCGAAAGCAACCCCCTGGTCCCGGAGGCCACCATATGCCGAAAATCGGGATGGAGCCTATCCGCCGCGCAGAAATCATCCACGCCGCGATCCGCGAGATCGGCCGCGCCGGCTCGCTGGACGTGACCGTGCGCCAGATCGCCGACCGGGCGGGCGTGTCCTCGGCGCTGGCGCATCACTATTTCGGCAACAAGGACGGCATCTTCCTGGCCGCGTTCCGCAGGATCCTGGACGAGTTCGGCCGCGCGGTGCGCACGCGCCTCGCGGCGGCGCGCACGCCGGACGAACGTCTGGACGCGATTCTGGGCGCCAGCTTCGACCCCGAGCAGTTCTCGGACGAGATCGTCTCGGCCTGGCTGGTCTTCTACGTTCAGGCGCATCATGTGCCCGAGGCGGCGCGGCTGCTGCGCATCTATGCGCGGCGGCTCGATTCGAACCTGCGCCACGCCATCCGCGCGATGCTGCCGGGCGCCCCGCGCGCCCGCGCCGCCGAGCTGGCCGAAGGCGCCGCCGCCATGATCGACGGCTTCTACATCCGCCACGCGCTGCGCCCGGCCCCGGCCGACGGCGCCGCCGCCCGGGCGCGGGTGCGCGACTATGTGCGCATGGCCGCGCGCGAGCTGGCCGGCTGACCCGAGGAGCGCCCCATGGCCGACAAGCCCAACATCCTGATCTTCATGGTCGATCAGCTGACCGGCACGCTGTTTCCCGACGGCCCGGCCGAGTGGCTGCACGCGCCCAATCTCAGGTGGCTGGCGGCGCGCTCGACCCGATTCGCCAACGCCTACACCGCCAGCCCGCTCTGCGCGCCGGGCCGCGCCAGCTTCATGGCCGGCCAGCTGCCCAGCCGCACCCGCGTCTACGACAACGCCGCCGAATTCGCGTCCGACATCCCCACCTACGCCCACCATCTGCGGCGCGCGGGCTGGCACACCTGCCTGTCGGGCAAGATGCATTTCGTCGGCCCCGACCAGCTGCACGGCTTCGAAGAGCGCCTGACCACCGACATCTACCCGGCCGATTTCGGCTGGACGCCCGACTACCGCAAGCCCGGCCAGCGCATCGACTGGTGGTATCACAACATGGGCTCGGTCACCGGCGCCGGGGTGGCCGAGATCACCAACCAGCTCGAATACGACGACGAGGTCGCCTACCACGCCACGCGCAAGGTCCATGACCTTGGCCGGCGCAAGGACGACCGCCCCTGGTGCCTGACGGTCAGCTTCACCCACCCGCACGACCCCTATGTCGCGCGCCGCCGCCACTGGGATCTTTACGAGGACTGCGCGCATCTGCTGCCCGAGGTCGCCGCCATTCCCTACGAGCGGCACGACCCCCACGCGCGGCGCATCTTCGACGCCAACGACTGGCGCAGCTACGACATCACGGACGAGCACATCCGCCGCGCGCGCCGGGCCTATTTCGCCAACATCTCGTATCTGGACGAGAAGATCGGCGAGGTGCTGCACGCGCTCGAGGCCACGCGGCAGGAGGCGATCATCCTGTTCCTGTCCGACCACGGCGACATGCTGGGCGAGCGCGGGCTTTGGTTCAAGATGTGCTTCTACGAAGGCTCGGCCCGCGTGCCGCTGATGATCTCGGCCCCGCAGATGGCGCCGGGGCGCGTGGCGGCGCCGGTCTCGACCATGGACGTGGTCCCGACGCTGGCCGAGCTGGCGGGCGTGTCGCTGGACGAGGTCATGCCCTGGACCGACGGCCAGAGCCTGGTTCCGCTGGCCGCCGGCGGCGCGCGCACGGCTCCGGTGGCGATGGAATACGCCGCCGAGGCGTCCGAGGCGCCGCTGGTCGCGCTGCGCGACGGGCGGTGGAAATACGTCGTCTGCAAGCTGGACCCGCCGCAGCTGTTCGACCTCGAATCCGACCCGCACGAGCTCGACAACCTTGCCGGCGACCCCGCCCATGCCGAGGTCGAGGCGCGTCTGGCGGCCGAAATCGCCCGCCGCTGGGACCTGGACGCCTTCGACGCCGCCGTGCGCGAAAGCCAGGCGCGGCGGCTGATCGTCTACGAGGCCCTGCGCAACGGCGCCTATTTCCCGTGGGACCACCAGCCGCTGCTCAGGGCGTCCGAGCGCTACATGCGCAACCACATGGATCTGAACGTTCTGGAGGAAACCCAGCGTTTCCCGAGAGGAGAATGATGCGCGCGCAACCCGAGGCTTCGCATTTCATCGACGGCGCCTTCGTCGAGGACGCCGCCGGCGCCCCGATCGACGTCTTCCACCCCGCCACCGGCGAGGTCATCGCCCGCGTCCATTCCGCCACCCCCGCGGTGATCGACCGCGCGCTGGAAAGCGCCCGCGCCGCCCAGGCCGTCTGGGCCGCGACCGCCCCGGCCGAGCGCGGGCGCGTGCTGCGCCGCGCGGCCGACATCATCCGCGCGCGCAACCGCGAGCTGTCCGAGCTCGAGACGCTCGACACCGGCAAGCCGCTGCAGGAAACGCTGGTGGCCGACGCCACGTCGGGCGCCGACGCGCTCGAGTATTTCGGCGGGCTGGCCGACGCGATCACGGGCGAATACATCCCCCTCGGCGGGCCGGGCGACGATTTCGTCTACACCATCCGCGAACCGCTGGGCGTGTGCGTGGGCATCGGCGCCTGGAACTACCCGACCCAGATCGCCTGCTGGAAGGCGGCGCCGGCGCTGGCCTGCGGCAACGCCATGGTGTTCAAGCCCTCCGAGACGACGCCGCTTTGCGCGCTCGAGGTCGCGCGCATCATGATCGAGGCGGGCGCGCCGCCGGGGCTGTTCAACGTGGTCCAGGGGCTGGGCGACGTGGGCGCGGCGCTGGCGACCGATCCGCGGGTGGACAAGGTGTCGCTGACCGGCTCGGTTCCCACCGGCGCCAAGGTCTATTCGGCCGCCGCCGCGCAGCTCAAGCACGTGACCATGGAGCTGGGCGGAAAGTCGCCGCTCATCATCTTCGACGACGCCGACCTCGAGGACGCCGTCGGGGGCGCCATGCTGGGCAACTTCTACTCGACGGGGCAGGTGTGCTCGAACGGCACGCGCGTCTATGTGCACCGCGCGATCAAGGAGCGCTTCCTGGCCCGCCTGGCCGAGCGCACGGCCGCCATCCGCATCGGCGACCCGCTGGACGAGGCGACGCAGATGGGCCCGGTGGTCAGCGCCGCCCAGCACGCCAAGGTCCTGAGCTACATCGAGCTGGGCAAGCGCGAGGGCGCGCGCCTGGTCTGCGGCGGCCAGGCCCTGCCCGGCCCCGGCTGGTGGGTGCAGCCCACCGTCTTCGCCGACGTGACCGACGACATGCGCATCGCCCGCGAAGAGATCTTCGGCCCCGTCATGTGCGTGCTCGACTTCGAGGACGAAGAGGACGTGATCGCCCGCGCCAACGACACCGAGTTCGGCCTCTCGGCCGGCGTGTTCACCCGCGACCTCAAGCGCGGGCACCGGGTCATCGCGCGCATCCGCGCCGGCGCGTGCTGGATCAACGCCTACAACCTGGCGCCGGTCGAGGCCCCCTTCGGCGGCATGCGCAAGTCGGGCGTGGGGCGCGAGAACTCGCGCGCGGCGCTCGATCACTATTCGCAGATCAAGAGCGTCTATGTCGGCATGAAGCCGGTCGACAGCCCCTACTGACGCCGGAGCCGCCCATGAGCCACGACATGGAAGCCGATTACGTCATCGTCGGCGCAGGTTCGGCCGGCTGCGCCATGGCCTACCGCCTGTCCGAGGACGGAACCCGCTCGGTGCTGGTGCTGGAGCATGGCGGCTCCGACGCCGGCCCCTTCATCCAGATGCCGGCGGCGCTGAGCTATCCGATGAACATGAGCCTCTACGACTGGGGCTACCGCACCGACCCCGAGCCACATCTGGGCGGGCGGCGGCTGGCCTGCCCGCGCGGCAAGGTGATCGGCGGCTCGTCCTCGATCAACGGGATGGTCTATGTGCGCGGGCATGCGCGCGACTTCGACCACTGGGCCGAGCAGGGCGCGGCGGGCTGGTCCTTCGCCGAGGTGCTGCCCTATTTCAAGCGCATGGAAGACTGGCACCCCGGCGGCCCCTTCCCCGACGCCGGGCCGGGCGATCCGCGCTGGCGCGGAAAGGGCGGCCCGCTGCACGTCACGCGCGGCCCGCGGCGCAACCCGCTTTACCGCGCCTTCGTCGAGGCGGGCGCGGCCGCCGGCTACGAGCGCACCGACGACTACAACGGCGAGAAGCAGGAAGGCTTCGGCCCCATGGAGCAGACGGTCTGGAAGGGCCGCCGCTGGTCCGCGGCGAACGCCTATCTGCGCCCGGCGCTGCGGCGGCCCAACTGCGACCTGCTGCGCTGCTTCGCGCGCCGCGTCGTGATCGAAGAGGGGCGCGCGGTCGGGGTCGAGGTCTCGCGCGGGGGGCGGATCTTCACCGTGCGCGCGCGCCGCGAGGTCATCCTGGCGGCGTCGGCCATCAACTCGCCCAAGCTGCTGCTTCTGTCCGGCATCGGCCCGGCGGCCGAGCTGGCCGAGGCGGGCATCGCCCCGCTGGTCGACCGCCCCGGCGTGGGGCGCAACCTGCAGGATCATCTCGAGCTTTACATCCAGCAGGCCTGCACGCAGCCCATCACGCTCTACAAGCACTGGAACCTGCTGGGCAAGGCGCTGGCCGGCGCGCAATGGCTGTTCTTCAAGTCGGGGCTGGGCGCGTCGAACCAGTTCGAGAGTGCGGGCTTCATCCGCTCGCGCGCGGGGGTGGAATACCCCGACATCCAGTTCCACTTCCTGCCCTTCGCGGTGCGCTACGACGGCAAGGCGGCGGCCGAGGGGCACGGCTTCCAGGCCCATGTGGGCCCCATGCGCTCGCCCTCGCGCGGGCGCGTGAAGCTGCGCTCGGCCGACCCGCGCGAGGCGCCCTCGATCCTGTTCAACTACATGAGCCACGAGCAGGACTGGATCGACTTTCGCCGCTGCATCCGCGCCACGCGCGAGATCTTCGCGCAAAAGCCCTTCGACCCCTTCCGCGGCCCCGAGATCTCGCCGGGGGCGGATGTGCGCTCGGACGACGAGCTGGACGCCTTCGTGCGCGAGCACGCCGAAAGCGCCTACCACCCCTGCGGGACCTGCCGCATGGGCGCGCGGGACGATCCGATGGCGGTGGTCGACCCCGAATGCCGGGTCATCGGCGTCGAGCGGCTGCGCGTGGCCGACAGCTCGATCTTCCCGCGCATCACCAACGGCAACCTGAACGCGCCCTCGATCATGGTCGGCGAGAAGGCCTCGGATCACATCCTGGGCCGCACGCCCCTGCCGCCCGAGAACCTGCGCCCGTGGATCAATCCGCGCTGGCGCGAGAGCGACCGCTGACCGCGCGGGGCGAATCGGCCCGCCCGATTCGCCCCCGAATTCGCCCCCCGAATTCGCCCCCCGGCTCGCCCCGCGCATCGCGCCGCCGGCGCCGGCGCCGCGCGCCGCGCCCGCGGCCTGGCCGACGCGCGATCGGGCGCGATCAAGGGCCGCCGGGGCCGCACGCGCGCGAATGCGAAAGCAAACGCGCCTTCTCGCGCGGATTGCCGGTTTTACCTTTTCTTAATTCAGCCGCCGATCACCCCGCCCGCGGCATTCTGCATGCAGGCTCTCCGCGCTGCGATCACGGTCGCCCGGCGCGACGGAACGGAGCCTGCGGCAACGCCTCGACCGCGCATCGCGACGCAGCCCGAGGCGCGTCAGGCCGCCTTCGCGCGAAGGAAGTTTGGGGCGAGGCGCGAAGGGACCGAGGCCTGGAACACGGCGGTCGGCTCGCCATGGGCGAGGCCGGCCGTTTGCGCGAGCGCACCCGCGCAGCCCTGACGCGCCAGCCGTCACATTCCCTTGCGTTACTACTATTGGGCACTTGATCGCGGGCGGCCGCGCTGACACGCTCGGATGCGCGGGGAGAAATCCCCGGAACCCGCCTTGGCCGCCGCGCGCGGCGCAAGGCGTCACATGGGAGGAAGACGCATGGCCTGGACCGCGCCGAAAATCGAAGAAGTCTCCTGCGGCATGGAGATCAACATGTATTTCCCCGCCGAGGGCGAAGACGACCTGTTCTGACCGTTCCGACGCGCCACGGCGCCGGCCGAGCGCCGGCGCCGGGCGCCCTTGGCATCCGCGCAAGAGGCCGACGCCATGCGCCTTAAGGTTCTGGGGGCCGCGGCGGGCGGCGGCTTGCCGCAGTGGAACTGCGGCTGCGCCAATTGCAACGCCGCGCGCGCCGGACGCATTCCCGCGCTGACCCAATCCTCGATCTGCGTCAGCGCCGACGGCGAAAGCTGGGCCGTCATCAACGCCTCGCCGGACATCCGCGCCCAGATCGCCGCCACGCCCGAGCTGCACCCGCGCGCGCTGCGCCACTCGCCCATCGCCTCGGTGCTGGTCACCAACGGCGACATCGACCATGTGGCCGGGCTCCTGATCCTGCGCGAGAAGACGGCCTTCGACCTGTTCGCCACGCCCGCGATCCACGCCGTGCTGGCCGACAACCCGATCTTCGGCGCGCTCGACCCGGCGGCGGTCGCGCGCCGCACGGTCGCGCTCGAGCGCCCCTTCTCGCCGGCGCCGGGGCTGAGCGCGCGCCTGTTCGCCGTGCCCGGCAAGGTTCCGCTCTATCTCGAGGGCGAGGAGGAGCGCCTGGTCACCGACGCCGAGGGCGAGCAGACCGTGGGCGTGGCCCTGCGCGCCGAGGCGGGCGGCCCCGAGGTCTTCTACATTCCCGGCTGCGCGCGCATGACCCCGGCCCTGGCCGAGCGGCTGCGCGGCGCGGCGCTGGTGCTGTTCGACGGCACCGTCTGGGAGGACGACGAAATGCCCCGCGCCGGCGCCGGCGCCAAGACCGGCAAGCGCATGGGGCACATGTCGATGCGCGAATCCATCGCCGCCTTCGCCCCGCTGGGCGTCGCGCGCAAGGTGTTCGTGCACATCAACAACACCAACCCGGCCCTCGACCCCGCCTCGCCCGAACGGGCCGAGGCCGAGGCCGCGGGCTGGACCATCGCCCATGACGGAATGGAGCTTGCGCCATGACCCAGACCGCCCCGCAGGACCGCGCCGCCTTCGAGGCCCGCCTGCGCGCCATCGGCGACGCCCGCTACCATGACAAGCACCCCTTCCACCGGCGGCTGCATTCGGGCGGCTGCTCGCCCGACGAGGTGCGCGCCTGGGTCATCAACCGCTACTACTACCAGAGCCGCATCCCCATGAAGGACGCCGCCTTCATGTCGCGCGTCTCCGATCCGGCGCTGCGCCGCGCATGGCGCAAGCGCATCGAGGACCATGACGGGACCGACGCGCGCGAAGGGGGCATCGCCCGCTGGCTGCGGCTGGCGCAGGCGGTGGGGCTGGACCCCGACTACGTCGCCTCCGAGCGCGGCGTGCTGCCCGCCACCCGCTTCGCGGTGGACGCCTATGTGCGCTTCGTGCGCGACATGCCGCTGCTCGACGCGGTGGCCTCGTCGCTGACCGAGCTGTTCGCGCCGAAGATCCACGCCGAGCGCATCGAGGGCCTGCTGCGCCATTACGACTTCGCCGACGACGCGGCGCTGTCCTATTTCCGCAAGCGCCTGACCGAGGCCCCCGAGGACGTCGCCTTCGGCCTGGCCTGGGTGCTGGACCACGCCGACACGCGCGAAAAGCAGGACGCCGCCGCCGCCGCGCTCGAGTTCAAGACCGACGTGCTCTGGGCCCAGCTCGACGCGCTGTGGTCGGCCTATGTCGAACCGGCCCGCATTCCGCCCGGCGCCTGGCGCCCCGGCGAGGGTCTGCTGGAGCGCGCCGCATGAGCGCCCCCGGACCGGCCCGCGCCCGCGCGCCCGCGCCGCCCGCGCCCATCGACCCGGCGGCGCGCCCGGCGCTGCCGCGCGGCGTGCGCGTGCGCTGGGACGCGGTGCGCCAGGGCTGGGTGCTGCTGGCGCCCGAGCGCGCGCTGCGCCTCGACCGGATCGGGGTGGCGATCCTGGAGCGCGCAGACGGCGCGCGCAGCTTCGCCGACATCGTGGCCGATCTGGCCGCCGCCTACGACGCGCCGCCCGAGCGCATCGCCGCCGATGCGGGGCGCTTCCTGTCCGCCCTGGCCGCGCGGCGCATGATCGAGCTGCGCCCATGACCGCCCCCGACCCCCAGACCGCGCCCCGCCAGGCGCCCGAGGCGCCGCCGCCGCCCATCGCCATGCTGGCCGAGCTGACGCATCGCTGCCCGCTCTCGTGCCCCTATTGCTCGAACCCGCTGGAACTGACCGCGCGCAGCGCCGAGCTGTCGGCCGAGGAATGGGCCGACGCCTTTCGCCAGGCGGCCGCGCTGGGGGTGCTGCAGCTGCACCTGTCGGGGGGCGAGCCGGCCTCGCGCCGCGACCTTGAACAGATCGTCGCCGCCGCGGTCGAGGCCGAGCTCTACACCAATCTCATCACCTCGGGCGTGGGCCTGACCCCGCGCCGCCTCGAGGCGCTGGACGAGATCGGGCTCGACCATGTGCAGCTGTCGCTGCAGGGCGTCGAGGCCGGCCCCGCCGATCAGATCGGCGGCTATCGCGGCGGCTTCGCGCGCAAGATGGAGGTCGCGCGCGAGATCGCGCGCATCGGCTTTCCGCTGACCATCAACGCGGTGATGCACCGGCGCAACCTGGACCGGCTGGAAGAGACCATCGAGCTGGCCCTGCGCCTGGGCGCGCGCCGGCTCGAGGTGGCCTGCGTGCAGTTCCACGGCTGGGCGATGCGCTCGCGCGCGGCGCTGCTGCCCACGCGCGAGCAGGCGCTGCGCGCGCGCGACGTGGTGGCCGAGGCGCGCGAGCGGCTGCGCGGCGTGATGGTCATCGACTTCGTGCCGCCCGACTATTACGCCGAGTTCCCCAAGGCCTGCATGGGCGGCTGGGGCTCGACGGGGCTGAACGTCGCGCCCGACGGGCGGGTCTTGCCCTGCCATGCGGCCGAGACCATTCCCGGGCTCAGCTTCGACAATCTGCGCCGACGCCCGCTGGCCGAGATCTGGCTGCGCTCCGAGGCCTTCGCCGCCTTTCGCGGCTTCGACTGGATGGAAGAGCCCTGCGCCTCGTGCGAGCGCAAGACGCGCGACTTCGGCGGCTGCCGCTGTCAGGCGCAGGCCATGACGGGCCGCGCAAGCGCGACCGACCCGACCTGCTCGCGCTCGCCCGACCGCGCGGCGCTGGACGCGGCGCTGCGCGAGGCCGCCGAGGCCGGCGCCGAGGCGCCGCTGGTCCCGCGCGCCCCCGCCCCGGGCTGAGCGCCCCAAGGGCGCGGGGCGAACCCCGCCGCGCCCGGCGCCGGGGACGGGCGGCCGCGATCGGCGCGCGGCGACCGTCGGGACGCGCGCAGCGACCTGCTGAACGCGAGCGCGAGCGCGCGCGCCGCGCAAGGCCGGGCGACGCCCCCGCGCCAAGCCCGTCGAAGGGGCGCGCGGCCGGATGCGCCGATCCGTCGCCCCCGGCCGCCCGACGGCCCGCAAGCCGCTGCTCGGATCGGCCGCGCGCCCAGCCGCAGTTCGCCCGATCGACCGCCCGGCCCGACGCACCGCTCGTCCTGCCGGCAAGCCCGGCCCCGCCCGGCCCATAGCTCCACCCGGCCCCGCCGAACCCCAACTTACCCGATCATCCACCGACCTGCCGCCCCGCCCTGCCCGACGCCCCGCTCGACACCCAGCTCCACCCGGCCCCGCCGGGCCCCAACTTGCCCGATCACCCGCCGACCGGACGTCCCACCCCGCCTGACGACCCGCTCGACCTGTCGGCCCGCCAGCCCCGACGCCCCGCGCGGCCCGCAGCCCCACCTGGCCCCGCCCGGGCCGGCGCCCCGTTCGGCCAAGCCTCCGGGCCCGCCGGCCCGCCAGCCCCGCCGGGCGCCAGCTCGCCCGTTCAGGCGCCCGACCTGACGTCCCACCCGGCCTGACGCCGCGCCGCCCGCCGGCCCGCCCGGTCCCAACTCGCCCGCCCAACGTCACGCTGCGCGCAGTCCTCTCGACCCGCCCGCCCCCAAGCGCCGCACGCGCCCCAACCTGCCCGGCCCGGCCTGCGGCGCTTAGGGGACCCGGGCCATGCCTGATCGCGCCCCGGCGGACCGAACGGCCTGGCGCCGCTCCGCCCTTTCCGCCCCGTGGCGAAGCTTCGCCGGGCGGCGCGGCGCTTGCGCCGGGCGGGCGGGGCGGACTATGAGCGTTGCGCCGCGACACGAAAGGAAGCGCATGCGCATACTCCACGTCCTGCCCGACGCCGAGATGGGCGGCGGCCATGTGAACGCCCTGCGCCTGACCGCCGCGCTGGCCGAGCTGGCGCCCGGCGCCGCCGAGGCGCGCTTCCTGCTGCCCGCAGACGCGTCGCCGACGCTGCGCCGCGCCTTCGCCGAGGCCGGCGCCTCGTGCGCGTTCGGCCGCCACCGGGGGCGCCGCGGTCTTGCGCGGCTGGCGCTGGACATCGCGCGCGAGGGGCGCGGCGCCGACATCGTCCACGCCCACGGCCTGCGCGCCGCCCTGGCCGCGCGCATGGCCCGCGCGGCCGGCGGGGGGCGCTTCGGCCTGCTCTACAACGTGCGCGGCACCCATGTCGCCAGCTGGCGCAACCAGCGCCTCGCCCGCGCCCTGCAAGGCGCGGCGCTGCGCGGGGCCGACGCGGTGGCGCTGGTCAGCCAGGCCGACGCGCGACTGAACGCCGAGCGCTACGGCCTGGACGCGCATCCCCTGGCGGCGGTGATCCCGAACGGCGTCGCCGCGCCGCCCGGCCCGCCCCCGGCGGACGAGGCGCGCGACCTCGACGTTCTGTTCGTCGGCCGCCTGACGGCGCAGAAGGACCCCGAGGCCTTCGCCCGGACGCTGGCCCATCTGACGCGCCTGCGCGGACGCGCCCCGCGCGCGCTCGTCATCGGCGGCGGCGAGCTTGAAGGCGCCCTGCGCGCGCGCCTCGCCGCGCTGGGGCTCGACGAGGTCCGCCTTTCGCCCGCCCTGCCCAACGCCCAGGTGCAGCAGGCCATGCGGCGCGCCCGCCTCCTGGTCATGACCTCGCGCTGGGAGGGGCTGCCCACGGTGGCGATCGAGGCCGCGCTCAACGGCGCCGCGCCGGTGGGCTTCGACGTGTTCGCCGAGACCATCCCCCCCGCGCTGCGCGCCCCGCTGGTCGCCCCCGCGCGCGACCCGGCGGCGCTGGCGGCGCTGGCGGCGGCGCTGCTCGACGCGCCCGAGCGGCGCGCGGCGCTGGCCGGGGCGCTGCGCGAACACGCCCTGGCCGCCTTCTCGCCCGAGGCCATGGCGCGCGGATACCTCGCGCTTTACGCGCGCATCAATCCCGCGCGCAGCGCGTCAACTGTTCCTTGACCCGCGCTTTTTATGGTCGAGCGAAGGCCGAAAATGGCTTATCCACGGCGGCACGGACCCTTGCAGCCGCCAAGCGGGAACAGCCGATGACCAGACAAGCGCCGATCCGCGACGCAAGCCGCGCCGCCGCGATGGCCGCCGCCGCCGAGGAAGACTCGTTCGACCTGCGCGAGACGCTGCGCACGCTCTGGCGCAAGCGGCGGCTCATCGCGCTGCTGACGGCCGCGCAGCTGGGCCTGGCGCTGTGGCATCTGACGACCGCCACCCCCTATTACGAGGCCGTGGCCAAGGTCATGCTCGACACCTCGGAAAACCAGGTGATCGACCTGCAGGCCGTGGCGGGGGGCCTGTCCTCGGATTACGAGATGATCAACACCCAGATCGAGGTGCTGCAGTCGCGCGCCCTTCTGGGCCGGGTGGTGGACAAGCTGGGGCTCGAGAACGACCCCGAATTCAACCCCGACCTGGCCCCGGACGAAAGCGGCCCGCTGAGCGCCGCCCTGGACGCGGCGCGCGCGGCGCTGGGCGGCCTGAAGCGGCTGCTGCGCGAGGAAGAGGCGCCCCCCGCCGCCGCGGCGGACGAGTTCGGCCCCGAATTCATGCGCCGCCAGACCGCCATCGACCTGCTTCAGGGCGCCATGAGCGCGGTCAACATCGACGGCTCCTATGTGTTCGAGATCTCGGTCTGGACCGAAGACCCCGTCAAATCCGCCCGCATCGCCAACGCCATCGCCGAGCAATACATCCTCGACCAGCTCGAGGTGAAGTTCGAGGCCACCCGCAAGGCGACCGAATGGCTGAGCGCGCGCGTGGCCGAGCTCAAGGAGCAGCTCGAGCGGGCCGAGGCCGCGGTCAAGGACTTCTCGGCCCGCGCGGCGCTGGTCAGCCCGCAGGCCCTGGCGGCGAAGGAGCGGCAGATCAAGGATCTGCGCGCGCGCCTTGCCGAGATGAGCGCGCAGCTCGACGACGTCGAGGCGCGCCTGGCCCGCGCCCGCGCCGCGGCCGACGGCGCAGAGCGGGCGCGCCTGCTGGGCCTTGGCGCCGACGCGCCGCAGGCGCGGATCGACGCCGCGCTGGCCGCGCTCGAGGCCGACCGCGACCGGCTGGCGCGCCAGGTCGCGCTGGTGCGCGACAGCCTGGCGCAGCTCGAAGACGAGGTGCGCGCCCAGTCGCGCGACCTGGTGCAGCTGATGCAGCTGCAGCGCGAGGCCGAGGCGTCGCGGCTGATCTACGAGCATTTCCTCTCGCGCATGAAGGAGACCTCGGTTCAGCAGGGCATCCAGCAGGCCGACGCCCGCATCCTGTCCGAGGCCATACCGCCCGCCGCGCCCGGCGAGCCGCGCTGGAAGCGCACGCTGGCGCTGGCCCTTGTCGGCGGCCTGATGCTGAGCACGCTGATCGTGCTGACGGCGGGTCTGCTGCGCAGCGTCGTGCGCTCGCGCGAGGAGCTCGAGGCGCTGACCGGCGAGGCGGTGCTGGGCGTCATCCCCATCGCCCCCACGCGCCGGCGCCGCGCGCTGGCCGAATACATGACGCGCAAGCCTTCCTCGCGGCTGGCCGAGGCGGTGCGCGACCTGCGCACGGCGATCCTGATGTCGGACCTGGACGACCCGCCGCAGGTGATCATGACCACCTCGTCCATGCCCGGCGAGGGCAAGAGCACCACCGCCCTTCTGCTGGCGCAGAACAGCGCCATGATGGGGCGCAAGGTGCTGGCGATGGAGTGCGACCTGCGCCGCACGGTCTTCGCCGAATACTTCCCCGCCGCGCGCGACAAGCCCGGCCTGATGAAGGTGCTGGCCGGCCAGGCCGCGCTGGACGAGGCGCTGCATGTGGACGAGGCTTCGGGCCTGCACGTCCTGCGCGGCGAGCGCAGCGCCGTCAACGCCGCCGACGCCTTCAGCTCGGCCCGCTTCGGCGAGCTGATCGACCAGCTGCGCCAGCGCTACGACATGATCGTCATCGACACGCCGCCGGTGCTGGCCGTGCCCGACGCGCGCGTGATCTCGCGCCATGCCGACGCGGTGCTGTTCGTGGTGCGCTGGAACGTCACCCGGCGCGAGATGATCGCCGCCAGCCTGACGCTGCTGCGTCAGGTCAAGGCGCGCGTGGCGGGGCTGGCGCTGACGCAGGCCGACCCGCGCCGCATGGCGCGCGAGGGGTTCTACGGCTACGGCCCGGCGGGGTCGAACCGCTATTACCAGGACTGACCCGGCGAAGGGACCGCCCCGATGCTCGACCTTGCGCGCCTGCGCCCGCTCGACCAGCTTCCGGCCCGCGCCTGGCGGCGCTTCGGGCGCACGCCGGCGGGCCACGCGCTGGCCGCGCGCCTGGGCCCCGAGGCGCGGCCCGAACGGTGGGTGTTCGTCACCGGCTGCTACAATTCGGGCACCACGCTGCTGGCCGACGCGCTGCGCACGCATCCGCAGGTGATGGGCCCGCCCGCCGAGGGGGTCTATCTGACCGACCGCCTGTCGCATCCCGAGGCGCTGGGCTGGCCGCGCATGTGGCATGTCTGCCTTGATCGGCTCGAGCAGCGGCCCGAAGACTTCTCGCCCGACGACCTGCGCCGCATCCGCCGCCAATGGGGCTTCTGGTCCGGCCCGCCGCGGCCGGTCCTGGTCGAGAAGTCCATCGCCAACACCTACCGCATGCCGCTGCTGCAGCAGCTGTTCCCGGGCGCGATCTTCATCCATGTGCTGCGCGACGGCGCGGCGGCGGCCGAGGGCATCCGCCGCAAGGCCCGTCCGGCCGAGCGCGGCAACCCCCAGGGCCTGACCCGCTATCCCATCGAGCTGTGCATCCGCCAATGGCGCGCCAGCGTCGAGCTTGCGGCGCGCGACCGCCCCCGGCTCGAGCGCTTCATCGAGGTCCGTTACGAGGACCTGACCCGCGACATCGACGCCGAGCTGGCCCGCCTGGCCGAGTTCATCGGCATCGCGCCCTTCGCGCGCTCGCATGCCGGCGTCAAGCGCGTGCATGGCGAGGAACGGCCCGTCGCGGATCTCAACGCCGCGAGCCGCGCGCGCCTGTCGGCCGAGGACCGGCGCATCATCGACCGCGAGGCCGGAGACCTGCTGCGCGCGCTCGGCTATCCGCCGGCGGATGCGGACGCATGAGCGGCGCGCGCGCGACCTGGCCCGCGCCCGAGACGCGCGCGCGGGCGCTGTCCGAGGGCACGGCGGCGCTGCTGATGACCATGGCAACGCTCGGCGCGATCAAGAACCCGGCCGAGCTGCCGCTTTACCTGCGCGCGCTGGCGCCGCTCGCGGGGCTGGGATTCCTGGCGGCGACGGGGCGGCTGCTGACGCTTGCCGCGCCGATCTATGCGATGCTGTGCCTTGGGGTGCTCGGCACGCTCGCCGTCAATCCCGACCCGCTGGCGCTGGTCAAGATCGCGCAGATCTTCCTCATGGTCGCGCTGGCGCATTTCGTCTCGACCCGCCCGCCGCACGAGCTGACCAACATGGCCGCGCGGATCCTGCTGCCCGTGGCGCTGATCGCGATCCCGCTCGAGATCGCGGTCGGAGAGCCCGAAAGCGTGCGCAGCCTGGGCGGGCTGACGCTGCCGCGCTTCATGGGCCTGGCGGGCTATCACACCCACAGCGCGGGGCTCTATTTCTTCCTGGCGATCCTGTTTCTGGCCCATCGCCGCCCCTGGCCGGCGCTGTTCTTCGCGCTCGCCACGCTGACCACGGGCAGCCGGGGCTTCGCCATGGCCGGGCTGGCGGCGCTGGCGGTGCATCTGGCGCCCGGCGCGCGGCTGAAATTCGCAAGCGCCGCCGCGCTGCTGGGCGCCGCCGCGACGACGCCGCTGTGGATCTGGGCGCTGGACCAGGCGCTGTCGCCCCAGGCGCGGGCCTGGCTGACGCTGGCCACCACCAAGCGCTACGAGCACTGGCTGACCTACATCAACATGGGGCTGAAGAACCCGCTTCTGGGCGTCGGCTACGGCGCGGGTCCCGAGGCTTACGACCGCTATCACGTCGCGACCCTGTCCTTCTTCGAGCGCGAGCAGCAGGCGCACAACCTCTACATCTCGACCTTCGGCGAGTGGGGCCCGCCGGCCTGGGCGCTGCTGACGCTGTTCCTGGCGATCGTGCTGCTGAAGGTGGCAAGATACGCGCCGCGCCATCTGCCGGTGCCGGTCTATGTGACGACGCTCTACACCCTGCATGACGGCATCACCGAATGGGTATTCTGGGTGGGCGTCGGCGTGGCCCTGGCGCACGCCAATCTCGAGCGCGCGCGCCGGCGCTTCGCTCCGGGCGCGGCGCCATGAGCCGCCTTGCGCGCGCCTTCGGCGGGCTGGCGGCGTTGAATGCGGCGGGGGCGGGGGCGCAATTCCTGATGCACGCGGCGCTGGCCGCCGCTTTGGGCGCAAGCGACTATGGAAGGTTGAGCTACGCGCTGGCCCTGGCGACGACCCTGTCGCTGGCTTGCGCCCTGGGCTGGCCCCTGGCGCTGCTGCGCCACGTGCACGCGCACGCCGCCGCCGGCCGCTGGCCGCAGCTGCGGGCGCTGGCCCGCCGCGCGCTGGCCCAGCCCATGGTCGCGGCGGCGCTGGGCGCGGCGCTGCTGCTCGGCTTGGGCGCGGCGCTGGGGCGCGCCGGATTCGCCCTGGCCGACGCCGTGGCCTGGACGGCCGCCCTTCTTCCGGCGCTGACGCTGACGCGGCTGAGCGAGCGCGCCTTGCAGGCCGTCGGCAGGCCGGCGGCGTCGCTGTTGCCCGAACAGATCGTCGCGCCCGCGGCCGTGCTCCTGGCCACGGCCGCCGGCGCGGCGGGCGACTGGCGCGCGGCGCTGGCGGTCTATGCGGCGGCGCTGGCGGTGGGCGCGGGGCTGGGCTGGCGCCGCTTTCTGACCGCCCTGCCGGACGAGGCGCGCCGCGCCGCGCCCGCCGCCGATCCCGAGGTCGCCGGGCGCGAGCTGGCCGCGCTGGCCGCGGGGATGCTGGGCAAGCGGCTTCTGGGGCGGCTCGACACGCTGATCCTGGGTCTTGTCGCGCCGCCCGCCGTGGTCGGCGCCTATGGAGCCGCGTCGCGCCTGTCGCAGCTGGCGCTGCTTGGCGCGCGGACGGCGGGCAAGATGTTTCCCGCGCGCATCTCGGTCGCCTGGCATGGCGGGCGCAAGGCCGAGGCGCGGCGGCAGCTTCGCCTGGCCGCCATCGTCTCGCTGCTGGGCGCGGCGCCGCCCGCGGCGCTTGCGCTGGCGGCGCCGGGCTGGCTTCTGGGCTGGTTCGGTCCCGATTTCGCCGCCGCCGCGCCCGCGCTCGTCATTCTGACGCTGGGCGCGCTGGTTCTGGCCGCCTCGGGCGTGGCCGAGCTGGCGCTGCCGGTTCTGGGCGCGGCGGGGGCGTTCGCGGGCGCGGCGTGGCTTGCGGTCGGGATCAACGCGGCGCTTCTGGCCGCGCTCGCTCCGGGCTGGGGGGCGACGGGCGCCGCGCTGGCCACCATGGCCGCATGGTGCGCCCTTGCCGCCGCGCAGCTGCGCCGGCTGGCGACGCAGCTACGCTGAGCGGACGAGATCAGAGCAGGTCGGGCAGCCGCCCCTCGATCTCGAACACCGACACCGAGTCCACCCACGCCACGTCATCCAGCGCCTGGGACTGGGTGTCGAGGTTGAAGACCAGCCGCACGGTCCCCGCCGTCTGCACCTTGAAGAAGACCGGGAACCACCACCAGCCGCTTTGCGCGCCCTGGCCCGGCGCGGGAACAGGCGCGGGCAGGGTCGCCGCCCACCACGGGAAGATGCCCGCGCCGCTTTGCTGACCCGCGGGATCCTCGACGCGGAAGCGCGGCGTCGGCGCCCCAAGCGCTCCGCCCCAGTCGGCGCCCGTCTGGCCGAAACGCGCGATCGCAAGCGCCATCAGCGCGTGCCCCTCGAGATGCGCGGGCACGGTCCAGTCCAGCCGGAAGCTGGTCGCCGCGCTCTGGCCGCCGCCTTCGAGCCGGATCGACCCCGCGCCCGTCAGCCGGTTCGCCGGATCGGCGTCCACCGAAACCGTGCCCGCGCTGACCGTCATCCCGGCCGTCGAGCCGCCATCCATCGCGACCGCCACCTTGCGCAGCCGCTCGGGGCTCACGGCCAGACCGGCGGGCGCGCCCTCGCACTCGATGAGCGACAGCCACTCGGACATGCTCTCGAGCCCGTTTTCGTCCCAGAAGGTCGGCAGATCGCCCAGCACGATGCGCCCGGGCGTGTCGGACCCCGAGCGGCGGGCGCGCGCGAAGGCCGCCCGCGGCGATCCGCCCAGCAGCTGGGCGCGCGCCATGAAGCCGCGGCTGCGCACATGGATCTGCGCGCCGTCCTCGGCCAGATAGGCGCACTTGGCCTTTCGGATCAGATGCTTGAGCGGCGCCTCGATGTTGACGCGCGCGCCCTCGCCGATGGCGTGAACCGAGGCTTCGGGTTCGCCGCTGGCGCCCGAGAACGAGACCTCGCCGGGATTCTCGAGATAAGTGCCCAGCAGATTGACCGTCACGCCGCGGTTGTGGCCCATGCCGCGCCAGGGAATCACCTGCCCCTCGATCGCCGTCGTTCCCGGCGGCGCGGGGTCGGGGTCGGGCGTGGCCACGACCTTGAGCAGCCCCTCGTAGCCCGAGTTGAGACGCCCGCCCACGACGTTGACGCGCACCTCCTCCTGATACTGCGAGCCCTCGACGAACAGCAGATGGCCCGTCGCCGAGGCCAGGATCGAGCCGCCGGTGATCTCGCCGATGCAACGGGCGTGCACCGCATGGGCGCCGGGCGTGAGAATGCCGCTGGCGTCGCGCGCGCCGGCCAGCGCGATGTTGCTGTTCACGATCTTCCAGGCCGTCGTCTCCCAGTCGTAGAAGACGCAGGCCTTCTCGGCCTTCTCGACGCGGCAGCCGCGGATCTCGGGGTTGGCGTTGTTGCCCTCGTGATAGAAGCAGTAATCGGCGACGTATTCGCCCGAGACCAGCATGTCCTCGACGATGAAGCGCCACCCCGAGGCGCCGCAGTGAAAGCGGGCGTCCTTGGCGGTGAACAGCACGCCGCTGGTCATCGGCCCCAGTCCGCGCAGCTTGATGTCGTGCCCGGTCACGTCCAGGCGCTGGGCGCAGGCGTGAAAGCGGGTGAACAGCGCCTCTCCGCCGCCGCGCGAGGCCAGGCAGTCGATCATGTCCTGCAGCGCCCAGCCGTCGTCGGTCACGCCGTCGCCGACGGCGCCGGCCATCTGCGGGGTCAGGACCTCTTCGGCGATTTCCCAGATCACGGCGCCGCCGTTCGAGGTCACCCACAGCGGATGCGCGGGCGCCTGATCGACCACGCGCCAATGCGCGCCGCCGCCGGCGCCCTCGGCGCGCTCGAGCACGCGCACCAGCGTTCCCGGCGCGGTTTCCGGGTGATCCGCCGCCTGCAGATCGGCCAGCGTCGGATAGACGAAGGGCGTCGCCAGCATCGCCGTCGCCTGCGCGGCGGTCAGCGCCTGGGGCGGCCCGTCGGCGCCCGGCGCGCGGCCCAGCAGCGTGCCCGCGGGCAGGTCGGCCAGCTTGGCCAGCCCGACCCCGCCATCGGCGATCGCCGCCCCATGCACCGAGCCCTCCGGCGTCGCGCCGGGCGCGAAGCCGCCCGCGCCGTCGGGCGCGCGCAAAATCCCATGCGGAATCGTCCAGCGGGGCGAAAACGCCCTCAGATCGTCCATGCCACACCTCTTTCGGGAAGAACGGCCGCGCGCCCGAACGGATGCGGGGGCGCTTCGGCTGCGTCCCGAATGGTTACCAGCAAAGCGTTAAGTTCCGGTTTACGCCGCCGCGCCGCGGGCCCTTGCGAGGCGATATGTTACAAGATTATTGTTGATTGCATAAACAGTGTCACATATCATCCATCCCGACAGGCCGGACCCGCGCCGCAGGTCCGACCCAGCTGGCGGAGGAAACGCATGTATTCCCAAGGGTTGATCGGCGCCGACGGCGCCACGCACGAGGACGAGGAATTCCTGGCCCGCTTCCAGGCGCGAATCGACGCCGAAGAGAAGATCGAGCCGAACGACGAAATGCCCGAGGGCTATCGCAAGACGCTCATCCGCCAGATCGCGCAGCACGCCCATTCGGAGATCGTCGGCATGCTGCCCGAGGGCAACTGGATCACCCGCGCCCCCAGCCTGCGCCGCAAGGCCGCGCTGCTGGCCAAGGTGCAGGACGAAGGCGGCCACGGCCTTTACCTTTACGCCGCCGCCGAAACCCTGGGCGTCAGCCGCGAGGAGCTGACCGAGCAGCTTCTGGACGGGCGGGCGAAATACTCTTCGATCTTCAACTATCCGACCCTGACCTGGGCCGACATCGGCGCCATCGGCTGGCTGGTGGACGGCGCCGCGATCATGAACCAGATCCCGCTGTGCCGCTGCTCCTACGGCCCCTACTCGCGCGCCATGATCCGCGTGTGCAAGGAGGAAAGCTTCCACCAGCGCCAGGGCTACGAGATCATGCTGACGCTGTGCCGCGGCACCGAGAAGCAGAAGGCCATGGCGCAGGACGCCCTCAACCGGTGGTGGTGGCCCTCGCTGATGATGTTCGGCCCGCACGACACCGACAGCGTGCATGGCGAGCAGTCCATGAAGTGGAAGATCAAGCGCTTCTCGAATGACGAGCTGCGCCAGCGCTTCATCGACGCCACCGTGCCGCAGGCCGAGTATCTGGGCCTGACCATTCCCGATCCCGAGCTGCGCTGGAACCCGGACAAGAACGGCGGCAAGGGCGGCTACGACCACGGCCCCATCGACTGGGACGAGTTCTGGACCGTCGTCAAGGGCGGCGGCCCCATGAACCGCGACCGCATCAAGGCCCGCCGCAAGGCGTGGGAGGAAGGCGCCTGGGTGCGCGAGGCCGCCCTGGCCCATGCGCGCAAGCGCGCCGCCCGTCGCGAAGCCGCCCGCGCCGCCGCCGAATGAGCCCAGCGCCGACAGGAGAGACGCAATGACCGAAGAAACCCCGCTCTGGGAGGTGTTCATCCGCCCCCGCAACGGTCTGAGCCACAAGCATGTCGGCTCGGTCCACGCCGCCGACGCCGAGCTGGCGCTTCAGGCCGCGCGCGACGTCTACACCCGCCGCGGCGAGGGGGTGTCGATCTGGGTGGCGCCCTCGAAGGCCATCGTCGCCTCGGACCCCGCCCGCAAGGACGAGAATTTCGAGCCGACCGCCTCGAAGATCTACCGCCACCCCACCTTCTACGACATCCCCGACGAAGTGGGGCACATGTGATGGACCAGACGGTCAAGGACGCGCTGTTCCGCCAGCTCGTGCGGCTGGGCGACGACTGTCTGGTGCTGGGCCACCGCCTGTCCGAATGGTGCGGGCACGCGCCCATGCTCGAAGAGGATCTGGCCATGCCCAACATGGCGCTGGACCTGATCGGGCAGGCGCGCGCGCTCTACACCTTGGCCGGCGAGATCGAGGGCAAGGGCCGCACCGAGGACGACTTCGCCTATCTGCGCGAAGAGCGCGAGTTCACGAACTGCCTGCTGGTCGAGCGCCCCAACGGCGACTTCGCCCACACCATGCTGCGCCAGCTCTACTTCGCGGCCTTCATGCAGCCCTATTGGCACGCGGCGCAAGGCTCGGCGCATGAGGGGCTGGCCGCCATCGCCGCCAAGGCCGTCAAGGAAATGGCCTACCATGTGCGCCATGCGGGCGAGTGGGTCATCCGCCTTGGCGACGGCACCGAGGAAAGCGCCCGACGCATGCGCGACGCGGTCGAGGAGCTGCACCGCTTCACCCCCGAGCTGTTCGAGACCGACGAGGTCACGCGCATCCTGGCCGAGGCGGGCGTCGCGCCCGACCCCGCGTCGCTGCGCCCCGAATGGGACCGCGTGGTGGACGAGGTGTTCCGCGAGGCGCGGCTCGAGCGTCCGCAGCGGTTCTTTCCCCGCTCGGGCGGGCGCGCCGGCCTGCATGGCGAGGATCTGGGCCACCTGCTGACCGAGCTGCAATATGTGGCTCGCGCGCATCCGGGGGCGCGCTGGTGAGCGAGCTGGACCGCCGCCGCGCATGGCAGGTCGCCGCCGCCGTGCCCGACCCCGAGATCCCGGTCGTGACGGTGGCCGATCTGGGCATCCTGCGCGACGTGCGCATCGAGAACGGCGTCGCCGTCGCGCAGGTCACGCCCACCTATATCGGCTGCCCGGCGACGCTGGCCATCGAGCTGGCGGTCGAGGCGGCGCTGCGCGATGCGGGTTTCGAGGCCCGCGTCGAGCGCGTCATGTCGCCCCCCTGGACCACCGACTGGATCACCGAAGAGGGGCGCGAGAAGCTGCGCGCCTACGGCATCGCCCCGCCCGTCCAGGGCGGCAACTCGACCCGCGCCCTGTTCGGCGAAACCGCCGCCCCCTGCCCGCGCTGCGGCTCGGACGACACCGAGCGCGTGTCCGAGTTCGGATCGACCCCCTGCAAGGCGCTCTATCGCTGCCGCGCCTGCAAGGAACCCTTCGACTATTTCAAGTGCCTGTGACGAGGATCGCCCGATGGCCCATGGATTTCACGAGCTGACCGTGCGCGAGGTGCGCCCCGAGGCCCCCGATGCCGTCTCGGTGCTGTTCGACGTGCCCGAGGCGCTGCGCCCGGCCTTCGCCTTCCGCCCGGGCCAGCACCTGACGCTGCGCGCCACGATCGACGGGCAGGACCTGCGCCGCGCCTACTCGATCTGCTCGACCCCCGAGGGCGGGCTGCGCGTGGGCGTGCGCAAGCTCGAGGGCGGGCGCTTCTCGACCTTCGTGTGCGAGCGCCTGCGCCCCGGCGACCGCATCCAGGTCATGCCCCCCGACGGGCGCTTCGGCGTCGATCCGGGCGGGCGGCACGATTACCTGCTGCTCGCCGCCGGCTCGGGCGTGACGCCGATCCTGTCCATCTGCCGCGCCGTGCTCGAGAACGAGCCCGAAAGCCGCGTGACCATGATCTACGGCAACCGCGCGACCGAGACGATCATGTTCCGCGAAGAGCTCGAGGACCTGAAGGACCGCTTCATCGACCGCTTCGAGCTGATCCATGTCCTCAGCCGCGAATCGCAGGATGTCGAGCTGCTGCATGGCCGCATCGACGCCGAGCGCCTGCGCCGCATGGCCCGCGCGGGGCTGATCGACCCGGCCCGGCACGACGCCGCCTTCATCTGCGGCCCGGGCGAGATGATCGAGACCGCCGCCGGCGCCCTGCGCGAAATGGGCATGCCCGAAGAGCGCATCCATTTCGAGCGCTTCACCCCGGCCGAGGACGCCGCCCCGCGCCCGGTCTCGGACGCCGCCGCGCGCGCCGCCGAGCAGGGCGCGGTGATCGAGGCGGTGCTGGACGGCGCGCGCAAGAGCTTCCGCGTCACGCGCCCCGGCCAGACCGTGCTCGAGGCCGCGCAGGCTTCGGGGCTCGAGATCCCCTACTCCTGCGCGGGCGGCATGTGCTGCACCTGCCGCTGCAAGGTGGTCGAGGGCGAAAGCGAAATGGCGGTGAACTATTCGCTCGAGCCGTGGGAGGTCGAGGCCGGCTATACCCTGGCCTGCCAGACCCGCCCGCGCAGCGAAAGGCTGGTGCTGGACTTCGACGCGGTCTGACCGCGGCCCCGGCCCGATCCGGGACCGGATCGGGCGCCCCGGCCGGCCCGGCCGCGATCCGGCGCGGCGGCGGGCCCGGTCGCTCGCGGATCCGCCGCGGGGGCGGGCCCGGTCACTCGCGCGGCGGCAGGGGGCGCGGCTTGCCGTTCTCGTCGATGGCGACGAAATGGAACACCGCGTCGGTCACGCGCATGGTCTCGCCGCTGGGCTGACGGGTGATCCACACCTCGACGCCGATGGTCATCGAGCTGCGCCCTTCGCGCATGATGTGCGAGTGGATCGAGACCAGATCGCCCACATGCACCGGGCGGTGAAAGGTCATCGCCTCGACCGAGACCGTGGCCACGCGCCCGCGCGCGCGGGTGCGCGCGGGCACCGAAGCGCCCAGGTCCATCTGCGCCATCAGCCAGCCGCCGAAGATGTCGCCATTGGCGTTCGTGTCCGCCGGCATGGCGATGGTCTGCAGCGTCACCGGCCCGATGGGCCGGCCCTGTTCGGGCGCGCCGCTCACTGCGCTTCGGGACCGCCGGCGTCGGCGGGCGCCTCGGCCTCGGCGCCCTGGCCGCCGGCCGCGTCCTGTTCGCCCGCGCCGGCCGGGCGCGCGGCGGCGACGCCGACCATGGCCGGGCGCAGCAGCCGCCCCGAGATGGTGAAGCCGTGCTGCATCACCTGGATCACCGTGCCCGGCTCGGCGTTCGGAACCGGGGCCTCGAACATCGCCTGGTGCAGCTTGGGATCGAACTTCTCGCCGATCTCGGGCGTGACCTGCTCGATCTTGTTCTTGGCGAAGGCGGCCAGCAGCTCGCGCTGGGTCAGCTCGATGCCCTCGATCAGGGCGCGGGCGTGCTTGCGCGCGGCCTCGTCGGCGGCGGCCAGCGCCCGGCCCAGATTGTCGTAGACGTCGAGCACGTCGCGCGCCAGCTTCGTGCCGCCATAGGCCTCGGCCTCCTTGCGGTCGCGCTCGGCGCGCTTGCGGATGTTCTCGGCCTCGGCCAGCGCGCGCATCAGCTTGTCGCGCAGCGAATCGCGCTCGGCGCGCAGGGCTTCGAGCTCGGCCTCCACCGGGTCCGCGGGCTCGGGCGCGGCCGAGGCGCCCGCCTCGGCTTCGGCCTGGGCTTCGGGCTGCTCGATGCGGTCGTTCTCGTGATTCTGGTTCTGCGACATGGTCATCCCTTCATGCCGCGCCGCCGGTCCGACATCAGCCGCCCCATCAGGCGGGCGGTGTAGTCGACGATGGGAACGACGCGGCCATAGTTCAGGCGCGTGGGGCCGATCACCCCGATCGCGCCGATGATTCGACGTTCCGCATCCATATATGGCGAAATCACCAGAGATGAACCCGAAAGCGAGAACAACTTGTTCTCGGAGCCGATGAAGATGCGCACGCCCTCGCCCTCTTCGGCCAGGTTGAGCAGCTGAAGCAGGTCCTCCTTGCGCTCCATGTCGTCGAGCAGGCGGCGCATGCGCTCGAGCTCCTCCTCGCTGGCGACGTCGTCCAGCAGGTTGGCCGCGCCGCGCACGATGACCCGCTCGGGATGCGCGCCGCCGTCGCCCTGCCAGATCTCGGCGCCGCGCTCGACCAGCTGGGCGGCCAGCGCGTCAAGCTCGCGGCGGCGGGCGGCGATCTCTTCGTGGATGACGGCGCTGGCCTCGCTCAGCGTGCGCCCGCGCAGCGCCGCGTTGAGAAAGTTCGCCGCCTCGCGCATGGCCGAGGGCGTCAGCCCCGGCGGCGGCGCGAACAGGCGGTTCTCGACCGCGCCGCTCTCGGTCACGATCACCACCAGCGCCGCCTCGGGCGACAGCGAAACGAACTCGATATGCTTGATGGGCTCTTCGGTCTTGGGCGCGAAGACCAGGCTTGCGCCGCGGGTCAGCCCCGACAACAGCGCCCCCGCGCGCGCCAGCATGCCCGTCAGATCGCCCGCGGCGCGCTCGTCCGCGGTCAGGCCGCTTTCGATGCGCTGACGCTCTTCGGGCGAGATGTCGCCGATCTCGAGCAGCCCGTCCACGAACAGCCGCAGGCCCATCTCGGTCGGCACGCGGCCGGCCGAGACATGGGGGCTGCCCAGCAGCCCCAGATGCTCCAGATCCTGCATCACGTTGCGCACCGTGGCCGGCGAAAGCGCGTTGTCCATGCTGCGCGACAACGTGCGCGAGCCGACGGGGTCGCCCGTCTCGAGATACGTCTCGACAAGGCGCCTGAAGATCTCGCGGCTGCGGTCGTTCAGGTCGCTGAGCCTGGCCGGCTGGCCGGTCATGTGCGCGTCGCCTTTCGAAAACTGCCTTGTCATGTCCGGAATCTAGGCGCCGCCGCCCGCTCGGTCAATCGGCCCCCGCGCCCCGGGCAAGGCATGGACCCCGGCGCGCGCCAAGAGTATGACAGGCGCCGTAGGAAAGCCACGAGGACATTGCACATGCGCCCATCCGGCCGCGAAGCGGACCAGCTCCGCCCCGTCTCCATCGAAACCGGCGTCGCCAAGCACGCCGAAGGCTCGTGCCTGATCCGCATGGGCGACACCCATGTTCTGTGCACCGCCTCGATCGAGGATCGCACCCCGCCCTGGATGCGCAATTCGGGCCTTGGCTGGGTCACGGCCGAATACGGCATGCTGCCCCGCGCCACCAACACCCGCAACCGCCGCGAGGCGGCGCTGGGCAAGCAGTCGGGCCGCACGCAGGAAATCCAGCGCCTGATCGGCCGCGCCCTGCGCGCGGGCGTGGACCGCGTCGTTCTGGGCGAGCGCCAGATCACCGTCGATTGCGACGTCATCCAGGCCGACGGCGGCACCCGCTGCGCCGCCATCACCGGCGGCTGGGTGGCGCTGCGCCTTGCCGCCGAGAAGCTGGTGCGCGCGGGCGAGGTGTCCGAGAACCCCATCGTCGATCACGTGGCGGCGGTTTCGTGCGGCATCCATGGCGGACGCCCGGTGCTGGATCTGGACTATGCCGAGGACAGCGAGGCCGGCGCCGACGCGAACATCGTCATGACCGGCTCGGGCGGCCTGGTCGAGGTGCAGATGTCGGCCGAGGGCGCGCCCTTCAGCCGCCAGGAACTGGACGTGATGCTCGAGCTGGCGCACAAGGGCGTGGCCCAGCTGGTCGCCGCGCAGAAGGCGGCGGTGGAGGGCGCATGAGCCGCAAGCTGACCGGCCCGCGGCTGCTGATCGCCACCCACAACGCCGGCAAGCTCGAGGAATTCCGCGCGCTGCTGGCGCCCTATGGGCTTGCGCCCGTCTCGGCCGCCGAGCTGGGCCTGCCCGAACCGGCCGAGACCGAGGACACGTTCGAGGGCAACGCCCGCATCAAGGCCCACGCGGCCGCCAGGGCGGCGCAGATGCCCGCCCTCGCCGACGACAGCGGAATCGCCATCGACCCGCTGGGCGGCGCGCCGGGCGTGCGCACCGCCGACTGGGCCGAAACGCCCCAGGGGCGCGACTTCGTCATGGCCATGCGCCGCGCCCATGACGAGCTGCTGCGCTCGGGCGCGCCGCAGCCCTGGCGGGCGCGCTTCGTGTGCGTGCTGTGCCTGGCCTGGCCCGACGGGCATGACGAGCTGTTCCGCGGCGAGGTCGAGGGAACCTTCGTCTGGCCCATGCGCGGGGCGCTGGGGCATGGCTACGACCCGATCTTCCAGCCCGAGGGCCACGCGCTGACCTTCGCGCAGATGGACCCGGCCGAGAAGAACGCCATGTCGCACCGCGCCCGCGCCGTCGCGCTGCTGCGCCGCAAGCTCGAGCAGGGCGCATGAGCGTGCGGCGCATCTCGACCGGCTCGAGCTTCGAGCGCGACTACGCCTATTCGCGCGCCGTCGTGCGCGGGCCGTGGTGCTTCGTCTCGGGGACCACCGGCTACGACTACGCCGACATGACCATGCCCGAGAGCGCCGCCGAGCAGGCCGAGAACGCCTTCGCCACCATCGCCCGCACCCTGCGCGAGGCGGGCTTCTCGATGCGCGACATCGTGCGCGTGCAGTATCACGTCACCGATCCCGCCCACTGGCAGGCGGCGGCGCCCGTCGTGCGCCGCTGGCTGGGCGACGCGCCGCCCGCCGCGACGCTGATCGTGGCCGGGCTGCTGCGCCCCGAGATGAAGATCGAGATCGAGGCGACGGCGCTGCGCGACGTCTGAGCGCCGCCCGCGCCCGGAAAGGACGCCCCATGCCGCCCGAACCCTTCGCCATCCGCCCCGGCGACGCGCCGCCCGCCGCCCGGCCGGCGCCCCGCCCCTCGGCGCCGGAGGGCGCACCCGACCCCGCTCCCGACCCCAACCGCGCCACCGCCCCCGCACCCGCACCCGACCCCGGCGCAACCGAGGACTGGCGCGCGGGCGGCTTCGGGATCTACGTCCACTGGCCGTTCTGCAAGTCGAAATGCCCCTATTGCGACTTCAACTCGCACGTCTCGGCCCATGTCGACCATGACGCCTGGCGCCAGGCGCTGATCGCCGATCTCGAAGCCGCCGCGCGCCTGACCCCGGGGCGGCGGGCGCGCACGATGTTCTTCGGCGGCGGCACGCCCAGCCTCATGCCGCCGGCCACCGTCGCCGCGCTGATCGACGCCGTCGATCGGCTGTGGGGCTTCGAGCCCGGCGCCGAGATCACCCTCGAGGCCAACCCCACCTCGGTCGAGGCGGCCGCCTTTCGCGGCTACGCGGCCGCGGGGGTCAACCGCGTCTCGATGGGGGTGCAGGCGCTGAACGACGCCGACCTGCGCGCGCTGGGGCGCACGCATGGCGCGGCCGAGGCCATGGCCGCCTTCGACGTGGCGCGCGCCGTCTTCCGACGGGTCAGCTTCGATCTGATCTATGCGCGCCAGAACCAGACCCCGCAGGCGTGGGAGGCCGAGCTGCGCCGCGCGCTGGACCTGGCGGCGGACCATTTGTCGCTCTACCAGCTGACCATCGAGCCGGGCACCCGCTTCGCCCAGCTGCACGCGCGCGGCCGCCTGCGCGGCCTGCCCGCCGACGACGACGCCGCGCGCATGTACGAGCTGACGCAGGAGCTGTGCGAGGCCGCCGGCATGCCCGCCTACGAGATCTCGAACCACGCCCGCCCGGGCGACGAGAGCCGCCACAACCTGATCTACTGGCGCTATGGCGACTATGTCGGCGCGGGTCCCGGCGCCCATGGCCGCCTGACGGTCGAGGGCCGCCGCCTGGCGACCGAGAACCTGCGCGCGCCCGGCGCCTGGCTCGAGGCGATGCGCGCGGGCCGTCCGGCCGCGTCCTTCGAAGAGATCGCCCCCGAGGATCAGGCCGCCGAATACCTGCTCATGTCGCTGCGCCTGGCCGAAGGGACCGACCCCGCGCGCCATGCCCGGCTGGGCGGGCGTCCGCTGGACCCCGAGCGGGTGGCGCGGCTGGTCGAGCAAGGAGTCCTGACCTGGCGCGCCGAGCGCCTCGCCGCCACGCGCAAGGGGCGCGCGCTGCTGGATGCGGCGCTGCGCGAGCTTGTGGCCTGAACGCCCTCGCCCTGCGCGCCCGCAGGCGCTAGACAGGCCCCATGAAGGTGTTCTGGTTCCTGGTCGGCGCGCTCAGCCTGCTTCTGGCGGTCATCGGCATCGTGCTGCCGCTGATGCCGACGGTGCCGTTCCTGCTGCTGGCGGCCTACGCCTTCGCGCGGTCCTCGCCGGCGTTTCACGACTGGCTGATCTCGCATCCCGTGCTGGGCAAGCCCATTCTCGACTGGCGCAGGAACGGCGCCATCCGCCGCCCGCTCAAGCTGTGGGCGCTGGCGTCGCTGTGCTTCGTGTTCGGGATGTCGGTGGCCCTGGGCGCGCCGCTTTGGGTGCTGGCGGCGCAGGCGCCGGCGCTGCTGTGCGTCGGGATCTTCATCTGGACGCGTCCCGAGGGCGAACGCCCCCCCGCCGACCAGAGCCCGCGGCCGCCCGGCGAAGGCGGCGTCTGACCGCGCCGCACGGCCCCGAGGCCGCAAGGCGCGGGCCGGGCGGACCGCGGCGGCCCGCCCGGATCCGGCCTCAGCCGCGGATGGCGGCCTTGAACGGCGCGGCGAACTTGAAGCGCGGGGCCATGTGGGCCTCGGCCATCTTCTTCTCGCCGGTCTGCGGGTTGCGCACTTCGCGCGCGGCGCGCTCGGCCGCGTCGATCTTGCCCAGACCGTTGATCGTCACGGTCTTGCCCTGCTTCAGCGCGGCCTCGGCGACGCGCGGAAGCGCGGCCAGCACGGCGGCGACGCTGGACTTGGTCTCGCCGCTGGCCTCGGCAAGCGCGGTGACGAGTTCATCTTTCTTCACGGGTGGTCCCTCCGTTCTCGGACAATGCGTCGTTCGATCGCCGCCCCACAACACCGTAATCGCGGGCAAAGTCAAGCGTGGACAGGCTTCGCGCCGCCCGCGGGGGCGCGCTTACCCTGCGTCGTCGAGCAGATCGCGCAGCTCGTAGAGCAGCTCGAGCGCCTGGCGCGGCGTCATGTCGTCGGGCGAAAGCTCGCGCAGGCGCCGCTCAACCTGCGAGGGCGCGCGCGCCGGCGCCGGGGCGGGCGCCGGGCGGGCCGCCGAGAACAGCGGCAGATCGTCCGCCAGCGCCCGCACGCGCTCGCCCCCCTCGCGGCGGTCGCCGCGCTCGAGCGCCTCGAGCACCTCGCGCGCGCGGGCGATCACCGCCTCGGGCAGGCCGGCCAGCCGCGCCACCTGCACGCCGTAGGACCGGTCGGCGGCGCCCGGGCGCACCTCGTGCAGGAAGATCACCTCGCCCTCCCACTCGCGCACCGCGACCGAGGCGTTGCGCAGGCCGGGCAGGCGGGCCGCCAGGGCGGTGAGCTCGTGATAATGGGTGGCGAAAAGCGTGCGGCAGCGGTTGACGTCGTGCAGATGCTCGAGCGTCGCCCAGGCGATGGACAGCCCGTCATAGGTCGAGGTGCCGCGCCCGATCTCGTCGAGGATGACCAGCGCGCGCGGGCCCGCCTGGTTGAGGATGGCGGCGGTCTCGACCATCTCGACCATGAAGGTCGAGCGCCCGCGCGCCAGATCGTCGGCCGCGCCGACGCGGCTGAACAGCTGATCGACGACGCCGATGCGCGCGCGCGCCGCCGGCACGAAGGCGCCCATCTGCGCCAGCACGGCGATGAGCGCGTTCTGCCGCAGGAAGGTGGACTTGCCCGCCATGTTCGGGCCGGTCAGAAGCCAGACGGGGCGGGCGTCGTCGCCCTCGGCGCTCAGGTCGCAGTCGTTGGGCACGAAGCTTTCGCCCGCGCGCCGCAGGGCCTGCTCGACGACCGGGTGGCGGCCGTCCTCGATCTCGAACTCGCGCCCCGGCAGGATCTGCGGGCGGGTCCAGTCCTCTTGCGCGGCAAGCTCGGCCAGCGCCGCCGACAGGTCGATCTCGGCCAGCGCGCGCGCGGCGGCGGCGATGGCGGGGGCGCGCTCGAGCACGGCGGCGCGCAGCTCCTGAAAGCGGCGCTGCTCGATCTCGAGCGCGCGGGCGCCGGCGTTGTGGATGCGCGTCTCCAGCTCGGACAGCTCGACGGTGGTGAAGCGCACCGCGTTGGCCAGCGTCTGGCGGTGGATGAAGGTCTGCGACAGCGGCTCGGACATCATCCGCGACGCGTGCGTGGCCGGGGTTTCGACGAAATAGCCCAGCACGTTGTTGTGCTTGATCTTGAGCGCGTTGATCCCGGTGCGCTCGACATAGCTTCCCTGCAGGCGGGCGATCACGCCGCGGCCCTCGTCGCGCAGGCTGCGCGCCTCGTCCAGCTCGGGGTCGAAGCCGGGCGCGATGAAGCCGCCGTCGCGCGCCATGAGCGGCGGCTCGGCGATCAGCGCCGCGTCCAGAAGGCCCACCAGCGCGTCGTGTCCGCACAGCGCCTCGAGCGCGCGGGCGATGCGCGCGGGCGCCTCGGCCCCCGACAGCGCCGCCGCCAGATCCTGGGCGCGGGCCAGCGCATCGCGGATCGCGGCCAGGTCGCGCGGCCCCCCGCGCTCGAGCGCAAGGCGCCCCAGCGCGCGCTCGATCTCGGGCGTCTTGCGCAGCGCCTCGCGGGCGGCGCCGGCAAGGTCGCGCCGGTCCAGGAACCAGTCCACGGCGTCGTGGCGCGCGGCGATCTCGTCGCGGTCGGTCGAAGGCGCCGCCAGCCGCGTCTCGAGCAGCCGCGCCCCCGCCCCCGTCACCGTGCGGTCGATGGCCGCCAGCAAAGAGCCCTCGCGCCGGCCTGACAGGGTGCGCGTCAGCTCGAGATTGCGGCGCGTCGCCGCATCCAGCCGCATGGCCCCGCCCGGCCCCTCGACCGCGGGCGGGCGGATCATGGGCAGCTTGCCGCGCTGGGTCAGCTCGACATAGGCCACCACCGCGCCCATCGCCGCCAGCTGCGGGCGGGCGAAGGCGCCGTAGGCGTCCAGCGCCTCGACCCCGAACAGGGCCTTGAGCCGCGCCTCGGCGCCGGCGCTGTCGAAGCTGGACCGGGGCAGCGGGGTCAGCACCGCCCCCGCCTCGCGCGCCAGCGAGCCCAGCGCCTCGTCGCCCGCCGCGGCCTCCGAGGCCAGCAGCTCGGACGGCGCCAGCCGCGCCAGCATCGGCCCCAGCGCCGGGCGCGGGCAGGCGGCGACGTGGAAATCGCCCGTCGAGACGTCGAGCCACGCCACCGCTCCCTCGCCGCGGATCTCGGCCCATGCGGCCAGGTAGTTGTGCGAGCGCGCGTCCAGCAGGCTGTCCTCGGTCAGCGTGCCGGGGGTGACCAGGCGCACCACGTCGCGCTTGACCACGGCCTTGTGGCCGCGCTTCTTCGCCTCGGCCGGATCCTCGAGCTGCTCGCACACCGCAACGCGGAAACCCTTGCGGATCAGGGTCTGCAGATAGCTTTCGGCCGAGTGATGCGGCACGCCGCACATCTCGATGTCGCGGCCCAGATGCTTGCCCCGCCGCGTCAGCGCGATGTCCAGCGCCGCGGCCGCCTGCACCGCGTCCTCGAAGAACAGCTCGTAGAAATCGCCCATCCGGTAGAACAGCAGCGCGTCGGGATAGCGCGACTTGATCTCCAGATACTGCGCCATCATCGGCGTGGCGCCGGCGACGTCGACGCCGCCCTGCGCCGGCTTGGTGTTGCTCCGGGTCATGTCCTGTCCGTCCGTCGGATCCCCAAGGGCGGATAGCATGGCGCGCGGCGCGACGGAACCGGCGCGAAAACTGCGCTTGCGGCCGCCTGCGCGGCGCGATAAACGAACAAAAACCGCGACCGTCGCGCAATAAAATTACCAACGGAGCCCAGATGACCGACCGCAACGCGCAGCTCGACAAGGAAGCCCTGGCCTTCCACCGCCTTCCCCGCCCCGGCAAGCTGCAGGTGTCGGCGTCCGTTCCCATGGCCACGCAGCGCGACCTGTCGCTGGCCTACTCGCCCGGAGTCGCGGCGCCGGTGCGCGCCATCGCGGCCGACCCGATGGCCAGCTACGAATACACCTCGCGCGGGAACATGGTCGCGGTCATCACCAACGGCACGGCCATCCTGGGCATGGGCAATCTGGGCGCGCTGGCCGCCAAGCCGGTGATGGAGGGCAAGGCCGCGCTGTTCAAGCGCTTCGCGGACGTCGACGCCATCGACCTCGAACTGGCCACCGAGGACCCCGACGCCTTCTGCGACGCGGTGCGGCTGCTGGCGCCCAGCTTCGGGGGCATCAACCTCGAGGACATCAAGGCGCCCGAGTGCTTCATCATCGAGCAGCGCCTGAAGGACGAGCTCGACATCCCCGTCTTTCACGACGACCAGCACGGCACGGCGGTGATCTGCGTCGCCGGCCTGATCAACGCCCTGCACCTGACGGGCAAGCGCATCGAGGACTGCAAGATCGTGGTCAACGGCGCCGGGGCGGCCGGCATCGCCTGCATCGAGCTGGTCAAGGCGCTGGGCGCCCGGCACGACAACTGCATCCTGTGCGACACGCGCGGGGTCATATATCGCGGCCGCGAGCGGGGCATGAACCAGTGGAAGGCCGCCCATGCGGCCGACACCGCCGACCGCACGCTCGAGGACGCCATGCGCGGCGCGGACGTGTTCCTGGGCGTGTCCGCCAAGGGGGCCGTGACCGCCGAGATGCTGCGCGCCATGGCGCCGAACCCGGTCATCTTCGCCATGGCCAATCCCGACCCCGAGATCACCCCCGAAGAGGCCCGCGCCGTGCGCGCCGACGCCATCGTCGCCACGGGGCGCTCGGACTATCCGAACCAGATCAACAACGTCCTCGGCTTTCCCTATCTGTTCCGCGGGGCGCTCGACATCCACGCCCGCTCGATCAACGAAGAGATGAAGCTGGCCGCCGCGCACGCCTTGGCCGATCTGGCGCGCCACGACGTGCCCGACGAGGTCGCCCTGGCCTACGGGCAGAAGCTCAGCTTCGGGCCCGACTACATCATCCCCACCCCGTTCGATCCGCGGCTGATCCATGTCGTTCCCATGGCCGTGGCGCGCGCGGGCATGGAAAGCGGCGCCGCCCGCCGCCCGATCGAGGACTGGGACGCCTACGAGCTGTCGCTCAAGGCGCGCATGGACCCCACCGCCTCGATCCTGCAGGCGCTGTTCGCCCGCGCGCGCGCGCGCCAGGCCCGCATCTGCTTCGCCGAGGGCGACGACGAGCGCGTGGTGCGCGCCGCCGTCGCCTTCGGCCGCGCCGGGCTGGGCAAGCCTGTCGTCGTCGGCCGCGAAGAGCAGGTGCGCGCCATTCTCGAAGCCGCCGGCATGCCCGAGGCGTTCGACGAGCTCGAGATCGCCAACGCCGCCAACACGCCCCATCTCGCCCGCTACGAGGACTTCCTCTACCGCCGGCTTCAGCGCAAGGGCTTCGACGCGCGCGACTGCCACCGCCTGGCCTCGCGCGACCGGCACGTCTTCGCGGCGCTGATGACCGCGCACGGGCAGGTCGACGGCATGGTCACCGGCGCGACGCGCAAATCGGCCCATGCGCTGGACCTGATCGGCCACGTCTTCGACGTGCAGCCCAAATCGGGCGTGGTCGGCGTCACCGCCGCGATCATCAAGGGCCGCATGGTCCTGATCGCCGACACGCTGGTGCATGAATGGCCCGACGCCGAGGATCTTGCCGACATCGCCGAGGCGGCCGCGCGCACGGCCCGCCATCTGGGGCTGGAGCCGCGCGTGGCGTTCCTCAGCTTCTCGACCTTCGGCTATCCGGTGTCGGAACGCGCGACCAAGATGGCCGAGGCGCCCAAGGTTCTGGACGCGCGCGGCGTGGATTTCGAGCATGACGGCGAGATGACCGCCGACGTGGCGCTCAACGCGCAGGTCATGGCGCAATACCCCTTCTGCCGGCTGAGCGGCCCGGCCAACATCCTGGTCATGCCCGCGCGCCATTCGGCGTCGATCACGGTCAAGATGCTGCAGGAGCTTGGCGGCGCCACGGTGATCGGCCCGCTCCTGACGGGGATCGACCGCCAGGTGAAGCTGTGCTCGACCACGGCGACGGTGTCGGACGTGCTCAACATGGCGGTGATGGCGGCCTGCGAGGTGGGCTGAGCGCCCGCCCCGCGCCGCCCGCTCCCGCGCATGCGCGCCGCGGCCTCAGCCGGGGAAGGGGATCGGCCGCAGGTCCTTGCGCATGTAAAGCGGGTGGCGCGGCGCGCCGTCCCTGGTCAGGCCCAGGCAGAACAGCGCGCGCCCGTCGGCGCGCAGCGCCTCGACGGTCTCGCGCCCGTAATGGCGCAGGCGCGGGTGCAGCGCGCCGAAGGCCAGCATGATCAGATCGGCCTGCGCCGCCTGCTCGCGGATCACGTCCAGATTGACGGGGCTGCGCGGCGCCACGCCCTCGGCCAGCAGATCGGCCGGCCGCGTGGCGCGCCAGTCCATCACGTTCGTCTTCACGAAGCGGCGAAAGCCCCATGCGCGCGAGTAGTCCGACTCTCGCCGCACGGTGGGGTCGTCGACGTCGGCCTCGGCGGTCGAGGGGTTCATGCCGATCCACAGCGCCGTGCCCGCGCCGTCGGGATACTCGCGCGTCAGCAGGGGGCGATAGCGCCCGCAGGGCGAGAACACCGCCTCGCCCGTCACGTCGCCCGCAAGGCGCAGCCGCACCTTGCCGCCCGGATCGTGGCGGCGATGCGCGCTCATGCCGCCGCCCGCGGCGCGCGCCGCGCCGTCTGCGTCAGCAAGATGCCCGCCCCCGCCACCGCCACGCCCAGCGCGTCGCGCCAGCTCAGCGGCTCGGCCAGCATGACCGCGGCGATGAGCACGCCCAGGCCCGGGTTCAGGAAGTGAAAGCTCGCCGCCCCGACCGGACCGATGCGCTTGACCAGCAGGAACCAGACCACCGTCGCCAGAACGCCCGGGACCAGCGTCGTGTAGGCGAAGGCCGCCAGCATCGGCGCGGTCAGGCGCAGATCCGCCGCGCTTTCGAACGCCAGCGCGACCGGCGCCAGCGTCGCCGCGCCCGCCAGCATCTGCAGGCCGACGATCATCAGCACCCGGTCGCCCGGCGACACGCCCCGCACCAGCAGCGTCGCCGCCGCCAGCGCCGCCGCGGCCGCCAGGCACAGCGCCGCGCCCGCCAGGTCGGCCGCGCCCGAGGCGCGCGCGCCCATGACCAGCGCCACCCCCGCCACGCCCAGCGCCAGCCCCAGCGCCCCCGCCGGGCGCAGCCTCTCGCCCAGGAACAGCCAGCCGGCCAGCGCCACCATCAGCGGCATCAGGCTGGCGATCACCGCCGCCAGCCCCGCATCCACCCATGTCATGGCGTAGAAGTTCAGCCCCAGGTAAAGGCTGTTCTGGCAAACGCCGAACACGCCCACCAGCAGCCATTGCCGGCGCGTCAGGTCCATGCGCTGCCCCATCAGCGCCGCAAGCGCGCAGGCCAGCGCCCCCGAGATGAGGAAGCGCGCCGACAGCGCCATGAAGGGCGGCGCGTCGGCGACCACGAACTTGGCCGAGGTGAAGGCGCTGGACCACATCAGCGCGAAGGCCAGCCCCATGGCCAGCGCCACGCCGTCGAAGCGGCGTGCGGCGGAGGCGGCGGGGGTTGGGGTGGGGGCGGAGGGCGCGCTGCTCATGTCCGCTGTGTATCATTCCCGCACCGGCGCGCCAGCCCTGATTCGCGCCGCGGGCGCACGCCGCGCCGATGCGCGCCGTTTTGTGATCACGCCGCTTTTTCGCGTGATCACAAAAGCCGCTTTTCCGGCCTTCGCGCCAAGGCGTCGTTGCGTCGCGGGGCGGAAACTGGATACAAGGCGTCGGTCGGCCGCGCCCGCGCGCACCCGGCGCCGACGCCGCGCGCGCCCCTCCGGGTCGCAGGCGGCGGCAACTCGGCCGGCCTGTCGGAACGCCTCGGAGGACGTCCAGGACATGAACATTCACGAATACCAGGCCAAGCAGCTCCTCAGGGAATACGGGGCGCCGGTGGCCGACGGCCGCGTCGTCACGCGCGCCGAAGAAGCCAAGACCGCCGCCGGCGAGCTTGACGGGCCGCTCTGGGTGGTCAAGGCCCAGATCCACGCCGGCGGACGCGGCAAGGGCCGCTTCAAGGAGCCGGACGCCGGCGACAAGGGCGGCGTGCGCCTTGCGCGTTCGGTCGAGGAGGCCGCCGAAGAGGCGCGCCGCATGCTCGGCCGCACGCTGGTGACCCACCAGACCGGCCCGGCGGGCAAGCAGGTCAACCGCATCTACATCGAGGAAGGCGCCGACATCGAGCGCGAGCTGTACCTGGCTCTGCTGGTGGACCGCGAGACCTCGCGCATCAGCTTCATCGCCTCGACCGAGGGCGGCATGGACATCGAGGAGGTCGCCGCCGCCACCCCCGAGAAGATCGTCACCTTCTCGGTCGATCCGGCGACGGGCGTGTCGGGCTTCCACGGCCGCAAGGTCGCCTTCGCGCTGGGCCTCAAGGGCCAGGCCTACAAGGACTGCGTCAAGCTGGCCGGCCAGCTCTACAAGCTGTTCGTCGAGAAGGACGTCAACCTGCTCGAGATCAACCCGCTGATCGTCATGACCGACGGCCGGCTGCGCTGCCTCGACTGCAAGATGAACTTCGACTCGAACGCGCTCTACCGCCATCCCGAGATCATGGCCCTGCGCGACGAGAGCGAAGAGGACCCCAAGGAGCTCGAGGCGTCGAAATACGACCTCAACTACATCGCGCTCGACGGCGAGATCGGCTGCATGGTCAACGGCGCCGGCCTGGCCATGGCGACGATGGACATCATCAAGCTCTATGGCGGCGAGCCGGCCAACTTCCTCGACGTGGGCGGCGGCGCCACCAAGGAGAAGGTCGCCGAGGCCTTCAAGATCATCACCTCGGACCCGAACGTGAAGGGCATCCTGGTGAACATCTTCGGCGGCATCATGCGCTGCGACGTCATCGCCGAGGGCATCGTCGCCGCGGTCAAGGAGGTCGGGCTGTCGGTGCCGCTGGTCGTCCGGCTCGAGGGCACGAACGTCGAGCTTGGCAAGAAGATCATCAACGAAAGCGGTCTGGACGTGATCGCGGCGGACAACCTGTCCGACGCGGCCGAGAAGATCGTGAAGGCGGTGAAAGCCGCGAAGGAGACGAACTGATGGCCGTCCTCGTCGATGAGAACACCAAGGTGATCTGCCAGGGCCTGACCGGCGCGCAGGGCACCTTCCACACCGAGCAGGCGATCGCCTACGGGACGAAGATGGTCGGCGGCGTGACGCCGGGCAAGGGCGGCAGCACCCATATCGGCCTGCCGGTCTTCGACACGGTGGCCGAGGCCGTGGCCGCCACCGGCGCCGACGCCACCGCCATCTACGTTCCGCCGCCCTTCGCGGCCGACGCGATCCTCGAGGCGATCGACGCCGAGATGCGGCTGATCGTGTGCATCACCGAGGGCATCCCGGTGCTGGACATGATGAAGGTCAAGCGGGCGCTGCAGGGCTCGAAATCGACGCTGATCGGCCCGAACTGCCCCGGCGTCATCACCCCCGACGCGTGCAAGATCGGCATCATGCCCGGCCATATCCACAAGCGCGGCAAGGTGGGCGTGGTGTCGCGCTCGGGCACGCTGACCTACGAGGCGGTCAAGCAGACCACCGACGTCGGCCTTGGCCAGTCCACCTGCGTGGGCATCGGCGGCGACCCGATCAAGGGGACCGAACATATCGACGTGCTCGAGTGGTTCCTGGCCGACGACGAGACCGAGGCCATCATCATGATCGGCGAGATCGGCGGCTCGGCCGAAGAGCAGGCGGCCCAGTTCATCGCCGACGAGCGCAAGCGCGGCCGCGCCAAGCCCATCGCCGGCTTCATCGCCGGGCGCACGGCCCCTCCGGGCCGGCGCATGGGCCATGCCGGCGCCATCATCGCCGGCGGCAAGGGCGGCGCCGAGGACAAGATCGAGGCGATGAAGTCGGCCGGCTTCGTCGTCGCCGACAGCCCCGCCGGGCTGGGCGAGGCGGTCCTCAAGGCGATGGGCCGCTAACCTTGCAGAAACCGGCGCGGCCCCACAAAGGGGCCGCGCTTCGCAATCGGCCGGAGCGCCCCCGGCAAGGGGTGATCCGGACAGCGCCGGGCGGGACGGCCCGCCGGGCATCAGCCAGGGAGCGAACGCTCAAGGCGTCTTCGCGCAGCGGAACATGACCGACCAGAGCCCCAACAAGGTCTTCCATTCGACTTCATTCCTGCAGGGCCACAACGCCGCTTTCGTCGAGCAGCTCTACGCCCGCTACGCGCAGGATCCCAACGCGGTGGACGAAAGCTGGCGCAGCTTCTTCAAGGCGCTCGGCGACGCCCCCGATCAGGTGACGCGCGAAGCCCGCGGCCCCTCGTGGCAGCGCGCCGACTGGCCGCCCGTCCCGCATGACGAGGTGACCGCCGCCCTGACCGGCGAGTGGGGCGAGGAGAAGACCCCCGCGAAGCTGACCGAGAAGCTCCAGGCCAAGGCGCAGGAAAAGGGCGCCAGCCTGACCGACGCGCAGACGCGCCAGGCGGTGCTCGATTCGATCCGCGCGCTGATGCTGATCCGCGCCTACCGCATCCGCGGCCATCTGATCGCCGATCTGGACCCGCTGGGCCTGCGCCGCGTCGAGCCGCATCCCGAGCTGGACCCGCGCACCTACGGCTTCGACGAAGCCGACATGGACCGGCCGATCTTCATCGACAACGTCCTGGGGCTGGAAACCGCCACGCTGCGCGAGATCCTGGCCATCGTCCAGCGCACCTATTGCGGCACCTTCGCGCTGCAGTTCATGCACATCTCGAACCCCGAAGAGGCCGCCTGGCTCAAGGAGCGGATCGAGGGGCTGGGCAAGGAGATCGTCTTCACCAAGGAGGGGCGCAAGGCCATCCTCCAGAAGCTGGTCGAGGCCGAGGGCTTCGAGAAGTTCCTGCACGTCAAATACACCGGCACCAAGCGCTTCGGCCTTGACGGCGGCGAGTCGCTGGTCCCCGCGATGGAGCAGATCATCAAGCGCGGCGGCGCGCTGGGCGTGAAGGAAATCGTCATCGGCATGCCCCATCGCGGCCGCCTGTCGGTGCTGGCCAACGTGATGGGCAAGCCCTACCGCGCCATCTTCCACGAATTCCAGGGCGGCAGCTTCAAGCCCGACGACGTCGACGGCTCGGGCGACGTGAAATACCATCTCGGCGCCTCGTCGGACCGCGAGTTCGACGGCAACAAGGTGCACCTGTCGCTGACCGCCAACCCCTCGCATCTCGAGGCGGTGAACCCCGTCGTTCTGGGCAAGGTGCGCGCCAAGCAGGCGCAGCTGGGCGACGTCGAGCGCAAGCAGGTGCTGCCGGTGCTGCTGCATGGCGACGCGGCCTTCGCCGGGCAGGGCGTGGTGGCCGAGTGCTTCGGCCTGTCGGGGCTCAGGGGGCACCGCACGGGCGGCACCATCCACATCGTGGTCAACAACCAGATCGGCTTCACCACGGCGCCGCACAACTCGCGCTCGTCGCCCTACCCGACCGACATCGCGCTGATGGTCGAGGCGCCGATCTTCCACGTCAACGGCGACGACCCCGAGGCCGTGGTCCATGCCGCCAAGGTCGCGACCGAGTTCCGCCAGAAATTCGGCAAGGACGTGGTCATCGACATGTGGTGCTACCGGCGCTTCGGGCACAACGAGGGCGACGAGCCCATGTTCACCCAGCCGCTGATGTACAAGCGCATCAAGCAGCACAAGACCACGCTGCAGCTCTACACCGAGCGCCTGGTGCGCGACGGCCTGATCCCCGAGGGCGAGATCGAGGACGAGAAGGCGCGTTTCCAGGCCCTTCTGAACGACGAGTTCGAAGCCGCGAAATCCTACAAGCCCAACAAGGCCGACTGGCTTGACGGCCGCTGGAGCGGCATGGGCCCCGGCGCGGGCGAGTATCAGCGCGGCGAGACGGCCGTGCCGCTCGAGACGCTCAAGGAAGTGGGCATGGCGCTGACCCGCCTGCCCGAGAACTTCCACCCGCACCGAACCATCGTGCGCCTGCTCGAAAGCAAGCGCGAGATGATCGAGACGGGCGAGGGCGTGGACTGGGCCACCGCCGAGGCGCTGGCCTTCGGCACGCTTCTGCTCGAGGGCTTCCCCGTGCGCCTGTCCGGTCAGGACAGCACCCGCGGCACCTTCTCGCAGCGCCACTCGGCCATCATCGACCAGGAAACGGAAGAGCGCTGGTATCCGCTCAACCACATCCGCCCCGACCAGGCGCAGTTCGAGGTCGTGGACTCGATGCTGTCCGAATACGCGGTGCTGGGCTACGAATACGGCTACTCGCTGGCCGAGCCGCGCGCGCTGGTGGCCTGGGAGGCGCAGTTCGGCGACTTCGCCAACGGCGCGCAGATCATGATCGACCAGTTCATCAGCTCGGGCGAGCGCAAGTGGCTGCGCATGTCGGGCTTGGTCATGCTGCTGCCCCACGGCTACGAGGGTCAGGGCCCCGAGCATTCCTCGGCCCGGCTCGAGCGCTTCCTGCAGCTGTCGGCCGAGGACAACTGGATCGTCGCCAACTGCACCACGCCGGCGAACTACTTCCACATCCTGCGCCGCCAGCTGCACCGCACCTTCCGCAAGCCGCTGGTGCTGATGACGCCCAAGTCGCTGCTGCGTCACCGCCGCTGCGTCTCGTCGCTGGCCGACATGGCCGAGGGCTCGTCCTTCCACCGCGTCCTGCCCGACGACGCCGAGCTGGGCCGCTCGGAGCTCAAGCTCGCGCCCGACGAGAAGATCCGCAAGGTCGTGATCTGCTCGGGCAAGGTCTATTACGACCTGCTCGAGGCGCGCGACGAGCGCGGGCTCGAGGACGTGTATCTGCTGCGGCTCGAGCAGTTCTATCCCTTCCCCGCCATCTCGATGACCAAGGAGCTGTCGCGCTTCAAGAACGCCGAGATCGTGTGGTGCCAGGAAGAGCCCAAGAACCAGGGCGGCTGGTTCTTCGTCGAGCCGAACATCGAATGGGTGCTGGGCCGCATCGAGGCCCGTCACGCCCGCCCGAGCTATGCGGGCCGCGCGGCGTCGGCCTCGCCGGCGACGGGCCTCGCCACGAAACACAAGCAAGAGCAGGAAGCGCTCGTCAACGACGCGCTGGCCTGAGAGGAGCTGGACAAATGAGCGTAGAGGTCAGGGTTCCCACTCTGGGCGAATCCGTCACCGAGGCCACCGTCGCGACCTGGTTCAAGAAGCCGGGCGACCGCGTCGAGGCCGACGAGATGCTGTGCGAGCTGGAAACCGACAAGGTGACGGTCGAGGTGCCCTCGCCCGCCTCGGGCGTGCTCGCCGAGATCGTGGCGAAGGAAGGCGACACCGTGGGCGTGGACGCCCTGCTCGCCGTCGTCGACGAGGCCGCGGGCGCGGCCGCCAAGCCTGCGGCGCCGGCCCCCGCGGCCGCAGCGAAATCCGCCCCCGAGCCCGCCGCCAAGGAGGATGCGCGCATGGTTGACGTGATGGTTCCCGCTCTGGGCGAAAGCGTGACCGAGGCCACCGTCGCGACCTGGTTCAAGAAGCAGGGCGAGGCCGTGAGCGCCGACGAGATCCTGTGCGAGCTCGAGACCGACAAGGTGTCGGTCGAGGTTCCGGCCCCCGCCTCGGGCGTTCTGGCCGAGATCCTGGCCCCCGAAGGCGCGACCGTCGCCGCGGGCGGCAAACTGGCCGTGATCGCCGCCGGCGAGGGCGCCGCCGCGGCCCCGGCGCCCGCCGCGCAGGCCGAGGCGTCCGCCGCGCAGGCCGCCGCGTCCGGCGCGAAGGATGTCGAGGACGCGCCCTCGGCCAGGAAGCTGATGGCCGAGGCCGGCCTGACCCGCGATCAGGTTCAGGGCTCCGGCCGCGACGGCCGCGTGATGAAGGAGGACGTGCAGCGCGCCATCGCCGCCGCGGCCTCCGCGCCGGCCCAGGCCCCCGCGCCCTCGGCCACGCCGCGCCCGCCCGTGGCGGCCTCGGACGCCGCGCGCGAAGAGCGCGTGCGCATGACGCGCCTGCGCCAGACCATCGCGCGCCGCCTCAAGGACGCCCAGAACACCGCCGCCATGCTGACCACCTACAACGAGGCGGACATGTCGGCGATCATGGAGCTGCGCAACGCCTACAAGGACCAGTTCGAGAAGAAGCACGGCGTCAAGCTGGGCTTCATGTCCTTCTTCGTGAAGGCGTGCGTGCACGCGCTCAAGGAAGTGCCCGAGGTCAACGCCGAGATCGACGGCCAGGACATCGTCTACAAGAACTACTACCACATGGGCGTCGCGGTGGGCACGCCCACCGGCCTTGTGGTGCCGGTGGTGCGCGACGCCGACCAGCTGAGCTTCGCGCAGATCGAGAAGAAGATCGCCGAGCTGGGCCGGCGCGCGCGCGACGGCAAGCTGTCGATGGCCGAGATGCAGGGCGGCACCTTCACCATCTCGAACGGCGGGGTCTACGGCTCGCTCATGTCCTCGCCCATCCTCAACCCGCCGCAGTCGGGCATTCTGGGCATGCACAAGATCCAGGACCGCCCCGTGGCCGTGAACGGCCAGGTGGTCATCCGACCCATGATGTATCTGGCGCTCAGCTACGATCACCGCATCGTCGACGGCAAGGGGGCGGTCACCTTCCTCGTGCGCGTGAAGGAGGCGCTCGAGGATCCGCGCCGCCTGCTGATGGATCTTTGAGGTCCCGGGGGGCCGCCCGCCGCGGCCCCGCCTTCGCCTGACGGCCGGTCCGCCGGCCCACAACGGAGAGAACTCATGTCGGAATACGACGTCATCGTGATCGGCGGCGGCCCGGGCGGCTATGTCTGCGCGATCCGCGCGGCGCAGCTGGGCCTCAAGACCGCCTGCGTCGAAGGGCGCGGCGCGCTCGGGGGCACCTGCCTCAATGTCGGGTGCATCCCCTCCAAGGCGCTGCTGCACGCCTCCGAGATGGTGCACGAGGCCCAGAGCTCGTTCGCCAGGATGGGCATCGCGGCCAAGGACGTCTCGGTCGATCTGAAGAAGATGATCGACTACAAGAACGGCGTCGTCGCCTCGAACACCCAGGGCATCGAGTTCCTGTTCAAGAAGAACAAGGTCGACTACGTCCGCGGCTGGGGCCGCATCGTCGGCAAGGGTCAGGTCGCGGTCGACGGCGACAAGCCCGCGACGCTGTCCGCCCGCAACATCGTCATCGCCACGGGCTCCGAGGTCGCCGTCCCGCCCTTCGCCAAGATCGACGAGAAGCGCGTGCTGTCCTCGACCGGCGCGCTGGAGCTGACCAAGGTTCCCAAGCGCCTGGTCGTGATCGGCGCCGGGGTGATCGGGCTCGAGCTCGGCTCGGTCTGGAAGCGCCTGGGCGCCGAGGTGACGGTGGTCGAGTATCTTGACCAGATCACCCCCGGCATGGATGGCGAGGTCTGCAAGCAGCTGCAGAAGATCCTCAAGAAGCAGGGTCTGAACTTCGTCCTCGGCGCGGCGGTGCAGTCGGTGGACGCCAGCGGCAAGGAGGTCAAGGTCGCCTACAAGCTGCGCAAGGACGACAGCGCGCATGAGCTGGCCTGCGACGCCGTTCTGGTGGCCACGGGGCGCAAGCCCTACACCGCCGGGCTGGGGCTTGAGGAAGCGGGCGTGGCGCTGGACGAGCGCGGCCGCGTGGCGGTGGATTCGCATTTCCGCACCTCGCTCGAGGGCTGCTATGCGATCGGCGACGTCATCGCCGGGCCGATGCTGGCCCACAAGGCCGAGGACGAGGGCTACGCCGTGGCCGAGATCATCGCCGGCAAGGCGGGGCATGTGAATTACGGCGTGATCCCCTCGGTGATCTACACCGCGCCCGAAGTCGCCGCCGTCGGCAAGACCGAAGAGCAGCTCAAGGAAGAGGGCCGCGCCTACAAGGTCGGCAAGTTCCCCTTCATGGGCAACGGCCGCGCCAAGGCCAACTTCGCCACCGACGGTTTCGTCAAGCTTCTGGCCGACGCCGAGACCGACCGCATTCTGGGCGCGCACATCATCGGCCCGGCGGCGGGCGACCTGATCCACGAAATCTGCGTCGCGATGGAGTTCGGCGCGGCGGCCGAGGACGTGGCCCGCACCTGCCACGCGCACCCGACCTTCTCGGAAGCGGTGCGCGAGGCCGCGCTCGCCTGCGGCGACGGCGCGATCCACGCCTGAGCGCGCCGCGGCCGACGCCCCATCGCCCGCCGGTCCCGCGCCGGCGGGCGATGTCGTTGCGGCCTTGCCGCGCCGAGGGGCACGGAACCCGGCCTCGGGATCGCCCGCGCCCGGGCACGCGACGACCGCCCCGACCCGCGCGGCCCCCGAAGGCGCGCGGGCTCGGCAGCCCCCCGCACGGGCCGGCCGACGCGCCGGAAGCTCGGCCGGGCGCCTGACCCGAAAACCCCGATCGCCGCCAGGGCGCGGCGCGCGACGCGCCGGCCGTTTTCAGGCGAGGCGGGCCCATCGCCGATGGCCCTGGCCAGACCCGTCGGCCGTTGCCGATACGGGCCGCGAGCGGCGGCGAAAGCGGCGCCGCCCAGTGCGCAGGCATGATGCGAGGCCGCCGCCCCCGGATCTTCGGCGGGCGCGCGATCATCGCACGGGCGCCGGGCCCCCGCCCCTGTCGCCCCTGCCGCCATGCGAAACGCCCGCCGGCGCGGGGCCGGCGGGCGCGTCAGGGCGGGGCTGGCGGCGGGTCAGAGCGAGGCGTCCAGCGCCGCCACGATGGCGTCGCCCATCTGCGAGGTGCTGGCGGGCGTTCCGCCCTCTTTCTGCATCAGGTCGGCGGTGCGCACGCCGTCGTCCAGAACATTCTGGACCGCCTTTTCCAGCCGCGTGGCCTCCTCGCCCAGATCGAACGAGTAGCGCAGCGCCATGGCGAAGCTGAGGATGCAGGCGCAGGGATTGGCCTTGCCCTGGCCGGCGATGTCGGGCGCCGAGCCATGCACCGGCTCATACAGCGCCTTGGGCCGGCCGTTGGCCATGGGCGCCCCCAGGCTGGCCGAGGGCAGCATCCCCAGCGAGCCGGTCAGCATGGCGGCGCAGTCGGACAGGATGTCGCCGAACAGGTTGTCGGTCACGATCACGTCGAACTGCTTGGGCCAGCGCACCAGCTGCATGGCGCCGGCGTCGGCATACATGTGGCTCAGCTCGACGTCCGGGTATTCGTTGTCGTGCACCCACTGGACCTCTTCGCGCCAGAGAATGCCCGACTCCATGACGTTGGCCTTCTCCATCGAGCAGACCCGGTTGTTGCGCCGGCGCGCCAGCTCGAAGGCCGAGCGCGCCACGCGCCGGATCTCTTCGGTGGTGTAGCGCTGGGTGTTGATGCCGACGCGCGAGCCGTCGGGCAGCGTCTGGATCCCGCGCGGCTCGCCGAAATAGATGCCCGAGGTCAGCTCGCGCACGATCATGATGTCGAGGCCCGCGACGATCTCGGGCTTGAGGGACGAGAAATCGGCCAGCGCGTCGAAGCACTGCGCCGGGCGCAGGTTGGCGTAAAGGTCCATCTCCTTGCGCAGGCGCAGCAGGCCGCGCTCGGGCTTCACCGAAAAGTCCAGCGAATCGTATTTCGGGCCGCCCACCGCGCCCAGCAGCACCGCGTCCACGGACTGCGCCTTGGCCATGGTCTCGTCCGTCAGGGGCGTGCCGTGGGCGTCATAGGCCGCGCCGCCCACCAGATCCTCCTCGACGTCGAAGACGATGCCCCGCTTGGCGCCGAACCAGTCGATGACCTTGCGCACCTCGGCCATGACCTCGGGGCCGATGCCGTCGCCGGGCAGGATCAGAAGTGAGGGGTTGGACATGTCGCGCTCCCTGAAATTGCGTTCCGCCCAGCGCGTAGCCCCCAAGCGGCCCGCGGTCAAGGCGCCCGCTCAGGGCCGCGGCGACGCGCCGGCGCCGGGCGCGAGCAGATCGACCCACACAAGGCGGTGGTCCGAGCTGGCCGGGCGCCGTCCGCCCTTGACCAGCCGCGCCAGCGGATCGTGCGGCGCGGGCCAGAACACCCCCGCCCCCGCAACCCGCAGCCCCGCCGCCGGCAGCACATAGTCCACGCGCAGGTTGCCCGGCCCGCCCTTGTCGCGCCAATCGGCGGTGTCGAGGGCCGGATCGCCCCGGTGGCGCGCGTTCTCGCCCCCCTGCGCGGCGGCGGCCGCGGCCGCGCCGGGGCTGGCGGGGCGCGGGTCCTGCACCAGCGGCGAGGCCAGGAGCGCCCGGATGGCCTCGCGCCGCGCCTCGCCGTCCTGGGGATCGGCGTTGAGATCGCCCATGATGACGAAGGCCGCGCCCGCCGGCAGCCCCCCCGCGACGCCCGCATCGTCGACGATCCAGTCGGCGCCGGCCAGGTAGTCGAGCCAGAAGCGGATCTCGTCGTGATTGCGGCGGCCGTTGCGGTCCTCGGGCCCGTCGAAGACCGGCGGCGTGGAGTGGCTGGCCAGGATCCGCAGCTCGACGCCGCCGGGCAGCATCGCCGGCACGTCCCAATGCGACTTCGAGGACAGCCGCAGCGCCGGCGCCGCCGGACCGTAATGCGCGACCGGCAAGAGCGAGTCGGGCATCTGCGCCCATTTCAGCAGCCGAAAGCTGCGCGCGCGCGCCGCGTCGATGGGAAAGCGGCTGAGCAGCGCCATGCCATACTGGCCGGGGAAGGCGCCCCAGCCGAAGGCGTCGCCCGGCCCCGTCGCGACGCCGTCGCCGTCAAGGTCAAGGCCCGAGGGCTCGCCCGCATTGACGGGGGCCGAGAACAGGTGCGGATAGTCCACGCCCGGCAGCCCGTCGGCCGGCCTGCGCAAGACATCGGCCAGCGCGCGCAGGGCCAGGCCCTCGGGGTCGTGATCCAGCTCGTTGATGAGCAGGATGTCGGGGCGCACGCGGCGAATGATCTCGGCCACGGCGCGCGGCTGGGGATCGCGCCCCTGGGCGATCGCCTTCCACGCCAGCCCCGGCCCGCGCCGCGAGAGCGAGGCGTTGAACGTCGCCACGCGGATGGCCCCCGCGGCGGGCGGCGGCGGCCACGCGCCCGCCTGCTCGGCCGCCGCGGCCGCGGGCAAGGCGGCAAGTCGGCACGCCGCGGCCAGGGCGGCGCCGGCGACGAAGGCGCGCCGCCCGATCATTCGCGCGCCCTGCGGACCAGAAGCGCGATCTTCAGGATGATCGCGCCGCGCAGCACCGTCAGCGGCGGCGCCGCGCCCCACAGCGCCGCGGCCCAGACCAGCGCCAGCGGCTCGCGCAGCGCGGCCGGGTCCAGCAGGCCGCCCGCCTTGGAGGCCACGATCAGCATCAGATAGGGCGCGGCCAGCCCGGCCAGCGTCACGAGGACGCTCAGCCGCAGCAGGCGGCGCTCGAGATCGCGCCCATAGGCGGTTTCAAGCGTGGGCATGTTGAACCACAGATTGAAGGTCTCGCGCTCCATGGGCCAGGGAAAGATCCACAGCAGCGCGCCGAAGAACGCCGCGCCGATGACCCCGGTCACGAAGCCCAGCGCCGCCGCGCCGCGCAGCGCTTCGGCCTGCCGCGGCGCGGCGGGATCGGCCAGCAGCTCGACCGCCAGGCGCACCGGGCTGAGCGGAAAGTCCAGCAAGGCGCCCAGCCGCAGCGCCAGCCGCGCCAGCTCGGGCGAGAACGAGTCCACCCCCGCCAGCGCGCGCGCATAGAAGGTCAGCAGCAGCAGCGCGGCCGAGAACACCGCGAAGCGCGCGCGGTTGTAGGGCGGCGCGAAGCGGAAATCGACCAGCCCCGGATTCGGCGCGCCATATTCGAACATGACGAAGGCGCCCGCGATGAGGCCGATGATGGCGCTGACCTCGCGGGCGCTGGCCGATGCGCCGGGAATCAGAAGAGAGGGCGCCGCGATGACGAGCGCGACGAGAAGCGCACGGATCAAGGCTCCGGGCAGCCTTCTCATCGCGCCCTCCTCATCCCGGAGTTGCGGCGCCCGCAGGCATGATCAGCTCGCCGCGCGCAGCCAGGGGCGCTCGGCGGCCATGCGCGCCTCGTAGGCGTCGATGCGGTCCACCTTGGCCATGGTCAGGCCGATGTCGTCCAGACCGTTGAGCAGGCAGTGCTTGCGGAACGGATCGATGTCGAAGCGGATCTCGCCGCCGTCGGGGCCGGTGATGGTCTGCGACTCGAGATCCACGGTGACCACGGCGTTGGCGCCGCGGCGGGCGTCGTCCATCAGCTTGTCCACGTCCTCCTGCGGCAGGACGACGGGCAGGATGCCGTTCTTGAAGCAGTTGTTGTAGAAGATGTCGGCGAAGCTGGGGGCGATGATGCAGCGGATGCCGAAATCGGCGATCGCCCAGGGCGCATGCTCGCGCGACGAGCCGCAGCCGAAATTCTCGCCCGTCACCAGGATCTTCGCCTCGCGATAGGCGGGCTGGTTGAGGACGAAATCGGGGATCTCGCGGCCGTTCTCGTCGTAACGCATCTCGTCGAACAGGTGCTTGCCCAGCCCCGTGCGCTTGATGGTCTTGAGGAACTGCTTGGGGATGATCATGTCGGTGTCGACATTGATCAGCGGCAGCGGCGCTGCGACGCCGGTCAGCTTGACGAACTTTTCCATGGGCGGCTCCGTTGGATTTCAACTTCCGGTAAATCATGCGGCCGCGCCGCGCGCAAGGCGCCGGGCGGACATGGCGAAGGCCCCGCGCGGCGCGCGGGGCCTTGCGACGCGGCCGCGGGGGCGCGTCTCAGGCCAGCGAAGGCTCGATCGACTTGCAGGCCGCGACCAGGCCGCGGACGGCGTCAACGGACTTGTCCAGCATGGCCTGCTCTTCCTTGTTGAGCTTGATCTCGACGATCTTCTCGATGCCGCCGGCGCCGATCACCGTGGGCACGCCCACATAGATGCCGTCGAGGCCGTAGGGGCCGTCCACATGGGCCGCGCAGGGCAGCACGCGCTTCTGATCCTTCAGATAGGCCTCGGCCATGGCCACCGCCGAGGCGGCCGGCGCGTAGAAGGCCGAGCCGGTCTTGAGCAGGCCGACGATCTCGGCGCCGCCGTCGCGGGTGCGCTGGACGATGGCGTCGAGCTTCTCGCGCGTGGTCCAGCCCATTTCCACCAGGTCGGGCAGCGGAATGCCCGCCACGGTCGAGTAGCGCGTCAGCGGCACCATGGTGTCGCCATGGCCGCCCAGCACGAAGGCGGTGACGTCCTTGACCGAGACGCCGAACTCCTCGGCCAGGAAGTAGCGGAAGCGCGCCGAGTCGAGCACGCCGGCCATGCCGCAAACCTTCTCGTGCGGCAGGCCCGAGAACTCGCGCAGCGCCCACACCATGGCGTCGAGCGGGTTGGTGATGCAGATGACGAAGGCGTTCGGCGCGTGGGCCTTGATGCCCTCGCCCACCGCCTTCATGACCTTGAGGTTGATGCCCAGCAGGTCGTCGCGGCTCATGCCCGGCTTGCGCGGCACGCCGGCGGTGACGATGCACACATCCGCGCCGGCGATGGCGGCATAGTCGTTCGCGCCCTTGAAGGCGGCGTCGAAGCCGTCGACGGGCGAGCTTTCGGCGATGTCGAGCGCCTTGCCCTGCGGCACGCCCTCGGCGATGTCGAACAGCACGACGTCGCCCAGCTCCTTGAGGCCGATGAGATGGGCCAGCGTGCCCCCGATCTGGCCGGCGCCGATCAGCGCGATCTTGGCTCTGGACATCTTGTCACTCTCCGCAATTGGTGGATTTCGAGCCCGGGGCATACTGCCAATCGGCCGTTTTCGCAAGCGCGAAGGGCGCGCGCCGCCGCGGCCGCGCCGCAAAGGCGCCGCGATCGCGCCGCATTCGGCGCGCGCGGCGCGGCCCGATGCGGGAGCCGACGTGGGGGCCGGCGCGAGATCCGATGCGGGAGCCGGGTCAGGCGACCTCGGGCACCAGGCCCTTTTCGGCCGCCAGCTCGCGCATGCGCTTTTGCAGCTTCTCGAAGGCGCGGACCTCGATCTGGCGCACGCGCTCGCGGCTGACGCCGTAGACCTTGGCCAGATCCTCGAGCGTGACGGGGTCGTCCTTGAGGCGGCGCTCGGTCAGGATGTGGCGCTCGCGCTCGTTCAGGTCCTGCATGGCCTCGAGCAGCAGGGCGCGGCGCGCCTCCAGCTCGTCGCGCTCGGCATAGGCCTCGGCCTGGTCGGCGTCCTCGTCGGCCAGCCAGTCCTGCCACTCGGCCGCGCCGTCGCCGTCGGACTTGATCGGCGCGTTGAGCGAGGCGTCGCCGCCGGCCATGCGCCGGTTCATCGAGATCACCTCGTCCTCGGTCACGCCCAGCTTCTGCGCGATCTCCTTGACGTTCTCGGGCCGCAGGTCGCCGTCCTCGAGCGCGCCGATGCGGCCCTTGGCCTTGCGCAGGTTGAAGAACAGCTTCTTCTGCGCGGCGGTGGTGCCCATCTTCACCAGCGACCAAGAGCGCAGGATGTATTCCTGGATCGCGGCGCGGATCCACCACATGGCGTAGGTGGCCAGGCGAAAGCCCTTGTCGGGATCGAAGCGCTTGACCGCCTGCATCAGCCCCACATTGGCCTCCGAGATCACCTCGGCCACCGGCAGGCCGTAGCCGCGGTAGCCCATGGCGATCTTGGCCGCCAGGCGCAGATGCGAGGTCACCAGCTTGTGCGCCGCCTCGGTGTCGCCATGGTCCGCCCATGCCTTGGCGAGCATGTATTCCTCTTCGGGCTCGAGCATCGGGAACTTCCGGATCTCCTGCAGATACCGGCTCAGGCCCTGCTCCGGAGAGGGGGCGGGAAGTTTCGCGTAGCTCATCATGTCCCTCCTTGTCGCCGACGCGCGGCCGGCGTGGTCATATGGTTGGCGCGCGGCGCGGGCGCAAGCCCTTGGGGGCGATCAATCTTCCGCCTCCGGCCCCGGCGCGCCGCCGCGCAGCGCCGCGATCAGCGCGGCCATGTCCGGCGGCGGCGGCGCCGAGAAGCGCAGCTCGCGCCCGGTGATCGGGTGTCGAAAGCCCAGCGTCGCCGCGTGCAGCGCCTGGCGCGGGAACGCGGCCAGGGCCTCGGCCGCCGCCTGCTCCAGCGCGCCGCGGCGCACGGGGCGGGCGCGTCCATAGACCGGATCGCCCACCAGCGGATGGCCGCAATGGCTCAGATGCACCCGGATCTGGTGCGTGCGCCCGGTCTCGAGCCGGCACTCGATCAGCGCCGCCGCGCCGCCGACACCCTCTTGAACGCGCGGGCCGAAGATTTCCGTCGCGCGGAATCGCGTCACCGCCCGCCGCCCGCCCGAGGCGCACACCGCCATCCGCTTGCGGTCGGCGCGGTGACGGTCGATCTGCGTCTCGAGGCGCATCCACCCGCCGGGCTCGACGCTCAGCCCCGGCAGGCCGCGCAGCCGCGGATCGCCCGGATGCGGCGCGCCCCAGCACACCGCAAGGTAGCTGCGCTCGAGATCATGGGCGGCGAACTGCGCGGCCAGGCCCTGATGGGCGGCGTCCGTCTTGGCCGCCACCAGCACGCCCGAAGTGTCCTTGTCGATCCGGTGCACGATGCCCGGCCGCCGCTCGCCCCCGACGCCCGAAAGCGATTCGCCGCAATGGGCGATGAGCGCATTGACCAGCGTGCCCGATTCGGCCCCCGGCGCGGGATGCACGACCATGCCCGGCGGCTTGTCGATCACGATCAGCGCGTCGTCCTCGTAAAGCACCCGCAGGGGAATGGCCTCGGGCGCGGGCGCGGCGGGCGCCGGCGGCGGCGGCGCGACGCGCCAGGCCTGCCCCGCCTGCGCGCGCGCGCGCGGCGCCGCGGCCGCGCCGTCGGGGCCGCGCACGGCGCCCGCCTCGATCAGCGCCTGGATGCGCGAGCGCGACAGCCCCGCCCCCGCCGGCGCCAGGGCGGCCAGCGCCTTGTCCAGCCTTTCGCCGGCCATGGATTCGGGTATGACGAGGGTCACCGCCCCGTCGTCGTTCGTGGAAGGATGCGTCATGACCCGGAACCTAGCGCGAGATCCGCTCGAGGAGGAGGAGGAATTCCCCGAACCGCCCCGCATCAAGGCGCTGCGCCGCGCGGTGATGGGGCTGATGCTGGTGCTGGCGCTGGGCATGGCGCTGATCGCGGCGACGATCGCCTGGCGGCTGACGCGCGCCGCGCCCGCCGGCGCGCCGGCGCCGGTGCGGGCCGAATCGCTGGTTCTGCCCGAGGGCGCAGAGCCCCTGGCGCTGGGCGGAGACGCCGCCGCGATCATGGTGTTGACGCGCATGCCCGACGGCGCCGAATGGCTGCTGGGCCTGTCGCGCGAGGACGGCCGCGAGCTCTATCGCGTGCCGGTGCGCCGCGCGCCGCCGCAGGATGCGCGCGCCGGCGACTGACGGCCTGCGGCCGGGCGCGGGGGCGCCTGGCCGAAAGCCGCCGCGGCCACGCGCAACAGCCGCTTGACAAGCGCGCAAGCCCCCTCTAAATAGCGCGCCACACCGCACGTCGGGCCTGCGTCCCCTTCGTCTAGCGGTTAGGACGCCACCCTCTCACGGTGGAAACAGGGGTTCGATTCCCCTAGGGGACGCCAAGCAATCACCCACCCCAAAAGCCGCAAGCGCCTGAAAATAAAAGGTTTTCAGGAAATCCGCCGCAAGGCGGCTTGACGCGGCCCCCGGAAATCCCGGAACATTTCCCGGAACATTTCGCGCGCGAGCGCCCAGGGAGGCGGCGGTGGGAATCTATTGCGACAGGGGCAGATATTACTTCGTCAAACGGGTTCCGAAGCGATTCGCGCATGTGGACCCGCGCCAGAAAATCACCCGTTGCCTGCACACCGACTCGCGCCGCGAGGCGCTGGCCCGCGCCCCGGCCGTGGAGGCCGAGATCATGGCGTATTGGGAAGCCCTCGCCGCCGGCCGCGCCCAGGACGCCGCCGCCAGATGGGAGGCCGCCCGCAGGCTGTGCGAATCCCGCGGCTATGAATACCGACCCTTTGCGGACCTGGCCCGCCCCGAGATGCTGGCCGAGTTGTTCGCCCGGCTGGAACGTCTCGCCGGGCCGGGCCATGTCGCACCGCGAGAAGAGGCCGCCGCGATGCTGGGCCTGGTGGACGCGCCCAGCTTCACCATGACCGAAGCCCTGGCCGAATTCTTCAAGGCCACCCCGGAGCGCGTGCTGGGCAAGTCGGAACGCAAGGCCGCCTTGTGGCGCCGCACGCGCGAGCGCGCCGTGGAGTATTTCGTGGCGGCCGTGGGCGACAAGGATATGGCGGAAATCACCCGCGAGGATGCAATGGCCTTTCGCGCATGGTGGCAGGAGCGTTGCGCAAAGCGGGGCCTCGACCTGGACTCGGCCAACAAGTCGTTCTCGCATATTGATGACGTGTTCCAGACCGTCAGCGACCTGCACAACCTGGGCTTGAAGTCGCCATTCTCGGGGCTGCGCTTCAAGGTGAAGAATGAGAACAAGCGCCCCCCGTTTTCCATCGGATGGATTCGCAATCGAATCCTTGCCCCCGGCGCGCTGGATGGGCTGAACGAGGAAGCGCGCGACGTGCTGCTGGTGATGGTGAACACCGGCGCGCGCCCCGACGAAATCGTGGGCGCCCTGCGCGAAGAGTTCAGGGTGGGCGACGCAATCCCGCACCTGCGAATCCGCCCGCGCGACGGCCACCCCCTGAAAAACGATCAAAGCGCCCGCGACGTGCCGCTGTTGGGGGTGTCGCTGGACGCCGCCCGCCGCATCGTGGCGCGCGGCGGCTTGAAGCGTTACTTCATGAATGCCAACAAGTGGACCGCCGCCGCCGGAAAATACATGCGCGAAAACGGCCTGCGCGAGTCGCCCGCCCATGTGCCTTACTCGCTGCGCCATTCCTTCGAGGATCGGCTTTTGGCCGCCGGCGTGGATGAACGCTTGCGCATCGAATTGATGGGGCACAAATACGACCGGCCGAAATACGGCGACCCGCCGCTGGACCTGCGCGCGGCCGCCATCGCCAAGATTGCGCTTTGACGGAACGGGCCGCCTTGATCGGGCGGCCCGTTTCGCGCATCCGCCCGCCGCCCCGCGTCGCGCGAGGCGGCGCGCTACGGGTCGGGCATCCGTTCAATTACCCCCTCTTCCCTAAAGCCGGCGAGTCGCATTTCCGGCGGCAGCGTCCAGATGCGCCGCAGTTCCGCCGCGAGTTCGAGCGGGAACACCCCGAAGGGCGGCAGGTTGAACACCGCAGCGGCGCAAACCATGCCAAGCCAGGGCGGGATCGGCATTTCTCCGCGCTCATAGCGGCCCAGGCTGGCCTCGGAAACCCCCGTTCTGATGGCGAATTCCCGGCGAGATTCGCGAAAAACATCTTCGCGAAGGCGCTTCAAGTCCTTTGGTCGCATGGCTCTTCCCGGATGGTGGAGGAGCCACAATAGGCCAAACGGACCCCCGCGCACAAGCAAACGCGACCAACCGCGGCCGCGGGGCGTCACCCGTGGCCGCGGCGTCAATGTCGGGCTGCGCCGCCCGCGCGGCCGTTCAGGCCGGCCCCCAGGCCAGCGCGGCGGCGCGATCCTGAGCGGCGGCGCGCGCGCGCGCGCGCGCAAGGGCGGCTTCCGCGACTTCAAAGACCGCATCGAACCCGGCGCCCGGATAGGCCGCGGCCAGAGTCGCCGCCACCCGCACCGCGTGTTCCGCGTCGGCCAGAGTCGGCGCGGCGCGCCGCCGGCGGCCATCGCCCGGCGCCCGCGAGGGCGCGCGGCGCGCCGCGGTGCGCCTGTCGCCGGCGCGGGTCATTCGACCACCGCCGAGAACCGAATGTTGATGTTGCGCAGGCGATTAAGAAAAGTGCGGTATTCAAGGCCGGCGCGCCGCGCCGCCTGCTTGCGGTTGCCGCCGGTATCTTCCAACTGCTGCGCGACGTATTCGCCCTCCACCGCCTTTGCAACCTGCGGAAGCGTTGCGCCCGTAATGTCCACAAGGATGAACACGCGCCCGCCATCTTCGCGCCGGCGCGCAAGCTGGGTGTGCGCGGCGTTCTCCTGGGCGGCTTCGGCGGTGGCGGGGCTGGTAACATTCAACATTTGGTATCGCTTTCCGAGCGTTGATGCGTATGCGACGCGGTGTCATTTGATCCCGCATTTCGTGGCGGGCGACGGCACTATAACGCCGCATGTTAACCAACTGTCAACCGCAAGTTGCCCGCCTACCCGCGCGCATCGCCATTAAGTGACGGCATAATTTCGCCTTGTGGACGTTTTTCACCATAAGCGCCAAGCAAGCGCACACCCTTGGCGAAATGAGCGCGCGCCGCGTCAATTGACACCCGCGGATTGCGCGCCCGCGCCCACCCGCCGCCATCGGCGCGACACCCCGCGCCAATGAATTGCGATGTTCGCCGCGCGGCGCATCCGGCATCGCTTGGGGCATGTCCACCGAGCAGGAGAGCCGCCATGCAATGCCCCCAGCCGCAACCCCAGCGCGACCCGCGGCGCGGACGCCCCGCGCCCCGCGCCGCGCGCCCCAGCCCGCGCGCCATCGCATCCGCCGCGCGCTTCGCCGCCGCGCCCGCCGCGGCGCCGCCCCCCGCGCCCCCGCTGGCGTGGCCCGCCCCGCGCCCGCATTCCCTTGATGAGCTGTTGGTTATCTTCGCGGCCGTGGCCGCGGCCGCCGGCGACTATCCGCTGGCGCGGCTGGCCGCTGAAACCGGCCGCCGCGAGGCCGACCTGGCGCTGGCAGCCGCGCGCCTGGTTGGCGCGGGCGTGATCGCGGAAGAATGGACCGCGCACGGCCCCGGCGCGCGCTGCGATCTGACGATTTCCGCCGCGCAGGTGGCCGGCCTCGGCGCCAACGCCATGGCCGAGGCCGTGCGCGCCTATGAGGCCGCCCGCGCCGTCATGGGGTGCGGGGCATGACGCCGGAATCCTGGATTGGCGAGAATTTCCGCGACGGCGGGCCGCCCGTGGCGCTGCTGGAAGGCGATTGCCTGGAGTCCGTGGCCGCCATCCCCGCCGACACCTTCGACGCGATCGTGACCGATCCGCCCTATCACCTGGCGAGCATCGTCAAGCGGTTTGGCCCCGGCGCCAGCGGGGCGGCGGGCGCGGCCGCGGGATATGGCAGCGATGGCGCGTTCCAGCGCGCATCGCGCGGCTTCATGGGCCGTGAATGGGATGGGGGCGACATTGCGTTTCGCGCCGAAACCTGGGCGGCGCTGCTGCGCGTCGCCAAGCCCGGCGCCCATCTGGTGGCATTCAACCATTCGCGGACGTGGCATCACATGGCGGTTGCCATCGAGGCGGCCGGCTGGGATGTGCGCGACACGTTGGCCTGGCTCTACGGGTCGGGCTTCCCCAAGTCGCATGACGTTTCAAAGGGCATTGACAAGGCCCTGGGGCGCAAGCGGAAGGTTCTTTCCGAGCGCGCCGCGTATTCCATGGGCCAAGGCCGGGCCATGCGGGGCCACGCCCCCGGTGCAACGGCGAAAGTGACCGCACCCGCCACGCCCGAAGCCCGCGCATGGCAGGGCTGGGGAACGGCCTTGAAGCCCGCGTTCGAACCCGTCGTTCTGGCGCGCAAGCCCCTGCGCGAATCCAGCGTGGCCCGCCAATGCCTCGCCACCGGCACGGGCGCGCTGAACATCGACGCCGCGCGCGTCGGGGGCGAACCTTGGCGCCCGCACCGCGCCACGGGCCTGGCCGCCAACAAGTTCTTTTCAGACGGCGCCGCGGCGGTGATCGACAAGGCCCCGCACGATCTGGGCCGCTGGCCCGCCAATGTGCTGCATGACGGCACCCCCGAGGCGCTGGCCGCGTTCCCGCGCGACCAGGACGGCAGCCTGGGGCGGTTCTTCTATTCGGCCAAGGCCGGCGAGGCGGACCGGCGGGGCAGCGATCACCCGACCGTCAAGCCGCAGGCCCTCATGCGTTGGCTGGTGCGGCTGACCACCCGCCGCGGCGGCCTCATTCTCGACCCGTTCGGGGGGTCGGGGTCAACGGGATGGGCCGCGGCCGCCGAGGGCGTGCGCGCGGTTCTGTGCGAGCGCGAGTCGGACTACCTGCCGCACCTGCGACGCCGCATCGCGGCGCTGGACCCCGAAGCGCAGGCGAGGGAGTCGGCGGCCGACGCATTGCCCGGCCAGTTGGGGCTTTTCTGATGCGCCGCCCCCGCCCCCTGCGCGTCACCGAAGCGGCGGCCGTGACGTGGGCCGCCGCCGCCCTCGGCCCCCTCGCCCTCACCCCCGCCGCCGCCCCGGCCATGGCCCTTGCCCTCGCCATCGGCGCGGCCTGGGCTGACTTCCTGGAGGATTGACCAATGAGCGATTGCGACGCCCGCGCGCTGCCCACCGAATTGACCACCCCCGGAATGGGGCGCGACGCCTGGCGCTTCTATCAGCGCCTTTCGGAGCCTGGGGCCTATCTGCGAGTCGCCCGCGGCGCCAAGTCTGTGCAGGTGGTCGCGCTGCGAGGATGCGCCCCCCGCGTTCTGATCGAGGCCTCCCCGCGCGCCGCCCTGCAATGGCGCGCCGCCGGCCACATCGAGGCGGTGGGCCGTGCGCCGGGGGTCATCTATTGCGCCCTGACGCCATCCGGCCGCCGCGCCGCGGCCGATCTGCGCCCCGCGCCTGAAAATGATGTTCGCCATGAGGGCATCGACTGCCCGCCGCGCGCCGCGGCGCCGCGCCCGCGTCGCGTCGGCGCCGATCCCGCGAACATGACGCCGGCGCAGCGCGCAGCCGCCCGGCGGGGCGCGGAAAGGAAGCGGCCGGGCCGCGCCACCCCCCGCGACTTCGCCCTGGGCGCCCGGCGCGCGGCCCGCGCGGCCGAGGCCGCCGCGACATGATCCGCCCCGCCGATTTGATTCCGCCGCCGGAAGGCCGCGGGCTGGTGGTGTCGTTCTTCGACTACACCGGGCACGCGGTGCGCGATTGGGCGCAAGCCGGGTGGTGGTGCTGGTGCCTCGACATTCAGCACGAAACGCAAGCGCGCATCGAGGATGCGGGCGACGCCGGCGGCGCCATCGTTTACGCCCGCGCCGACCTTGCGGCAGGCTCGGACGATTGGGCCGCGATCCGCGCGGGCATGGAGCGCGCGCCCATCGGAATGGCGTTCAGCTTCCCGCCCTGCACCGACCTGACCGTGGCCGGCGCACGGCATTTCGCGGCGAAGGCGGCCGCCGACCCGCAGTTTCAGGCCAAGGCGGTGCAGATGGCCCGCGGCGTTGAGCGGCTTATGGCGGGCATCGCCGCCCCGTGGATCGCTGAAAATCCGGTGTCGCGCCTGGCCACGCTTTGGCGGCGGCCCGACCATTACTTTGACCCCTGCGATTTCGGCGGCTACCTGCCGCCGGATGATTCCCACCCGCGATTCCCGCGCTACATCGCGCCGCGGGACGCCTACACCAAGAAAACCGGAATTTGGGCGGGCGGCGGCTTCGTCATGCCGCCCCGGCGCCCGGTGAGGCCGGAAGTTCTGGAGCGGCGCACGAAATCCGGGCGCCTGCTGCGCGGGTCGCGGCAGTTCATGCTGCTGGGCGGCGCCAGCGCCAGGACAAAAAACATTCGCAACGAGACGCCGCGCGGGTTCGCGCGCGCGGTGTTCGAGGCCAACGCGCCCGCCCGCGGCCCCGCATTGCGCGCCGGCCCTGCGGGGCGCGGGCGATGAATCGGCGGTGCGGCATCTGTGGCGCGCCCGGCGCGCCCTTCGGCCGGCGCTGGCCCGGCCTCTGGCGCGACATTCCCGCCGGGCGGCGCGGCTATCTGCTGCATTGCGCCGATGTGGCTTGCGCAAAGGCCGCCGCGGCGCGGCTTCTCGCCGCGATGCGCGCGGACGGCCACACCCCGCCCCCCGCATTGATTGCGGATGCGGGCGAGGCCACGGCGCCGCGGCCCGCGGCCCCCGCCACCCCCAAGCCCGCCGGGGCCGCGTCGGCGCCGGCGCCAGCCGCCCAGGGCCGCCTTTTCACCTGACCAAAAGGAAACAAGTCATGCCCAACGGAGAAGATTCGCCGCCCCTGCCCGCGGGCGCCATTGCGCGCGATGACGCCGGGGTGGTTCGCGACGGCGACGCGGTGTTTGCGTGGACTGGTTCGGGCCTGCTGAACCTGACCGAACCCGACCCGGCAGAAATCTGCCTGGGCGACATTGCGCGCAACCTGTCGCGGCTTGCCCGCTACAACGGCGCCACCGCGCGCCCCTATTCCGTGGCCGAACATTCCCTTTTTTGCGCCGATCTGGTGGCCGAGCGCGGGGCGTCGCCGGGCGTCGAGGCCCTGGCCCTGATGCACGATGCGGCCGAGTTCGCGGTGGGCGATCTGACCCGCCCTTGCAAGGCCCTGTTGCCCGAGTTCAAGGAACGGATCGAGGGGCCGGTGTGGCGCGCCATCGCCCGCCGCTTCGGCCTTCCGCCGGAAATCCCCGAATGGATGGGGCATTTCGACGCCCTCGCCGCGGCCGCCGAGAAGCGCGACCTGGTATCGGACCCGCGGCCATGGCCCGACCTGCCGCCGCCCCCCGCCCGGCGCATTTCCATGCGTGCGCCGGATGCGCGGCGGGTGGAACGCGATTTTCTGTTTCGGGCGCTCGACTTGGGGCTGAAATGACGCTTTCGGACCGCATCAAGGCGGAGGTGTCGCTGGTGGCCGTGGCCGAGCGCGCGGGCGTCGTCTGGGACCGTGGGAAATCGCGCCCTGCGCGCGGCGATATGTGGGCGCCGTGCCCGTTCCATAACGAGCGCACGGCCAGCTTCCACGTGGTCGAGCCGGGCGGCGCCGGCGGCTGGTTCCGCTGCTTCGGCTGCGGCGCCAAGGGGTCGGTGGTGGATTTCGTCATGGAGCGCGACGGCCTGGACGCGGCCGCGGCCATCAAGGCCCTGGCCAGCGGCCACGGAATTGACGGCGACGAATGCCCCGCCGCCCGCCGCCGGCGCGAAGCTGAAAGGGCCAAGCGCGAGGCCAAGGCCCGCGCGGCGGCCGAAGCAAAGGCGCGGCGCGGCCTTGCCGCGGCGCGTGCCATCTGGCGCGCGGCGGCCCAGGCGCAGGCCGGCGACGTTCTGCACCGCTACCTGGAGTCGCGGGGCGTCAACCTGTCGGCCATCGGCGGCGTGCCCCCGTCCTTGCGCCTGCACCCGGCGCTTGCGCACCGCTGCGCGCGAACGCGCGAGGTTCTGCACACCGGCCCGGCGATGGTTGGTTGGATCGGCCGCGACCGCTTCCGCGGCGTTCACCGCACCTGGATCACGGAAGGCGGCCGCGCCCGCCTTCCCGGCGGCGCTGTGGCGCCCAAGCAATGGCTTGGCGCCACCGGCGCCATGTTCGGCCACCCGGTGCGCCTGACCGCGCCCGGCCCCCGCATCATCGTGGGCGAGGGCATCGAGACGACGCTTGCGGCGCTGTCCATGTGCATGGAGGCCGGCGATGCAAGGTGGTCAGCGGAGGCGGCCCTGGCGCGGGACGCCATGGCCGGGGCTTGGACCCCGCCCCCCGGCGCCGTGGGCGTCATGGTTTTGGGCGAGGGGTCAGCGAAAGACCCGGCCGCGGCCGAGGCCAAGGGGCGCGCCGCCAAGTCGCGGCTGGAGTCGCTGGGCGTGCGCGTCGCGTTGCGCGTTCCTGGCGGCCGGTGGGACGTGGAAATGGATTATGCAGACGTTGCCGCGGCGCGTCTCGGGAGGGGGTGATGGACGGATACCGCGATCTTATGAGCGGCGGCGACCCGGACCGCAAGCCGCGCCGCGCCGGCGCCGACGCCCCGCGCCCCGCGCCCCCGCCGGCGGATGGCGCGGAACCGCCCCCGGATGTTGCGGCCGCCCTCGACCGCGCGCGGCTGAGGGAATCCGACATGGGCAACGCCGAGCGCCTGCGCCGCGTCTATGGCGCGGAAATCCTCTTCACCGTGGGCAAGGGTTGGGCCGTGCGCGATGGCGCGCGCTATAGCTTCCGGGGCGGCGAGGTGGCGGCCGTGGAAATCGGCCAGCGATTGGCGGCGCTGGTGGAAGAGGAAGCGGCCGCGACGGCCGAGTGGCTGCCCGTTTCCGACTTCGAGGCCGAACAGCACCTGGCGGCCGAGGTGGCGAAGAAATCGCCGCGCTTCGCGGACCTGGAGTCGGCGCGCGTTTTCCGCCGGCGCGACGCCAAGGCCAAGCTGCTGAAACACGCCGAAAAATGCGAGAACGCGCCGCGCATCAAGGCCGCCCTGGAGATGCTGCGCACGCGGGTGCGGGTTGATATTGAAGATCTTGACCGCGACGTGGGCGGCTTCGTTTGCCCCAACGGGCGGGTGGACCTGGAGGCGGCGGCGGCGGACGACATCCCCCCCGACGCCGACGCCGCGCTGGATGTGCGGCAATCTTGGCTTGGCCCCGTGGATTGGGAATCCAGGCCGACGAAATGCGCGGGCGTGGAATATGACCCGGCGGCCGACGCGCCCAAATGGCGGGCGTTCCTTGAGTTGATCCAGCCCGACGCCGAGGTGCGCGATTTCCTGCAACGCTGCTTGGGGATGCTGCTTTTCGGGCGCAACGATTCGCAGGTGTGCCTGCTGATGCGTGGCGGGGGCGGAAACGGCAAGTCCACCATGATGGACGCCATAAGCTACGTGCTGGGAGAACGCGACGGATACGCGGCCCCCTGCAAGGTGGATATGTTCCTGGTGCAGCAGGGCAGGAACACCGGCGCGGCCACCCCCGAGGAAGTGGACCTTCCCGGCGCCCGCGCATACATCGCATCGGAGCCGGCCGCGACCGATACTTTCAGCGCAAAGGCCATCAAGGCTTTCACGGGCGGCGACCCCCGCCCGGCGCGCGGCTTGGGAATGCCGCAATTCATTTACCGCCCATCGGGCGTTCCCGTCATATCCTTCAACCGAACGCCGCGCATCAAGGATGAGGACGAGGGCACCCGCCGGCGGCTGGTGTTCATCCCCTTTGATGTGCTGTTGCACAAGCTGCCCGAGGAACAGCGCCGCAGCCCCACCGAGGTGGCGGCGGAATTGAGGGCCGAGGGGCCTGGAATCCTGAATTGGCTGGTTGACGGATGGCGCGCCTATAGGCGCCACGGGCTGCGGCCGCCCAAGCGGGTGATTGACTTGAAAGACGACCTTATGGCCGACGCCGACCCCGTGGGCAACTTCCTGCGCGACTGCACCGACGCCGACGCCGAGTCGCGCATCGGGGTGACGGAATTGCACCGGGTTTATGAGGAATGGTGCGCCGAGACGGGCGCAAACCCGTGGAGCGCGAAAGCGTTCGGCGCCCAGCTTGTCGAGAAGGGCCTCCGGAAGCGCAAGAAATCGTCCTGGTTCTGGCTGGGCATAGGGTGGAAGCGGGACGATTTCACGGCCCAATTGCGGGGCAAGTGCGGTTTCGGCGCCGGCGCATCCTCGCGCCCTGCCGCCGATCATGTGTCGGACGCGGAAGCCGCCGCCTTCATGGGCGACCCCCCGTTTTGACCCGCCGCGCGGAAATGCGCCTGGGGGCGATGGGCCGCGCCCGCCGGCATCGCCGCCCGCAGGGGGCCGCGGCAGGGCGCAAACGCGCCCCGCGGGCGCCCTTCCCCGCGCCCCAACTGGGGGGCAGGGGGTGCGGCGCCGCCCTAAAGGGCGGCATTGAAGGGCAGGGGGTGGCCTGCTTCGGCCGCGCCCGGCGCCCTGGGCGCCCTTGGCGCCCTGGCTTGACCCTGCTTTTTCCCTTTTGGATCAAGCGCCCAGGGCGTCTAGGGCATAAAGGGCATGATTCTTTAGCACGTATGAGTCGGGTTCTGGAAAACCTGCATTTTGTGAGTGGGGCAAAAAAAACCGCCCTTCCCGCCCTGGGCGCCCTGGCGCCCTCGGCCGCCGCCTGCCCCAGCCGTCAACGCGCGCCGCGCTGCGCCGCCACCTGTGAGGTGAACAGATGACCCGCCAAGACCCCCGCCGCCATCGCCGCCGCCCCCGCCGCGCCCGCGCGGCCGTCACCATCCCGCCGGTCCCCTGGGCGCAAGACATGGGCGCGGACGGCCCCGCGCAGCCCCGCCGCGTTCGCGCGAGCGTTGACGACCCCGCGCGCGATCCGCGCACGGGCGCGCGCGTCGGCGGAAAGTCGCAGGTGATGCGCCGGGCCGGCGCCCGCGTGCTGCGTTCGCTGCCTGAGCCGCGCCGCGAAGCGGCCCGCCTTTACGCTGAAACCTTCGAGGGGGTCGAGGCCGGGGGCGCCGCCACGCCGGCGGGCGACGCGCCGGCGCATGGCGCGGGCGGCGGCCCCCAGATTGGCGCGCCCTGCCGCCAGTTCCGCGCGCTGCGGCAGGTTGAGCGGCTGCGGCGCCTGGAGGCGGCCATCGGCCCCGGCGCCATTTCGCTGCGCCGCGCTGGGGGAAGGCCGCCCGCGGTGGTGTCGCACCTTGGGCTTGTTCGGGCGCTGATCGTGCGCGAGGAATCAATTCCGGCGCTGCTGGGGCGTCTGGACGCCAGCGCCGGGCGGCGGCGCGAAACCATCATTCGCGACGTGCTGTCCGACGCCCTCGGGCGAGTCGCGCGATCCGAGGGGCTGGAGGGGCGCGGGTCGGCCGAAGCGCCGAAAATGGTTGCACCCCCAGGGGGTGGATAAGCTAAAACCTTCTGCAAGGTGGCGTTACCTGCCCCGCGGCGCTTCTGCCGCAGTTTGGCGCCCGGCTCGGCTTCAACGCCGCGGCCGGGCTTTTCCTTGGCGGCGGGGTGGCGGCGTGGAAATCAGCTTTCAGCACAACATCGCGCAGGTGGAGCGCGGCCTGTCGGACTTCGCCCGAACGCAAGTTCCGTTCGCCGCGTCCTTGGCCCTGAACGCCACCGCGCAGGATGTGAAGCGCAACGCCGAAAAGGGCCTTGTGCGCAAGCTGGACCGGCCCACCAAGTTTACCTTGCGCGCATATGCCTTGCGGCGCGCGTCAAAGAGGCGGCTTGCGGCGGCGGTGTTCGCAAAGGATTTGCAGGCCGCGTATCTGCGATTTCAGGAAACCGGGGGCGAGCGTGAGCCGAAGCGCCGCGCCATCGTTGTGCCCGTGGGCATCCGCCTTAACAAGCATGGCAACATGCCGCGCGGAAGCATCAAGCGCCACCTTGCAAAGCCGCGCGTCTTTTCCGGCGACCCGAAGGGGCCGCGCCCCGGCGGCATCTATGAGCGGCGCCCGGATGGGCGGGGCTTGCGGCTGCTGGCGGCCTACACGCCCCGCGCCCGCTACCGCCCGCGGCTCGGCTTCCGGCGCGGGGCGGCGCTGACCGCGCAGGCCCGCATGGCGCGGCATTTCGAGGCCGCGCTTGCGCGCGCGATCCGCACGGCCAAGCGATAGGGGCCGCGCGGCAATAGGTTCTTCCGCGCCCTGGAACGTGGGGTAATTCGCGACCGCGTTCCATTGGTCAAAGTTCTGGGGTCGGGGGGTGCTGCAAAAGGTTGGGGTTGTGGTTTCATGGCTGAACCTGCGGCATTGCGAAGCCTGACGCCATCCGAGGCGGCGCTGGTGGCGGAGTATCCGCTGCCCGCCGGCGTGCCCGATGCGGTGGTGAACAAGTATCAACTGGCCGACGCGCTGGGGAAATCGCAAACGACGCTGGACGCCTGGCGCCGCGCGGGAATGCCCGTTGAGTCCGAGGGCACCAATGGGCGCAGCTATGAATTCAGGCTGTCGGTGTGCTTCGCGTGGATGGCGAAGCGCGACGCCGAAGAGGCCGCGGCCAGGCTGCAAGCGGAAGGGGCGGCGCAGCAGTTGCGCCTGGCGTTGGTGGGCGAGGATAGCGCAGGCGGCGCCCGCGTCGGCCTGACGCCGCGCCAGCAGCGCGAAATTCTGGAGTTGGAACACGCCTACATGATCGCCGCGCGCGACCGTGGCGAATTGATGCGCGCCGAAGATGTGGCCGAGGGCATCCAGGATTTGCTGGCGGCGATCCGCGACGGGCTGGACGCGCTGCCCGACCGGCTGGGCCGCGAGTGTGGCCTGGATGGGGCCGCCATCGAGGCGGCGCAGCGCATTTGCGACGATGTTCTGGACGGCGCGCGGCGCGAAATTCTCGGGATGATTGGACATGCTGGAGCCGCCGCGGATTGAATACAGGCCGGGGCGGCCGCTGCCCGCATATCGCCCGCTTTCCGACGCGATCCGCGCCGCCCTGCCCGCCCTGGCGCCGCCGGCGCGCATCAGCGTTTCGGAAGCCGCCACCCGCCGGATGGTCGAGGCCGGCGGGCATTGGGCGCCGTGGAGAAACGACGTTGCCCCCTACATGGTCGAACCCATGGACATGGTGACTTCCCGCCGCTTCGAGGCGGTGATTTTCGCCGGCCCCGCCCGATCATCGAAAACGGAGGCGCTGATCCTGAATCCGCTGGCCCACGCCATCCTGGCGGCGCCGCGGTTGGTGCATGTCGTCCACATGACGCAATCAGCGGCCCGCGAGTTCAGCGTGGAAACCATCGACAAGCTGTTGCGCAATTCGCCCGAGTTGGCCGCGCGCCTGGCGAAGGGCAAGGGCGCAAATAACACCTATGACAAGCGATTTTCCGGCGGCTGCCGCCTGACCATCGGTTGGCCTGTGGTGCAGCAGCTTTCGGCCCGTTCGATTCCGCTTGTGCTTCTGACCGATTATGACCGATTTCCCACCGACCTGGGCGGCGAGGGGTCGGCCTTCGCGCTGGGGCGCAAGCGCACGCAATCCGCCGGCACCCGCGGCATGATCGTGGCCGAGGCTTCGCCCGGCTTTCCCATCACCGATGAAAGCTGGACGCCCGCAACGCGGCATGAGGCCCCGCCCTGCGACGGCATCTTGGGACTCTACAATGCGGGAACGCGCGCCCGGTGGTATTGGCCTTGCCCGAATTGCGGCGTTGAGTTTGAACCGACATTCGAGCGCATCCAGTTTCCGAAGGGCGGCACGCCCGCCGAGCGCGGCGCGGCCGCGTTCATGGCGTGCCTGCATTGCGGCGGCGTCATCGAGCCATCCGCCAAGGCCAAGCTGAACGCCCAGGGGCGCTGGCTTCACGAGTCGCCGGAAGGCGAGCCGGCGCCGCTGGATGCGGGGCCGCGCAAGGCTTCGGCGGTGTCCTATTGGCTGCACGGCCCCGCCGCGGCCTTCGCGACCTGGGCGCAGCTTGTCACCCGCTACCTGGAGGGGGTCGAGCGGTTCAACGCCACGGGCGACGAAACCGCCCTTAAGTCGGCCACCAATGTGGACTTGGGCTTGCCATATCTGCCCCGCGCCCTCGGCGCTTCCGCGGCGCTTTCGGAGTCGGCCCTGCGCGAAGCTGCGAGCGATAGGCCGTGGAAGGTGGCGCCGGCAGGAACACGCTTCATCACGGCGGCGGTGGATGTGCAGGCCGGGCGTTTTGTGGTGCAGGTGGAAGCGTGGGCCGAGGGGCTGGAGCGCACCGTCATTGACCGCTGGGATATAGTCAACCCGCCGGAAGGGGCGCCGCGCGCCACGGAGCGGGCCATTGATCCCGGCCGTTTTGGCGAGGATTGGGCGGCCCTGCGCCCCCTGTCGGGCATGTCTTGGCCGGTGGCCGGCGCCGATTATCGGCTGACGCCCTGCGGCGTCGTCATCGACGCCGGCGGCGCGCCTGGCGTCACGCCGAACGCTTACGCATTTTTCCGCCGCGCGCGCCGCGAGGCCCGCGGCATGTTCCACCTGGTGCGCGGCCGCGGTGGCGAGCGCGTCAAGCGGGCCGAGGCTGCGCGGCCGGAAACCGCCCATCGAGGCCGCGCCCATGTCGCGCGTGACGTTACCATCATTTGGGCCGGAACCGACCGCCTGAAAGATGAAATCGCGGCGAGCCTGACCCGGCGCGAGGCGGGCGCACGGGCGCTCCTCATCCCGCGCGGCGCGCCGGCCGAGATGTTCGCGGAATATGCCGCGGAACGCCGCGGCGCAAAGGGGTGGGAAAAGAAACCGGGCGTCAAGCGTAACGAGTCGCTTGATTTGTCCGTGTATTCCCTGGCCCTCGCAATCGTGCTTGGGGCCGAAAAAATCGAGTGGGGCCGGCCGCCCAGATGGGCCGCCGGCGATTCCTCGAACACGTTCGCCACCGCGGCCGCGCCCCAAACGAAAGAGCGCGCGGGCCATGGCGAAGGCGCGCCGCCCCCGAAAACGACCGCGCCCAAACGGCGCCGGGGGCGGCGCGGACCAAGAAACAGATTCAACGGGTGGTGACATGCTGAACAGAGTCGAGTTGATCGGGCACCTTGGCGCCGACCCTGAATTGCGCACCTTTCAGGATGGCGGGCGGGTTGCGAACCTTTCGCTTGCGACGACCGAAAAATGGCGCAACCGCCAAACCGGCGATGTGTCGGAGCGCACCGAGTGGCACCGCATCACCGTGCGGGGCGACGGGTTGGTGGGCGTGGTGGAGCGGTTCACGCGCAAGGGGTCGCGCATCTACGTGGCGGGCAAGCTGCAAACCCGGAAATGGACCGATCAGCAGGGCGCGGAACGCTACACCACCGAGGTGATTTTGGCGGGCTTCGACTCCAAGCTGGTGCTTCTGGACCGCGCGGGGCACGCCGCCGGCCAGCATGGCGCGGCCCCCGCCGCCGGGGCTGGCGACGCCCCGGTGGCGGGGGGGCGGCAGGGCGGCGCATCCGACATTGACGACGACATCCCATTTTGACCCCGGAGGCCGGAATGTCCGACCTGTTCAAGCCCTGCGAGGGCGTGCCCCTCGCGCTGTTCGCGGGCGCGTTCTGGACGTGGCGCGCCGACGCGCTGGGGCTTGACCCCGACGCCCACGGCCTCGCTTTCGTCCTGACGCCGGAAGGCGGCGGCGCCGCGATCCGGGCCGAGGCGACGCCCGACGCCGCCGGCTTCCTTGTGGAAGTTCCGGGGTCGCGCACGGCGGCGGCCACGCCAGGCCGCTGGGCGTGGTCGGCCGTCATCATGCGGCTGGCTGATGGGGAAATTGCCCACGGCCCCCGCGGCTTCGTCCAGGTCATGCCAGCCCCGGCCGATGGCGACGCCCCCGATGCGCGCAGCCGCAACCGCCGAATCCTTGACGCAATCACGGCGCGCATTGAAGGCCGCATTACCAAGGATGCGGAAAGTTACACCATCGAGGGGCGCAGCATCGCCCGCACCCCGCTGGAGGTGCTGGACAAGCTGCGGACACGCTACGCGCGCCTGGTCGCGGCCGAAGATGGCCGCGGGGGCGTGCGCTGGAAGCGCATGACGTTGAGGTGATCCCATGAAAATGCCCCGCTTCCTTCGGCGCACGCCGGCGCCGCCGCGCATCGAGCCGGCCGTGGCGGATGCGCCGCCGGCGCCGCGCGCCGCCGGCGCCACGCCCGCCCGCGGCGCCCGCAAGTTCATGGCGGCGCGGCCCGATAGGCTGGCCGGCGGCTTTGGGGCCGGCGCGCTTCCATCCACCAGGGCGACCGTGCGCCAAGACTTGCGGGGCCTGATCGCCCACGCCCGCCACGCGGCGCAAAATATCGACTACGTGCGCGCATTCGAGATGATGGTTAGACGCCATGTGGTGGGCCGCCGCGGCATCGCCCTGCAATCGCAGGCCAAGGGGGCGGACGGGGCGCGCGACATGGAGGCCGCGCGCGCCATTGAGTCGGCATGGGCCGAGTGGGGCGCGCGCCGCAATTGCACCACATGCGGGCGCCTGTCCTGGTGGAACGTCGAGAACATCGCGGCCACGATGGTGGCGCGCGAGGGCAACTTTCTAATGCGCGCCCACACCGGCCCCGGCTTCGGCCCGTTCGGCTTCCAGGTTGAGGTGCTGCCTATCGACCTTGTGGACCTTGACCGGGTGGAGGCCCTGCGCGGCGGCGCCTACATTGACGGCGGCATTGAATTTGACCCGCGCGGCCGGCCTGTCGCCCTGCACCTGTGGAGCGCCCACCCCGGCGAACATCACCACGGCCGCCGCCCCCGGCGCATCCGTGTTCCCATGGATGAGGTGATTCACGTATTCCGCCCGACCGAGTCCTTGCAGGCCCTTGGCGTGCCATCTTCGCACACCGCTTTGCGGCGGTTCAACATGCTGGGCAGATATGAGGAGGCCGCGCTGACGGCCGCCCATTTCGGTGCGGCGAATATGGCGTGGATCAAGGAATCCCTGGACGGCGAAGGGCCGCCCGATGGCGACGCCGCGGCCGACGATCTGCCCGAAGAGATAGAGGCCGGCATGGTCGCGCGCCTGCCGCCTGGCATGGATGTGGCGAGTTGGGCGCCGAATTACCCAGACGGCGAAATGCCCGCCTTCGCAAAGCATATGCTGAAAGGTGGCGCGGCCGGCCTTGGGGTCAGTTATTCGGGCCTGTCGAATGACCTTGAGGGCGCGAATTTTTCCAGCCTGCGCGCGGGCCTTGGCGAAGAGCGCGACGAATGGCGAATGTTCCAGCGCGATCTTTACGAGGGACTCCATAGCGAAGTCTTTCGCATGTGGCTTCCGCGGGCGATCCTTTCCGGGCGTCTGTCGCTGCCCATGGCCGACATGGAGCGCCTGCGCCCGGCGGCATGGCGGCCGCGCGGGTGGCCCAGCGTCAACCCGAAGGATGACGCCACCGCGGCGGATTCCGACCTGCGCAACAGGCTGCGCGCGCCGTCCGACATTGTGGCGGATCGCGGCGACGATTTCGCGGACGTGGCCGAACGCTTCGCCGCCGACCTGGAAACCATGCGCCGGGCCGGCGTTCCGTTGCCCGAGGCTTTGGCGGGCCAGGCCCAGCCCGCGGGCGAAAACGCAACCAATGGGGAGCCCGAATGAACGAAATCAGAATGCCCGCGCGGGCCTTCCGCGGCGGCGCGATCATCGACGCCGGCCGCGACGGCGACCCCAGGCGGGTGACTCTATCGTTTTCGTCCGAGGAACCCGTGTTGCGGGCCTTTGGCTGGGAAGTGCTGGGCCACGACGCCGGCGAGGTTGACCTGGGGCGCATCGGCTCGGGGTCGGCCCCCCTGCTGATGGATCACCGGGCGGACCTTGAGCACCAGGTGGGCGTCATCGAGTCGGCCGAGGTGTCGGGCGGCCGCGGCCGCGCGGTGGTGCGCTTCGGAACATCCGCGCGGGCGGCCGAAGTCATGGCGCGGGTGAAAGATGGCGAGGTGTCGGCCGTTTCGGTTGGCTACGCCATCAAGGCCGTGGAACAGGCCGGCGAGCGCGAGGGCGCCCCGGTGTTTCGCGCCACGAAATGGCAGCCCATGGAAATTTCCCTGGTCGCCATCCCGGCCGACCCCAGCGTGGGCGTTGGCAGGGCCGCCGGGGCCGCCGGCGCCGCCGGGGCCGAAAATGAAACCATCATTCTGAAACTGAAAGGCGACGACATGACCGCACGCAACACCAACGCCGGCGCGCCCGAGGCCGCCGCGCCCAACGCCCCCGCCCCCGCCGCGCCGGCGGCCGCCGCCAGCCGCGCCGCCCCGGCTGAGCCGGGCGCGCCGCGCGCGGACGATGTGCGCAAGGCCGAGCGCGAGCGCATCGCCAACATCACGGCGACCGGCCGCCAGTTCGACCTGCCCGCCGACATGGTGGAGGCGGCCATTCGCGACGGCGACACCGTGGCGGCGTTCCAGTCTCGCGTGCTGGACCATCTGGGGGCCGGATCGGCCGAGGCCACCCGCGCCGGGGCGGCCCGCATCGGCATGACCGCCGGCGAGGTGCGTCAGTTCAGCTTCGTGCGCGCCCTGCGCTACCTGGCCGACACCGGCAACGCGCGCGCGCGCGATGCGGCCGCGTTCGAGTTGGAGGTGTCCGAGGCCGCCGCGAAGGCCGCCGGCCGCGAGGCCCAGGGCATCATGGTGCCCCAGGACGTTCTGGCCGAGGGCTTCGGCGCCACGCGCGCGTCGGACATGGCCGCCGGCGCCGCGGCGACGGGCGGCGACCTGATCGCCACGGGGCTCCTGTCGGGCTCGTTCATCGACATTCTGCGCGCCACGGCGATTTTGCCGCGACTCGGGGTGCGCACCCTGTCGAACCTGTCGGGCAACATCGCTATTCCGCGCCAGTCCGGCAGCGTGACCGCCTATTGGGTGGGCGAGGACACCGGCCCCACCAATAGCGGCGTGACCGTTGACCAGGTGCCCATGACCCCGCACACGCTGGGCGCGCTGACGGAAATCAGCCGCAAGCTGCTGATTCAGTCCAGCGTGGACGTGGAGTCCATGATCCGGGCCGACATTGCCGCCCAGATGGCCCTGGCCATCGACTCGTGCGGGCTGAACGGCGCCGCTTCGGCTGACGCGCCGGATGGCCTCGCGGACCAGGCCGGCCTGCTGTCCACCACCTTTGCGGCCGAGTCGCCCGACTACGCGGAGACCGTGGGCATGTGGGCGCAGGTGGCGAACGCCAACGCCGCGGTGGGGTCGCTGGGCTACGCGCTGAACCCCCTTCAGGTGGCGGCGCTGATGACGACGCCGAAGTTCGCCGCCGGCGATACGCCGATCATGGCCGGGCGCGGCGCGCTGAACGGGTTCACCGCCGCCGACTCGAACCAGGTTGCGGCGGGCGATGTGTGGTTCGGCAACTGGTCCGATTTCGTGATCGGCCTTTGGTCCGGGCTTGACCTGACCGTTGATCCCTATTCGCGCTCCTCCACCGGCGCGGTGCGGGTGGTCGCGTTCCAGGATGTTGACTTTGCGGTTCGGCATCCCGAGTCGTTCATCCGCGGCGTGGGCACCGCCACCCCCTGACGCCGACCGGCGCGCGGCCCGCCGCGAGTTGAGCGGGCCGCCGCACCACCCCAGGAACGAAAGGAGTCGCGCCATGTCGCGAGTTTCCGAATACCGCAAGGCCATTGCCGCGCTTCTCGCCGGCCTGCTGGGCCTCGCGGCGCATTTCATCCCCGGCGTTTCGGAATACGCAACGGCCGAAATCATCAACCTTGCATCCGTGACGATGGCCGCCGCCGCCGCCCTCATCGTGCCCAACACGATGGACGGGCACAACGTCAACATGCTTGCCCGCTGGATTCTCGACGAAATCGCGAAGGGCACGCCCCCCGACGCCGACGCCGACGCCGACGCCGGCCCCGCGTCGCGTGCGCGCGGCGCGCCCGGCGGCGACCCCGGCGCGGCGGGGCGCGATGGGGGCGCGACGCATGGCTGACGCGCTGCGCGTGAAGTTCACGGCCCCGGCGAATGTTGGGGGGCGGGTGTATCGGCCGGGCGCGGTGGCGGACGTGGACCGCGCAAGCGCGCTGGCGTTGATGGGGTCCGGGCGCGCCGTTCCCGTTGCGGCCGCCGCCGCCCCCGCCCCCAACCGGGCCGCCAGCCCCGACGCGACGCGGGGCGCGCCGTGATCGAGGATGCGGCCGACTTGGCGGTGCTGTTCGACGGCGCGGGCGGCTTCGCCCAGGCCGTCACGTGGACGCCGAAGGGCCGCCCCCCCGCCGATCTGGCGGGCATTTTCACCGCCGCGCACGCGGCGGCCGGGGCGGGCGACTGGCCCGGCGCGTCCACCGTCCAGCCTGTTCTGACCGTTGCGGCGGCTGACGTGCCCGATGGGGCGGGGCAGGGCGACAAGGTGGACATAAGCGGCGCCCAATGGCGGGCGGCCGATTTGCAACCTGACGGCACCGGGCTGGTGCGCGTCATTCTCGAAAGGTGACGATATGGCCTTTTACAGCGGCCGCGATGGCGTGGTGAAGGCGGGGCCTGGATTGGCCGCGGTGGGCGAGGTGCAAAGCTGGAAGCTGGACACATCGGCGGCGTTTTCCGAAGCGTGGGGCATGGGCGACCTGGCGGCGCGCCATTTCCAATCGGCGCCGCCTTCGTCCACCGGGTCGGTGGAGGTGTATTTCGACCCCGCGGACGCCGGGCAGGCGGTGCTGAATGTGGGCGATGAGGTGCCCCTGGAGCTTTACCCCGGCGGCGACACCCAGGGAACCGGCTATTTCAGCCTGTCGGCCCTGATCGAGTCGGTTTCGCGCAGCGGCTCGAAAACCGATGTTGTGGCGTTGTCAATCAATTTCCGCGCCAACGGCGCCGTGACCGAGGGGACCGTGGCATGAATGACGTTCTGCACAAGGCCCGCGAGCATTTCGCCCGGATGCGCGGCCAGTCCATGACCGTGCCCGAGTGGGGCCTGGAGGTTCATTTCGACCCCCTGACCATGCGCGAACGCCAGGCGCTTCAATCGGCGGCCAAGGGGTCGGACGCCCAGGCGGCCATTCTGGTGGTGGTGCGCCACGCCAAGGGCGCCGGCGGCGAACGCCTGTTCGCTGACGACGCCAAGACCCGCAAGACGCTGGAGAACGAGGTTGACCCGGCCGTTATCGGCAGGATCGCCGCCGCCATCCTTGGCGCTTCCGACCCTGACGACCTGGGGGAGTCCTGAGCCGCGACGCGGAAACGCGGTTCATTTACGACCTTGCCCACGCCCTCCGACTTCCCGTTTCGGCCGTTCTGGACCTGACGGCCGAAGAGGTGGCGGGCTGGGCGGCCTATTTCCGCGCGAGAGACAAGGAGTCGGGCCGTGGCGCTGAAAGACCTGTTCTTTAACATCCTCGCCAAAGACAAGACCGGCGCGGCCTTCAAGTCTGTGCGCGACAACCTGGCCGGCGTGGACGGCGCCGCGCGCACGGCCTCCGAGCGCATCGCGTCCGTTGGCCGGGGCATGGCGAAGGTTGGGGCGGCCGCGTCGGCTGCCTCGGCCTCGATTCTCTTTGCCTTCCGCGACTCGCTTTCGCTTTACGACACCCAGGCGCGCGCCGAGGCCAAGGTGGCCCGCGCAGTAGAGTCGACCGCCGGCGCCGCCGGCTTCGCCGCCGCGCAGCTTTACGAGATGGCCGGCAGCTTGCAGGCCGTTACCAGGTTCGGAGACGAGGAAATTCTTTCCAAAGTCACGGGCCAGCTTCTGACATTCACCAATGTTGCGGGCGACGAGTTCCGGCGCGCGCAGGTGGTCGCCCTCGACCTTGCCACCGTTCTGGAGGGCGACCTTCAGTCAGCCGCCATCATGCTGGGCAAGGCCCTGAACGATCCAGTCAAGGGCCTTTCCGCCATGTCGGAAGCCGGCGTCACGTTCAACGCGACGCAACAGGAAACAATCAAGACCCTGGCCGCCGCCGGCAAGGTGGCCGAGGCCCAAAGGGTCATCCTTGAAGAATTGGAGCGCCAGTATGGTGGGCAGGCCGAGGCCGCCGCGCGGGCCGGCTTGGGCGCGCTGCAACAGCTTGCGAACACATGGGGCGACATAAAGGAAGAGGTGGGCGGGATCATCGCGGAAATCCTGCCGCCCGTCATTTCCGCCTTGCGCGCCCTAGCTGACGGGTTCCAGGCCATGCCCGAGCCGGCCAAGCGGTTTGCTGTCGCCATCGGCGCGCTGGCCGTTGCCTTGGGGCCGGTGTTGGGCGTGGTCGGGCTTCTGGTGGCCGGCATGGCGGCGCTGTCCGGGCCGGTGCTGGCGGCTGCCGCCGGCGTGGGCGCGCTGACGGCCGCCGCGGCTGCGTTCTGGCCGGAAATCGAGTCGGCAATCGGCTGGGTGCGCGCGGCCTGGGGGGAAATGACGCTTCTCGAAAAGGCCATGGCGCCCGTTTCCCTGGCCGTGCGGGCGGTGGCCGACACCTTCGCCGCGCTGTTTCCAGAAACCGCCGCCCTTGTGTCGGAAACCGTTGACCGCATCGTGGCGATTTTCCGCGGCAAGCTGGCCGCGGCGTTCGATTGGGTCAAGGGGGCGGTGGCGAGCGTTTCCGATGCGTTCTTCCAGATGTATGACGCGGTGGTGGGTCATTCCTACGTGCCCGACATGGTGGACGGAATCGCGGAAGAGTTCGCGCGGCTGGACGGCGCAATGGTCAAGGTTTCGGACGACGCGGCCGGCGCGGTTGGCGCGGCGTTCGACGGCCTCGCGGATGACGTGGCCGGCGCGCTCACCGACATGGCGCGCGATGGCGAGTTCAGTTTTCGGCGCTTCGCCGGGGTCATCATGGATTCCGCCAACGCGATGGTGGACTCGCTCGTTCGCGACGTGTTCGGCCGCCTGAACGGCGAGGCCGGCGCCGCGCTGACGCGCGCGATTTCAGGCGCCGGCGCCGCCGCGCCATCCGGCGGCGTTTTCGGCGCGATTGGCGGATTCCTGGCTGATGGGCTGGCGGCGGTGCTTCCCAGCTTCAACAATGGCGCCGATTTTGTCGCGGCTGGCGCTGGCGGCATCGACCGCAACGTGGCCGCCTTCAATGTATCGCGTGGCGAGCGCATCACCGTGACGCCGCGGGGGGCGGCCGCCGGCGCCGCGCCGGTGGTCAACGTGACCATTCAAACGCCCAGCCCGGCGGCGTTCAGCGCGTCGCGCAATCAGGTGGCGGCCCAGATTGCGCGGGCGGTTGGGCGCGGCCAGCGCATGATGTGACAATGGGGGAGGTGGTGATGGTTCGCAATGCCATGGGCCTGCGGGTCGGGTCGAAAGCTGCCGCCGATCCGGCGCGCGGCCTTCGCTTGGGGGCGCGCCTTGTGTCCGTTCTGGCCCGCGCCGAGGCGCGCCGCGGCGGGGCCGAGGCCGCCGCCCGCGTTGCGGCCCTTGAAATGGCGGCCGGCGTTCTGGCCGACGCCGCCGAAGTGCAGGGGGGCGCGCGGAATGGCGTTTCTTGATGTGCAGTTTCCGCGCGACATTGCCGCCGGCTCGACGGGTGGGCCTGGCCGGCGCACCGATGTGGTGTCCGTTGGCTCTGGATATGAAGAGCGCAACAGCCGATGGGCCGACTCGCGGCGCACCTATCAGGTGGGCCTTGGCCTGCGATCCGCCGCCGACCTGGCGGCGGTTCTGGCGCTTTTCGAGGAGGCCCGCGGGCGCCTGCATAGCTTCCGCTTTCGCGATTGGTCGGACTATCGCAGCGCCCCGCCCGGCGCGCCAATCGGCGCCGCCGACCAATGGCTGGGCGACGGCGACGGCGCGCGCACGGAATTTCAGTTGCGCCTGCGATATGGCGCCGTCAACGCCTATTGGCGCGACGTGACCAAGCCCGCCCCTGGCACCGTCCAGGTGTCATTGGATGGGGTGCCGCAGGGGGGCGGGTGGTCCGTGGATCACGTCACCGGCCTGGTGACGTTCGCGGCCGCCCCTGCCGCCGGCGTATCGGTGGCGGCGGGGTTTGAATTCGACGTTCCCGTGCGGTTCGACGCCGACCGACTGGACGTTGACCTGGGGTTTTTCCAAGATGGCGGCGCCGGCAGCGGGTCGCTTCCAGACATTGCGCTTGTGGAGGTTGCGGAATGACGACGCCGCCGGAATCATATCTTGCGGGCCTGGCGACGGGCGCCACCACCCGCGCGCGCTGCTGGCGGGTGACGCGCCGCGACGGCGCCGTTCTTGGGTTCACCGACCATGACCGCCCCTTGACCTTCGGCGGCGTGGACTACGAGCCTGGCGCCGCCCTTGTCGCGTCCGACGCCGCCGCCACCCTCGGCCTTTCGGCCGATGACCAGGAAATCGCCGGCGCCCTGTCGTCCGACGCCATCACCGAGTCCGACCTTCTGCGGGGCCTCTATGACGGCGCCGAGGTTTCCGTGTTCGATGTTGACTGGACCGACCCCGCCGCGCGGGCCACGCTGGCCGAATACGTCATGGGCGAAGTCGAGCGCACCGACGCGACGTTTCGGGGGGAATTGCGTTCCCGCGCGTCGGCCCTCGACACCAAGGCCGGGCGCCACATTACCAATCTTTGCGACGCCAGCCTGGGCGATGGCCGCTGCGGCGTGGACGTGACCGGCGCGCCGTTCATGCGCACGGGGGTGGTGGCCTCTGCCGCCGGCCTGACCATCGAGGCGGCCGAAATCCAGGACGCCGAAGCGGGCTTTTTCGACCGCGGCGCGCTGATCTGGACGGGCGGCGCCAATGCGGGCGCTTCCTCCGTGGTGCGGCTGCATTCCCGCGGCGCCGGCGCGGGCGTGCTGCATCTGTGGCGCGCGCCGCCCTACGCGCCCCAGGTTGGCGACACCTTCGAGGTGCGCGCGGGCTGCCCGAAAAGCTGGGATTCTTGCGTGGTCAAGTTTTCCAACGGGGCCAATTTCCGCGGCTTCCCGCATGTGCCATCCGAACAGTTCGCAGTTGCGTTTGCGGAACCCGGCGCCGCCGGACAGGATGGCGAAACCGGCAACCCGCAGCCGGCGCCGCCGCCGCAGGTGTATGGGGAGACGATGCAATGAAGCGGGGGGCTTGGCATGGCTGGGGGTGACATCGACCCGGTGGCGGCGGCGCGGGCGTGGATCGGGACGCCCTACCGCGCGGGCGCCGCCCTGCGCGGCGTCGGCTGCGATTGCGTCGGCCTGGTGCGCGGCGTTCTGCGCGACGTGACGGGGCGACACGTTCCGGCGCCGCATGGATGGCGAGCAGATTGGGCCGCGGCGCCCGGCGCGCCGCTTCTGGACGCCGCCCGGCGGCATTTGATCGAGTTGAAGCCGGCCGAGGCCCGCCCCGGCGATGTTGTGGCCTTTCGGATGGGCGGTGCGCGGGTTGCCCATTGCGGCATCCTGACCGACGCGGGGCGCGTCGTCCATGCGGCTGAGGGGGTCGGGGTGGTCGAGGTGACGCTTGCGGCATGGCGCGGAAGAATCGCATTTTGCGCGCGCTTCCCGGTGCGCTTCCCGGCGCTATAGGGGGCGCCGTGCCGCGGCGTCAGCCGAACGCGGCGGCGATCTGGAGGGCGTAGTCAACCCACCACCACGCCGCGCCTGCGGCGAGCGCCGCGTGGAAGACGGGCGAGCGATCCACCTTTGCCAGGATGGCGTCGAGGCGGCCGGGCTGTCTTTCGTTCCCGTAGTCGAATCTTGCCATTGCATCCGCCCCCCATCGTGGCGCCGCGGCTACCCGAGCCGCGCGAGCGCGCGCCGCAGGCGGTAAAGCGTGCCGCCGGCCTTGCGCATCGTTTCAAAATCGCCGCGGGCCGCGGCCGCTTCAAAGCGCGCCTTGTGAAGCGCGATGCGGGCCTCCACCGCCCGCCGCGCGTTGGCGTATTCCTGCGCCGAAAGGGGCTTTTGGTCCATGTCAGCGCCCCCCGCCCGGCCCCGCCGCAAGGCGGGCGTGGAATTCTTCGCGGGTGACTCCATGGCGGGCCGTGAACACATCCGCCGCGGCCGACATGGCGACGCATTCGGCGGGGGCGGGCCGCGGGCTGGACGCGATGCGGGCGGCCAGCAATGTGATGGCGGCATCGCACATGGCGGCCACGGCGGAATCGAGCGCCGAGATTGCCAAGCGGGCATCCGCCGGCGTTCGCGCGGCGATCACGCGCGCGGCGTGGGCCAAGACTTCGCGTTGGGCTTCTGGGCGCATGTCCGTTCCCTTCCATTTTGTGCAAATGCAATCAACTTTCGCGCCCCTTTTCGCATCATATGACACGAATTGCAAGTTGAAAGACCGGGCGTCGAATTCTCTTTTTCTAGACCTGATAGGCGCCTGGCGCGGCGCCGGGCGGGCATCATCTGACACCTGCACGCGGGGGGTTCAAAATGGCGACTCTGGCATTGGCGGCCGCCGGCGCGGCCATTGGCGGCGGCATCGGGGGCGCGGTTCTGGGCGTCGGGGCGGCTGCGATTGGGCAGGCCCTCGGCGCTGTGGCTGGGCAATACGTGGACTCGCTGCTGCTGGGCGGTTCTTCTGCATCGCAGCGCGTGGCCGGGCCGCGAATGCAATCGCTTGACGTGATGGTGGCCCAGGAGGGCGTCGCGCTGCCCCGCGTCGAGGGGCGCGCCCGCGTCGCGGGCCGCGTCATCTGGGCGACTCGCATCGAGGAAGTGGCGACCACCACCACCCAGGAGGTGGGGGGCAAGGGCGGCGGCGGGCAGGAAGTCGAGTCGACCGATTACACCTATTTTGCCAGCTTCGCGGTGGCCGTGGCCGAGGGGCCGGTGGCGCATTTCGGCCGCCTGTGGGCTGACGGCAAGCCCTTGGACATTAGCGGCCTTGTGGTGCGCTTCTACCACGGCGGCGATGCGCAGCAGCCCGACCGGCTGCTGGAGGAAAAGGACGGCGCGGCGCCCGCCTATCGCGGCACCGCATACGTGGTTTTTGAGCGCATGCCCCTTGCGCAGTTCGGACGCAGGATTCCGCAAATCACATTCGAGGTGTTCGGGTTCTCGGGCGATCTGGAGTCGCTGGTGCGGGGCGTGGATTTGATTCCGGGCACCACGGAATGGGGCTATCACCCCGAAGTCATCACCCAGGTGGCGCGCAACGCGGCCGGAAAGATTGTTTCCGAGCGCCCGGAGAACGCGCACCGGCATGAAGGAATTTCCGACCTGTCGTTGTCCGTTGACATGATGGAGGAAGTTCTGCCCAACGCCGACACCGTGGCCCTGGTGGTGGCCTGGTTCGGGGACGACCTGCGGGCAGGGCTTTGCGAAATCGCGCCGCGCGTGGAGGTTGGCGTCAAGGATACGGCGCCCGCGGCATGGTCGGCCGGCGGATTGGACCGCGCGGCGGCGCGCGTCGTCTCGCAGTCTGGGGGGCGGCCCGCATTCGGATCATCGCCGGCAGATTCGAGCGTGATTGAGGCAATCAAGCATCTGCGCGGCCGCGGCAAGCGGGTGGTTCTTTATCCGTTCATTATGATGGACATTCCGCCCGGCACCGGCAAGCCCAGCCCGTGGGGGGGCGAGCAGGGCGCGTATCCTTGGCGCGGCAGGATCGCGCCCGACCCCGCCGCGGCCGTGGCCGATGAGGTGGCCGCCTTCGCCGGCTCCGCCGCGGTGTCTGATTTCAGCATTGCGGGCGGCGCCGTTTCCTATGCAGGGCCGGCGGAATGGGGTTATCGCCGCTTCATCCTGCACCTTGCCCACCTGGCGGCGGCGGCGGGGGGCATCGACGCCATGCTGGTGGGGTCTGAAATGGTCGGCATGACCCAGGCCACCGACGCGCCGGGCGTTTACCCGTTCGTTGACGTGTTGTCCGACCTGGCGCGGGATGTGAAGGCCGTTCTGCCCGCCGCGCTGGTGTCATATGCGGCGGATTGGTCGGAATACCATTCCCACCGGCAGGGCGGCGATGTGTGGTTCAACATGGACTCGCTTTGGGCGTCGCCGCATGTCGATTTTGTCGGAATTGACAATTACTTGCCCCTGGCTGACTGGCGCGAGGGGACGGCCCACCTTGATTATGACGCGGACAAGGGGCACACGTCGCAATATTCATTGGATTACCTGAAATCGCAGGTTGAGGGCGGCGAGTTCTTCGATTGGTATTATGCCACGGAGGCCGACCGGGCCGCGCAGGTGAGAACGCCAATCAATGATGGCGCGCACGGCGAGCATTGGGTGTATCGTCAAAAGGACATTCGGGGCTGGCACGGGGCGGCGCACCACAACCGCCCAGGCGGGGTTCGCGACGCCGCGCCGACCGCTTGGGCGCCGGGGGCGAAACCCGTATGGTTCACCGAGTTGGGCGCCCCTGCGGTGGACAAGGCGGCAAATCAGCCCAATGCGTTCTTTTCTGCGAATTCATCGGAGGGCGCTTATCCGCACCATTCCAGCGGCGCGCGCGATGACTTCGCGCAACGTCAGTTCCTGCGCGCCGCGCTGGAATGGTGGGGCGAGCACGGGGCGGGCGTTGTTGACCCGGCCGGCATTCTGATTTGGGCTTGGGATGCGCGGCCTTGGCCCGAATTTCCCACGCAAGACTCGGTGTGGGCAGATGGGCCGGATTGGTCGCTGGGGCATTGGCTGAACGGCCGGGCCGGGGCGGCGCCGGCGCGCGAGGCCATCGCCCGCCGGCTGGCGCTTCACGGGTTTGGCGCGGACGACCTGAACCTGGCCGACGCGCACGGGCAGGTTGATGGCTACGCCACGCGCGAGGCCGTCAGCTTCCGCGAGTGGTTCCAGCCCTTGGAGTTGTTGTTGGCGCTGGATGCGTTCGAGGATTTCGGCGCGCTGACCGTGCGCGCGAGAATTGCGGCGCCGCCCGCGGGGCTGGTGCGGGCCGACGACATGGTGGACGCCGAGGGCGCGCCGCGCTTCACGGCCACCCGCCGCGCTCTGGCTGATGCGCCGGGCGCCGCGGTGCTGCGCTATGTCAACGGCCTGGGCGACTATGAATCCGCAGCGGTGCGCGCCGCGATCGAGGAAGGCCCGGAGGTGGGTTTGGCGGTGGCTGAAACGCCGCTTGTGCTGGACCAGGAATTGGCCCTTCCGGCCGTGGAATCGTGGCTGCGCAAGGCGGCCGGGGCGCGCGAGCGCATCGCGTTTGCCCTGCCGCCATCGGCCTTTGGCGTTCGCCCTGGGCGGTTGATTGACGTTCTATTGCCCAGCGGCGACCGCCGGACTCTGATTGTTGAGTCCGTCACCGAAGGGGCGGCCCGCGCCGTGGTTGGCGTGGACTTCGACGCCGCCGCCATCAACCGCGGCCGGGCCGTGCGGCGCGGCGCGCCCGTGGCGTTGCGCCCGCGTTCGCGCAGCATCCTGATGGAGTTTCTCGACTTGCCCTTGTTGGCGGACCAGGCGGCGCCTGATTGGCGGGGATATGTGGCCGCCCACGCCGACCCATGGCCTGGGGGCGCGGTGCTGCTGCGAAGCCCCGACGAATTCACGGGCTACCAATCCAATGCGGTTTTGGGGCTTCGGGCGGCGATGGGTGAAACGGCGACGCCGCTTGAGCCGGGCCGCCTGTGGGCTTGGAGCGGTGAGTCCGTTGATGTTCGCATGTTCTCGGGGGGCCTTGTCACCCGCCCGCGCGTGGACGTTCTGAACGGCGCCAACGCGCTGGCGGTGAAGCATCCGGCCGGGTGGGAGGTGGTGCAATTCCGCGCGGCCGATCTTGTCGGCCCCGACACGTGGCGCCTTTCCGGGCTGCTGCGCGGGCAGCGCGGCACCGAATCCGTGCGCGCGGCGGCGCCGCTTCCGCCCGGCGCTTCCGTGGTGGCCCTCGACGCCGCGGTGGCCCCTGTTGCCATGTCGCCGCAGGATGTGGGCCGGGCGTGGTGGTGGAAATACGGCCCGGCCGGCGTCGCCCAAGATGATGCTTCGTTCCGCACCGCATCACATGCGTTCGCGGGCCTCGGCCGGCGGCCGTTTTCGCCTGTCCATCTGCGCGCTGCATATGCGGGCGGCGATGTGATCCTGACATGGACGCGGCGCACGCGAATCGAGGGGGACCGCTGGCCCGATGTGGGCGACTCGCCGCTTGGCGAGTCATCCCTGGCCTGGCGGGTCGAGATTGGCCCGGCGGACGACCCGGCGCGGGTGGCCGAGATAGCCGGCGCCGATGTGTCGGGCTGGACCTATTCCGCGGCCATGCAGGCGGCGGACGGCCTGACCGGCCCCGCCGAGGTGCGCGTGGCGCAGGTGTCCGAGACGTTCGGGCCTGGCGTTCCCGCCCGCATGACCATCAACATTTAAAAGGAGGCTGGCATGGCAACGCCATTTTTTGGGGTTCCCTATATCGCCGCCGACCAGGCGCAAAAGCACGTCACCCACAACGAGGCCATGGACATGCTGGCCGCCATGGCCGGCGCTTCCGTGGTCAGCGCCACCGACCCCTCGCCGGCGGCGCCGGCCGAGGGGGCGGCGTGGATCGTTCCGCCCGGCGGCGCATTCGTCACGCCCGAGGGCGCGAGTCTCGCCCCCGGCGATGTTGCGGTGTATCTGGGCGGCGGGTGGTTCGGCGGACCCGCGCCGACCGGGCACCGGCTGCTTGTGCTGGATGAGGGCGCGCACCGAGTCCATGTGGGCGGCGGCGTATGGGCGCCCGGATCGGTGGCCGGCGCTAGCGGCTCTTCGCTGGGGCTGGCGATCCGCGACGGCGCGCTGGACCTGGCCGGGGCCAGCGCCGCCGCGGCCGGGCTGATTCCGCCGCGCGCCATCGTGCTGGGCGTCACGTGTTGGGTGCTTGAGGAAGTGACCGGCGCCGCGTCGTATGACTTGGGCGACGGATCGGACCCTAGCAGGTTCGGCGGCGCCCTGGGCACATCGCTGGGCGCGGCCAATGTCGGGGTGGTCGGCCCGTTTGCGACCTATGCGCCGGCCGATGTGGTGGCGACGGCAAACGGCGGGACATTCACCGGCGGCAGGCTGGGCTTGTCGGTGTCGCTCATCATTCCGGCGGCGCCCTGATGGCCGGCGGCAAGCGCAAGTTGATTCTCGACGCGGTGCGCGCGCGCATCGCTGTGGCGTGGCCCGACGCGGTGGACCGCACCGAGGAGCCAGAAGCCGCCGCCGCGGACCGGCTGCCCGCCTTCTGGGTGGCGGCGGCGGAACGCGAGCGCGAGCCGCGCGCGATGAACGCCCCCGGCGCGTATATCGTCCAGGATGAAATCACCGTGGCCGCGCAAGTGGCCGGCCGCGGCGATATGGAGTCGCGGCTGTCGTCTCTGGCTTGCGGGCTGGCGGATGTTTTGGCGGCGCCGCCCGCCCGGCTTGGCGGGTTGGCGCAATACGTTGACCCCGCCGGCTTCGAGGTTTCGGTGGGGCGCGGCGAGCGCCGCGTGGGCACCGTTGAAGCGCGGTTTCTTGTGCAGTTCGTCACCGACCAGGCGCCCCCGCACGTTCCCGGCGGCGCCTTCGATGAAGGCTATTCCGAGGCATTCGACTAGGAGGCGGCCATGCCCGCGCAAACCCGCGCCGCGACATTGGCGCAAATTGCAAACCTGATCCCGGATAACGAGGAGGGCGCCATCACCCCCGCCCACCTGCGCACCGTGCTGCGCACCATCACGGATTCGGCGGTGTTCCCGGAGGATGAATACGCCGCCCCGCCGGCGACGCCCACGCCCACCCCTTCCGACTTCAACGCCGATTTCAGCGCCGACTTTGGCGCCAGCGCAGGAGCCTGACATGACCGAAAGAACAAGGGCCGATTTTCTGAATCAGGTTGCGGCCAAGGTGGACACGACCGGCCAGGGCGGCACGTCTGGGCAAGACCTGATTGACCTTCTGACCGACGCCGCCGACTCCTTCGCGATGGCGGCATCGGTTCCCGGCGCCACGTCTGACCTGATGAATGACGGCGCCGGCGACGCCGCGGGGCCGTTCGTGGCGTCGGCGGACGTGGCCCGCATCGTGACGCTGACCCAGGCCGAATATGACGCGCTTGCAGCGCCCGACGCGGCAACCCTTTACATTGTGAACGGGTGATCTGATGGCGCTTTTTTTCGGCAGCGATCCCGTGGCCCTGCCCGCCCCCGCCTACCTTGGCGCCGCGCAGGTGTTTACGCCCCCGCCCGACTGGCCCGCCGACGCGGTGGCGGTGTGGCTGATCCTGGGGCAGTCCAACGCATCGGGATGGGCGCCCTATGAGCAAGACCCCGCCAAGGCCGACCCGGCGGCGGCCGTGCCTGCGCTGGCGGCAGGGGAGCGCATGATTCACGAATGGGCGCGCTTCACCCCTGCGGACGTTCCGGCCAGCGCCACGGGCGGCCAGTTCAGCCGGCGCGGCCTCGCGACCCCCGGCGCCGGCGAGCCGCGCACCGCGGCCAAGATGTGGAGCGGGGGCGTTTGGGGAATCCCGGACGCGACGCCATCTTTCGGCCCCGAGGTTGGCCTGGTGCGTCACGTGCTGGGCGCGCCGGCGGCCCGCAAATGGCGCGACGACGCCGACCCCCGGCTTTACGTGCTGAAGGCGACGCTTGGCGGCACCGAAGTGGACGCATTCCGCCACGGCGGGCGGGAAACGGCCTATTCGCTCGGCGCGATCCAGACCACCGCAGGAGTCAACCTGGCGGGGCTGGCGGCCGCCGGAAAGTCTGTTCTGATCCAGGGGGCGGTGGTGGTCATCGGAGAGGCCGACGCCAACCTTGACCACCCCGGCGGCGGCGCGAAAATGGGCGAGTCCATGTCTGGCCGGCTCCAGGAATACGTGCGGCAGGTGCGCGCGCTGCTGGGCTGCGACTTCCCGGTGGCGCTTGTCGAGGTATTCGAGAACGGCGCGGATCGGGCCGCGGTTAACGGGCAGTTGGCCGCCGCCGCCGCCGAGATTCCAAACGCAACGCTGATTTCCGGCGGTGGGGCGTGGGGGACGGCGGACGCCGACACCCACTATGATGGCGCCGCGCAGGGCGACATTGGCCGGCGCGCATTCGCGTGGATTCGCGACGCGCACGGCCGCCCCGGCGACGGGCTGGTGGTGTCGCACCCGTTCAGCGGCTTTCGCCCGGCCTTCCTGTTGCCCCCCATGTTCACCGATGACACCGGGTCGCAAATGGAGGTTTCGGGCCACGCCAGCGTTGGCGGGCGCGTTTTCGGCATGGTCTTGGATGCGGGCAGTGCGCCCCCTTCCGCCGCCGACCTGCTGGCGGCGGCCAGCGTGCCCGGCAAGGTGTCTGACTTCACCCTGGACCTTTTGGCGGCCGGGGATTTCAGCGCGTTCACGGGGTCGGGCACCTTCGCGGCAAATACGGTTCAAGACGCCTACTTCATCCTTTCGGAGATTGAAGCCGGCGCGCCCGTGGGGGCGCCTTCGGCCGTCCACAAGCTGACCCGAGGCGGCGGAACCAAGATTGCGCCCGACCTGGCGGTGGCTTCCGCTGGCGCGGGCGCCGCGACGGCGACGTGGGGCGCCACGGCGCCTGGGACCGACACCTGGGCGGTGTTCGAGGGCGACGTGTTCTTCCACCGGCCCGAGGACATCGAGGCGGGCGCGTTCCGGCCGGTGCTGTGGGGCCAGCAGGCTGACCACGGGGCCAATTATTCGGGCGTTGCGAACCTGTCGGGCCTGACCCCCGGCGCGCTCTACACCTTCCAAGTGACCACCCGCCGCAGGATCGACACCAACCCCGCCGCGGGCCTGACGGGCGAAACCCGCCGCGCTGTGTTCACCGCCGGCGCGTGAACCATAGGGGGGCGCCGCGCCCCGACCGCTGCAAAACAGCATCAAAGGCCCCGGCATTCGCGCGCGGGGCCTTTTCGTTTTCCGTGTTGCCCGTGGAGGTTGGCATGTTTGAACGCGCAATGGCCTTTGTCGAAAGGTGGGAGGGCGGTTGGTCTGACGATCCGCGCGACCCTGGGGGCCTCACGAAATGGGGCGTCACCCTGCGCGCCCTCGCGGCCGCGGCCCTTGACGTAACCGGCGACGGCCGCGTGGATCGCCGCGACCTGGCCGCCATGACCCGCGCGGAGGCGCGCGCCTTTTACCGGGCGGCATATTGGAATGCTTGCCGCTGTGGCGACATGCCCCCGGCTGTGGCCCTGCTGGTGTTCGACTCGGCCGTCAATCAGGGGCCGCGCCGCGCGGCGCGAATTGTGCAGGCCGCCGCCGGCGTCGCGGCTGACGGAATCGTGGGGCCTGTCACATTGGCCGCCATCGAGCGGGAGGCGCGCTTGCGCCCCGATTCGTTCTTGCGCGACGTGGCCGCCAGGCGGGCGCTTCATTATTCGGGCTTGCCGCACATCGTGCGCTTTGGCCTGGGGTGGTTCCGGCGGCTTTTCGCGGCGCACCTTGAGGCGGCCCGCCTTCCCAACATCCGCGACGGATACGCGGCGCCGAGGGCGGACTCGTGACGCGCGGACCCCTTGACCGGATCGACGCGGGGCTTTTCGCCACCATGGCGACGGCGGCCGGGGTGGACCGCTGGGCCGGCGCCATTTCCGGCGAAATCGGCAACCCCGGCGCGGGGCTGGCGGCGCGCTTCGTTGAGCAATCGGTGGCGGCGTTCGAGTGGGGCGGCCTGCCCGTTTACGTCACCGCCGCCGACGCGCTGGCGCTGGCGTCTGGCGTTGTTCTGCTGGTGCGCTTCGCCGCGTGGGCGCTGTCGCCGCTGTTCGCATTGATTTTGCGGGGGCGGCGATGACCGCGCGCGGCGCGCGCGCGCCCATCACGCCGCAGGAAGCGCGGGAGGCCGTTCAGGCGGTTGCGGCGGCGGGCAGCATCGCCGCCGCCGCGCGGGCCGTTGGCATGACTCGCGCGGCCGTTCAGCGCCGCCTGCGGGCCGCGGATCGTTACGGAATAACGCCGCACGGGGAAGTTGACGCAACGCGCGAGGTGGTCTTTCCCGTGCCCGAGCGGGGCGTGGCGCGTTATCTGCTTTCGGCGGTTCAAAACAACACCGCGCCGCATCGCGAGTTTTGGGCCAATCTGTTGGCGCTGGCCGAGGAAACCGGCGCGCGGGTGATGCTGGGCCGCATCCGATACAATCACACCCGGCAGCAGGTGGCGCAGGAAAAGGATGACGGCGCGGCGCAGGGCGATCTTTGGTATGCGCCCGAGTTCGCGCCCTATATCTGCGACGAGCGGGTGCGGCTGGCCCCTGGCCTGATGTGGGCGGGTGACATGAACGCCCTTCCGACCGCCGCCAACCCTCTTTCGGGCTTGGATAGCTTCACCGGCGTGGACTCCTGCATCTTCCCGCATACGCATCTTGCGCTGCGATCCATCGCCACCGCGAAGCCCGACCCGGTGAAAATCAATTACACCACCGGGGCGGCCACCCTCGCAAACTACATCAAGCGCAAGGCGGGCTTGAAGGCCGAATTTCATCACGCTTATTCCGGCTTGATGGTTGAAGTTGACGCCGCGGGCGACTGGTTCGTGCGCCAGGTGAACGCGGACCGGGCGGGCGTCATCCATGACCTTGACGCGCGCGTGGAGGGCGGCCGCGTCACCCGCGGCCACCGGGTCGCGGTGTTCACACCCGGCGACATACACGGCGAGCGCATCGACCAGGTGGTGGCGGGCGCGGTGTGGGGCGCCGGCGGCATGGTGGACGTTCTGCGCCCTCGCGCCCAGGTGTTGCATGACGTGTTCAATATGGGCCGGCGTTCGCACCATCTGGCGCTGGAGGAGCGCCTTGCGCTTCATTTCGCCGGGCGCGAATCGGTTGAATCCGAGGTTGAGGCTACCGCCGCTGAATTGCGGCGCATGGTGCGGCCGTGGGCTGAAACCTTCGTTGTGAAGTCGAATCACGATGAACACCTTGACCGATGGGTGAGGGAGTCGGACTGGCGCGCCGATCCTGTGAATGCGCATTTCTATCTTGCCGCGGCCTTGGCGAAGGTTGAGGCGATACGAGACGGGCGGGAATTCGACCTTGTGGCCTGGGCAATCGCCAGGGCCGGCGGCCCGCCCGTGCGCTTCCTTCGGCGCGATGAGCCGCTGACAATCGCCGGAATCGACCACGCGCACCACGGCGACCTAGGGCCGAACGGCGCGCGCGGGTCGGCTGCGGCGCTGGCGCGCATCGGCCGCCGATCCACCATTGGGCATTCGCACGGCGCCAACATCGTGGCCGGCTGCTACCAGGTGGGGGTCAGTTGTGAATTGTGCATGGGCTATAATCGCGGCCCCTCGAATTGGTCGCACACCCACGCCTTGACCTATGACAACGGCAAGCGCGCCCTTGTGACGATGCGGGGCGCGAAGTGGCGGGGCGAGTAGCGGCCCGCCTGGTTCCTTCCATTCACATGGCACATGAGGCCCCTATGTCGGACTCGCAGCACCCGCCGGCCCTTTGGCCGGCGTCGTTCATCATCGGCCTGGCGGGTGTCGCCGGGGTCGGAAAGTCAACCGTGGCGCGCGCGATCCAGCGGGCGCGCGGCGGCATTGTCGTTGACGGAACCGGCGTGCCCTTAAAGGCGATGCTGGCAGCGTTCTACGCGCAATGCAGCATTCCGCCGGCGGAGATTGCGCGCAGGATTGACGGCGACTTGAAGCGCGCGCCCGATCCGCTTTTGGGGGGGCGGACCCCCACGGAGGCGATGCAGCGGCTCGGGACCGAATGGGGCCGCGAACAGATGACGCCCGACCTTTGGGTGGGCGCCTGGGACCGCCGGGCGCGGGCGCATGTGTCTGCGGGCCGCGGCGTCGTCAACGATTCGGTGCGGTTCGAGAACGAGGCGGCCGCCATTCGCGCCCTCGGCGGCTTCGTGGTGCGCATCGTGGGCCCGAGGGGCGACGATGTGGGCGGCCACATTTCGGAAGCCGGCGTCGAGGCTGACGTGGCCGTTCTGAATGCTGCGGAAGATGACGGCGCGGCGGCCGCCCGCGAAGTCTTGCGCCATGCGGCGCGCCGCTGGGCCTGCGCGGCGGATTGCGCGGCCCTTGATGGGAGGTTTGAATCATGACCAAAGCGATGATGTTTTCCGCGGCCGGCGTCGCCGCCCTGCTGGCCGCCTGCACGCCCATTCGAGACGCCCGCGACGCAATCGCCGCGGGCGATGCGGCGGGGGTGGCCGCGGCCGCCCTTGACCTGTGCGCCGGCATGGATGCGGTGCAGGCCACGGGTGCCGCCGACGCGCTGGCGGCTGGCGTCGCGGAGGGTCAACTGGCCGCCGCGCGGGCGCTGCGCATCGACCTTTGCGCACGCCTGCGGGCCGCCGCTGCGCTGGCCGCCGCCGCCCCCTGATTCGGCCCGCGCGCGCCGGAACAAATCCCGGAACATTTGAACACCCGGCCGCCATGTGCGGCCGGGTTTTTTCTTTTTTTGCATTGGCTTAGACCAATGCCGCCAATCGGTTTTGAAACCCTAGGGGATGCCAAATTTCCAATTCTCCTCGGTTCCCGAGGATCTTGAGGGCGTCGCCGCCATCCCGCGCAACGGGCTGGCCGCGACGCCCTTTCGTTCGCCCTCGACACCCGCCCGAGAATCGCCGACGCGCCCCTTTGGGCGCCTTGGTCGACTCAGCCTGCACGGGCCTGTGAGCGGCGCGGCGCCCAACTCGGGCGGAGCGCGGATGCGCCGTCCACGCGCAAGGGCCGGCGGACCCGGGGCGAGGGGCGCTCTTCGTGAGATCTGAATTCACGCTCCGGCTGCGGCCTGGGCGCGGGCCTGCGGCTACGGCGGGCGAATCGATTCGCCCAAAAAACACGCATCCTCGGATCACACAAAGATGCGAAAACGCGCAATCCCTGCATTCCTGCACAAATTGTGGGCATTCTGGTGCCGCAGTGCAGCATCGGCGGGGCGGAAAGCTTGATTCCCTCGACGAGGGTCCGACAGCATGCCTGTGCGGCTCGTGGTCACAAGGCTCGGCGCCGCATGAAGAAGGAAAGAGGTGTGCGGCGGCGATCGCCTGGCCGGGTTCCTGCCGCCGCACGGTTTGCAACGGATGTTGCGGGGACATGCCTGCCATAACGGCCGCCTTGACGCAATGCGCCCCTCTTCCCGGGGGCCGCGGCGCAGGCGCGACCGGCAGGTCTCCGCACCTTCGAGGAGATGTGGGGAAACATGCTCGGTCGCAGAGAATTCCTGAAGATGGGCGCCGCCGGAACGGCGTTGCTCTCGGCGCCGTCGATCCTGCGCGCGGCCACGGACGGCCCGATCAAGGTCGGCGTGCTGCACTCGCTTTCGGGCACGATGGCGATTTCGGAGACGACGCTGAAGGACGTCATGCTCATGCTCGTCGAAGAGCAGAACAAGAAGGGCGGGCTGCTGGGGCGCGAACTGCAGCCGGTGGTCGTCGACCCCGCCTCGGACTGGCCGTTGTTCGCCGAGAAGGCCCGCGAGCTGATCGAGAAGGATCGGGTCGCCGCCGTCTTCGGCTGCTGGACGTCCGTGAGCCGCAAGTCCGTGCTGCCCGTGTTCAAGGAGCTGAACAACCTGCTGTTCTACCCCGTGCAATATGAGGGCGAAGAGAGCGAGCGCAACGTCTTCTACACCGGCGCCGCGCCCAACCAGCAGGCCATTCCGGCGGTCGATTATCTGATGAGCGAGGATGGCGGCGGCGTCGAGCGCTGGGTGCTGGCGGGCACCGACTACGTCTATCCGCGCACCACGAACAAGATCCTCGAGGCCTATCTGAAGTCCAAGGGCGTGGCGCCCGAGGACATCATGGTCAACTACACGCCCTTCGGCCACTCCGACTGGCAGACGATCGTCTCGGACATCAAGGCCTTCGGCTCGGCGGGCAAGAAGACGGCCGTGGTCTCGACCATCAACGGCGACGCCAACGTGCCCTTCTACAAGGAGCTGGCCAACCAGGGCATCTCGGCCGAGGACATTCCCGTCGTCGCCTTCTCGGTCGGCGAGGAGGAGCTTGCCGGGCTCGACGCCGCGCCGCTGGTCGGCCACCTTGCCGCCTGGAACTACTTCATGTCGGTGGACACGCCCGAGAACGCCGACTTCATCGCCAAGTGGCACGCCTTCACCGGCGACCCGAACCGCGTGACCAACGACCCGATGGAAGCCCACTACATCGGCTTCAACATGTGGGTGAAGGCGGTCGAGAAGGCCGGCACGACCGACCCGGACGCGGTGATCGACGCCATCGTCGGCGTCTCGGCCCCGAACCTGACCGGCGGCTGTTCCACGATGATGCCCAACCACCACGTCACCAAGCCCGTGCTGGTGGGCGAGATTCAGGAGAACGGGCAGTTCGACGTGGTGTGGGAGACGCCCGGCCTCGTCGTCGGCGACGCATGGTCGGACTATCTGCCCGACAGCGCCAAGCTGATCTCGGACTGGCGCGCGCCGATGTCCTGCGGGAACTTCAACGTCGAGCTGGGCCGCTGCGGCGGCGCCGGCTGACGCGCGCGGCCCGGCGGCCGGACCGGCGGCGGCGGGCCCGGCCCGCCGCCCGCCGCATGGCCGCCCTTCCCGAAACCAGTCTCATCGCTTGTCGGAAAAGATGAAAAACGTGCTCGCCTTGCCCCTTCGCCCGTATCTTGCGGCCTTGCTGACGGCGCTTGCGCTGATGATGCCTTCCGCCAGCCGCGCCGCCGGCTTCGAGGAGCTTGTGGCGCGCCTGCCCGAGGGCGGCTATTCGGACCGCGCGCAAACCATCGACGCGATCGCCCGGACGGGCGACCCGCGCGCCGCGCAGCTGTTCGAGGCCCTGCTCGAGGGGCGGCTGCATGCGCGCAAGGCGGACGGGCGCGTCGTCATCGTTGTCGAGGGCGCGGCCGGCGCGACGGCCATCGATGCGCTCAGCGGCGAAAGCCTTGGCGAAGCGCCGGCCCGCTCCACCGAAAGGATCAAGGTCAACAACCGGCTGCGCGGGATGCTGCGCAGCGCGATCGGGGCGCTGTCGCTGACGAGCCCCGACCGCGAAACGCGGCTGAGGGCCGCGCAGTCGGTCCTCAAAAGCGGCGATCCGGCCGATATCGAAGCCCTGGACGCCGCCTTGTCGGCCGAGTCCGACAGGGAGGTCGCCGCCGCGCTGGCCGAAGCCCGCGCGGCGGCGATCCTGAACGCAAAGGCCCCCGTCGCGGAAAGACGCGCCGCGGTCGCCATCCTGGCGGCGCGCGGGGATGCGGCGGCGCAGGCGGCGCTCGCGCCCCATGCGTCCGATCCGGCGATCGGAGCCGAGGTCGCCGCCGCGCTGGCCCGGATCGAGCGCACGCAGCGGATGTGGGGCGTCGCGCAGAACGTCTGGTATGGCCTGTCGCTGGGATCCGTCCTGATGCTTGCCGCGATCGGGCTCGCCATCACCTTCGGCGTGATGGGCGTGATCAACATGGCCCATGGCGAGCTGGTCATGCTGGGCGCCTACACGACCTTCGCCGTGCAGGAAGCGATCCGCGGGTCTGCGCCGTGGCTTCTCGACTTCTCGCTGCTCATCGCCGCGCCTCTGGCGATGCTGGTCGCCGGCGGCGTCGGAATCGCCATCGAGCGCGGGATCGTGCGCCATCTCTACGGCCGCCCGCTCGAGACGCTGCTGGCCACATGGGGGGTGAGCCTGATCCTTCAGCAGGCGGTGCGCACGATCTTCGGGCCGAACAACCGCGAGGTCGGAAATCCATCGTGGATGTCCGGGGCCTTCGAGATCGGGCAGATGACGGTCACCTGGAGCCGGCTGTGGATCCTGATCTTCGCGCTCGCCGTCTTCTTCGCCCTGCTGCTCGTGCTCCGGCGCAGCTTCTTCGGGCTGCAGATGCGCGCGGTGACGCAGGACCGCCCGATGGCCGCCGAGATGGGCATCGACACCGGCCGCGTCGACGCGCTCACCTTCGGGCTTGGCGCGGGCATCGCCGGGCTTGCCGGGGTGGCGCTGAGCCAGATCGACAACGTCAGCCCCAATCTCGGCCAGAGCTACATCGTCGACAGCTTCATGGTCGTCGTCTTCGGCGGCGCGGGCAATCTGTGGGGCGCCCTCGCGGGGGGCTTCGGGCTTGGCGTCGTGAACAAGTTTCTCGAACCGTGGACCGGGGCGGTGCTGGGCAAGATCCTCGTGCTGGCGTTCATCATCCTGTTCATCCAGAAACGGCCCCGCGGGCTTTTCGCCCAGCGCGGCCGCGCAGCGGAGGCCTGAGCATGGCCCGCATCATCGACCGCCGCATGGCGATCTTCCTTGCCGGCCTGTTCATCCTGACGGTGGGCCTGCCCGTCGCCAGCTCGGCCGCGGCCGGCGAGCTGGCGCCGGCCTACCTCGTCTCGCTCGTCGGCAAGTATCTGTGCTACGCGCTGCTTGCCGTCGCGCTCGATCTTGTCTGGGGCTTGTGCGGCATCCTCAGCCTTGGCCATGGCGCCTTCTTCGCGCTGGGCGGCTATGCGATGGGGATGCACCTGATGCGCCAGATCGGGCCGCGCGGGGTCTATGGCGATCCGGTGCTGCCCGACTTCATGGTGTTCCTGAACTGGCAGGAGCTGCCCTGGTTCTGGCTCGGCTTCGACAGCTTCTGGTTCGCCGCGCTGATGGCGATGGCGGCGCCGGGGCTGCTGGCCTTCGTCTTCGGCTGGTTCGCCTTCCGCAGCCGGGTCAGCGGCGTCTACCTGTCGATCATCACCCAGGCGATGACCTATGCGCTGATGCTCGCCTTCTTCCGCAACGAGATGGGCTTCGGCGGCAACAACGGGCTGACCGACTTCAAGGAGATCCTGGGCCTCGACCTGACCGCCGCCTCCACCCGCACGGGGCTGTTCGCGGCCTCGGCGCTCGCGCTGGCGGGGGGCCTGCTGATCGCGCGCTGGATCGCCGCATCGAAGCTCGGCCGGGTGCTGGCGGCGATCCGCGATGCGGAAGAGCGCGCGCGCTTTCTCGGCTACCGGGTCGAGCACTACAAGCTTTTCGTCTTCGCCGTCTCGGCGGTGATGGCGGGCGTGGCGGGCGCGCTTTACGTGCCGCAGGTCGGCATCATCAACCCCGGCGAGTTCTCGCCGGCGAATTCCATCGAGATCGTCATCTGGGTCGCGCTCGGCGGGCGGGGCACGCTGGTCGGCGCCGCGCTCGGCGCGATGCTCGTCGCTCTGGCGAAGACGCTGTTGACCGCGTGGCTGCCCGAGCTGTGGCTGTTCGCGCTGGGCGGGCTGTTCGTGCTGGTCACGCTGTGGCTGCCGCGCGGCGTTCTGGGCGCGCTCGAGGACGGGCTCGGTCGGCTTCGCCCGGCGCGCGCTTCCGCCCCCGAGGAGGCAAGGGCATGAGCGGCTCGCTTCTCTATCTCTCCGGCGTGAGCAAGAGCTTCGAGGGCTTCCGCGCCATCGACAATCTCTCGCTCGTGGTCCTTCCGGGCGAACTGCGCGCGGTCATCGGGCCGAACGGCGCCGGCAAGACCACGATGATGGACATCGTCACCGGCAAGACCCGCCCCGACGAAGGCGAGGTGTTGTGGAAGGAGACCGTGGATCTGACCCGCGCCGACGAGGTCGAAACCGCCCGGCTCGGCATCGGCCGCAAGTTCCAGAAGCCCTCGGTGATCGAAAGCCTGACCGTGGCGGAAAACCTGGAGCTGGCGCTGAAGGGGCCGCGCGGGGTGGGCGCGACCCTGTTCGGGCGGCGCACGCGCGAGGAGGCGCGGGAAATCGAGCGGCTTCTTGCGCTGGTCCGGCTCGAAGAGGCGCGCGATGCGCTCGCCGGCAGCATGTCGCACGGGCAGAAGCAGTGGCTCGAGATCGGCATGCTTCTGGCGCAGGATCCCGAGCTTCTGCTGGTCGACGAGCCGGCCGCCGGCATGACCGATGCCGAGACGATGCGCACCGCCGAGCTTCTGCGCGAGATCGCCGGCAGGCATGCGGTGGTGGTGGTCGAGCACGACATGGAGTTCGTTCGCGCGCTCGGCTGCAAGGTGACGGTGCTGCATCAGGGACGGGTGCTGGCCGAGGGCTCGCTCGCGCATGTCTCCGCCAACGCCGAAGTCATCGAAGTCTATCTGGGGCGCTGAACGATGCTCGAAGTGAAGGACATCGACCTTTTCTACGGCGCGAGCCGGGCGCTCAAGTCGGTCTCGCTCGCGGCGCGGCCGGGCGAGGTGACGGCGGTGATGGGGCGCAACGGGGTGGGCAAGACCTCGCTGATCCGCGCCATCACCGGCCGCCGGCGCATCGCCCGCGGCGCCATTGTGTGGAACGGCGCGGACGTCGCGGCCCTGCCCGCCCACCGGCGCGCGCGCCTCGGCTTCGGCAGCGTGCCGCAGGGGCGCGAGATCTTTCCCCTCCTCACCGTGCGGGAAAACCTCGAGACCGGCTTTGCCTGCCTGCCGCGCGGCGAGCGGCGCCTGCCCGAGGAGGTGTTCGAGCTGTTCCCGGTGCTCGCGGAGATGCTGGGCCGTCGCGGCGGCGATCTTTCGGGCGGGCAGCAGCAGCAGCTTGCCATCGCGCGGGCGATGGTGACCCGCCCGAGGCTTCTGGTGCTGGACGAGCCGACCGAGGGCATCCAGCCCTCGATCATCAAGGACATCGGCCGCGCCATCGCCTGGCTGCGCGACCAGGGGCAGATGGCGATCGTTCTGGTCGAGCAGTATTTCGAGTTCGCACGCGACCTTGCCGACAGCTTCGTGGTGATGGACCGGGGCGAGGTGGTCATGTCGGGACGGCGGCGGGAAATGGTCGAGGCCGATGTTCGACGCCTGCTCACGGTCTGAGCGCGGCATGACGCACCAGCGCGCCCGCGGGCATGTGGCCGTCAGCTTTGCCGGCGAGCGGCTCGGGCGGCTCGCGCAGGCGGGCTGCGGGCGGATCATGATGCCGAGGAACGCCGGCGGCCCGCCGCTTGCGGTGGTGCTCAACACCGCCGGCGGCCTCACGGGCGGCGATCGCTTCGCGGTCGAGGCGGAGCTGAGCGAGGGGGCGCGGCTTGCGATGACCACGCAGGCGGCCGAGCGCGCATACCGTTCGATCAGCGGGGCGGCGCGGGTGGAGAGCCGGCTGCGGATCGGCCGGGGCTGCACGCTGTGGTGGCTGCCGCAGGAAACGATTCTTTTCGAGCGCAGCGCGCTCGCGCGAAGGCTCGAGGTCGAGATGGCCGAGGATGCGTGCTTCATCGGCCTCGAGATGCTGGTCCTGGGCCGCCGCGCCATGGGCGAGACGCTTGCGGCCGCGCAGCTTGCGGACCGCTGGCGCATCCGCCGCGGCGGGCGGCTTGCGCAGGCCGAGGCGTTGCGGCTCGGGGGCGACATGGCGGCGCTTGCGCGCGCGCCGGCGCTGCTCGACGGGGCGCGGGCGATCGGGTTGATGAGCTGCCTTGCGCCCGGGGCCGAAGCGCTTCTGCCGCAGGTGCGCCAGGCGCTCGCGCGCGACGATCTGCGCGCCGCCGCCTCGGCCTGGGAGGGGCGGATCGTGGTGCGCATGCTGGCGCCCGATCTCGCCCCGCTCAAGGCGCTGGCGGCGCGGCTTGTCGGGGTGCTGGGCGCGCAGGTTCCGACCGTCTGGCAGATATGAGGAGGCAGGATCACGATGAAGCTCACGCCCAGGGAAAGAGACAAGCTCATGGTCAGCGTCGCGGCGATGGTGGCCCGGGCGCGAAAGGCGCGGGGGGTGAAGCTCAACCACCCCGAGGCGGTCGCCCTCATCGCCGATTTCGTCGTCGAGGGCGCGCGGGACGGGCGGCGGGTGGCCGATCTGATGGAGGCCGCGGCGCATGTGATCCGGAGCGAGGACTGCATGGAGGGCGTGCCCGAGATGATCGACGAGATCCAGGTCGAGGCGACCTTCCCCGACGGAACCAAGCTGGTGACGGTGCACCGGCCGATCCGTTGATCCGCCTCGGGCGAGGCATTCGGACCAGGATGACGAGGGCAAGGCGATGATTCCGGGCGAACTCTTCCCTCTCGAGGGCGAAATCGAGCTGAACGCGGGCCGCGAAGCGCTGACGCTGGAGGTCGCCAACACCGGCGACCGGCCGGTGCAGGTGGGCTCGCACTACCACTTCGCCGAGACCAACGCGGCGCTCGACTTCGACCGAGCGCGGGCGCGCGGCATGCGTCTCGACATACCCGCCGGCGCCGCGGTGCGCTTCGAGCCCGGCCAGCGGCGCGAGGTGCGGCTTGTGCCGATCGCCGGGGCCAGGCGGATCTACGGCTTCCGGCAACAGGTGATGGGAGAGTTGTGATGCCCTTCAGGATCTCGCGCGCCGATTACGCCCACATGTATGGCCCCACCGTCGGCGACCGCGTGCGCCTTGCCGACACCGAACTGATCATCGAGGTCGAGCGCGACCTCGCCGCCTACGGCGAAGAGGTGAAGTTCGGCGGCGGCAAGGTGATCCGCGACGGAATGGGGCAGTCTCAGGCGAGCCGCGCCGAGGGGGCGATGGATACGGTCATCACCAATGCGCTGATCGTCGATCACACCGGCATCTTCAAGGCCGATGTCGGCCTCAGGGACGGGCGGATCGCGAAGATCGGCAAGGCCGGCAACCCCGATACGCAACCCGGCGTCGACATCGTCATCGGCCCGGGAACCGAGGTGATCGCCGGCGAGGGCAGGATCCTGACGGCCGGGGGCATCGACAGCCACATTCATTTCATCTGCCCCCAGCAGGTCGAGGATGCGCTGCATTCGGGCATCACCACCATGCTGGGCGGCGGAACGGGGCCCGCCCATGGCACGCTGGCCACCACATGCACGCCGGGACCGTGGCATATCGGGCGGATGCTGCAGGCGGTCGACGGTCTGCCGATGAACTTCGGCTTCGCGGGCAAGGGGAACGCCTCGCTTCCCGCCGCGCTTGTCGAGCAGGTGGAAGCGGGGGCCTGCTGCCTCAAGCTGCACGAGGATTGGGGCACGACGCCGGCCGCCATCGACAACTGCCTGACCGTTGCCGACGACATGGACGTGCAGGTGATGATCCATACCGACACGCTCAACGAAAGCGGCTTCGTCGAAGCCACCATCGGCGCCTTCAGGGGCCGCACGATACACGCCTTTCACACCGAGGGCGCGGGCGGCGGCCACGCCCCCGACATCATCCGCCTGGCCGGCGAGCCCAATGTGCTGCCGGCATCGACCAACCCGACCCGGCCCTATACGGCGAACACGCTCGAAGAGCATCTCGACATGCTCATGGTCTGCCATCACCTCGACCCGAGCATCCCCGAGGACGTCGCCTTCGCCGAAAGCCGGATCAGGCGCGAGACCATCGCCGCCGAGGACATGTTGCACGACATCGGGGCCTTCTCGATCATCGCCTCGGACAGCCAGGCGATGGGCCGGGTGGGCGAGGTGATCATCCGCACATGGCAGACCGCCGACAAGATGAAGAAGCAGCGCGGACGCCTGCCCGAGGAAACCGGCGACAACGACAATTTCCGCGTCCGCCGCTACATCGCCAAATACACGATCAATCCCGCCATCGCCCACGGGATCGCGCAAGAGACCGGCTCGGTCGAGGAAGGCAAGCGGGCGGATCTGGCGCTGTGGGATCCGGCCTTCTTCGGGGTCAAGCCCGAGATGGTGATGATCGGCGGCGCCATCGCCATGAGCCAGATGGGCGATCCGAACGCCTCGATCCCGACGCCGCAGCCCGTGTATTCGCGCACCATGTTCGGCGCGCTGGGACGCGCGGTCGAGGCAAGCGCCGTGACCTTCGTCAGCGCGGCTGCCGAGGCGGCCGGAATCGGCGCGCGGCTTGGCCTGCGCAAGCGGACCGCGGCGGTCGGGGGCGTGCGCGGCATCGGCAAGAGGGACATGGCGCTCAACGCCGCGCTGCCGAAGATCGAGGTCGATCCCGAGACCTACGAGGTCCGCGCCGACGGCGAATTGCTGACCTGCGAGCCGGCCGAGGCGTTGCCCATGGCCCAACGCTATTTCCTGTTCTGAGCGCAAGGCATGACTCTTCCCATCGCTCGCGCCACAATCCATGCGCACCGCGGCGACGCCCGGGTGACGCTCACCCATGAACAGCGCTTCCTGCGCCGAAAGGTGCTGACCACCGACGCCGGCGAGGCGTTTCTGGCGGACCTGCCCGAAACCGCCGCGCTCGACCATGGCGACGCTTTCGTGCTCGACGACGGCCGCCTGGTCGAGGTGGTCGCCGCCCCCGAGCCGCTTTACGAGATCGCCGGCGACCTTGTTCGCCTCGCCTGGCATCTGGGCAACCGACATACGCCCTGCCAGATCGAAGAGGGACGGCTGCTCATCGCGCGCGATCACGTGCTGGGCGAGATGATCCGGCGGCTGGGCGGGCGCATTTGCGAGGTCGTCGAACCCTTCGCCCCGGAAGGCGGCGCCTATGGCCACGGACGCACGCATGGCCATTCGCATTGAACAGCCGATGGACGCGCAGATCTTTCTGACCCTTGCGCGCTGGCTCTCGCCCGCCTTCCCGACCGGAGGCTTCGCCTTCAGCCACGGCCTCGAGGCCGAGGCGGCGGCGGGGCGGGTGCGCGACGCCGAAACGGCGCGGGACTGGTTGGCGGCGGTGCTGGAGCACGGCGCCGGACGCAACGATGCGATCCTGCTTGCGGCAAGCTGGCGGGCGGCGAACGCCCAGGAGCGCGAGGAACTCGCCGATCTGGCGCTGGCGCTGGCTCCCGGCGCCGAGCGCGCGCGCGAAAGCGCCGCCCAGGGCGCGGCTTTCGCCGCCACGCTCGAACGCACGGGCGAGGCGGATCTGCCCCCTTGGCCCTTGCCGGTGGCGGTCGGCGCGGCCGCGCGGGGGGCCGGCCTTCCTCTCGAGGCCGTCCTGCTGGCCTATCTGCAGAACTTCGCCGCCAATCTCGCCACCATCGCGGTGCGCCACGTCCCGCTGGGCCAAAGCGCGGGACAGGGGATCCTGGCCGGCCTTGCGCCCCTGATCGCGCGCGTCGCGGCCGAGGCCCTGCGATCCTGCCCGGACGATCTTGGCGGCTGCGCCCTGGCTTCGGACATGGCCAGCCTCGAACACGAAACCATGACGACAAGGATCTTCCGCTCATGACCTCACCAAACGGCCCGCTGCGCGTCGGCATCGGCGGCCCCGTCGGCGCCGGCAAGACCACGCTGACCGCCGCGCTCGCGCGCGCGCTTGCTCCGCGCCTGTCGATGGCGGTCATCACCAACGACATCTACACCCGCGAAGACGCCGAATTCCTGATGCGCGCCCAGGTGCTGCCGCTGGATCGCATCCGCGGCGTCGAGACCGGGGGCTGCCCGCATACCGCGATCCGCGAGGACGCCTCGATCAATCTTGCCGCATTGGCCGAGCTGCGCGAAAGGTTTCCCGACCTCGATCTGGTGCTGATCGAGTCGGGCGGCGACAATCTTGCGGCCACATTCAGCCCGGAACTGGTGGATCTGACGATCTACGTCATCGACGTCGCCGCAGGTCAGGACATTCCCCGCAAGGGCGGCGCGGCGCTGACCCGCTCGGACCTGCTGGTGGCGAACAAGTGCGATCTGGCGCCCCATGTCGGGGTGTCGCTCGAGACATACCGGCAGGACGTCGAGGCCATGCGCGAGGGCCGTCCCCATGTGATGGCCGAGCTGCGCGCGGGACAGGGCCTTGAAGAGATCGTGGATTTCCTCGGCGACGCGGGCGGCCTGACGCTCGCGCCGGACGAAACCCCCGCATCATCCCCCGCCTCGCGATAGGGGCGCCCGTCCCGACGCGCAAGGCCGACGGCGCGGCGCCGAGGCGCCGCCCCCGACGCGCGGGCGGCGACCGTCGGCAAAAGCCTCGGTCCGGCCCATTTCAGCGATATCCGCGCCCCCGGCGCGCGGCAGGCCCGGCGCCGTTGCTCAGCCGCAGCCGCAGCTGCTTTTCGACCTCGACGACGGCGAAGAAGGCCAGGCCGACGCCGATCACGACCGCGCCGTCGATCAACGACACCGGCCGGGTGGCGAAGACCGCCTGCATGAAGGGCGCATAGGTGAAGAGCATCTGCGCGCCCACCACCACGACGACCGCGATCCAGACCGCCTTCGTGCCGCGCACCGCCTCCCATGTCAGCGACGTGAGATGGAAGTTGCGGATGAAGAAAAGGTGGAACACCTCGAGCACGATCAATGTGTTGACGCACAGCGTCCGGGCCAGCTCGACCGAATGGCCGCGACCCATGGCGTAGTTGAACATTCCGTAGGCGCCGGCGACGAACAGGACCGAGACGAAGATCACATGCCAGACCAGGGTGCGGTCGAGCACCGGCGCGTCCGCCGCTCGGGGCGGGCGCCGCATGATCCCCGGTTCGGTCCGTTCGAACGCCAGGGCGATGCCCAGCGTGCCGGCGGTTGCAAGATTGACCCACAGGATCTGCAAGGCCGAAAGCGGCGCCGCCAGCCCGGCCAGAAGCGCGACCACGACCACCGCGGCCTCGCCGGCGTTGGTGGGCAGGGTCCAGCTTATGACCTTGCGGATGTTCTCGAACACGGTGCGGCCCTCGCGCACCGCCGCTGCGATCGAGGCGAAGTTGTCGTCGGTCAGCACCAGGTCGGCCACCTCCTTGGCGGCGTCCGAGCCGGCGACGCCCATGGCGATGCCGGCGTCGGCGCGCTTGAGCGCCGGAGCGTCGTTCACGCCGTCGCCCGTCATGGCCACGATCTCGCCCGCCTGCTGCAGCGCGATCACCAGGCGCAGCTTGTGCTCGGGCGTGGTGCGGGCGAAGACGTTGGTCAGCCGCGCCTCCTCGATCAGCATCGCGTCGTCGAGGCGGTCGAGGTCGCGCCCCGTCAGCACCCGTTCAGGCGCCTCGATCCCGATCATCGCGGCGATGGCCGACGCGGTTGCGGGATGGTCGCCGGTGATCATCTTCACCCTGATGCCGGCCTGCCGGCACTCGGCCACGGCGGCGATCGCCTCGGCGCGCGGGGGGTCGATCAGGCCCGCCAGGCCAAGCAGCGTCAAGCCGCCCGTCAGGGTTTCGGGGGTCGGCCGTTCGTCCGCGCTCGCCTCGCGGCGCGCGATGGCGATCACCCGCATGCCCTGCGCGGCCATGCGCTCGGTCTCGGCCTGCCAGAACTCGGCGCGCAGCGGGCGCGGGCGGCCGTCGGGCGCCATCTCGCCGTCGCAAAGCGCCAGGATCGCCTCCGGCGCGCCCTTCGCATGCAGGCGGACGGCGCCGTCGGGCATCCGATCGAGCGTGGCCATGTAGCGATGCGCGGCGTCGAAGGGAATCAGCGCCAGCCGGGCGATGCCCGAGCGCTCCTGCAGCCGCCCGGCCCGCTCGGCCAGCACCAGAAGCGCCGCCTCCATCGGATCGCCCGCGATGGTTCGGCCCTCGGGGCGATCGACAAGCGCGCCGTCGTTGCAGGCCATCGCGGCTTCGACAAGCGCGGCGATCGCGGCATCCTCGCCGTTCGTCTCGCCCAGGGGGCGAATTTCGCCGCCCGGCAGATAGCCCTCGCCCGTCACCTCGTAGCGCTCGGCCGAGGTCGCCGCCTCGGCGACCATCATCTCGTTGCGGGTCAGCGTGCCGGTCTTGTCGGTGCAGATCACCGTCAGCGCGCCCAGGGTCTCGATGGCGGGCAGTCGGCGGACGATGGCGTGACGCTCGGCCATCTTGCGCACGCCCACGGCAAGCGTGATGGTCAGCACCGCCGGCAGACCTTCGGGGATCGCCGCCACCGAAAGGCCGACGACGGTGAGGAACAGCTCCTCGAACGGGTGGCGCCGGACGAAATGCCCGTAGACCAGCAGAATGGCTGCGCCGAGCAGGATCAGGGCGGTGATCCAGCGGGCGAAGGCGTCCATCTTGCGAAGCAGCGGCGTGGTCAGCTCCTCGACGTTCGAGAGCATGCCGCTGATCCGGCCGATCTCGGTCGCCGCGCCCGTGGCGGCGACGACGGCACGGCCCTGCCCCGCGACGACCAGCGTGCCCGAGAACAGCATCGAGCGCCGCTCGCCAAGCGGCGCGTCCGCCGCCGCGGGTTCGGTCGACTTGTCCACCGGCACGGATTCGCCCGTGAGGATCGCTTCCTGCGCCTTCAGCCGGACGGCCTCGATCAGCCGGGCGTCGGCCGGCGCCCGGTCGCCGGCTTCGACCAGGATCACGTCGCCGGGGACCAGCTCGGCCGCCGGAATGCGCAGCCGCTTGCCCTCGCGCAGCACCGTCGCCTGCGGCGCAAGCATCCGCTGCAGCGCAGAGATGGCGGCTTCGGCGCGGCCTTCCTGCATGAAGCCGACAAGCGCGTTGACCAGCACGACGGCGAGGATCACCCCGGTATCGATCCAGTGGTCAAGCCCGGCGGTGATGGCCGCCGCGACAAGCAAGACGTAGATCAGCAGATTGTTGAATTGCCGCAAGAAGCGCCGCACCGGCCCCGCGCGTCGGCGCTCGGGAAGCACGTTCGGCCCGTGCCGACGCAGCCGCGCCGCGGCCTCGGCCTGGCTCAACCCCTGACGCGACGAAGCCAGCGCGGCCAGCGCCTCTTCGCATGACAGGGCATGAAAGGGAACGCCGCCGGGGGCCCGCGGCGCCCCGTTCGAAGGCGTTGCGCCTTGCGGGCCGGCTCTGCCTGCCGCGCCCGGGTCTTGCACGTCTTCCATCGGCTTCCTCGCGTCACGTCCGGCTTCGCCCTCGCCCCGTCGCGGCGATCCGCAGGGACGATCGAGGGCGCAGGCGCCCGGATGGCCCGGTCAAGACCGCCCGACCGATCCATGACAGCCCGCGGAGGATCGGGCAAGGTCGCTCGGGGCGTTCGAGCGGCCGAGGCGATCGTTCCGCCGGCGCGCGGGCCGGCTTGGCGAAGCGCGCGAGCGCGGGCAAGGACCAGGCCCCCGCCGGCGGACGGCCGCCTTTTCGCCGTCGCTGCTCGCCCATGAGGCGGATTTTTCGCGTCGCGCCGAAAAGAGGGCCGCGGGAAGAAACCGCGCGAGATCTGCCGCCCTTGGCAAGAGCATGACGGACCGCGCCGAGTCTGACGAATCCTCGCAACTTGACCGCCGGTCGCCGAGAAGCGTAGCATTTTCAACCAACATCGTTTTTTTCTGATGAGTATTCGCCATGCAGACATCGAAATATTTGCCATTGTCCTTGCGCGCCATGCTGGCCGCCGCTTCGGCCGCGCTGGCGCTGACGGCGGCTTCGGCTCATGCCGCCGTGCTGGAGTGGTCTTTCTCGGGAACGATCTTGGCCGGAAGCGTGTCGGGTCCCGACGCAGGCACGGCGAGCGGCGTCTTCCGCTATGACACCGACACCGGCCAGATCCATGACGTCCGCATCGCCACGCCGGCAGGGTCGCCCTCGGGCGGCCTGATCTTCGATGCGCATCTGGGCGAGTCCTTCTATTCCGCCGGCGGCGGGCTGACGTTCGGGCAAAGCGGCGCGGACCCGAGCGCCGAGCAGACGGCTTTCATGCTGGCGGGCGTTTGGCTTGCCGATCTGGGCGCGCCCGGCTCGAAACCGATTTCGGAGCGGGCGTTCGCCGAGTTCCGCTGCTCTTCGCGTTCCGAATGCGCCCAAGGGGTCGGTTCGTCCATCACCAACTGGCGCGGCGGCGAGGCGACCGGACGGGTGGTCGCCGTCTCGGCCGTTCCGGTTCCGGCCGGGTTGCCGCTTCTCGCCACGGGATTGGTCCTGTTGGGATGGACGTCGCGGCGCAAGGCTTCGATCGCGCCCTGATCCGCCTCGGGCCCTCGCCCAGCCGGCGAGGCGGCTCGGGATCGGCCTTGCCGCAGCCGCGCCCGGCCCGGTCCGCGCGGCGGGCGGGGCGGAACAGCTCGAAATCCGCCGGGGCGCCGGGGACCGCCCGCCTTGCCCAAGGCGGCGCAGGCGCCGATCGAACGCCGCGAGGCGCGGATCAGATCATTCGACGCCGCGCGCGCGGGCTCGGCGCCGAAGGGTTCGCCCGCGCGTCGCTCGGCGCCGGCGCAAACGGACCGGCGCGCGGGGCGCCGCCGCGGTCGTGATCGTCGTGCGGGGCCGCGCCGCGTTCAGCGCGCGCCCCGGGCCGCGGCGGCCCCGGGCGGGTCCAGCGCCCAGACGATCTCTTCGCCGCGCCGCCCGGCAAGGCGCGCCGGCCCCACCAGCCGCCAGCGCGGCGGCGCGCCGCCCGCCGCGTCCATCAGCTCTTGCGAGGCGCAGGCCGCGCAGCCCACCGCGCGCGTCAGACCCTCGAGCCGGGCCGCGACGTTGACCGAGTCGCCCAGCACCGCCAGCTCGAGGCGCTGGCGCGCGCCGACGTCGCCCACGATCACCGGCCCGAAATGCACGCCCACCGATATGGCCAGCGGCGCGCGCCCGACCGCGCCCGGCCCTTGGCGCAGCGCCGCGTGCCGGTCCACGATCCGCTCGGCGCAGGCCAGCGCGGCGCGCGCGGCCATGCGGCGGCGCTCGGCTTCGGGCGCGCGGGCGGCGCCGGGCGGATCGGCCGCCGCGCCGAAGGTGGCCATGGCCCCGTCGCCGATGAACTTGTCGAGCACGCCGCCGGCCTCGAACACCGCCTCGGCGGTGGCGGCCTGCACCTCGCGCAGCAGGCGCAGCACCTCTTGCGGGCTTTGCGTTTCGGCCCAGCCGGTGAAGCCCACGAGGTCGGCGAACAGCACCGCCGCGTGACGCTCGATCCCCTGCGCGTAAGGCCAGTCGCGCTCGGCCAGGCGGGCCGCCAGCTCGGGCGGGACGTAGCGCGCCAGATCGGCCGCGCGCCGCTCGAGCTCGGCCTGCCGGCGCGCCATCCGCCGCGAGGCCCCCGCCGCCGCCGCCAGCACGCCCGCCGCCGCCGCCAGCGCCGCCGCCTGCAACGCCAGAAGCCGCAACGGCGCCCCCGACCCGGCCGCCAGCGCCGCCGCCGGCCACAGCGCCGCCGCCCATGCCCCGCCCCACAGCAGCAGGGCCGGACGAAGGCTGAGCGCCAGCCAGGACAGCGCCAGGTGGAACAGCCCCACCCCGCCGCCCAGCGCCGCCGGCGCCGGGCCGCCGCCCAGCGGATCGGGCGTGGCCAGGAACAGCGCCAGCGCGCCGATGTCGAGCGCGGCGAAGGCGAAATCGGGCCAGGCGCGCTCGGACCAGATCCGCGCGGCCGCGACATGCAGCCCGCCCAGCGCCGCCAGAACCGCCATGAAGCCGAGGTTCCAGAGCGCGTCCGGCCAGTCCGAGACCAGCGCCACCACCGGCGCGAGCGCGGCCAGCGCCCCCGCGCGCGCAAGGGCGCCGATGCGCCGGCGGCGCTCGGCCTCGCGCCGCATCGCGGCGGCGAAGGGCGCTTCGCCCGCCCGCTTCTTCATCGCGCCCCCTTCAAGCTGACCGCCGGATCTTGCGGCCCGGCGCGCGACAAGGCAAGCGCCGGGCTTGACGAGGCCGCGCGGCGGCGAAACAGTCGGCCCGATCGAAGGGCGCGCCGCGCGCCCGACCAAGGCCCCGCGCGGGCGAGAACGAGCGAAGGAGCCCGAGGCATGAGCGCTGAGCCGCAAGAGACCGAACTCGAAACCGTCCGCTACGCCGTGTCGGGCCCCGTGGCGCTGATCGCGCTCAACCGGCCCGACAGCCTCAACGCCTTCGACGCGGCGCTGCGGCGCGACCTGCTGGACGCCTTGCGCCGCGCCGAGCAGGACGAGGCCGTGCGCGTCGTGGTGCTGGCCGGCGAGGGGCGCGCCTTCAGCGCCGGCGCCGATCTGCGCGCGGGCGTGCCGGGCGAGGACGTCACGCGCGTGCTCAACGAAGAGTTCAAGCCCTCGATCGACGCGATCATGCGCTCGGCCAAGCCCTTCGTCGCCGCGATCCACGGCGCCTGCGCGGGCATCGGCGCGGCCTACGCGCTGGCCTGCGACCTGGCGGTGATGGAGGAGGACGCCTACATCTACCAGGCCTTCGCGGCCATCGGGCTGGTTCCCGACGGGGGCAACCACTGGCACCTGGTGCGGGCGCTGGGCTACAAGCGCGCCTATCAGGCGATCGTCGAGGCGCCGCGCATCACGGCCGAGGAATGCCTGCGCGCGGGCATGGTCAACAAGGTGGTTCCCGCAGGCCAGGCGCGCGCGGCGGCGCTCGAATGGGCGGCCCGGCTGGCCCAGGGCGCGCCGCGCACGCTGCGCTACGCCAAGCAGATCCTGCGCGCGGCCGAGGGCGGCGATTTCGAGACCACCTTCCGCCTCGAGGCCGAGCTCCAGGCCCTGTGCGCCGGCAGCGAGGACACGCGCAACGCCGTCGCCGCCTTCTTCCGCAAGGAAAAGCCCGTCTTCACCGGCGCCTGAGCGCCAGCTTGCGGAGCGCCCCCATGTCCGACCGCGCCCAGCGCAGCGTCGCCGTCGCCGGAGGAGGGCTTGGGGGCCTGGCCGCCGCGCTGGCCTTTGCGCGCATGGGCTGGCGCGCGACGGTGGTCGAACGCGCCGAGGCCCTGCGCGAGGTGGGCGCGGGGATCCAGCTGTCGCCGAACGCGATCAAGGCGCTCGACCATCTGGGCGTGGGCGACGAGGCGCGCGCCGCGGGCTTCGCGCCGCAGGCGGTCGAGCTGCGCGCCTGGCGCAGCGGCCGCCTCGCCTGGCGGCTGGCGCTCAACCCGCAGATCGAGCGCCGCCACGGCGCGCCCTATCGCCAGATCCACCGGGCCGACATGTTGGACATCCTGTTGCGCGCGGCGCTGGCGGCGGGGGTCGAGCTGCGCCTGGGCTGCGAGGCGCTGGGGGTGAGCGAGGACGCGCTGCAAACCGACCGCGGCCCGTTGCGCGCCGATCTGATCGTGGGCGCGGACGGGGTGCGCTCGCGCTTGCGGGCGGCGGCGGGCGCCTCGTCGCCGCGCTTTTCGGGCAATGTGGCGTTCCGCGGGCTGGTCCGCGCCGACCGCCTGCCCGGAGGCGCCGCGCCGCCCTGCGCGACCGTGTGGATGGGGCCGCGGCGGCACCTGGTCCATTATCCGCTGCGCGGCGGCGAGATCGTCAACTTCGTCGCCGTGATCGAGCGCGCCGCCTGGACCGAAGAGGGATGGAGCCGCCCGGGCGACCCCGAGGCGCTGCGCGCCGAGTTCGCCGACTGGCACCCGCAGGCGCGCGCGATCCTGGATGCGGCGGACGAAACCTTCGAATGGGGCCTGTTCGGGCACGCCCCCCTGCCCAGCTGGCGGCGCGGGCGCCTTGCGCTGCTGGGCGACGCGGCGCATCCGACCACGCCCTTTCTTGCGCAGGGCGCGGCCATGGCCTTCGAGGACGCGGTGGTGCTGTCGCGCGCGGTCGCGGCGCATGGCGTCGCCGACGGGCTTGCCGCCTACGAGGCCGCGCGCAAGCCCCGCGCCACGCGCCTTCAGCAGGCGGCGCGGCGCACGGGGCGGCGCTTTCACGCGCGCACGGCGCTGGACGGGCTGGCGAAATTCGCGGCGCTCGAGCTGTTCGCCCGCCTTGCGCCCGGCCGGGCGGCGGCGCTCAACGACTGGATCTACGGCTACGATCCGGCCCGGGCGCCCGTCTGAAGGCGCCCCTCGGAACCTGCCCGCCCCGCGAAGGTCGCCAGCCCTTCGCCCCGCCGCGGCGCCGGCGCGCGGGCGCCATCCGCATGGCGCGCCGCCCCTGCAATCGGCCGGGCGCCATCTTGCGCGCACCCGTCCCCGCGCCGTCCATGGCTGCGTCCAAGGGCGGCGCCGCCCCGGCGGCCCGTGCGCGCCTATCCGCCCGCTACGCGTTGGGCGCGGGGCGCATGCGGCGGCGCGGGGCCTCGGCCAGCCCGACCGATCGCCCCGGACAATCGGCCCATCCGGCCCGCCGCCGCGGCGTCACGCCTGCGGCGCGACGCGCACGACGCGCAGCGTCAGGTTGATGCGGCCGCCCTGGGGCAGCAGGGTCGAGCTGCCGAAGCGCACCCGGTCCACGCCGTGATAGGCCAGCCGCGCCGGTCCGCCCAGAATGGCGACGTCGCCGCTTTCCAGCGTCGTCGAGCGCGTCGGATCGCCGCGCCGCGTCCCGCCCACGCGGAACACCGCCGCGTCGCCCAGCGAGATCGACACCACCGGCGCGGCGAACTCGCCCTCGTCGCGGTCCTGATGCAGGCCCATGCGGGCCTTCTCGCCGTAATGGTTGATGAGGCAGCAATCCGGCGGCTCGGGCCAGTCCGAAAGCGCCTCCCACACCGCCAGGGCGCCGGGCGGGATGGGCGGCCAGGGCGTGCCGGCCGGATGGCGCGCGGCGTAGCGATAGCCCTGGCGCGAGGACACCCAGCCCACGCGGCCGGCCGAGGTCATGCGCACGCTCATCGGCTTGCCCCAGGGCGTGACGGGGCGCATGAAGGGCGCCGCGCGAACCGCCTCGCGCACCTGATCGAGCAGCGCGCGCTGCGCCTCGCGCCCCAGAAACCCCTTGAAGATCCTGACCCCGTTCAGCTCCAGCGCCGTCATGCGTTTGCCTCCGCCGCCGCACTCGCCCACCCAGCCTAGCGCGCGGGGCGCGGCCGGCAAGCCGCAGGGCGCCGATTCCGGCCGCGCCCCGCGCCCGCCGCGCTTGCGGCCCGCACGAGCGGCCCCTATATGCGAGGCGAACCGCGGGCGTTGTCGTTTCGGCAAGGCCCGCATGGGATGAAGGACGGGGGCCGCGCCGGACCCGCCCTTGAAGATCGCCGAAAGAAGGATCGCAAAATGTCGAAAGTCATCGGTATCGACCTCGGGACCACGAACTCCTGCGTCGCCGTCATGGAAGGGTCGCAGCCGAAGGTGATCGAGAACTCCGAGGGCGCGCGCACCACGCCCTCGATGGTTGCCTTCACCGAGGATGAGCGCCTCGTCGGCCAGCCGGCCAAGCGCCAGGCGGTGACCAACCCCGAGAACACCCTCTTCGCCGTCAAGCGCCTGATCGGCCGCCGCATGGACGACCCGGTCGTCCAGAAGGACATGAAGATGGTGCCCTACAAGATCGTCGAGGGCCCCAACGGCGACGCCTGGGTCGAGGCGCGCGGCCAGAAGTATTCGCCCAGCCAGATCTCGGCCTTCATCCTGCAGAAGATGAAGGAAACCGCCGAGGCCTATCTGGGCGAGAAAGTCGAGAAGGCGGTCATCACCGTTCCCGCCTACTTCAACGACGCCCAGCGCCAGGCCACCAAGGACGCCGGCAAGATCGCCGGGCTCGAGGTGCTGCGCATCATCAACGAGCCCACCGCGGCGGCGCTGGCCTATGGCCTGGACAAGGAAGGCGACAAGACCGTCGCGGTCTATGACCTGGGCGGCGGCACCTTCGACGTCTCGATCCTCGAGATCTCGGACGGCCTGTTCGAGGTGAAGTCGACCAACGGCGACACCTTCCTGGGCGGCGAGGACTTCGACATGCGCATCGTCGATTACCTCGCCTCCGAGTTCCAGAAGGAGCATGGCGTCGATCTGCGCAAGGACAAGCTGGCGCTGCAGCGCCTGAAGGAAGCGGCCGAGAAGGCCAAGATCGAGCTGTCCTCCAGCCAGCAGACCGAGATCAACCAGCCCTTCATCTCGATGGATCCCAAGTCGGGCACGCCGCTGCACCTGGTGATCAAGCTGACCCGCGCCAAGCTGGAAAGCCTGGTCGAGGACCTGATCGCCCGCACGCTCGAGCCCTGCAAGGCCGCGCTCAAGGACGCGGGCATCTCCAAGACCGACATCGACGAGGTGATCCTGGTCGGCGGCATGACCCGCATGCCCAAGGTCGTCGAGGAGGTGACCAAGTTCTTCGGCAAGGCCCCGCACAAGGGCGTCAACCCCGACGAGGTGGTGGCGCTGGGCGCCGCGATCCAGGGCGGCGTGCTGCAGGGCGACGTGAAGGACGTGGTGCTGCTGGACGTCACCCCGCTCAGCCTCGGGATCGAGACGCTGGGCGGCGTGTTCACCCGTCTGATCGACCGCAACACCACCATCCCGACCCGCAAGAGCCAGGTGTTCTCGACCGCCGAGGACAACCAGACCGCCGTCACCATCCGCGTCTTCCAGGGCGAGCGCGAGATGGCCGCGGACAACAAGCTGCTGGGCCAGTTCAACCTCGAGAACATCCCGCCCGCGCCGCGCGGCGTGCCGCAGATCGAGGTGACCTTCGACATCGACGCCAACGGCATCGTCTCGGTCTCGGCCAAGGACAAGGCCACCGGCAAGGAGCAGAAGATCACCATCCAGGCTTCGGGCGGCCTGTCCGACGAGGACATCGAGAAGATGATCAAGGAGGCCGAGGCCAACGCCGAAGCCGACCGCAAGCGCCGCGAGCTGGTCGAGGCCCGCAACCAGGCCGAAAGCCTGATCCACTCGACCGAGAAGTCGCTCAAGGAGCATGGCGACAAGGTTGACGAGGCCACCCGCACGGCCATCGAGGACGCCGTCGCCGCGCTCAAGGGCACGCTCGAATCCGAGGACGCGGCCGAGATCAAGGCCAAGTCGCAGGCCCTGACCGAGGCGGCCATGAAGCTGGGCGAGGCCATCTACAAGGCCCAGGCCGCCGAGGCCGAAGGCCAGGCCGCCGAGGGCGGCGCCGAGCAGAAGGCGTCGGGCCAGGACGACGACGTGGTGGACGCCGACTTCACCGAGGTGAAGGACGACGACGCGAAGAAGTGACGTCCGGGGCCGCTCGGCCCCGCGGCGCGGCCTGGCCCCGCCCCCGGCAGCGGGGGCGGGGCCGCTGCGTGAAACGGCTCCCGCGTTAGGAGATCGACATGGCGAAACGCGACTATTACGAAGTCCTCGGCGTCTCCCGCAACGCGACGGAGGCCGAGATCAAGAAGGCCTACCGGGCCAAGGCCAAGGAGCTGCACCCCGACCGCAACGCCGACCGCCCCGAGGCCGAGGCCTTGTTCAAGGAGGTGAACGAGGCCTACGACGTTCTCAAGGATCCGCAGAAGAAGGCCGCCTACGACCAGTTCGGCCACGCCGCCTTCGAGGCCGGCGGCCCCGGCGCCGGCGGGTTCCGCCATGGCGGGCCGCAGGGCGACGCGGATTTCGCCTCGGCCTTCTCGGACGTGTTCGACGATCTGTTCGGCGACTTCATGGGCCATCGCGGCGGGCGTCGGCGGACGGCGGCGCGGCGCGGATCGGACCTGCGCTACAATCTGCGCGTCACGCTCGAAGAGGCCTACACAGGCAAGCGGCAGACCATCACGGTGCCCGGCTCGGCCAAGTGCGAGTCCTGCGACGGCACCGGCGCCGAGGACGGCTCGGCGCCCGTCACCTGCCCCACCTGCTCGGGCATGGGCAAGGTGCGCGCGCAGCAGGGCTTCTTCACCATCGAGCGCACCTGCCCCACCTGCTCGGGCCGCGGCCAGGTGGTCAAGAACCCGTGCCGGGCCTGCGGCGGCTCGGGCCGCGTGCATCGCGAGCGCACGCTCAACGTCAACATCCCGCCGGGCGTCGAGACGGGCACCCGCATCCGCCTGGCCGGCGAGGGCGAGGCGGGCGTGAACGGCGGGCCGCCAGGCGATCTCTACATCTTCATCGAGGTCGCGCCGCACCCGATCTTCGAGCGCGAAGGCCCCGACCTGCACTGCCGCGTCCCCGTGCCCATGACCACCGCCGCGCTGGGCGGCGAGATCGAGGTGCCGCTGCTGGACGGCGGCCGCACCCGGGTCAAGGTGCCCGCGGGCGTGCAGTCGGGCAAGCAGCTGCGCCTGCGCGAAAAGGGCATGCCCAACCTGCGCGGCGGCCGCCATGGCGACCTGTATCTCGAGCTGCAGGTCGAGACGCCCGTCAACCTGACCCCGCGCCAGAAGGAGCTGCTGCGCGAGTTCGAGGCCGCGGGCAAGGACAACTCGCCCCACAGCTCGAACTTCTTCTCGAAGGTCAAGTCCTTCTGGGAGGGCATGACCGGCTGAGCCGCGCGCGCCCCGGCCGGACGCCGGTCACGGCCGCGGAGCGATCGCAAGGCCGGCCAAGGGGGCGCGCCCGCGGCGGCGGCAGGGCCGCTACAGGCGCGGATGCAGAATGCGTTCGGCCGCCGCCTCGGCGCCCGGCAGCGCTCCTTCGCCGTCGAAGGCGCCGCGCAGCTGCGTCGCCCACCGCAGCGCCGCCAGGAAGTCGCGGGCCAAAGCCGGATCCGGGGCGGCCGGCGCGCGCCAGAACGCGTCGAGCGGCGCCTGGTCGGTCAGCCCCGGCCGGTCGAACAGCGCGCGTCCCAGCGCCTTGACCGGGCGCCCCGCCGCCAGCGCCGCCAAGCCGACGGTCGAATTGACCGTGACGACCCCGGCGCTGCGCGCGATCAGCGCGTCCAGATCGCCGCCGTCGAACACGCGCACGCGCCCGGCGGCGCCGCAGGCGGCGGCCTCGCGCTCGAGCAGCCGCCGCCAGGGGGTCAGCCCGTTGTCCATGGGGTGCTCCTTGACCGCCAGCACCGCGTCCGCCGGCGCATGCGCCGCGAATGAGCGCACCACGCGCCGCGCGGTCGCGCGCAGGTCCGGGTCCGGGCCGTTGACGCGGATCTGGTGATCGGTGCGCAGCTGCAGCGGGAACAGGAACATCGGCCCGCGCGCCCGCGCCAACGCCGCCAGCGCCCGCCCCGCCGCCCGCCGCCGCAGCGGCCCGGCCGCCAGCTTCAGCCCGAAGCCGCCATATTCGGCCAGCGGATGCCACAGCTGATGGCGCCGATAGCCTGGCGTCAGCGCCCATGACAGCGCCAGGTTCGACAGGTTCCACGCCATGTCCATGGCCGCATAGGCCGCGAAGCTGGAGGCGAAGCGCCGCGCCGGCTGGGGCGGCGCGGCGGAGTCCGTGGCGGCGGCGGCCTGCGCCATGAAGCGTTCGGCCTCGCGCGCGAAGCGCGAGTCGGGGCCCGCCCCGTCCAGCTCGACCGTGATCCAGTCGGGGCGGAAATAGCCCAGCTCAACATGATGCGCCAACACGCCCAGCCTGCGCGCGGCGGCGATGGCGGGCGCGTGAAAGGGCCGGTGCGCGCCCAGAAGGACAAGGTCGCTCACCCCCTCGCGCGCCATGAACGCCTCGATCCAGGCGGGCCAGCGCGCCAGGCCGCCGCGATAGACCCGCCCGCCGCCCCGGCGCCAGAACAGCATGTCGCCGGGGCACAGATGCACCCGCAAGACCCGCGCGCCCCGCGCCTCGAGCGCGTCGCCCAGATACGAGAAGAAGAACGATGACGGCCCCTGCAGCAGCAGCGCCGTGCGCGCGCGCGCCTCGCCGCTCATGCCCGCCGCCCCCGCCGCCATTGACAAGCCGCCCGCCCGCGCCTAGCGCTGCGGGGCCATCCCTGCACGCCGGACACGAAATGACGCCAGACGACGCAACCCGCGCCGAAGCCGCCCCCGCCGCGCCCGCGCGCCGGCGCGTGCTGCTGCTGCAGGGCCCGCCCTCGCCCTTCTGGCGCGAGCTGGCCGGCGCCTTCGAGGCCGCCGGGCACGAGGCGCTTCACGTCGCCGTCTGCACGGCCGATCGGGTCTATTGGGGCCGGCGGCCGACGGCCTCGTATCGCGGCCGCTTCGCCGGCTGGCGGCGCTGGCTGGAGGATTTCGTCGCGCGCCGGGGCGTCACCGACATCCTGTATTACGCCGACCGCAACCCCTACCACGTCGTCGCCGCCGAGCTGGCCGAGGAACGCGGCCTGCGCGCCCATGCGCTCGAGTTCGGCTATCTGCGCCCGGACTGGCTGACGCTCGAGCGCGTGGGCATGGGCGCCTATTCGCGCTTTCCGGACGATCCCGACGCCATCCGCGCCATCGCCGAACGCGTGCGCGCCGAGGGCTTCGCGCCCGACCTGAAAACCCGCCACCCCCATCCCTTCGTTCAGGAAGCCTTCAACGAGGTCTCGTTCAACCTGCTCAACAGCCTGTTCTTCTGGCCCTATCCGTTCTACCGGATGGACAGGCTGTATCATCCCCTGCTCGACTTCATCTCGTGGCTGCCGCGGCTGGCGCGACGCCGCCGCGCCGAGGCCCATGCGCGCGAGGTGACCCGCGCCTGCGCCGCCCGCGCCTTCGAATACGACCTGTTCGCCCTTCAGCTTCAAAGCGACTACCAGATCCGCGACAATTGCGGTTATGCGGGGCTCGAGGACGCGATCGAAGAGGTCGTGGCCTCGTTCGCGCGCCACGCGCCGCCCGCGCGGCGGCTGGTGGTCAAGCAGCACCCGCTGGACAACGGGCTCGAGAACTGGCCCGCCCGCGTGGCGCGCGCCGCCGCGGCGCACGGCGTGGCCGAGCGGGTGACCACGATCGACGGCGGCGATCTGAACGCGCTGATCGAGGCGGCGCATGGGGTGATCGTCGTCAACTCGACCGTCGGGCTGCACGCCATCCGCGCGGGACGGCCGACGGCGGCGCTGGGCGCGGCGGTGTTCGACGTCAAGGGGCTGACGCATCAGGGGCCGCTCGACGCCTTCTGGCGCGAGGCCGCCGCGCCGGACCGCGCCCTGACGCGCGACTTCGTCCTGGCGCTGGCGGCAACGATCCAGGTCAAGGGCTCGTTCTACCAGCCGGCGGGACGGGCGCGCGCGCAGGCCGAGATCGTGGCGCGCGTGGCCGGCGGGCGCGTCAACGAGCCGGGCGCCTTCATGCCCTTTCCCCCGCGCCTGCGCCCGGCGCCGGGCGGGCGCTGAGCGCGCGCTCACTGCGCAAGCCGCGCCAGCCCGACGCCGGTCGAAACCGGCTGCAGCGCCAGGGCGATGACGCGCATGACCTTCTCGAAATTCGCGATCGGGGCGTTGGCGGCGTAGATGATGTCCTTGTCGCGCATCTCGAAGCGGCGGGCCAGGAAGAAGGACTCGGGCCGGCTCAGATCCAGGTTGTAGACCACCGGCACGTCCCGCGCGACGCGCCCGCCGGTCAGCGCGCGGGCGGTTTCGGCGCTCTCGCGGCGCATGACGAACACCGCCGAGGGGTCGGCCCGGTCGTCCGACAGCCCGCCGGCCAGGGCCAGGGCCTCGTCCAGGGTCAGGCGCTCGGCGGGGAACTCGATCTTGCTGGGGCGGGCGGCGGCGCCGAACACGGTCAGGCTGCGCGGCGCCTCGACCAGGTTGACGACGTCGCCCGGGCGGACGGGGACGTTCTGCGCCGGGTCGCGCAGCACCTCGGACAGATGCGCCTCGGCCGAGATCCGGCCCCGCGTCAGGCGCACCAGCGTGCGGTGCGGGGCGGCGCGCAGGCCGCCGGCGGCCGCGATCACGTCCAGGACCCGCTCGCCCACCCCGGCCAGCGCCACGCGGCCGCCGCCATTGGCCGCGTCGCCCAGCACCGTGACGGCCGAGACGGGCGATTCCTGGCGCGTGACCAGCGCCTGGGGCTCGATCGCCTTGCCCGCCAGCGCCGCCTCGATGGCGCGCTCGACCTGTCGCGGGGTGCGCCCGGCGGCGCGGATGCGCCCGGCATAGGGCACCAGAATGGCGCCGTCCTCGGCCACGCGCTGGGCCGGGAAGGGCGCCATGCGCGGCCCGTTCGCCTGCGGCGCGCTGAACAGGCCGCCATTGACGGCCTCCCACACCGTCACCGTCACCAGATCGCCCACCCGCAGCGCGTCGCCCGCGGCGGGGCCGGCGGCGGGCGCGTCGGCGCGCAGCGCGCCCGCTTCGCCGCCCGACGCGCCCTCGAGCGCGTCAAGCGCCGCCGGGTCGAGCGGGACCAGCAGATAGGGCGCATCCTTGACCTGAGCGGTCTCGCGCACCACATCCCCCTTGGGTCCGGCCTCGGGCATGCGCGCGCAGCCGCCAAGCAGTGCGGTCAGGATGAGGACGGCGCGGAGCGTCGGATTGAAGCGCATTGGAACCTCGTCGCGCGAGGGGCGGCGGCGCCCCGGTCGGCCTTCTTTGTGCAGACTTGCGCGCGGATGCGCAACCGCCTCGGATCGACCGTCGCGGGCGCCCGGCCCCCTCGCAATCGCCGATGCCGCGTGCTAGTGACGAAGCGTTCGCCTGCGCCGGCCCCGCGCCCGGCGCGGCGCGCAAGCGAAAGACGGAAGCGACCATGGAAGCCAGGGCGGGACAGGCCGAGAACCCATTCCGGGTGCACCTGCGCGTGGTCGGGGCGCTGATGCGGCGCGAGATGACCACGCGCTACGGGCGCTCGGCGGGCGGGTATTTCTGGGCCATCGCCGAGCCCATCGCCGTCATCGCGCTGCTGTCGCTGGTGTTTTCGACCCTGGCGCGCACGCCCTCGCTGGGGCGCAGCTTTCCGGTCTTCTTCGCCACGGGCTACATCGCCTACAGCCTTTACCGCAACACGGCGGACCAGATCTCGACCGCGATCCGGGCCAACAAGGCGCTGCTGCGTTATCCGAACGTCAACCCTTGGGACGCCATCGTGGCGGCCGGCACGCTGCAGCTGCTGACCGAATGCATGATCGCTGCGCTGATCCTGCCGGCGCTGATCGTCGCGACGGGCGAGCCGGTGCTGATCGCGCCCGAATGGCTGCTGGGCGCGCTGGCGGCGGCGGCGATCCTGGCCTTCGGCGTGGGGTCGGTCAACGCGGTGATGTTCGTGGTGCACCCGATCTACGAGCGCATCTACAAGATCCTGATGCGCCCGCTTTTCATCATCTCGGGGATCTTCTTCCTGCCCGAGGCCCTGCCCTCCCAGCTGCGCGAGCTGCTGGCGCTGAACCCGGTGGTGCACATCGTGGCCGCCTTTCGCGAGGGGGTCTATCCCGTCTATCACGCGACGCTGGATCGGCTGGAGTATCCGATCATCCTGGGGCTGACGCTGTGCCTTCTGGGGCAGCTCCTGGCCCGGCGCCATGCGGAAAGGCTGGACGAGCTGTGATCCGTCTCGAGAACGTCTCGAAAACCTTCCGCCTGCCCGGCGGGCTGCGCAAGACCGTCGTGCGCGATCTGACCATGACGATCCCGCGCGGGCGCTCGCTGGCGCTGCTGGGGCGCAACGGGGCGGGGAAATCCTCGTTGCTGCGGCTGATCGCGGGCACGCTGCGACCCGATTCGGGCCGGGTGATCCATGGCTGCCGGGTCTCGTGGCCGCTGGGCTTTTCGGGCAGCTTCCACCGGGCGATGAGCGGCATTCAGAACGTGCGCTTCGTGGCGCGCATCTACGGCGTGGACGCGGACGAGCTGATCGCCTTCGTGCGCGAGTTTTCCGAGCTGGGCGACTATCTGCACCAGCCTGTGGCGGTCTATTCGGCGGGGATGAAGGCGCGGCTCGCCTTCGGCGTGTCGATGGGCATCCGCTTCGACGTGTATCTGGTGGACGAGACCATCGCCGTGGGCGACGCCGACTTCAAGCGCAAGTGCCGCGCCGTGTTCGAGGACCGCCTTTCGGCGAGCGACGTCATCATGGTCTCGCACGCGCCGGGGCCGCTGCGCAGCTACTGCGACTGCGGGCTGGTGCTCGAGAACGGGCGGCTCGAATATTACGACGACGTCGAGGACGCCATCGCGCGTCACGTCGCGAATCTGAGCGCCGGCCACGCGGGCGCGGCCCTTCGCGAAGCGCATGAGGAGCTGAGTTGAGCATGACGGACGACACGCGCCCGCCCGCCGCCGACGACGCGGCGCCCGATCAGGCCGAGCGCCGCGCCGCGCGCCGCGCCCGCCGCCTGGCGCGCCTGGGCCGCGGCGGCCAGGGGGGCCCCGGCCGCAAGGGCGGCGCGCCCGGGGGCCAGGGCGGGGGCGCGGGCTCGGGCGGGGTCTCGGGCGGGGGCAAGGCCGGCCAGGGCGCCAAGGGTCCGGGGCGCGGGGGCGCAAGGGGCCCCGGCGCCGGAAAGGGCGGCCCCCTCGCGGCCCGAGGAAACCCGGCTCGCCCCCGGCGCCAGGATGGCGGCGAGGGCGGCGGGCTGGCCGCCGGCGCCGGATCCGGCGCGCCGGCCGAGGCGGCGCGCGGGCGCCTTCGCGGCGGAAACGTCGACGGCCCCCGGCCGCTGCGCCCGACGGTCATCATCGAGACCGGCGCGCCCGAAACGGGCCGCCGGGCGGGGCTGAGCCGGCGGCTGCGCGCGGCCCTGTTCTGGCTCAGCTTCGTCGTGATGGTGCTGCTGCCCTCGGGGCTGGCGGGCTGGTATCTGTGGACGCAGGCGGCCGATCAATACGCCTCCGAGACCAGCTTCGCCGTGCGCAGCCTGGACCAGACCCTGCCCAGCCCGATGACCGAACTGCTGGGCGGCGCGGCCGATTCCACCGCGGCCGACAGCCAGATGCTGTTCGAGTATCTGCAAAGCCAGCCGCTGGTCGAGATCATCGACCGCAAGCTGGACCTCGAAAAGATCTACAACCACCCCGACGCCGATCCGCTTTTCCGCCTCGGGCGCGGCCGCTCGATCGAAGAGAAGGTGTTCTACTGGAACCTGGCGGTCACGGTCAGCTACGACAACGCAAGCGGGATCATCTACGTCCAGACCCGCGCCTTCGACCCCGACGACGCCCAGCGCGTGGCGCAGGCGGTGCTGGACGAGAGCGCGCGGCTCATCAACGAGCTGTCGGTCAAGGCCCGCGCCGACGCGGTGCGCTACGCCCTGGCCGATCTGGCCGACGCCGAGGCGCGCGTGCGGGAGGCGCGGCGCAAGCTGCAGGAGTTCCGGCTGTCGGAACGCTCGGTGGACGTGACGCAGGACATCGCGCAGGCCATGGCGCTGATCTCGCAGCTGCGCGCCCAGCGCGCGGCGCTGCAGGCCGACTATGACAGCCGCAAGGACCTTCTGGGCGCCGAAAGCCCCGCCCTTGCGGCGCTGCGCCGGCAGATGGCCAGCCTGGACGAGCAGATCCGCCGCGAGCAGGAGCGCATCGCCTCGGCCGACCCCGAGGCCGCCGCGCGCGAGCGCGACGGCGACGGCTCGCTGACCTCGGCCGCCGGCGCGCAGGAGCAGCTGACCGTCGAGCTGAATTTCGCCGAGAACATGTATACCTCGGCGCTGGCGGCGGTCGAGGCGGCGCGCGCCGACGCCCGCCGCGCCCAGCGCTACCTGGCCACCCACATCGCCCCCACCCGCGCGCAAGAGGCCGAATACCCCGACCGGCTCATGTGGACCATCGCCGTGGCCTTCGTGTCTCTGCTGGTCTGGGCGATCACGCTGCTGATCATCGGCTCGATCCGCGACCGGCGCTGAGGCCCGGCTGGCGGCGTCGGGCCGTCGGGCGGGCGGGCTCGGCGGCCCGCCGGCGGGCCTTCGGCGCGTCCGCCGCGACCGTTCGGCCCGAACGCGAACGGCCGGCCCGCGCGGGCCGGCCGTCATCCCTTCCCCGCCGCGCGGCGGGCGCCGTCTCAGGCGGCCGAGCGGCGCACCACGTTGCCGTTGACGATGTGGATGCCGCACTCGGTCTTGTCGCGCCCGCGCCAACGGCCCGCGCGCGGGTCCTCGCCCTCGGCGACCGGGGTGGTGCACGGCGCGCAGCCCAGCGAGGGGAAGCGCTCGGTGGCCAGCGGGTGCAGCGGCAGGTCGTGCGCCTCCATATGCGCGCGGATGCGCCGCGCATCCCAGTCGGCCAGCGGATTGAGCTTGATGCGCCCGGCGGCGTCGGTCTCGTAGAACTCGAGCCGCGCGCGCTCGGCCGACTGGAAGCGCTTGCGCCCGGTGATCCAGGCGTCGAACGGCGCCAGCGCGCGCTCGAGCGGGCGCGTCTTGCGCAGATCGCAGCACGCGTCCGGGTCCGTCTGGTGCAGCGCGCCGTCGGGGTCCTCGGCGCGCAGATCCGCCGGATCGGGGCGGATCAGCCGCACGTCGGTCAGGCCCAGCCGCTCGGCCAGATCCTTCTGGTAGGCCAGGGTGGCCGGGAACAGCATCCCGGTCTCGAGGAACAGGACCGGCGTCGAGGGATCGACCTCGGCCACGAGATGCAGCAGCGCCGCGCTTTCGGCCCCGAACGAGGACACCAGCGCGATGCGGCCGCGGAACTCTTCGAGAATCGCGTCGGCCAGCAGCTCCTGCGCCGACTTGCCGGCGTTGAGGCGGTTGAGCGCGGCCGCGCGCCGCTCGGCATGGCGGTGCAGCAGGCTGGGCGCGGCCGGCGCGGCGCCGGCCTGGTCGATGCTGGCGGGTGCGGTCATCTTGCGGCCTCCTCGCGCGCGGCGCGGCGCGCCTCCAGAATGTTGCGCCCGGGCAGCGCGTAGCCGCGCTGGTAGCCCAGCGTCATGCTGCGCGCCGCGGCCAGCCACTGCGCCTCGTCCTGGCGGGCGGCCAGCGCCTCGGGGATCTCGACGGCGTCGAAGCCGCAGGCGCGCAGGGCGGCGAACTGATCGGCGATCAGCGGCCCGAAGGCGCGCAGCTCGCCGGCAAAGCCCGCGGCGCGCAGGCGCCGGGCCACCGAGAACCCGCGCCCGTCGGCGAAGCTGGAAAAGCCCACCGAGATCAGCGCCGCGCGCGCGGCGGCTTCGGCGACGGCCTCGGGGTCGTCCTCGGGCGCGACATGCACGCCCAGCGCGGCTGCGCCGGCGGGCGGCCCCTGCTCGCGCAGGCGCGCAAGCGACACGATCACGCGCGCGCCCTCGGGGGCGGGACGGTCGTCGGCGAGCCGGGTCCACGGGTCGGGAACGAAGCCCGTATCGTCAAGCAGCGGCATAGAGGGCCTCCTTGAACGGGGTCATGCCCAGACGGCGATAGGTTTGCAGGAAGGTCTCGCCGGGCTGGCGCAGCTCGAGATACCGGCGCACGAGGGTCTCGACCACGTCGGGCACCTGGTCGAAGGCGAAGCCCGGCCCCGTGCGCTCGCCCAGCGCGGCGTCGTCGGTCGGATCGCCCCCGAGCGTGATCTGGTAGCTTTCGACCCCGGCCTTATCGAGCCCCAGAATGCCGATATGCCCGACATGATGGTGGCCGCAGGCGTTGATGCAGCCCGAGATCTTGATCGCCAGCGGGCCGATGCGCTCTTGCAGCGCCGGATCGGCGAAGCGCCGCGAGATCGCCTGCGCCACGGGGATCGAGCGCGCGGTCGCCAGCGCGCAGTAATCCAGCCCCGGGCAGGCGATGATGTCGGTCACCAGCCCCCGATTGGGCGCATCCAGCCCCTGCGAGGCCAGCATCCGCCAGACCTGGAACAGCTCGTCCTTGCGCAGATGGGGCAGCACGACGTTCTGCTCGTGCGTGATGCGCAGCTCGCCCATCGAGTGGCGCTCGGCCACGTCGGCCATCAGGCGCATCTGCTCGGCCGTGGCGTCGCCGGGCGCGCCGCCGATGGGCTTGAGCGAGATCGTGGCCGCCGCATGGCCGGGAACCTTGTGCGGGTGAACGTTGCGCCGCACCCAGGCGTCGAACTCGGGATGCGCGCGGCGCGCGCGCTCGAGCGCGGGGCACGCGTCGGGCAGCTCGGGATAGGCGGGGGGCGCGAAATAGGCCGCGATGCGCGCGACCTCGGCCGGATCGGGCGCGCTCGCCTCGGGGTCGAGGCGCGCGAACTCGTCCTCGACCGCGGCGCGGAAGGCGTCGATTCCCATCTCGTGCACCAGGATCTTGATGCGCGCCTTGTATTTGTTGTCGCGCCGGCCCAGCAGGTTGTAGACGCGCAGCGTCGCCTCCAGATAGGGCAGCAGATGCGCGCGGGGCAGGAACTCGCGCAGCGTCTTGGCGATCATGGGCGTGCGCCCCAGACCGCCGCCGACCAGCACGCGATAGCCGATCTCGCCGTCCGGGCCGCGCACGATGCGCAGGCCCACGTCATGCACCGCCACCGCGGCGCGGTCGTTCTCGGCGCCGGTGACGGCGATCTTGAACTTGCGGCCCAGGAAGGTGAACTCGGGGTGCAGGCTGGACCACTGGCGGATCAGCTCGGCCGTGGGGCGGGGATCCTCGATCTCGTCGGCGGCGACGCCGGCCAGCGGGTCCGAGGTCACGTTGCGGATGCAGTTGCCCGAGGTCTGGATCGCGTGCATCCGCACGCCGGCCAGATCGTCGAGGATGTCGGGAATGTCCTTGAGCTGCGGCCAGTTGAACTGGATGTTCTGGCGCGTGGTGAAGTGGCCGTAGCCGCGGTCGTATTTCTCGGCCACATGGGCAAGCATGCGCATCTGCTCGGCGTCGAGCGTCCCGTAGGGGATCGCCACGCGCAGCATGTAGGCGTGCAGCTGCAGATAGACGCCGTTCATCAGGCGCAGGGGGCGGAACTCGTCCTCGGTCAGCGCGCCCGACAGGCGCCGGCGCACCTGCTCGCGGAACTGGGCGGCGCGCTGGGCCACGAAAGCGGCGTCGAATTCGTCATAGCGATACATGCGGCGTCTCCGTCGGTGTGGCGCGGCGGGCTTGGGGGCGCTCAGGCGGCGCGGGCGCCGGGGCCGCGCCGGGATGCGGCTTCGGGACCGTAGGCGAAGGTCGGACTGCGCGAGGCGCGGATGGCTTCGCGGCGCGAGGCGGGCCGCCAGGCGCCGTCCTCTTCGACCACCTCGACCAGACAGGGGCCGACCGTCGCGGCCTGCATGAGCGGCGTGTCCGCCAGCGCCTGGAGCGTGGCCGCCTGCTCGGGCGTCGTCGCGACGCGCGCATCGGCGAAGCTCTCGGACCAGCCGGCGCCGGTCCACCAGAGCGGCGCGCCCGATTCGAGCGCGTTGGCGGTCAGGACGACGGGATTGAAGCGTTTCGCCATGGCTTGGTCTTCCTTCGCTTTCCTGCCCCCGGTCGCGCCGCGGCGCGGGGGGCCGCAGGCAGGAAACTATGCCTGTTCGATGTGGTTCTCAATATTTCACATACGTCTTTGCGCTCAACATTTATTTCACAGCCAAGCAATGTTTTAACCCGCGCCGCGGGCTTTGGGACTGGACCCCCGCCCCGCGCGGCGCTAACCGCTTTGCCTGACACAGGAGGCCAGATGACCGAGCGCGCCCTCTACGCCCGCCCCATCCCCGCCGACCCGGCGCTTGGCGACGACCAGACGCTGCCGCTGGCCGGCGGGCCGGTGCGCTTCGCCTTCGCGCAGATCCTGTCGCGCTCGGCGCCCCCGCGCGTCGTGCCCGCGCGCGCGCTGCCCGACGACCTGCTCGAGCGCCTGACCGCCCCGCGCGCGCCGATCTGCGGGCTGACGCTGGACCGTCCGCGGATCATGGGAGTCATCAACGTCACGCCCGACAGCTTCTCGGACGGCGGGCGGCACCTGGCGGCCGAGGCCGCGGCCGATGCCGGGCGGCGGATGCTGGCCGAAGGCGCCGACATTCTGGACATCGGCGGAGAATCGACCCGCCCCGGCGCCGCCGAGATCCCCGCCGGGGAAGAGGCCGCCCGCGTCCTGCCCGTCATCGCGGCGCTGCGCGGCGCGGCGCCGCTGTCGATCGACACGCGCAAGCCCGAGGTCGCCCGCGCCGCCTTCGCCGCGGGCGCCGCGCTCTACAACGACGTCAGCGCCCTGACCTTCGCCCCCGACAGCCTGGCCGCCGCCGCCGAGCTGGGCGGCCCGGTGTGCCTGATGCATGCGCAGGGCGATCCGCAGACCATGCAGCGCAACCCGCGCTACGACGACGTTCTGCTGGACGTCTACGACTGGCTGGCCGCGCGCGTGGCCGCCTGCGAGGCCGCCGGGATCGCGCGCGCGCGCATTCTAGTCGATCCGGGCATCGGCTTCGGCAAGACCCTGGCGCACAACCTGGCGCTGCTGCGCGGGCTGTCGCTGTTTCACGGGCTGGGCTGCGCGATCCTGCTCGGCGTTTCGCGCAAGAGCTTCATCGGCGCCCTGTCGGGCGAGGCCGACCCCGCCCGCCGCGCCCCCGGCTCGATCGCCGCCGGGCTCGCGGGGCTTGCGCAGGGCGTGCAGATCCTGCGCGTGCACGACGTCGCCCAGACCGCCCAGGCCGTCGCCGTCTGGCGCGCCATCCGTCACGGAGAAAACCCATGACCCGCAAGCTTTTCGGCACCGACGGCGTGCGCGGGCGCGCCAACGAGCATCCCATGACCGCCGAGATCGCCATGAAGCTGGGCCAGGCGGCGGGGCGGCGTTTCCTGCGCGGGCGCCATCGTCACCGGGTGGTGATCGGCAAGGACACGCGGCTTTCGGGCTACATGATCGAATCGGCGCTGACGGCGGGCTTCGTCTCGGTCGGCATGGACGTGTTCCTGCTGGGCCCGGCCCCGACCCCGGCCGTCGGCATGCTGACCAAGTCGCTGCGCGCGGATGCGGGGGTGATGATCTCGGCCTCGCACAACCCGTTCCACGACAACGGCATCAAGCTGTTCGGCCCCGACGGGTTCAAGCTGTCGGACAAGGTCGAGGCCGAGATCGAGGCGATGATGGAGCGCCCCATCGCCCTGGCGGACGCCGCCGATCTGGGCCGCGCCAAGCGCATCGACGACGCGCTGGGCCGCTACATCGAGGCGGCCAAGGCCACCTTCCCGCGCCATCTGCGGCTGGACGGGCTGCGCGTGGTGCTCGACTGCGCCAACGGCGCCGCCTACAAGACCGCGCCCGCCGTGCTGTGGGAGCTGGGCGCCGAGGTCATCAAGATCGGGGTCGAGCCGAACGGGCTGAACATCAACGCCGGCGTCGGCTCGACCGCGCCCGATCTGTGCCGGCGCACGGTCGTCGAGACCGGCGCGCATCTGGGCGTGGCGCTGGACGGCGACGCGGACCGCGTCCACATCATCGACGAGAAGGGCGAGATCGTGGACGGCGACCAGATCATGGCGCTGATCGCCGAGCGCTGGCTGCAGAGCCGGCGCCTGGCGGGCGGCACGCTGGTGGCCACGGTGATGTCGAATCTGGGGCTCGAGCGCCACCTGGCCGCGCGCGGCGTGCGCCTTCTGCGCACCCGCGTGGGCGACCGCTACGTGGTCGAGGCCATGCGCGAGGGCGGCTTCAACCTGGGCGGCGAGCAATCGGGCCACATCGTCATGACCGACCATGCCAGCACGGGCGACGGCCTTCTGGCGGCGCTGCAGGTGCTGGCCGCCGTGGCCGAAGAGGGGCGCCCGGCCTCGGAGGTGTGCGCGCGCTTCTCGCCGCTGCCGCAGGTGCTGCGCAACGTGCGCTACGCACCCGGCGCGGCGCCGCTGGACGCGGCCGAGGTGCGCCGCGCCATCGCCGCCGCCGAGGCGCGCCTGGCCGGCGCGGGTCGCGTGCTGATCCGCAAGTCCGGCACCGAGCCGCTGATCCGCGTCATGGCCGAGGGCGAGGACCCGGCGCTGGTCGAGGCCGTGGTGGCCGAGATCTGCGCCGCGGTCGAGGACGCCGCCGCCTGAGGCGCGCGCCGCTGCCGCCCGCCCCGCGCGGCCGCGCGGCGGCGCAAGGCGCCGCCCGCCCGCCGATCGCAGGGGACGGGCATTCGAGGCAGGCCGCGCGCCCGCGAATCGCCCCCCATGAACCCCCATGAAACCGACGCCCGCGCGGGCCGCGCCGCGCATGATCGCGGCCGCGGGGCCCGCAGGCCGGCCCGTCGCGTCGCGCATCGGCGCGCGCGGTTTCGGATCGGAAACATGGTTTCCCATCGCGGCGAAACGCGACGCTTTTCTGCGGGAACGCGACGTTTTGTGCGTTGACCGCGCCGGGGCCGGAGCGTATTGCGGCTGCGGGCCCGTCGCCGGAACAAGGGCGAGCGGCGGCGGACTCAGGAACCTCGCCCTGACGATGGAGCGCGTCGATGACGTTCCCCGCCAAGCCGCAGGTTCGCCCTGCGCGTCCCGAATTCTCTTCCGGTCCCTGCCCCAAACGCCCCGGCTGGTCGGCCGAAGCCGTCGCCGCGAAGGCGTGGCTGGGCCGCTCGCACCGCGCCGCCGGCCCCAAGGCGCAGCTCAAGCAGGCCATCGACCGCACCGCCGCCATGCTGGGCCTGCCGGCCGACTGGCGCGTGGGCATCGTGCCCGCCTCGGACACCGGCGCGGTCGAGATGGCGCTCTGGTCGCTGCTCGGTCCGCGCCCGACGGACGTGCTGGTGTGGGAAAGCTTCGGCGCCGGCTGGGCCACCGACGTGGTCAAGCAGCTCAAGCTGCCCGACGTCAACGTGCTCAAGGCCGATTACGGCCAGCTGCCCGACCTGGCCACCGTGCGCCCCGAGGCCGACATCGTCTTCACCTGGAACGGCACCACCTCGGGCGCGCGCGTGCCCAACGCCGACTGGATCCCCGCCGCGCGCGAGGGGCTTGCGATCTGCGACGCCACCTCGGCCGTCTTCGCGCAGGAGCTGGACTGGAGCAAGCTCGACGTCGTCACCTTCTCCTGGCAGAAGGTCATGGGCGGCGAGGGCGCGCATGGGATGCTCATGCTCTCGCCCCGCGCGGTCGAGCGGCTTGAAACCTTCGCCCCCGACCGGCCGCTGCCCAAGATCTTCCGCCTGACCAAGAACGGCAAGCTCATCGAGGGCATCTTCCGCGGCGAGACGATCAACACCCCCTCGATGCTGTGCGTGGCCGACTACATCGACGCGCTGGACTGGGCCGAATCGATCGGCGGCGCGCCGGCGCTGCGCGCGCGCGCCGACGCCAACTTCGCCGCCCTTCAGGCCTGGGTGGACGCTACGCCCTGGGTCGAGAACCTGGTCGCCGATCCGGCGGCGCGCTCGAACACCTCGGTGTGCCTGCGCATCGTCGATCCCGGCGTCGCCGCCCTGCCCGACGCCGAGCAGAAGGCCTTCGTCAAGCGCATGGTCAAGCTGCTCGAGGACGAAGGCGCCGCCTTCGACGTCAACGGCTACCGCGACGCGCCCGCCGGGCTGCGCATCTGGTGCGGCGCCACGGTCGAGACCGACGACGTCAAGGCCCTGACCCCGTGGCTCGACTGGGCCTTCGCCCAGGCCCTGGCCGAGGCCCAAGCCGCCTGACCGGCGCCGCCGCAGCGGGCCGGCGCCGCATGCCCGGCCCGCCGCGCGGCGCCCCGCCGCCAACGCCGGCCGCGCGGCCGGCCCGCCACGGGCGCGACCGCGACGGCCGGCGCCCCCTCAGCATCATTCCATCCGAAAGACACGCCCCATGCCCAAGGTTCTCATTTCCGACAAGCTCAGCGAAGCCGCCGTCCAGATCTTCCGCGACAACGGCGTCGAGGTCGATTTCCAGCCCGATCTGGGCAAGGACCCCGCGCGTCTGGCCGAGGTGATCGGCCAGTATGACGGCCTCGCCATCCGCTCGGCGACCAAGGTCACGGCCGACATCATCGCCCGCGCCGACAGGCTCAAGGTCATCGGCCGCGCCGGCATCGGCGTGGACAACGTCGACATCCCCGCCGCCTCGGCGCGCGGCATCGTGGTGATGAACACGCCCTTCGGCAACTCGATCACCACCGCCGAGCACGCCATCGCCCTGATGTTCGCCGTCGCGCGCCAGATCCCCGCCGCCGACGCCTCGACCCGCGCCGGCAAGTGGGAGAAGTCGAAATTCATGGGCGTCGAGATCACCGGCAAGACGCTGGGCCTGATCGGCTGCGGGAACATCGGATCGGTGGTCGCCTCGCGCGCGCTGGGGCTGCGCATGAAGGTCATCGCCTACGACCCCTTCCTGTCGGCCGAGCGCGCGCAGAACCTGGGCGTCGAAAAGGTCGCCGACCTCGACGACCTGCTGGCGCGCGCCGATTTCGTCAGCCTGCACCTGCCGCGCACCGAAAAGACCGCCAACATCCTGTCGGCCGAGCGCATCGCGAAGATGAAGAAGGGCGCGCGGCTGATCAACTGCGCCCGCGGCGGGCTGGTGGACGAGGCCGCCGTGGCCGAGGCGCTGCGCGCGGGCCATCTGGCCGGCGCCGCCTTCGACGTCTTCGCCGAAGAGCCCGCCCGGCAGAACCCGCTCTTCGACGCGCCGAACACGGTCTGCACCCCGCATCTGGGGGCCTCGACGACCGAAGCGCAGGAGAACGTGGCCCTGCAGATCGCCGAGCAGATGTCCGACTACCTGACGAAGGGCGCCATCTCGAACGCGCTCAACGCGCCCTCGGTCACCGCCGAAGAGGCGCCGCTGCTCAAGCCCTGGATCGCCCTGGCCGAGACCCTTGGCGGCTTCGCCGGCCAGGTGACCGAGCATGCGATCAAGGAGATCGAGATCGAGTATGTCGGCCGCGTCGGCGAGCTGAACCTCAAGCCCCTGACCGCCGCGCTGACCGCGGCCATGCTGCGCCCGCTGGTCGGCGAGGGCGCGGTGAACATGGTCTCGGCGCCGCTCGTGGCGCGCGAGCGCGGCATCCAGATCGCCGAAACCCGCAAGGACGCGCAGGGCGCCTACGGCTCCTACATCCGCCTCGTGGTGACGACCGAGAAGCAGACCCGCTCGGTCGCCGGCACGGTGTTCTCGGACGGCAAGCCGCGCATCATCCAGATCAAGGGCATCGACCTCGAGGCCGAGCCCCAGCCGCACATGCTCTACACCGTCAACACCGACACGCCGGGCTATATCGGCGCGCTGGGCGCCAAGCTGGGCGAGCTGGGCGTCAACATCGCCACCTTCGCGCTCGGCCGCGCGGAAAAGGGCGGCGAGGCCATCGCGCTGCTGGGCGTGGACGAGCCGGTGACCGAGGCCATGCTGGCCGACATCGCGCAGCTGCCGCAGGTGCGCCAGGCCAAGGCGCTGCATTTCTGACCGGCGCCGCGCCGACGGGCATGGGGCGACCGCGCGTCGCCCCATGCGCATTTCCCGTTTCGCCCGCCCGCGCGCGCTGCTAAAAGGCCGCGTAATTCCCGAACAGGAAAGGATCGGCGGATGGCCAACGTTGTCGTGGTCGGCGCCCAGTGGGGCGACGAAGGCAAGGGCAAGCTCGTGGACTGGCTGAGCGAGCGCGCGGACGTGATCGTGCGCTTTCAGGGCGGCCACAACGCGGGCCACACGCTGGTGATCGACGGCGAGGTCTACAAGCTTTCGCTTCTGCCCTCGGGCATCGTGCGCAAGGGCAAGCTGTCGGTGATCGGCAACGGCGTGGTGCTGGACCCCTGGGCGCTGCTGGACGAGATGGAGCGCCTGCGCGCCAAGGGCGTCGAGATCACGCCCGAGAACTTCGCCGTGGCCGAGAACGCGCCGCTGATTCTGCCCGTTCACCGTGACCTTGACGTGATGCGCGAGGCCGCCGCCGGCAAGGGCAAGATCGGCACCACCGGGCGCGGCATCGGCCCGGCCTACGAGGACAAGGTGGGCCGGCGTTCGGTGCGCGTGGCCGACCTGGCGGACGAGGCCACGCTGGACAGCCGCCTGGACCGCCTGCTGGCGCATCACGACGCGCTGCGCAAGGGGCTGGGGGCCGAGCCCATCGACCGCGCCGCTCTCAAGGCGCAGCTGCTCGAGGTCGCGCCGCGCCTGCTGCCCTACGCCCGCCCGGTCTGGCAGGTGCTGGGCGAGCGCCGCCGCGCTGGCGACCGCATCCTGTTCGAGGGCGCGCAGGGGGCGCTGCTCGACATCGACTTCGGCACCTATCCATACGTCACCTCGTCGAACACCACGGCGGGCATGGCGGCGACGGGCTCGGGGCTGGGGCCGAACGCGATCGACTTCGTGCTGGGCATCGTCAAGGCCTACACCACCCGCGTCGGCGAAGGCCCCTTCCCGACCGAACTGCATGACGAGGTCGGCAAGCGCCTTGGCGAGCGCGGCCACGAATTCGGCACCGTCACCGGCCGTCAGCGCCGCTGCGGCTGGTTCGACGCGGTGCTGGTGCGCCAGACCTGCGCCATCGGCGGCGTGACGGGCATCGCGCTGACCAAGCTCGACGTGCTGGACGGCTTCGACGAGCTGAAGATCTGCGTCGGGTATGAGCTGGACGGCCGCCGGCTTGACCATCTGCCCGCCGCGGCCGAGCAGCAGGCCCGCGTCAAGCCCATCTACGAGACGCTCGAAGGCTGGTCCGAAAGCACCGAGGGCGCGCGCTCCTGGGCCGACCTGCCGGCGGCGGCGGTCAAGTATGTGCGCCGCGTCGAAGAGCTGATCGGCTGCCCGGTGGCGCTGCTGTCGACCAGCCCCGAGCGCGAGGACACGATCCTCGTCACCGACCCCTTCGCGGATTGAGGTCATGGCGCTGAGCCACAAGACCCGCCGGCGCCTGTCGCTGTTTCTGCTGCTGGTGTGGCTGCCGCTCTACGTCGTGGCGGCGGTCACCCTCGCCGGCATGTTCGAGCGTCCGCACATCGCGCTCGAGGTGGCGATCTACGTCGTGCTGGGAATTCTGTGGGCGCTGCCCTTCCGCCGGGTCTTTCTGGGGGTGGGGCGCGAGCCGCCCGAGGACGAGCGCTGACCCAGGCCAAGGGGTGCGAGGCTCCGGCGCGGCGCTGAGGTGGGGTGCTGCGTTGATCCTGACCCTTGGGGGAAGGGCCCGGCGAGCGTGGGGGCGCGCCGCCCCGGAGCCTCTCTCGCCAAGGTGGGGGGCCTTGACGATTTCGTCCGCCCTGCTCGCGGCCACGCGGCCGGCCCAGGGTGCCGAACGTCCTTCATGCGCTTTGCTACGCGCGCGGAAAGCTACGCTACCTGAGTGTGCATGGTCGCCGCACGGAACGCAGCGCGGCGCGGAAGCTTTCACGGCCTTGTTGTCGCCCAAATTCGCGCGAAAATCAACGGCAATTCCATTCAGAAATGGTTCATAATCAATACGCTGGGCAGGCCGCGACGATGTCTCGCCCTCTCGCGCCGTCGAACCCGCCGCAAGATGAACAATGCTTCATGTATCTTTCCAATTTGCGCTACTTATGCTTTCGTCGTTTCTTGGGCATTCCTTTCGGTTGAACCGCGCGCCCCATTGAGGTTAAGATTCCGTCGCATACGCAGGCTGGCGCGGCGTTTTTTTGCGCCGGCGGGAATTCTGGAGGATTCGATGCGCGTTCTGGTAGTCGAAGATGAAACGGTCCTTGCTTCGCAGATGCAAAAGGCGCTCGAGCGCGAGGGCCGCGTCGTGGACGTGGCCACCGACGGCGAGGAAGGCGGCTTTCTTGGCTCGACCGAACCGTATGACGCGATCGTGCTCGACCTGGGCCTGCCCAAGAAGGACGGCCACTCGATTCTCCGCGACTGGCGCGAAAGCGGCGTCAAGGCGCCCGTCCTGATCCTGACCGCCCGCAACAGCTGGCGCGACAAGGTCGAGGGGCTGGACAGCGGCGCCGACGACTACCTGACCAAGCCGTTCCAGATGGACGAGCTGCTGGCGCGCCTGCGCGCGCTGATCCGCCGCTCGTCCGGGCAGGCGAATCCGGTGTTCCGCCAGGGCGGGCTCGAATTCGACACCCGCTCGGGGCGCGTGAGCATGCACGGCGTCTCGGTGCAGCTGACGGCGCAGGAGACCAACGTGCTGGGCTACCTGATCGCCCATCGCGACAAGGTCGTCTCGCGCACCGAGCTGTCCGAGCATGTCTATGGCTACGACACCGAGCGCGACAGCAACACCATCGAGGTGTTCATCGGCCGCCTGCGCCGCAAGCTGGGGCACAACATCATCGTCACCATCCGGGGGCGGGGCTATCAGTTCAACGGCTCCTGACGCGCGATGAACCTGTCGCTGAGGGCGCGCGCCGTTCTCGGCGGCTTCGTCTGGATCATGTTCGCGGTGGGGCTGAGCGGCTATGTCCTGCTCTCGGCCTTCGACGAGATCGCGCGGCGCGCCTTCGACAACAAGCTGTCGGCGCGCCTTGACCAGATGGAGACGCTGATCCGCTCGGGCGCGCTGGACCCCGAGCGCGCGCCCGCCGACGGGCGCACCGGCGCGCTGGGGCCCTCGCGCCCCACGGATTTCTGGCAGATCGAGGCGCCCGACGGGCGCGTGTTCCGCTCGCCCAATCTGGGCGAAGAGCGCCTGCCCGACCCGGACGGCGCGCGCAACGCCTATTTCGCGCGCGCGCCCAGCGGTCTGGTCATCAAGATCATGGCCCGCGACGTGGCCGTCGATGCGGGGGCCGCGCGCGGCGGCGCCGGATCGTGGCGCATCCTGGCCGGCGAGGCGCTGGCCACCCTTTCGCGCGATCAGCTCGAGTTCCGGCGCAGCCTGTTCGGCGCGCTGATCGGCCTGGGCGCCTCGCTGATCCTGGCGGGCGCGGCGCAGACGGGTCTGGCGCTGCGGCCGCTGGCGACGCTGCGCGCCGCCTTCTGGGACTATCGGCAGGGCGAGGCCGACCGCATCGTCGGCAACTATCCGGCCGACATCGAGCCCCTGGTCGAGGACCTGAACGAGCTGCTCGAGCGCAACGCGCAGATCATCAGCCGCGCGCGCCGCCAGGCGGCCGATCTGGCCCATGCGCTCAAGACCCCCGCGGCCATCCTGCGCAACGAGATCGACGCCATGGACCCGCCCTCGCCGGTCATGCGCGACGCGCTCGACCGCATCGAGTCGCTCATGGCCCGCTACACCGCCCGCGCGCGCCTTGCGGGCGCGAACGCCCCCGGCGCCTCGGCCGAGCTGGCGCCGCTGGCCCAGGGCCTGGGCCGCGTCATGGCGCGCGTTCACGCCGACAAGGAGGTGGCGCTGAGCATCGAGATCCCCAGGGGCCTTCGCGTGCGCGCCGAGAAGGAGGATGTCGAGGAGCTGTTGGGCAACCTTCTGGACAACGCCTTCAAATGGGCCGACGGGCGCGTGCGGGTGCGCGCAAGCCCGCGCGAGCGCATGATCGCGCTGACGGTCGAGGATGACGGCCCCGGAATCCCGCCCGAGCAGCGCGAGGCGGCGCTGCGCGCGGGCGGGCGGCTCGATCAGTCGACCCCGGGCACCGGGCTGGGGCTGGCCATCGCCTCGGACATTCTTGAGGCCTATGGCGGCGACCTGGTCCTTGACCGCAGCGAAGATCTGGGCGGGCTGGCCGTCCGCATCACCCTGCCGCGCGCGAAAGGGTGATGGGGCGGCGGCTTGCGCGGCGGCGGGCAAGCTGACACATTCCCCGCCATGAGCGCCTTCGACACCATCGCGCCGGGCGAACGCGGCGGCGCGCGCCCGCCCCTTGCCCGCGCCCTTGACGCGCTGAGCGCCCGCGCCGCCGCCGGCCCCGACCGCTTGCGGGTGTGGTCGCTGGTGGTGACCTTCTTCGGCGACGCGGTGGCGCCCCGCGGCGGGGTCATCCGGCTGGGGGCTTTGCAGCAGGTCACCGAACGGCTTGGCGTCGAGCCCGGAGCGCTGCGCACCGCCATGTCGCGCCTTGCGCGCGACGGCTGGCTGACGCGCGAGCGGCGCGGCCGCGCCAGCTTCTACGCCCTCACCCCCGCCAAGCAGGCCGAAACCGACGCCGCCGCGCGGCGCATCTACGCGCCCGGCCCGCCCGAATGGGACGGCGGCTGGCGCGTGGCGCTGATCCATGCGCCCGAAGCTGACGCGCGCGCCGCCATCGCCGCCCGCCTTGCGGCGCGGGGCTTCGGCCGCGTGGGCGAGGCCTGGCTGCGCCCGCGCCGCGAGAACGCGGCGCCGCTGGTCGCCGAGCCGGGGGTGTCGTGGTTCGATGCGCCGGGCGAGGACGCGCGACCCGATCTCGAGGCGCTGTCCGAAGCCTGGAGCGACCCCGAGGCCGAACGCCGCATGGAGGCGGCCCTGACGCTGTGCGCGGCGCTGGCCTCGGCGCTGGACGCCGCGCCGCCGTCCGATCCGCTCGACGCCATGGCCGCGCGCTGCCTGCTGCTGCACCATTGGCGGCGCGCGGCGCTGCGCGGCCCCGACCTGCCGCTGGCGCTGCGCCCGGCGCGCTGGCGCGGCGAAGAGGCGCGCGCGGCGGTGCGGCGGCTCTACTGGCGCCTGCTTCCGGCCTCGGAACGCTGGCTCGACGGTTGCGAGGGGCGCCCCGACGGCCCCCTGCCCCCCGCCTCGCCGGCGCTTGCCGCGCGCTTCGGCGGCCCCCCCGCCGCCTGACGCCCGCCGCCCCCATCGCCCGCGCGCCGACGCGCCAATCAGAACGGACCGCTTGCATGACCACCCAAGACCCGACCGCGCCCGACCGACAACCCGCCGCCCCGGCGCCCGAACAGGCCGATCCGCGCCCCCTGCCGCTGGCGGGGCTGCGGGTGGTGGACCTGACGCGCGTGCTCGCCGGCCCCTGGTGCACCCAGATCCTGGCCGACATGGGCGCCGAGGTCATCAAGATCGAGAACCCCGAGGGCGGCGACGACACCCGCTCCTGGGGGCCGCCCTGGCTGCGAGATCCGCAGACCGGCGAGGAAACGCGCGAGGCCGCCTATTTCCTGTCGGCCAACCGCAACAAGAAGTCGCTGGCCCTGGACCTGCGCAGCGAAGAGGGGCGCGAGATCGTCCGCCGCCTGGCCGCCGGCGCCGACGTGTTCGTCGAAAACTTCAAGGTCGGCGGGCTGAAGAAATACGGTCTCGACCATGAAAGCCTGCGGGCGCTGAACCCCGGTCTGATCTACGTCTCGATCACCGGCTTCGGGCAGACCGGACCCATGGCCGCGCAGCCGGGCTACGACTATCTGATCCAGGGCCTGGGCGGGCTGATGTCGATCACCGGCCAGCCCGACGACCAGCCCGGCGGCGGGCCCATGCGCGTGGGCGTGGCCATCGCCGACATCACCACCGGGCTTTACGCGGCCATCGGCATCCTGGCCGCCCTGCGCCAGCGCGAGGCGACGGGCCTTGGCCAGCATATCGACATGGCGCTTCTGGACACGCAGGTGGGCTGGCTGGCCAATCAGGCGATGAACTGGTTCATCGGCGGCAAGGTTCCGACGCGCACCGGCGTCTGGCACCCCAATCTGAGCCCCTACCAGCCCTTCGACGCCGCCGACGGCAAGGTGATCATCGCCGTCGGCAACGACCGGCAGTTCCGCGCGCTGTGCGACTTCATCGGGCTGAGCTGGATGGCCGACCACCCCGACTACGCGACCAACCCCGCGCGCAACGCCAATCGCCCGCGCATGATCCCCCTGATCGCCGAGAAGATCGCCCAGCGCCCGCGCGCCTGGTGGATCGAGAACCTTCCGCGCCAGGGGGTGCCCTGCTCGGGGCTGAACGACATCAAGCAGGCTTTCGAAGAGCCGCAGGTCCAGGCGCGCGGCATGAAGATCGAAACGCCCCACGCGCTGGGCGGGACGGTTCCGGGCGTCGCGAATCCGATCAGGTTCTCGGACGCGCGCATGCGCTACGACCACGCCGCGCCGCTGCTTGGCCAGCACAGCCGGCAGGTGCTCACCGAGGCGCTGGGCATGAGCGACGCGCAGATCGACGCCTTGCGCGACAAGGGCGTGATCCGCGAGGCGTCGCCCGCGCAGACGCCCGGGGACTGACCCGGCCGGCCCGGCCGCCGCGGCGGCCGGGCGCGGGGCGAGGACAGGGCGCGGCGGGCCTCAGCCCGCGGCCGCGCGCAGGTCGGGGTGGGCGTAGCCCATCTCTTCAAGCTGGCGGCGCAGCTGCAGCTTCGAGATCTTGCCCGTCGCGGTGTGCGGGATCTCGTCCACGAAGACCACGTCGTCGGGCACCTGCCACTTGGCGAAGCTGCGCGCGACCAGCTCGAGGATGCTTTCCTTGCTGGGCGCCTTGCCCGCCACGGGCACGATGACCAGGATCGGACGCTCGTCCCAGCGCGGATGCTTGACGCCGATGGCCGCGGCCTCGGCCACCTCGGGATGGGCGACGGCGGCGTTTTCGAGCTCGATCGAAGAGATCCACTCGCCCCCCGACTTGATCACGTCCTTCGAGCGGTCGGTGATGCGCACATAGCCGTGCGGGTCGATGGTGGCCATGTCGCCGGTGTCGAACCAGCCCTCTTCGTCCACCGCCAGCTTGTCGGCCTTGTGGTAGCGCTTGACCACGCCGGGGCCGCGCACGAACAGCTTGCCCTGGGTGCGGCCGTCCCACGGCAGCTCGGCGCCGGCGTCGTCGGTGATCTTGATGTCCACGGTGAAGGGCGGATGCCCGACCGAGGTCTGCACGTCCAGCCGCGCCTCGTCGTCCAGGGCGGCGACCTCGGGCTTGAAGGTGCACACGGTCCCCAGGGGCGAGGTCTCGGTCATGCCCCAGGCGTGGATGACCTGCACGCCGTAATCCTTCTGGAAGGTCTCGATCACCGCGCGCGGGCAGGAAGAGCCGCCGATGACCACGCGCTTGAGCGTGCTCAGCTTCAGGCCCTTGGCGCGCATGTGCTGCAGCAGGCCCAGCCACACCGTCGGCACGGCGGCGGTCAGCGTCACGTCCATCTCGAGCAGCTCGTAAAGCGCGGGCGGCGTCATGTCGCGCCCGGGCATCACCACCGAGGCGCCGACCATGGGCGTGGTGTAGGCCAGCCCCCAGCCATTGGCGTGGAACAGCGGCACCACGGGCATCACCACCTCGGTCGAGCTAAGCCCGACCACGTCGGGACTGACCGACGCCATGGCGTGCAGCACGTTCGAGCGGTGCGAGTAGAGCACCCCCTTGGGATTGCCCGTCGTGCCCGAGGTGTAGCACAACCCGCAGGGGTCGGTCTCGTCGCCCATGACCCAGGCGAAGTCGCCGTCCTGCTCGGCCATCAGATCCTCGTAGCAGATCGGATCGGGCAGGGTGGTCTGCGGCATGTGGGCGCGATCGGTCATGATGACGTAGCGCTCGACCGTGCGCAGGCGCGGGACCAGCGGCTCGAGCACCCCGACAAGGTCGAGATCCACGAACAGGACGCGGTCCTCGGCATGGTTGATGATGTATTCGAGCTGGTCGGCGAACAGGCGCGGGTTGAGCGTGTGCATGATCGCGCCGGCGCCGGCCACGCCCCACCACACCTCGAGGTGACGGGGCGTGTTCCACGCCATGACGCCCACCGCGTCGCCGCGCCCGATGCCCCAGCGATTGAGCGCCTGGGCGCATTTGCGGGCCTTGGCGTGGATCTCGCGCCAGTTCGAACGCACGATCGGCCCCTCGATCGAGCGTCCGATCACCGGCCGGTCGCCATGAAATTTCGCCGCGTGGTCGATGATCGACGTCACACGCAGCGGCCAGTCCTGCATTTCCCCGAACATGAACCGTCTCCTCCCGAATGGTTCTTCGCGGCGCAGATTATCAGCCGCCGAGCGGTTGTGAACCCGTGTTCCGCGCCGGCGCGCGCAGGTTGCGGCCGCGCGCCGCGCGCGCCGGACGAGGGGCCCGCGCAGACCGGGGCGGCGCGGCCGGGCCGCCGCGATGGCGCGCCGCGCAAACCCGGCCGCGTGGCTGCGTCACGCCCGTCCGGCGGCGGCGTCCCGGGCCGCTTCCTTCGGCGCCCGAGCGCGGCGCGCCACGCCCCGCGGCCGCGCGCGCCTCATCCGCCGCGCCGGCCGGGCCACGCGATCACGGCTCGGCGCCCTCTTCGAGCAGGACGGGCACGTGGCGGAATCGGGTCACGTCGATCAGACCCTGATCCGAGATGCGCAGCTCGGGGATCACCGCCAGCGCCAGCAGCGAGTGCTGCATGTAGGCGTTGTTCAGCCGGCAGCCGCAGGCGCGCATGGCCTCGATCACGCCGTCGGCCTGGGCGGCGACCTGCTCGGCCGGGGCGTCGGACATCAGCCCGGCGATGGGCAGCGGAACCAGCGCCGCCTCGCGCCCGTCGCGGAACACCGCGACGCCGCCCCCGACCTCGGCCAGGCGATTGGCCGCCAGCGCCATGTCGCGCTTGCTGGTCCCGACCACGATCATGTGGTGGCAGTCATGCGCCACCGTCGAGGCCACGGCGCAGTCGGCCTCGTAGCCGAAGCCCGTGACGAAGCCGTTGACCACGCGCCCCTCGCCGCGGTGGCGCTCGACCAGCGCGATCTGGCACAGGTCGCGCGCGCGGTCCATCTGCGCCACGCCCCCGCGCACGGGCACGCGCGCGGTCAGCGCGCGGGTCGGGGCCTGGTTCTCGATCACGCCGATGACGCGCGCCGTCGCCTCATCCGCGCCGGCGGGGGCGGGGATGTCGAAATCGGCCTCGGTCAGCGGACGGGCGATGCGCACCGTCGCGCGCGCCTCGGGCGGGTAGTCGAAGCGCGGCGGCTCGACCAGCAGGCGCCCGTTCTCGGCCGCCACCCTGCCCTGGGCGATGACGGTCTCGACCGGCAGCTCGACCAGCGACGAGGTCAGGATCATGTCGGCCCGCCGCCCCGGCGCGATCGAGCCCAGCTCGCGCTCAAGCCCGAAATGGGCGGCGGCGTTGATGGTGGCCATCTGGATCGCGGTCACGGGCGCCAGACCCTGCGCGATGGCGTGGCGGACCACGCGGTTCATGTGCCCCTCGCGCACCAGCGTGCCGGAATGGCAGTCGTCGGTGCACAGAATGAAGTTGCGCGGGTCGAGCCGATCCTCGGTCACGGCGCGGATCTGCTCGGCCACGTCGTGCCAGGCCGAGCCCAGCCGCAGCATCGCCCGCATGCCCTGGCGCACGCGCGCCACGGCGTCCTCCTTGCGGGTGCCCTCGTGATCGTCCGCGGCGCCGCCGGCGACATAGGCGTGGAAGGGCAGCCCCAGATCGGGCGAGGCATAGTGCCCCCCGATGGTCTTGCCCGCGGCGGCGGCGGCGGCGATCTCGCCCATCATGCGCGGATCGCCCGCGGCGACGCCGGGAAAGTTCATCACCTCGCCCAGCCCGACGATGCCCGGCCAGGCCATCATCTGCGCGATCTCGTCCGGGCCGAACTCGGCGCCCGCGCGCTCGAGCCCCGGCGCCGAGGGCACGCAGGAGGGCGCCTGCACGAACACGTTCGCGGGCTGGACCAGCGCCTCGTCATGCATCAGCCGCACGCCCGCAAGGCCCAGAACATTGGCGATCTCGTGCGGGTCGATGAACATCGAGGTGGTGCCGTGGGGCAGCACCGCGCGCACGAACTGGCCGACCGTCAGCATGCCCGATTCGACATGCATGTGCGCATCGCACAGGCCCGGAACCATGTAGCGCCCCTCGGCCTCGATGACGCGGGTGTCCGGGCCGATGCAATGGCCCGCATCCGGGCCGCAATAGGCGAAGCGCCCCGCGGCGATGGCGATGTCCGTGCGGGGCAGGATCTCGGCCGAATGCACGTTCACCCAGCGGCCGCCGCGCACCACCAGATCGGCCGGGGCGCGCCCCGCGGCGACGTCGACCAGGCGTTGGACCGATTGCTGCCAGGGCGCTGGGGCGGTCATTTCGTGCTCCTTCGTTCTTCGTTGGGCCGTCCGCCGGCCATGGCGGCCGCGGGCGGGCGCAGTTTCCGCCCTTGGCGCGGCCGAGGCAAGCGTGCGCGCTTGCCCGCCGCCGCCCGCGCGCCTAGGCTGAACGCAAGCCGCCCCGCCCGGGGCGCATCCATGCGGGAGACGCCATGAAAGCCCTTGTGACCGGCCTTGTCGGCCTTGCCGCCGCGCTGCTCGCCGCCCTGCCCGCCCTGAGCGAGACGCAGGCGCCGACGACGCTGCGCCCGGCCGATCCGCAGCCCGACCCCGCGCATCTGGCGCCGGGGCTGAAGGTGGGCTACGCCTATCCGGGCGACGTCAAGTTCCTGACCGACGCCTGGCGGGCCATCGACTCGGGGCTCGAGCCGGGGCCGCCGCTGATCGGGTTCGACTACCCCAACACCCTGCCGGGCGAACCGGCGCTGACCTCGCGCCGGGCCACGCGCGTGGTGGCGCTGATCGAAGGCTACATGCGCTTCGACGAAGCCGGCGAGCATGCGCTCGAGTTCTGGTCCAATGACGGGCTCGAGGTGTTGCTGGGCGGCGCGCGCATCTACCGCTTCGACGAGCGACGCCCCTGCGACACCGCCGGCCCGGTGCGCGTGAACGTGCCGCAGCCGGGCTGGTATGCGCTCAAGGCGGTGTTCTTCCAGCGGCTGAGCACCTCGTGCCTGTTGCTGAAGATGCAAAAGCCGGGCGGGCGCCTGCTGTGGGCGCCGACCGACATCTACGCCTACGAGAAGGACTGAGCCCGCTCAGCCGCGCGCGCTCAGCGCCGCCAGGGCGCCGGCGCCGGCCAGAAGGCCGCCGCCGGTCCGCCCCAGCGCCCGCATCGCGCCGGGGCGCGTCATCCGCTCGCGCAGCGCGCCCGCCGCAAGGCCCCAGATGACCACGTTGACGAAGCCCAGCGTGGCGAAGGTGGCGATCAGGATCGCGCATTGCGGCGCGAAGGGGCGCGTGGGGTCGATGAACTGCGGCACGAAGGCCACGAAGAACACCAGCGCCTTGGGATTGAACAGCGTCACCAGGAAGGCGTCGCGGAACATGCGCCGCGGCGCCTTCGGGCTTGCCGTCGTCAGCCCGAGCGCCATCTGCGGCGCCGCGCGCCACATGCGCAGGCCCAGCCACAGCAGATACGCCGCGCCGGCAAGCTTGACCGCCGAGAACAGCGCCGCCGACGCCGCCAGCGCCGCGCCCACGCCCAGCATCGAGGCGCTCATCGCCGCCAGGTCGCCCAGCAGCACGCCCGGCGCGCTGGCCAGCACCGCGCGCCGCCCCTGCCCCAGCGCGAAGCTCACCACGATCATCACCGTCGGGCCGGGAATGGCCACGATGACGCCCGCCGCGACGGCGAATGCGATCCAGGTGTGCAGATCCATGGGGCAACCCCTTGGGCCAAGGTTCGGGATACGCCGTTCTCCGGCGCGGAGAATGTGGCGCCGAACGCCGCCGTCCGCAAGCGCGGCGCGCGCGCGCAACATCATTGCGCAAAGCTGCGCCGCAGCATATGCATTGCAGGTGCGAAAAGCGGTTTCCGGGCGAAACCGCCGCGCCGCGGGTCGGAGGTCCATGCGATGCAGATTTGCCGCACCAAGCAGGAGATTCGCGCGCTGACGCGCCGCTGGCGCGCCGAGGGGCGCTCGATCGGCTTCGCGCCCACCATGGGCTATCTGCACGAGGGGCACCTGGCGCTGGTGCGCCGCGCGCGCGCCGAGAACGACGCGGTCGTGGTCTCGATCTTCGTCAATCCGACCCAGTTCGGCCCGAACGAGGATTTCGACAGCTACCCCCGCGATCCCGAACGCGACCTGCTCCTTCTGCGCGCCGAGGGGGCGGATGCCGTGTTCCTGCCCGACGCGGCCGAGATGTATGCCCCGCACGCGCAGACCTTCGTCGAGGCCGAGCGCCTTTCGCGCATCCTCATCGGACGCCTGCGCCCCGGGCATTTCCGCGGCGTGGCCACGGTCGTGACCAAGCTGTTCAACATCGTCGCCCCGGACGCCGCCTATTTCGGCGAGAAGGACTACCAGCAGCTGACGGTGATCCGGCGCATGGTCGCCGATCTGGACGTTCCCGTGCGCATCGTCGGCGTGCCCACGGTGCGCGAGCCCGACGGGCTGGCCATGTCCTCGCGCAATGTGCGCCTGTCGCCCGAGGATCGCGCCGCCGCGCCGGTCCTGTGCCGCGCGCTGGACGCGGCCGAGGCGCGCGCCGCGCGCGGCCCCGTTTCGGTCGAGGCGCTGCGCCGCCTGATCCGCGAGACGCTCGAGGCCAGCCCCCGCGGGCGCGACCCGCGGGTGGACGTCCGCGCCGCGGACGACCTTTCGCCCCTGCGCGGCGCGCTCCGCCGCCCGGCCGTGGCGCTGATCTCGATGCGCTTCGGCGACGTGCTGCTGATCGACCAGCGCGTCATCCGCCCCGCTGACCAGGAGAACGCCCCATGAGCGCCCAGAAACCCGTCCGACGCATCACCGCGCCCCAGATCGCGGCGCGCAAGGGAGGCGAGCCGATCGTCGCGCTGACCTCGTATCACGCGCACACCGCCCAGATCGTGGACCGCCACGCCGACGTGATCCTCGTGGGCGATTCGCTGGGCATGGTGATGCACGGCATGGACAGCACGGTGCCCGTTCCGCTCGACCTGATGATCATGCACGGCCGCGCGGTGATGCGCGGCTCGCGCCGCGCGCTGGTGGTGGTGGACCTGCCCTTCGGCGCCTACGAGGAAAGCCCCCAGGCCGCCTTCCGCAGCGCCGTGCGCGTGATGAAGGAGACCGGATGCGGCGCCGTCAAGCTCGAGGGCGGCGCGCGCATGGCCGACACCATCCGCTTTCTGGTCGAGCGCGGCATTCCCGTCATGGCCCATATCGGCCTGACGCCGCAATCGTCGAACACGCTGGGCGGCTTCAAGACCCAGGGCCGCGATCAGGACAGCTGGCCCCGCCACGAGGCCGACGCCCAGGCGGTGGCCGAAGCGGGCGCCTTCGCCGTGGTCCTCGAAGGCATGGTCGAGCCGCTGGCCGCGCGCATCACCGCCCAGATCCCCATCCCCACCATCGGGATCGGCGCCTCGGCGGCCTGCGACGGCCAGATCCTGGTGCTCGAGGACATGCTGGGGCTGAACCCGACGCCACCGAAATTCGTCAAGGTCTACGGCGCGCTTGGCCCCGCGATCGAAGAGGCGGTGCGCGCCTATGCCGACGAGGTCAAGAGCCGCGCCTTTCCCGCCGAGGATCACGTCTACCGCTGAGCCGCGCGGCCCCGGACATGGCGACGCCCCGGCGCAAGGCGCCGGGGCGTTTCGTTTTCCGCCGCTTCGGGGGGCGCGAAACCGCGCCGCCCCGCAAGCGCGCGGCTCAGGCGGTGGCCTGCGCCGGACGCCCCGCGCCGCCGCGCCGGGGCCTGCGGCCGCCGGGCTTGGCGAAGGCGGGCTTGCCGAAGGCCGGCTTGCCGGCCGCGGGACGTCCACCCGCCTTCTTGGGCGCGCCGCCGCGCGGCCCCTGCGCGGGCCGGCCGCGGCCAAGGCCGCCGCGCGGGGCGGGCTTTTCGTCGCGGCCCTCGGGTCCATCGCCGATCACGTCGAGGCGCATCTGGATCACGCGCTCGATATCGCGCAGATAGCCGCGCTCGGACGGATCGCAGAACGAGATCGCCGAGCCCGCCGCGCCGGCGCGCGCGGTGCGGCCGATGCGGTGGACATAGCTTTCGGGCTCGTTGGGCAGCTCGTAGTTCACCACATGCGAGACGGCGTCCACGTCGATGCCGCGCGCGGCGATGTCGGTGGCGACCAGCACGCGCGCGCGCCCCGACTTGAACCGCGCCAGCGCGCGCTGGCGCGCGTTCTGCGACTTGCCGCCATGGATGGCGTCCGCCTCGATGCCGGCGCGGGCCAGATCCTCGGCCACCTTGTTCGCGCGATGCTTGGTGCGGGTGAACAGGATGACGCGGGTCATCTCGGGATCGGCAAGCGTCTCTTCCAGCAGCTGACGCTTGTTCATGCCCGGATTCACATGACGCACCGACTGGGCGATGCGCTCGACGGTGGTGGACTGGGGCGCGATCTCGACGCGGATCGGGTCGTGCAGGATCTCGGCGCTCAGCCCGGCGACCTCGCGCGGCATGGTGGCCGAGAACAGCAGCGACTGGCGCTGCGCGGGCAGGGCCTTGAGAATGCGGCGCACGTCGCGCACGAAGCCCATGTCCAGCATGCGGTCGGCCTCGTCCAGCACCAGCACCTCGACGGCGCGCAGCGACAGCGAACCCTGGTCGAGATGGTCGAGCAGCCGGCCCGGCGTGGCGATGACCACGTCCACGCCGCGCGACAGGGCACGGAACTGCGGGCCGTGCTTGACGCCGCCGAAGATGACGGTGTGGCGCAGGCCGGCGAACTTGCCATAGGCCTGCATCTCTTCGCCGATCTGTATGGCCAGCTCGCGCGTCGGCGCCAGGATCAGCGCGCGCGGCTCGCGGCGCGAGCCGCCCCGCGCGCCGGACAGGCGGTGAAGGATGGGCAGCGCGAAGGCGCCGGTCTTGCCCGTGCCGGTCTGGGCGATGCCCAGCATGTCGCGGCCCTCGAGCAGCGCGGGGATGGCCTGCGCCTGGATGGGCGTGGCTTCTTCGTGGCCCCGCGCGGCAAGCGCGCGGAGAAGGGGCTCGGCAAGGCCGAGTTCGGCGAATTTGACGTTGGTCACAGATGATTCCCATGCTCGGGACGGAGCGCGCCTGTGCGCGGCCGGTCCCGGCGTCGCCCGCCTGCCGGGCGCGGCCGGGGCGGAATGTATTCAGAGGATTGGTCCCGGGACGTGACGTCCTTGACGGACGCTTCGCGCTATCGCGGGGCAACTGGTGCAAGCTATGTGGACGGCCGGGCGCCGATTGTCAAGCCGCGCCGCCCGCGCGGCCGGGGAACGCGCCCCGGCCCGGGACGGCCATTCAGGCGGGAATCGCCAGAAGGCGCCGCTCGCCGTCGGGAAAGGCGTCGAAGGACATGGGCCATCGCGCGCCGGGCCAATGGATGTCGAGCTCGCCCAGCCGGGGGCGATAGGCGGCCGTGTAAAGCGTGCCGAAGCCCGACGAGAAGGCGGTCGAGTAAAGCGGCGGCCGCAGGAACGCCTCGATGAAGCGTTCTTGCGTCTCGGGGTGCAGGGTCAGGCGGTGGAGCAGGAATCGCTCGCGCTCGACGGTTGCGGTGAAGCGGGCGTGGCTGGCCCACTCGACCCGCTCCTGATGGTTGGTGGCCACCGGCGCGTTGGTCACGACGGCGTCGCGGTCGGGCGCCAGATGAACGGTGGCGAAGCGGCGCGCGGCGTCAAGCGCCGTCACGTTGTAGCTCATGTGGCAGGGCACGCGGGCAAGGGTGCGGCAGGCCTCGGCGACGGTCGAGCAGGTCTGCAGCACGTAGCGCAGGATCAAGGGCACCCCGAAGCCCTCGCCCACCTCGCGCCGCCCGCCGAAGGTCAGCGACACCGCCAGCCCCGCGTCGTTGACGCCGTCCAGCAGACCCCAGACGCCGTCGGACATGCCCATGACCCGCCTGCCAAGCCAGCCCGTCTTCAGCACGACCGCGTCGAAGGCCGCGGGGCTGTAGTCGTAATTGCGCACCAAAAGCGGCTCGTCGCCCGGCCAGATCGCCTGGCTGCAGCCGGCCAGATATCTGGGCGGACAGTAGAAGCTGAGGAACCTTGCCGCGTTGTCGCCGCCGCCCGCCAGCTCGCACAGCTGGTCGTAAAGGCCCAGCATCTCGGGCATGTGCCGCGCCAGCGCGCGGCGGCACTCCATGTAGGTGGGGCGGGCGGTCATGCCTTCGGAGGCCCACCAGCGACGATAGGCGGGCCAGAACTCGTGAAACAGCCCGGCCACGCGCGGACCGGGCTGCGCTTCGCAAAGGGCGCGGAAGATCAGCGTCATCCCCCGTCACATGATCTTGAACGCCGGCTCTTCAAGGGTCGCGGCGGCCGGCAGCGGACGCGCCGAATAGGCCGACTTGATGCCGTGGATCCAACGCTTGGCGTTCTCGGTCAGCTTGAAGGCGTTGGTCATCGCCCGGCCCCGCATGACCAGGATCCCGAGATCTGCGCCCTCGTAGCGGTAGTCGCCCTGACGCAGGATGCGCAGGAAGAAGGCCTCGTTCTCGCCGACCGCGCGGCGGTGGTAGTCGAAGCGGTCGTAGACCACGCGGCCGTCCTCGAGCATCTTGTAGATGCCCGACTGGGGCGCGTCGGTGATGATGTCGACGCTGTCCTCGGTGTGCTTGATCACCAGCTGGCACCAGCTGTCGATCATGTCGGGATCGGCCCAGCGCTCGTTGATCTCGTCGACGTCCAGCTTGAACGGCTTGCGCGAGAATTCGAGCAGGTGAAACAGGAACAGCGGCGCGTCGGCATGGGCGAAGGCGGCGTGGTTCGTCATCGAGCTGGCGCCGGTGATGCGCGGGTTCAGCTCGCCCAGCCAAAGCTCGCCGGTCTTCTTGTCGATCAGGAAATCCAGCTCGAAATAGCCGCGATAGCCCTCCTTGCGCAGCTGCTCGCCGAACTTGAAGGTCAGATCCCGCGCCTGCTGGCGGACCTTGGGCGAAAAGGCGGTGGCGAAGATCTCGTTGCCGCACCAGCCGCCGCGATAGGGGGTCAGCTCCTTGAAGCCCACCAGCTCGGTCATCAGGGGGCCGACGATGGTGCCCTCGCGCGTGGCGCAGGCCTCGATCGCCGAGCCGCGGCAGTCGATCCGCTTCATGATCTTGATCTCGCCCTGGCCGACGATCTCGTGCTCGTGCTTGCGGAAATCGGCCTCCGAGCGGATGAAGAAGGTCGTGTGCCCGCTGTCGCCGAAGGCCGATTGCAGCACCAGGTCGTCGCCCAGGCCCGCCTTGTCGGCGATCTGGCGCAGGTGTTCGTAGCTGTGGACCTCGGACAGAGCGTTGGGAACCGACGGCACGCCCGCCTTGTTGCCGACGCGCACGGTCTCGATCTTGTTGTCGAGCTTCTTGCGCAGCTTCGCCTTGGGGAACCAGATCTCGCCGCCAAGCTCCTTGACCAGCTCTTCGGTCCTTTCGTCGAACATCAGGAACACGAAGCGCGGCTTGCCGCCCCGGCGCTTGATCAGGTCGATGACTTCCTTGTGCTGGAGGAGATAGTTGTTGATGTCCTCGATCGACTGGAACTCGTCATGCGGCATCTCGGAGGGCACGAAGACGTTGGGATGCCGGCCGTCGAAGCAGTCCATGTAGCAGATATACTTGAAATTCTTCACCCACTCGTCGATGCCGAGAAGATTGAAGTTCGTCGCCGACACGAAGTATATGGGCTCTTCGTTCGTGTGAAAATACCGACGTATTTCGGATATGTTCTTCAAGACCTTCTTGACCATGGTCAGGATCTCCCGTTGGACTTGGTTTTTTCGGCGCTCTTGAGAGCCTTTTCGTTGAAGACCCGCAGGCCCAGATCGGGCCGGAACCCGTGGATCTCGCTCACGTCCAGCGCCATCATGAAGCGCAGGATCTGCGGGCTGATGACCTGCCCCGGCACCAGGATCGGAAAGCCCGGCGGATAGGGGATGATGAACGCGGCCGACACCAGCTCTTCGCCGCCCTCGAGCCGCTCGAGCAGCTTTTCGTCAAGCTCGACGTAGTCGCACATCTCCTCGTCATAGGCGAGGAAGAAGGCCGCCCGCAGGTCGCCCTCGGGCGTGGCGCCGGGGCTGCGGAAGGCGTCGTGAAAGCGGCTGAAGTCCGGCAGCGGCGGAACGTGCTCGATCAGGCTCGAGACGCGCTTCTCGAAGGCGAGGCGCTCCATCTTCGAGGCGTCGTCCTGCACCTCGTCCAGCTCCTTGGCGATCTCGACCAGCACCTCGATCAGATAGGCCACCGACGAGCGCGTGGTGCCGATGTTCGTCATGAACAGCACGGTGTTGCGCGAGGTCTTGTTGATCTGGATCCCGTAGCGATCCATCAGCACCTTGGTCTTGAAGGTGTCGCCGTCCCAGCCCGTGGCGCCGACCAGAAGCGTGATGCGCGTGGGGTCCAGCACGAACTCGTCCGAGGCCCAGCACTCCCAGATGTCGGTCCAGCCGCGCTCCTTGTCGTAGTAGCGGGTCACGCCGCTTTCGCGGTGGCGTTCGGGGATCATGTCGGCGGGCGAGAGAACGCGGAAATACCTGCTCAGCAGCGGATGGTCGGCCACGGCGCGCCGGATCGCCATGGCGCTTTCGATCTGGCGCTGGACGAACTCGAAGCCCTCCAGCTCGACCTGCCGGCGCCCGACGTCCAGCGAGGCGATGATCTGGTAGTTCGGGCTGGTCGAAGTGTGGGTCATGTAGGCTTCGTGAAAGGCCTCTTCGACCTCGCCCTTGAAGTCCTGATCGTTCACATGGATCATCGAGCCCTGCCGCAGGGCCGTCAGCGTCTTGTGGGTGGACTGGGTGGCATAGACGCGCACCCGCGCGTCGGGCGGCGCCAGCAGGCGCGCGTCGAGCCAGGCCTGGTCGTCCGCGTCGCGCAGCGCCTCTTGCTGGGCCTTCCATGCGGCGGCGTGCTCGGGGGTGCGCAGCGTCTGGCGCAGGCGGTTGGCGACCTCCATCGCGGTGCGCTCGCGATAGGTCGGATCGAAGCGGGCGAAGGCGAACCAGGCCTCGTCCCACAGAAAGACCAGGTCCTTCTTGATGGCGAGGCATTCCTGCATCACGCGCTGCACGTTGTAGACGATGCCGTCGAAGGTGCAGTTGGTCAGCAGCACCATGCGCACGCGGTCCAGCTTGCCCGCCGCGCGCAGCTCCAGCAGCTTGCCCTTGATCTCGGACAGCGGCGCCGCGCCATACATCGAATATTCGTGCAGCGGGTAGCTTTCCAGGTAGACCACCTGCGCCCCCGCCAGCACCAGGCCGTAATGGTGCGACTTGTGGCAGTCGCGGTCCACCAGCACGATGTCGCCCGGGCGCACCAGGGCCTGCACCACGATCTTGTTGCAGGTCGAGGTGCCGTTGGTGGCGAAGAAGGTCTGCTTCGAGCCGAAAGCCCGCGCCGCGGCCAGCTGCGCCTCCTTGATCGGGCCGCGCGGCTCGAGCAGCGAGTCAAGCCCGCCCGACGTCGCCGAGGTTTCGGCCAGGAAGATGTTGGGGCCGTAGAAGGCGCCCATGTCCTGGATCCAGTGCGAGCGCGAGATGGACTTGCCGCGGCTGATCGGCATGGCGTGGAACACGCCGGTCGGCTGCTTGGAATATTCCTTCAGCGCCGAGAAGAACGGCGTCTTGTAGCGCCGGTTGACGCCGCGCAGGATGTTCAGGTGCAGTTCGAGGAAATCTTCCTGATTGTAGAACACCCGCCGGCACAGGCCCAGATCGAGGCCGGCGATCTCTTCGACCGAGCGGTCGGTGATCAGATAGGCGTCCAGCTCGGGCCGGATGCGGGCGATCAGGCGGCACAGCTCGGGGCCGTAGTCCCACGGCTCCATCGCGTCGACGGTCTCGTCGTCGCCCACGCGGTCGAGATAGCGCTTGAGGATGTCGAGCTTGTTGCGCGACTTGAGCGACAGCCCCGGCCGGACGACCACCGCCTGGATGTTGGGGTTGAAAAGCACCGCGATCAGCGCGTCCTCGACGCTGGGCGCCACGACCGCCTCGTAGATGAAGGGATCCTCGACGCGGCGCATCCGCTGCAGGCTGGCCTTGAGGAAGCGCTCGTGATGCTCGTTGACGTCGTCGACCACCAGCACCTCGAAATAGGGCCGGCCCAGGGCGCGCGCATCGACGGGAAGGGTGGATTCGTCCTCGAAATCCTCGTTGTCTCCGGTCTCGCCCACCAGCTGGATCGAGCGGCGGCGGTAGGCGCCCGAGGTCAGCGCCCGGGCCACGCGCCGCACGACATGCGACAGGTCGTCGATGTTGCGCGCCTCGAGCAGCCGGCGCATGTGCTCGAAGGCGGCGGCGCCCGGAAAGGCGAAATAGAGCTCGATCGGCGCCAGCGCCTCGAGCAGCTCGGCCGCCCGCCGCGCCAGCTTGTCGGCCGAACGGCCCGCGGGGCCCGCGCGCTGCAGCGATTCCATCGTCTCGCGCAGCGTGCTCCACCGGTCCATCCTCAGCTGCGAGGCGCTGTAATAGTCCCTTATCGTGTGCCCTCGCCCTCCCTGGTCGTGCAGCTTCATGCCTTCCCCCCTGCTTGGCGGCGCCCTCAGTCGGCGCCGGTTCTTGCGCCGAAAGGCGCCTCGTTGCGCACCGGGCGCGCCGGGTCCTCGCGATAGCCCGGCGCGATGCGCGGATCGGGCGCCGGCGCGGCGGCCGTCGAGCCCTTGCGCGGCATCTCGAGCGGGCCGAGCGTGTGCAGCCACGCATCCGCGCCGCTGGCGCGGTCGTAGACCGGAAAGTCCACCTCGCGGTCGCGGAAGCTCTTGAGCACCTGCCCAAGGCCCTTGAGGCCGGTCTCGCGCTGGCGCCGCACCAGGTCGAAGTCGATCTCGATCGGGAACATGTCTTCCTGACCATGGCTCTGGTGCAGGACCATGGCCGCCGGATCCACCACCACCGAGCGCCCCACCCCGCCGGCCGCCAGGCCGTTGACCGCGAAGACGTAGCACTGGAACTGCGCGGCCGTGGCGCGGGCGATGGCGATCTCGGCGTCGCGGTCGGTGGTGCCGGTCAGCACCGGGTTGAGCAGAACCTCGACGCCCTGGCTGGTCAGGTGGCGCGTGGTCTCGGGAAACCAGATGTCGTAGCAGATCGAGACGCCGAAGCGCCCCGCGCCGGGCACGTCGAAGATGCAGAACTCGGTCCCCGCCGAGACATTGGCCTCGTAGGGCCGGAAGGGAAACATCTTCGAGTATTTGGCGACGATCTCGCCATCGGGATTGATCACCGCCGCGGTGTTGAAGATCCGCCCGTCGGGGCGCTTCTCGAACATAGAGCCGGGCAGAAGCCATACGCCATGCCGGCGCGCATCCTCCTGAAACAGCGCCAGCGTGTCGTTCGGAAAGGGCTGGGCGAACTGCTCGAGCGGGCCGAAGGGCGCCAGCTCGCTGAACACGACCATCTGCGTCCAGGGAAACCGCGCCATCAGCACGTCGAGGCGGTGGCGCATGCCCTCGACGTTGGAATGCAGCGCCGCGACATGCATCTGGATGCCGGCGATTGCGAATGGTGTCATGTGACTTTCCGCTCCGTTCGATGTGGGTCGATTGTGCCGCCCATCGGGCCGCGAAGGCCAGAGGTTTCGCAGGCTCGGGCCGCGAATCGCACGCGGTCAGGGTTGGGGAATCGGATCGGGATCGGCCGCATCCATCCGCCCTGGGCGGCGACGCGCCGTGGCGGGCGCCGTCGCAAAGGCCCGGCCGCGGCCACGGCCGACTCGCCGCCCGCATCGCCGGGCCTCACGACCCGCGCCACGGCGCGGGGCGCTCAGGCGCGGCGCTATGCGTTTGGAAATTCTGGGAAATTTGGTGGAGCCAAGGGGAGTCGAACCCCTGACCTCTTGCATGCCATGCAAGCGCTCTCCCAACTGAGCTATGGCCCCATCCGGGTCGCCGCGCCGTCGCTTCGGGGCGTTGGGAGCCCCCCTCGCCGCGGCTGACCGCTCTTTATTTTGCGCCGGCGGGAGTATCAAGCGAAAAATGCATCCGCCGCGAAATTCTCCGCCCGCCGGCCGCGGGCGCCGATGTCACTCTTCGTCGTCGGGCTTCTCGACGACCTCGATGCCCAGATCGTCGTCCTCCTCGTCCTCGAGAAGGGCGTCGTCCACCACCAGATCCTCCGCGTCGTCCGCGTCGTCGACCACCAGATCGTCGTCGTCCACCACGGCGGCCGTCGCCGGCGCCGCCTTGGCCTTGACCGGGGCCGCCGCGCCGCCGCGCCGCTCGACGAACGCCGATTGCGGCGTTTCCGCGCCGCAGGCGGGGCAGATCGCGGGATCCTTCATCAAGTCGTAGAAACGGGCGGCGCAGCTCGGGCAGATGCGCTTGGCGCCCCATTCAGCTTTGGCCATCTAAACCCCCAGGGATGTCTGTGTCGGCGCACGGACCGCCCGCGCGTCGCTGCTGCAGCGAACGGGCCGGTTGCCACAAGATCGCCCCGCTGTCAAACCCGCTTGATGGTTGCACCCGCGAAACGGCTTGTTTGCAGCGCGGCATGACGCTAGCGTGAAGCAAAGCGCCGGGCCATGGGTCCGGCGATCTTCGGAGGACAGCCATGCTTTACCAGGCCTATGAACTGACCCACGCGGCCATCGCCCCGTGGCGCGCGGCGGCGAAGATCGGGCAGCAGGCGCTCAGCAACCCGCTCAACCCGGCCGCGGCGACCTTTCCGGCGCGCGCCACGGCGGCCGCGCTCGAGATGTTCGTGAACGCGACGCGCCGTTACGGCAAGCCCGAGTTCGGCATCGACAGCGTCGTCGTCGACGGGCGCGAGCTGCCGGTCGTCGAAGAGGTGGTCCACAGCCTGCCCTTCGCCAGGCTGCTGCACTTCCGCCGCGAGGGCGCCGAGGGGCGCGACGATCCCAAGGTGCTGATCGTCGCGCCCATGTCGGGGCATTTCGCCACGCTGCTGCGCGGCACGGTCGAGAAGATGCTGCCCGAGCACGACGTCTACATCACCGACTGGGAAGACGCGCGCAACGTGCCGCTGGCCGCCGGCCCCTTCGATCTGGACGATTACATCGACTACGTCATCGAGTTCTGCCAGGTGCTGGGCGCGGGCGGCGAGCGCCCCGCCGTGCTGGCCGTGTGCCAGCCGGGCGTGCCGGTTCTGGCCGCCGCCGCCATGATGGCCGAGGACGAAGACCCCTGCCGGCCCTCGTCGATCACGCTGATGGGCTCGCCCATCGACACAGCCCGCAACCCCAAGCAGCCCAACGAGCTGGCCACGACTCGCCCGCTCAGCTGGTTCGAGCAGAACGTCATCACCACCGTCCCGTTCCCCAATCTGGGCTTCATGCGGCGCGTCTATCCGGGCTTTCTGCAGCTGTCGGGCTTCATGTCGATGAATCTCGACCGGCATGTGGACGCCCATCTCAAGCAGTTCCGCCACCTGATTCGCGGCGACGGCGATTCGGCGGCGGCCCATCGCGCCTTCTACGACGAATACATGGCGGTCATGGACCTGACCGCCGAGTTCTATCTCCAGACCATCGAGCGCGTGTTCCAGAAGCGCCTCCTGGCCGTGGGCGAGTTCATGTATCGCGACGAGCGCCTCGTGCGCCCCGAGGCCATCGTCGACATCGCGCTCATGACCGTCGAGGGCGAGAAGGACGACATCACCGGCCTTGGCCAGACCGAGGCCGCGCACGATCTTTGCGTCAACCTGCCCGACGAGATGCGCGCCCATTACGTGCAGGAGACCGTGGGCCATTACGGCGTGTTCAACGGCTCGCGCTGGCGCCGGTTCATCCAGCCGCGCGTGCGCGACTTCATCCGCGCCCACCGCGCCATGGTCGAGGACGAGGACGCCCCGGCGCGCGTCGGCGCCGCCGGGAAGGCCGCGCCTTCCGCCGAGGAAGGCAACGTCACGCCCTTCCCCGCCGCCGTCGGCGCGAAGGCGGACTGACCGCGCGCATGGGCGTGTCGATCCGGCTCGAGCGGCCCTCCGTCAGCGTGACGGTGCGGCGCTCGGCGCGCTCGCGGCGGTTCTCGCTGTCGGTCAGCCGGATCGACGGGCGGCCCCTGCTGACGATCCCCGACGCCGCCAGCCTGGACGAGGCGCGCGGCTTTCTCGAACGCCACGCCGAATGGTTGAGCGGGGCGCTGGACCGCGCGCCGGGCGCCCTGCCGGTGACCGAGGGCATGACGCTGCCCATCGGCGGCCGGCCGGTCGTGCTGCGCGCCGATCCCGCCCGCCGGCGCGGCGCGCCGGCGCTGAGCGGCGACGCCCTGCTGATCCCGCCCTCGGCCGCGGGGCCCGGCCCGGCCGTCAAGACCTTTCTGATCGCGCGCGCGCGCGATGCGCTGACCCCGGCCGCGCGCCGCCACGCCGCCGCGCTGGGCAAGGCGCCGGCGCGGGTGACGCTGCGCGACACGCGCTCGCGCTGGGGTTCCTGCACCGCCGAGGGGGCGCTGTCCTTCAGCTGGCGGCTGGCCATGGCCCCGCCCGCGGTGCAGGACTATGTCGCCGCGCATGAGGCCGCGCATCTGGTCGAGATGAACCACGGCCCGCGCTTCTGGGCGCTGGTCGAGCGGCTGCGCCCCGATTGGCGCGAACAGCGCGCCTGGCTGCGGGCCAACGGCGCCGCGCTGCACCGCTTCCGCTTCGATCCGGCGGGCTGAGCGCGCCGCGCCTCAGCGCTCGATCCGCTCGGGCCGCTCGGGCCGCGCGCCCGCGGGCGCCGGGCGGGCCGGCGCCGCGCCGCCCGCCTCGCGCGTGAAAAAACCCACCACGTCCGAAAGGATGCGCCCGGCAAGCGACTCGGCAAGCGCGTCGGCGATCGCGCCCGGAACCTGCGGCCCGCCGGCGGGGGGGGCGCGCTCGGAATCGAGCGAGCGCGGCGGCAGGCCGTCGTGAATGCGCATCATCGTCTCGCGCCAGATTTCGGCCGGCAGCCCGCCGCCGGTCACGCCGCTGAGCGAGGTGTTGTCGTCATAGCCCATCCACACGCCGGCGACGTAATCGGCGGTGAAGCCGATGAACCAGGCGTCGCGCGCCGCCTGGGTGGTGCCGGTCTTGCCGGCGGCGGGCCGGTCTGGCAGCGCGGCGCGCCGGCCCGTGCCCGAGCGGATCACCTCTTCGAGCATCCCGGTCAGCCGCCGCGCCGTCATCGCCGAGACGGCCTGCTCCGGCGCGGGCGGCTCGCGGCGCATGAGCGGCGCCGGGTCGCCCATCAGGCGGATCTCGCGGATGCCGTAGGGAATGGTGCGCCGCCCCTCGGCGGCGATCGCGGCATAGGCGCCGGTCATCTCGAGCAGCGTCGCCTCGGAGGTTCCCAGCGCCGAGGCCAGCCCCGGCGCAAGCGGCGACTCGATCCCCAGCCGCCGCGCCGTCTGGGCGACGCGGGCCATGCCGACCTCTTGCGCCAGGCGCACCGCCACCGTGTTGATCGAGCGCGCCAGCGCCTCGGTCAAGGTGACCGGCCCCGCATGATCGCCGCCATAGTTGCGCGGGCGCCATCCGTCGATCTCGACGGGGCGGTCCTCGACCACGTCCCAGGGCGTGCGCCCGGCCTCGAGCGCGGCCGCGTAGACCACCGGCTTGAACGCCGAGCCGGTCTGCCGCTTGGCCTGGGTGGCGCGGTTGAAGCGGCCGGCGCCGTCCGAGGGCTCGCGCCCGCCGACGATGGCGCGCACCGCCCCGTCGGGCGACATGACCACGATCGCCGCCTGCGCGCGCGAGCCGGGGCGCACGCGCGTCTCGAACACATGGGCCAGCGCCTCTTCGGCGGCGCGCTGGATGCGGGGGTCGAAGGTGGTGGCGATGCGCACATCCTCGCGCGTGTCCTCGGTCAGATAGGCGGGGCCCTCCTCCATCACCCAATCGGCGAAGGCGCCGCCCGCGCGCGCCGCCGCCGCGCGCGACAGCGTGGCGGGGTGCGCACGCGCCTCGGCCGCCTGGACGGGGGTCAGGTAGCCCTGCTCCTCCATCAGGCCGATGATGAGCTGTGCGCGGTTCTGCGCCTGGCTCAGATCCGAGGTCGGCGCATAGCGCGAGGGCGCCTTGAGCAGCCCGGCCAGCATCGCCGCCTCGGCCGGGGTCACGACCCGCGCCGACTTGCCGAAATAGCGCTGCGCGGCGGCCTCGAAGCCATAGGCGCCGGCGCCCAGATAGACGCGGTTGAGGTAGATCGAGAGGATCTCCTCCTTGGTGTATTTCATCTCCATGGCCAGGGCCATGGGCAGTTCCTTGAGCTTGCGCTCGAGCGAGCGCTCTTGCGTCAGGAACACGTTCTTGGCCGTCTGCTGCGTCAGCGTCGAGCCGCCCTGCACCAGCCGCCCGGCGCGCAGGTTGGCGGCCATGGCGCGCGCAAGGCCAAGCGGATCGACGCCCCAATGGCGCCAGAAGCGGCGGTCCTCGGTGGCGATGACGGCGTTGACCAGATGCGGCGACAGCTCGCCCGCGCGGATCGCGCCGCCATATTGCTGCCCGCGCCAGGCGAAGACCTGCCCGTCGCGGTCAAGCAGCGTCACCGAGCCGCGCGCGCGCCCGTCCAGCAGCGCCTCGGCCGGAGGAAGCTGCGCGTAGAAGAACAACGTCGCCGCGCCCAGGATCAGCGCCACCCCCAGCGCGAAGCGGCTGCCCAGCAGCCAGATCCAGCGCAGCATGAAGCGCACCGCGGCGCCAAGCGCGCGATCGAGGGCGCCGCGCCGGCGCGCGCGCGCCCGCCCGCCCCCCGGCCGCGTCCCCGCCGCCGGGCGCGCGGCCGACAGGGCGGGCTCGACCCGCGCCTTTGGCTTGCTGCGTCTGCTCACGCTCGTCCTCTTCGCCGGCATGATCCGTCGGCCGCCCGGAGCCGTTGCCCGGCTCTCGGAAGCGGCGCGCCCGCCTCGGGCTTCACACTACCGCGCCGCGGCGGGAATGTGGAGAGGATGGGGCGAAATCGCGCGCACCACTCTGCACAAATTTTGGGCATTTGATCGTTTTTCGCCCCGGAAGCGGGCGCCGCATCTGCTCATTTTTCGATCATGACCGCATGTTTCCGGCCCGGCGCGACTTGGCACGCTTTGTGCATCGCAATATCCGCGCCCGCCCCGGCGGGCCGAGAAACCATGCGGAGAAAGCGAATGAAGCTCGTCATCGCCGTCATCAAGCCCTTCAAGCTCGAGGAGGTGCGCGAGGCGCTGGCCTCGAGCGGGGCTCAGGGCCTCATGGTGTCCGAGATCAAGGGATACGGACGCCAAGCGGGCCACACCGAGATCTACCGCGGCGCGGAATACGTCGTGAACTTCGTGCCCAAGATCAAGCTTGAGGTCGCCGTGCCCGACGCGGCGGTCGAGCGCACGGTCGAGGCGATCGCCGGCGCCGCCCGCACCGGCCGCATCGGGGACGGCAAGATCTTCGTCCTCGACCTCGAGCAGGCCGTGCGCGTGCGCACCGGCGAACAGGGCGAGGACGCGCTGTGATCCCCGCCCGCATCGAACCCCTTTCCGCCATGTCCAAGAAGGTCACCGCCATGCGATCCAAGACCCGCACCGCCCTTGCCGCCGCCCTGGCGGCGCCGGCCCTGCTGGCCGCCCTGCCCGCCGCCGCGCAGGATGCCGCGGCCGCCGGCGCGCCGGCGGCGCAGACCGTCTTCATCTTCAACACGCTGCTGTTCCTGATCGGCGGATTTCTGGTCATGTGGATGGCCGCCGGCTTCGCCATGCTCGAGGCCGGCCTGGTGCGCTCCAAGAACGTGACCATGCAGCTGACCAAGAACCTGGCGCTGTTCGCCATCGCCGCGGTCGCCTATCACCTGATCGGCTACCGGCTGATGTATCCGGGCGACGGGTGGACCATCGCCGGCGTGCTGGGCGCCTTCGGCCCGGCGACGCTCGAGCCGGTCGGCGTCGCGCCCGAGCAGGCCGACGCGCTGGACTACGCCGCGACGGCGTCGGACTTCTTCTTCCAGCTGATGTTCTGCGCCACCACCGCCTCGATCGTGTCGGGCACGCTGGCCGAGCGCATCAAGCTGTGGCCGTTCCTGGTCTTCACCGCCATCCTGACGGCGCTCATCTACCCGATCCAGGCGTCGTGGAAATGGGGCGGCGGGTTCCTGGACGCGCAGCTGGGCTTTCTGGACTTCGCCGGCTCGACGGTCGTGCATTCGGTGGGCGGCTGGGCCGCGCTGGCCGGCGCGCTGATCCTGGGCCCGCGCATGGGCAAGTACAAGGACGGGCGCGTGCACCCCATGCCCGGCTCGAACCTGCCGCTGGCGGCGCTGGGCACGTTCATCCTGTGGCTGGGCTGGTTCGGGTTCAACGGCGGCTCGCAGCTGGCGCTGGGCTCGGTGGGCGACGCGGCGGACGTCTCGCGCATCTTCGCCAACACCAACGCCGCGGCCGCGGGCGGCGCGCTGGCCGCCATCGCGCTGACGCAGGCCATCTACCGCAAGGTCGATCTGACCATGGCGCTCAACGGCGCGCTGGCGGGGCTGGTCTCGATCACCGCCGAGCCGCTGACCCCGACGCTGGGCCAGGCCACGCTGATCGGCGCGGCGGGCGGCGCGATCGTGGTCTTCGCGGTGCCGCTGCTCGACCGGCTGCGCATCGACGACGTGGTGGGCGCCATTCCGGTCCACCTGATGTGCGGCGTCTGGGGCACGATCGCCGTCGTGCTGACCAACCCCGACGCGACGCTGTTCGGGCAGCTGGCCTCGATCGCCATCGTCGGCGCGGCGACCTTCGCCGTCTCGGGCGCGCTGTGGCTGCTGCTTGACCGCACGATGGGCCTGCGCGTGAGCGCGGAGGAAGAGCTGGCCGGCCTCGACAAGGTCGAGCTGGGGCTCGAGGCCTATCCCGAGTTCGGCAAGGGCTCGCAGATCGGCTGAGGCCGCTGACGCCGCGAGGGGCCCGTTCCGGCGCGCGCGCGCCGGGGCGGGCCGCCGCGCGGCGCTTGACCCCGGCGCGGGCGGCGATAAGGATGGCCGACAGACAACGAACAGGGAGCTTCCCCAATGAAGAACACCATCGCCGCGGCCCTGGCCGCGTTCGGCCTTCTGACCGGCGCCGCCGGCGCCGCGGATCTGCGCATCTGCGTCGAGGGCGCCTACCCGCCCTTCTCCGAAACCACCCCCTCGGGCGAGCTCAAGGGCTTCGACATCGACATCGCCAAGGCCCTGTGCGACGAGATGGGCAAGACCTGCGAACTGGTCAAGACCGAGTGGGACGGCATCATCCCCGCCCTGCTCGAGCGCAAGTGCGACGCCATCATCGCCTCGATGTCGATCACGCCCGAGCGCCAGAAGGTCATCGACTTCTCGGACAAGTATTACAACACCCCCGCCCGCTTCGTGGCGCGCAAGGGCGCGAACATCGAGTTCACCCCCGAGGGCCTGAAGGGCAAGGTGGTGGGCGTGCAGCGCGGCACCATCCACCAGGATTTCATGGAAGGCGAGTTCCCCGGCGTCGAGCTCAAGCTCTACGGCACGCAGGACGAGGCCTATCTTGACCTGGCCGCCGGGCGCGTCGACGCGCTCATGGCCGACAGCGTGGCCATCGACGACGGCTTCCTCAAGACCGAGGCGGGCAAGGACTTCGAATTCGTCGGCCCGGCCTACTCGGTGCCCAAGTATCACGGCGAGGGCGCCGGCATCGGCGTGCGCAAGGGCGACCCGATGAAGGACGAGTGGTCCAAGGCCATCAAGCGCCTGCGCGAGTCGGGCAAGTATGACGAGATCATGCACAAGTATTTCGACTACGACATCTACGGCGGCTGACGCCGCGCTCGAAGGCGCCGGGCCGCGGCCCGGCGCCTTCCCTTCAGCGAGAAGCCCGACATGGACGCGCTCATCGCCTACGCGCCGCTGCTTGGACGCGGCGCGCTCGTCACCATCGCGCTTGCGCTGGCCTCGATGGCCCTGGCCACGACGCTGGGCGCGCTGGGCGCCGCGGCCAAGCTGGCCGGCGGCGCCGTCGCGCGCGCGCTGGCGGCCGCCTACACGACGCTGATCCGCGGCGTGCCCGACCTGGTTCTGATCCTGCTGGTCTATTTCGGCGGCCAGCGGCTGGCGAACGACATCGGCGGCGCGCTGGGCTGGGACTATGTCGAGATCTCGAAATTCTGGGCCGGCGTCCTGTCGATCGGGGTCATCTATGGCGGCTATCTGACAGAGACCTTCCGCGGCGCCTACCTGACCGTCCCGCGCGGCCAGGCCGAGGCCGCCAAGGCGCTGGGCATGCGGCCGCTGGCCACGCTCTGGACGGTGACCGGGCCGCAGATGGCGCGCTTCGCCCTGCCCGGCTACGGCAATGTCTGGCAGGTGCTGGTGAAATCCACGGCGGTGGTGTCGGTGATCGGGCTGGACGATCTGGTCGGCCTTGCGGACAAGGCGGCGAAATCGACGCGCGAGCCCTTCACCTTCTTCCTGGCGGTGATCCTGGTCTATCTGGCCATCACCTCGGTCTCGAACGCGCTGCTGGCGCGCGCCGAGGCGCGGCTGAACCTTGGGCAGGGGCGCTGAGATGGACATCTGGCTGCCGCTCAAGCACTGGGACCTGTTCGCCACCGGGGTGTGGACGACGCTGGTCCTGACGTTTCTGTCCGTCGGCGCGGGCTTCTTCATCGCCCTGCCCTGCGCGCTGGCGATCTGGCGCAAGTCGCCGGGCTGGCGGCTGGCGGCGGGCTACGCCTATGTCTTTCGGGGCACGCCGCTGCTGGTGCAGACCTATCTGATCTATTACGGCCTGGCGCAGTTCGACTTCGTGCGCGAAAGCTGGGCCTGGAGCATTCTGCGCGAGGCGTGGTGGTGCGCGCTGATCGCCTTCTCGCTCAATTCGGGCGCCTATGCGACCGAGATCCTGCGCGGCGCCTTCCAGACGACACCGCGCGGCGAGCTCGAGGCCGCCGCGGCGCTGGGCTTCACGCCGCGCCAGATCACCTGGCTGATCCTGCTGCCCTCGGCGCTGCGCCGCGCCGCGCCGCAATACATGAACGAGATCGTGTTCATGCTGCACGGATCGGTGGTCGCCTCGGTCATCACCATCCAGGACATCCTGGGCGCGGGGCGCACGCTCAACGCCAAGTATTACGTGGCCTATGAGGGCTTCGTGACCGCGGCGCTGCTCTACATGGCCATCACCTTCGCGCTGGTCGGGCTGTTCCGCCTGATCGAGCGGCGCTACATGCGCCACCTTCTGCCCGCGCGCGAGGAAGCGGCGGCGCAGGGGGCGCATCTGGGCGCGCCGACCATCGTCGGCTGATGCCGCGCGGGGCCGCGGCGGGGGCCGATGCCGCGCGGGGCCGCGGCGGGGATGCTCGCCGCGGTCAGCCGCCGTGGACGGCGAAGCTTTCAAGCCCCGCCTCGCGCGGGGGGATGACGCGGAAGCTTTCCTTGACGCCGGCCGGGACCAGCTCGCGCGAGACGGTCAGGATGGCGTTGTCGGGCTGGTCCTCGCACATGGCGCGCATGTGCTCGAGCTCTTCGCGCGCGGGGCCGCGCGCGGCCTCGAGGTCGGGCGCGCCGTAGCGCTCGACGAAATGCGCGCTCAGCCGCTCGATCAGCGCGTCATACTCGGCCGGCGAGATCGCCGTCACCGCGACCAGCGTCGCGCGGCCGAAGGACTCGAGCCCCAGCCAGCCATTGGCGAAGGCCTGGCGGCGCTTGCCCGCAAGGTCGGCCTCGGTCCAGTTCGAGAACTCGAACGCCCCCGAGATCGCCCATTCGAACGGCTCGGCCGGGCGCTCGAACACCAGCGCGTCGCTGTCGTCAAGGCGCAGGGTGCGCGCCAGCTTGAGGGTCGGATCGGGGCTCATCGCTCGGGCTCCATCATGTCGGTCAGGGGTATGATCCGCGTCGCCGCGCCTTCGCGCAAGATCATGCCACCATCCTCGTCAAGCCCCAGGAACAGCCCCCGCGCCGGGCTCTCGACCGCGCCGCCGATGGCCTCGCAGCGCCCGCGCCAGGCGGCGTGAAGAGGGGGCATGCCGTCATCGACGAAGCGGTTCAGCCAGACCAGGAAGTGCCGCGACCAGCTTTCGAGCAGCTGCGGCGCGGTCAGCTCGGCGCAGCCCTCCTCGGCCAGCGCCGTGACGGCGGGATCCTCGCCCGGCTCGCGCCCGCGCAGCCGCAGCGGCGCGCGCAGCGCCAGCGCCAGCCAGTCGGGCGCCCGGTCGGGATCGGCCCCGCCCGCCGCCGCGCGCACCCGCCCGCAGGCGGCGCCGTTGACGCGCAGCCCGAAGGGCCAGTCGAAATGCACCGCCACCTCGGGCGGGGCCAGCGCGCCCAGCGCGTCGGCGAAGCCCAGCATGACGGCGAAGGCCGCCCCCGCCGCCTGGCGCAGCGGCATCTCGGGCGCCAGCAGCACCGCCGCATCCAGCGCGTCCGGGTCCTCGGACCAGACCACAAGCCCCGGATCCGCGCCCAGCATGCCCGCCGCCATGGCCTTGCCCAGCGGGTCGATGCCGGCGCGCACCGCCTCGCCGCGCAAGAGCGGCGGGAAGAGCGGCGCGCTCATGCGCCCTCCGGCGCGCCGGCCGGATCGCGCAACGCATCGGCCAGCGCAGCGGCGACATTGGCGAAGGCGCGCGCCTGCGGGCTTTCGGGGGCCTGGACGACGATCGGCGCGCCGCCGTCGGCGGCCGTGCGGATCGCCAGGTCGAGCGGGATCTCGCCCAGGAAGGGCGCGCCCAGCTTCTCGGCCTCGGCGCGCGCGCCGCCATGGCCGAAGGGGTGGTGCACCTTGCCGCAGCCGTCGCACACGAAGGCGGCCATGTTCTCGATCACGCCAAGGATGGGGACCTGCATGCGGCGGAACATGTCGATGCCCTTGCGCGCGTCGATCAGCGCGATGTCCTGGGGGGTCGAGACGATCACCGCGCCGGCCACGCGCACCTTCTGGCACAGGGTCATCTGCACGTCGCCCGTGCCCGGCGGCAGGTCCACCAGCAGAACGTCGAGCCGCCCCCAGGCCACCTGCCCCAGCATCTGCTGCAACGCGCCCATCAGCATGGGGCCGCGCCAGATCACGGCCTGGTCCTCGGGGGTCATCAGGCCGATGGACATCATCGTCACGCCATGATTGCGCAGCGGCAGGATCGTCTTGCCGTCCGGGCTCGAGGGCCGGCCCGACACGCCCAGCATGCGCGGCTGGCTGGGGCCGTAGACGTCGGCGTCCAGCAGCCCCACGCGCAACCCGCGCGCCGCCAGCGCGACGGCGAGGTTGGCCGCGACGGTGGACTTGCCGACGCCGCCCTTGCCCGAGGCCACCGCCACCACCGCGCCGACGCCGGGCATGGGCGCGGGGCCGGGCGCCTGCGCCGGGGCGCGCGCATCGGGACGCGCGCCGCGCAGGTCGGGCGGCGGGGCCGAGGCGGACGCGGCGGCCGGTCGAGACGCGGCGGGATCGGGCGCGGCGGGACGGGGCGCGGCGGGACGGGGCGCGGCCGCGGAGGGCGCGGGGCGGGCGGCGCCGGGTTCGGCATGCGCGGTCAGCACGGCCAGCGCGCCCGCCATTCCCGGAACGGCGCGCACGGCCTCTTCGGCGGCGCGGCGCAGCGGCTCGAGCGCGGCGGCGCGGGCGGGATCGGCCTCGATGGCGAAGCGGGCGACGGCGTCGCGCACGCTCAGCCCCTGCACGCGCCCGGCGGATACGAGGTCGGTTCCGTCGGCCGGGTCGGCCACGCGCGACAGCGCCTGCAGCGCCGCCTCGCGCAAGGCCGCATCGTCGGGGCGGGATTCGGGTCGGTCGGCGGACATGCTCATGCCTCGTCCAGACGAATCTCGCCCTCGACGACGTGCTCAAGGCCCAGCTCCTCGACGCGCAGCGTCATGCGCGCGCGCAGCGCCGGCGGCAGCTGGCCGCGCGCGCGGGCCTCGCGCACGGCCTGCTCGATGCGCTGCTGCGAGGTGACGCCGACGGTCTTGAGAAACTTGCGCAGGGACGTGTCGAAGCTGTCTTCGGTCATGGAGCCTCCTTGCTCGGGGGTCGGGGATGGCGGGCGCTCAGTCCTCGTCATCGGCGGACAGATAGTCGTCGGTGGTGCGCGGGCGGCGCGGCGCGCCCAGCGCAAAGGGGTTGTCCCTGGCGTGGAACTGCGCGCGCACGCGGCAATCGTCGCACATGCGGATCATCCGCCCGGCCTCGGGGTTGGCGTAGAGCCAGTGCTTGCCTTCGAGCCGGGCCGCGATCCGCTCGATGGTCGAGCGCACGCCGAAGGGCTTGCCGCACTCGACGCATTCGAAGGGTTCCTCCTCGTGCAGCACCCTTGCCGACAGGGCCTGCGGGCGCGGGTCGAAGCGCGGAACCAGCGTGATGGCCGATTCGGGACAGGTCGCGGCGCAGATGCCGCATTGCAGGCACGCGGCCTCCTGAAAGCGCAGCTGCGGGCGGTCGGGATTGTCGCCCAGCGCGCCGACCGGGCACAGCGACACGCATGCGAGGCACAGCGTGCAGGCGTCGGCGTTCACCTCGACCGCGCCATAGGGCGCGCCCGCGGGCAGGGCGAAAGGCTCGGGCGGCGGATCGCCCGCAAGGGCGGCGACGGCAAGGCGCGCGACCTCGCGCCGGCCGCCCAGCGCCATGATCGGCGCCGCGCCATGCGGCGGCGGCGCGGGGGCGCGCAGCGCGGCCTCGAGCGCGTCGGGGTCGGCCGGTTCGATCAGCCCCGCGCGCTCCTCGTCGCTTCGCGCGCCGCGCAGCAGGGCGCGGGTCAGCGCCAGCTGCGGCGCAAGCGCCGCGCGCTCGGTCCGCGGGCCGGCCAGGATCAGCGCCTGCGCGAAGCCCGAGCCCAGCGCCGCCATCAGCTCGGCATGTCCCACGCCTTCGACCTCGGGAACCTCGACCGGGATCACGTCGGCCGGCAGGCCGCGGCCGAAGCGGGCCGACAGGGCGATCATCTCGGCGCCCCAGGCGTCGTGAAACAGGACCCGCGGCGCGCCGCCCCCCGGCCCCGCCGCGGCGCGCCAGGCCGAGGCCAGCGTGCGCAGCCGCGCGAAAAGATGGGCGACGGGGGGCGCGTCGTAGCTGGCCGCCCCCGAGGGACAGACCGCCGCGCATGCGCCGCAGCCCGCGCAGACCATCGGATCGATCGAGACCGCGTCGCCGGCGGGCTGGATGGCGCCGGTCGGGCAGACCTCGAGACAGCGCGAGCAGCCCGGCTTGCGCGCGCGCGAGTAGGCGCAGAGCATCGGGTCGAAGCGGATGTGCAGGGTCTTCTCGAACTCGCCGCGCAGCTGCCCCGCCTCCAGGGCCGCGCGCGCCGCGGCGCCCGGCTCGGCCGGATCGACGCGCACATAGCCGTCGCGCTTGTCGGGCGCGGGAAAGGCCGGCGCACCACCGCGCAGGTCCACGATCACGTCGCAGCCCGAGCGGGCGCCGTCGCGCGGCTGGCCGAAACGCGGCGCGCCGCGCCCGGCGGGATCGAGCGGCGCGAACCCGTCGATCGTCACCTCGAACCCGCCCAGCGCGCCGCGCGCCGCGCGCAGCCGCCCCAGCGCCAGCTCGAACCCCTCGGGCGGGGCGGCTAGATCGGGCGCGGCCTCGGCGATCACGGTCACCGACAGGCTCGGCGCCAGAAGCCGCGCGGCCTCGAGCGCGGGTTCGGGGCGGGCGCCGGCCAGCACCAGGCACACGCCGTCCGAGCGCACGTCCATCGCCGGCATGGGCGGCGCGTCCAGGGCGGCCTCGGCCAGCAAGGCGGCCTGCTTGGGCGTGGGATCGCCCGCATCGGTCCAGCCGGCGCGATCGCGGATGTCGACGCAGGTCAGCCGCTCCTCCGCGCCCAGCTCGGCCGCCAGATCGTGGAACAGGCCCGCCATCTGGCCGCAGGCGATCAGCGTCGCGCCGCTCCCGAGCGCCTCGCGCGCCGCGTCCAGCTCGGCCGTGCACAGGCGCGAGCATGCCCGCGTGCGCTCGCGCGGCACGCCGGCCGCGTCGGCCAGCGCGTCGGGGTTCAGCCTCATGCTGCCCGCGCAGTCGCACACAAGCAAGGCGTCGAACTGGGGCATGCGGTCCTCTCCCTTTCGCTGCGGCGCCCCATGGACAGGCGCGCCGAACCGGCTATCCTCGACCCGCAGCCTAGCCGCGCAGCCCGCCGCGGCAAGGGCGCAAACGCCCCGCGCCCGCCGGAGGATGGAAAATTGACCACGCCCGCCGCCACCATTCCCGTCGGCGTCGTCCTGCGCCGCACCCCCGGCGCCACCCGCTGGGCGCGCTGGAACTGGCGCGTCGCGGCGCTCCTGCCCGGCGCCGGCCCGGCCGATTGGCGCGAGCTGCGGCGCGAGGGCGAGGCGGTCGAATACCATGCGGCCACGGTGGACATGGAGCTGCACCGCGCCGACGCCGAGGCCTACATGGTCTCGCTGAACATGGCCCAGCCGACGGCTTTCGTGATCCTGCGCCCCGAAGAGGACCCCGACGCCCCGCATGAGTGGCGCGTGCATGCGGTCACCGCCTCGGCCTACGAGGCGCAGGACCACCAGGACGGCGGCGACGAGCTGGTCGAGCCGGCGCCCATGCCCCCGGCGCTGGCCGAGTTCGTGCGCGCCTTCTGCGCCGCGCATCACCGCGAGACGCCCTTCGTCAAGCGCCGCCGCGACAAGGCGCGCCCGGCCGGCGCCGCGCAGGGCGTGGGCGATCCGCGCATCCGCCAGCCCGCCGACGTCTACCGCGCGCCCGCGCAGGTCAAGCCCCGCCTGACCCCAGGAGACGAAAGCGAATGACCCCGCCCGACAGCGACCGCCCCGACGGGTTCCTGGCCCGCTGGTCGGCGCGCAAACGCCGCGCCGCCGCCCCGCGCGAGGCCAAGCCGCCCGCGCCCCCCGCCGAACGCGCCGAGGGCCCCGCACACCCCGCGCCGCCCGAGGCCGCGCCAACGCCTCAGGCCCGCTCGCCCGGCGCCCGGCCCGCCCCCGAAGGCGGCGAGGCCGGCGCGCCCGGGCGCGAGGAAAGCGACGAAGAGGCCCTGGCCCGCCTGAACCTGCCCGCCCCGGAAACGCTGGGCCCCGAGGGCGATTTCTCGGCCTTCCTGCGCGCCGACGCGCCCGAATCGCTGCGCAGGCGCGCGCTGCGCGCGCTGTGGCGGGCCAAGCCGGGCCTGGGCGCCCCGGACGGACTGCTCGACTACGCCGAGGATTTCACCGACCGGGCCGTGGGCGCCGGCGCGGTCTCCACGATCTACCAGGTCGGCAAGGGGCTTGCCGCGGCGTGGGAGAGCGACTCGCCCGAGGCGCCGCGGCAAGACCCGCGCCCGGCCGCCGAGGCGGGCGCGGCCGCCCCCGGGTCGGAGCCCGAGACCGCGCCCGCTTCAGGCGACGCCGCCGGGCGCGCCGTCTCGCCCCGCCATGCACATGACGACGCGCCCGACGACGCGCGCGATGACGCGCGCGATGACGCGCGCGATGACGCGCCCTCTCGGGCCGCGCGGCAGCCGGCGGATGCGACCCTCGCGCCCCGGCCCGCGCCGGACTCGGGCCCGGCGGCGGGCCTGGCCCGATCCGACGCCGCAAGAACCGCCCCCGCCCATGGCGCCTCGGCCGACGACGCTGCAGCCGACGCCGCCGCCGCCGGCGGCGCCCCCGCGCGCTTCGACGCCGCCCGCGACGCGACGCCGGCCCGGCCGCGCCCGCGCATGCGCTTCGTCTTCGACGACGAGCCGGGCGGCGCCGACCCCCGCGGCTGACCCGCCCCGCCGCCCGAGTCCGCCACGCAAGTCCGCCACGCAAGTCCGCCACGCAAGTCCGCCGCGCAAGTCCGCCGCGCAAGTCCGCCGCGCGAGTCCGCCGCGCGAGGCGGGGCGCCGCCTGATGAAAACGTCCCTCATCCGACCATCGAACGGATCGACATTGCGGCGCGCCTGGCGCTTACTGGATGCTGCCTGAAACCGACGCCTGGGGAGGACATGTCGACATCCGGCCAAACCGCGCAGACGCCGCACGCCCCCGCGCCCGAGGATTTGCTGCGCGCGGACCTCTACGGCTTTCTCGCCGCGCTGCTGGCGCGTCCCCCCTCGCGCGATCTTCTGGACCGCGCCGCCGGGCTCGAGGGCGACGACACCCCCGTGGGCCGCGCCGTGACGGCGCTGGCCCGTCTTGCGCGCGCGGCGACCGAAACCTCGGCCCGGCGCGAGTTCGACGCCCTGTTCATCGGCGTCGGCCGGGGCGAGCTGCTGCCCTATGGCTCGTATTACACGACGGGGTTCCTGAACGAAAAGCCGCTGGCGCGGCTGCGCGCGGACATGACCCGTCTGGGCATCGCCCGCGCCGAGGGCGTGTTCGAGCCCGAGGACAACATCGCCTCGCTGTGCGAGATGATGGCGGGCCTGATCCGCGGCGCCTATGGCGCGCCGGCCGATCTGCGCACGCAGCGCGACTTCTTCAACGCGCATCTGGCCCCCTGGGCCGAACACTTCTTCACCGATCTCGAGGGCGCCGAGTCGTCGGCGCTCTATGCGCCGGTGGGCCTTCTGGGCCGCACCTTCATGCAGATCGAGCGCGAGGCCTTCCGCCTCGAGGGCTGAGCGCGCGAAACCGGACCGCTCGCCGCGGTTCATGATGGGAGGAAAGGATGAGCAAGAAAGACGCCGCCGCGACCAGGCGCGACTTCCTGAAGCTGGCGGGGGCGGCCGCGCCGGCCGCCGCCGCGGCCGTGGTCGCCCCCGCCGCAGCAAAGGCCGCCGCGCCCGCCAAGGCGCCGGCCGGGCTGCGCCGGACCGAACACGTCGAGAAATACCTGCGCTCGGCGCGTTTCTGAGCGCGCCCGCGCTCATCCGTCCGGCCCGCTGACGCGGCGAAGGGTTGCGAAAGGCCCCGACGCCCGCGGGCCGGGCGCTCCGGCGACGCGGGGCGCGCGCCGGCAAGCCAAGCCTTCCGCAGGAAGGTCAAGCCAAGGGAGAGAACCATGCTCAGGAAAAAGAGCGACGGGGTTGCGCAAGGCCCCCGCGCCGCATCGGTCCTGTCGCGCATCGCATCGAAATCCATCGACCGCCGCAGCTTCCTGCGCGGCTCGGGTCTGGCGGTCGGCGGCCTGGCGGCGCTGGGCGCCACGGGCGCCGGCGTGACGCGCGCGCGCGCGCAGTCCGCGGCCGACAACGTCGAGATCATCAAGTCCGTCTGCACCCACTGCTCGGTCGGCTGCACGGTGGTCGCCGAGGTGCAGAGCGGCGTCTGGGTCGGGCAGGAGCCCGGCTGGGACAGCCCCTTCAACATGGGCGCCCATTGCGCCAAGGGCGCCTCGGTGCGCGAGCACGCCCATGGCGAGCGCCGGCTGAAATATCCCACCAAGCTGGTGGACGGCGAGTGGGTCCGCATCAGCTGGGACGAGGCCATCAACGAGATCGGCGACAAGATGCTGGAGATCCGCGAGAAGAGCGGCCCCGACAGCGTCTACTGGCTGGGTTCGGCCAAGCACTCGAACGAGCAGGCCTACCTGTTCCGCAAGTTCGCCGCCTACTGGGGCACGAACAACGTCGATCACCAGGCGCGGATCTGCCACTCCACCACGGTCGCGGGCGTCGCGAACACGTGGGGGTATGGCGCGATGACCAACTCCTACAACGACATCCACAACTCGAAGGCCATCTTCGTCATCGGCGGCAACCCGGCCGAGGCGCACCCGGTCTCGCTGCTGCACATCCTGCGCGCGAAGGAGCGCAACAACGCGCCGCTGATCGTGTGCGATCCGCGCTTCACCCGCACCGCCGCGCATGCCGACGAATACGTCCGCTTCCGCCCGGGCTCGGACGTGGCGCTGGTCTGGGGCATCCTCTGGCACATCTTCGAGAACGGCTGGGAGGACAAGGAGTTCATCCGCACCCGCGTGTGGGGCATGGACCAGATCCGCGCCGAGGTGGCCAAGTGGAACCCGGCCGAGACCGAGCGCGTCACCGGCGTGCCCGGCGCGCAGCTCGAGCGCGTGGCGCGCACGCTGGTCAACAACCGGCCCGGCACCGTCATCTGGTGCATGGGCGGCACGCAGCACACCAACGGCAACAACAACACCCGCGCCTACTGCATCCTGCAGCTGGCGCTGGGCAACATGGGCACGGCCGGCGGCGGCACGAACATCTTCCGCGGCCATGACAACGTGCAGGGCGCGACGGACCTTGGCGTGCTCAGCCACACCCTGCCGGGCTATTACGGCCTGTCGGCCGGCGCCTGGGCGCACTGGGCGCGCGTGTGGGGCGAGGATCTGGACTGGCTCAAGTCGCGCTTCGCCACGCTCAAGGGCAAGGACGGCAAGGACAAGCCGCTGATGAACGAGACCGGCATCCCGGTTTCGCGCTGGATCGACGGCGTGCTCGAGGCCAAGGAGAATATCGACCAGCCCGACAACGTCCGCGCCATGGTCCTGTGGGGCCACGCCCCCAACTCGCAGACCCGCCTTCCCGAGATGAAGAAGGCGATGGAGAAGCTGGACCTGATGGTGGTGGTCGATCCCTACCCCACCGTCTCGGCCGTGCTGCACGACCGCAAGGACGGCGTCTACCTGCTGCCCGCCTGCACCCAGTTCGAGACCTACGGCTCGGTCACCGCGTCGAACCGCTCGATCCAGTGGCGCGAGAAGGTCGTCGATCCGCTGTTCGAAAGCCGGCCCGACCACACCATCATGGCGATGTTCGCGCGCAAGTTCGGCTTCGCCGACCGGCTGTTCCGCAACATCGAGGTGCAGGAGACCGACCGCGGCCCCGAGCCCAAGGTCGAGGACATCACCCGCGAGTTCAACCGCGGCATGTGGACCATCGGCTACACCGGCCAGTCGCCCGAGCGCCTGCGCTCGCACATGCAGAACCAGCACACCTTCGACCGGACCACGCTTCAGGCGGTGGGCGGGCCCAATGACGGCGAGTATTACGGCCTGCCCTGGCCGTGCTGGGGCACGCCCGAGATGGGCCATCCGGGCACGCCGATCCTGTATGACATGTCCAAGCCCGTCAGCAAGGGCGGCCTGACCTTCCGCGCCCGCTTCGGGGTCGAGCGCGACGGCCAGAGCCTGCTGGCCGAGGGCGTCTACTCGGCCGGGTCCGAGATCCGCGACGGCTATCCCGAGTTCACCATGGCCATGCTCAAGGAGCTGGGCTGGGACAAGGACCTGACGGATCAGGAGCGCGCGGTCATCGAAGGCATCGCCGGCGACAAGACCAACTGGAAGACCGACCTGTCGGGCGGCATCCAGCGCGTGGCGATCAAGCACGAGTGCGCGCCCTTCGGCAACGCCAAGGCCCGCGCCGTGGTCTGGACCTTCCCCGACCCGGTGCCGCTGCATCGCGAGCCGCTCTACACCAACCGGCGCGACCTCGTGGCCGACTATCCGACCTACGAGGACCGCAAGTTCTACCGTCTGCCGACGCTCTACGCGTCGATCCAGAAGAAGGACTTCTCGAAGGACTACCCGATCATCCTCACCTCGGGGCGCCTGGTGGAATACGAGGGCGGCGGCGACGAGACCCGCTCGAACCCCTGGCTGGCCGAGCTGCAGCAGGACATGTTCGTCGAGGTCAACACCCGCGACGCCAACGACCTGGGCATCCGCGACGGTCAGATGGTGTGGGTCGAGGGCCCCGAGGGCGGCAAGGTCAAGGTCAAGGCCATGGTCACCGAGCGCGTGGGCGCCGGCGTCGCCTTCATGCCGTTCCACTTCGGCGGCTGGTTCCAGGGCGAGGACCGCAGATCGAAATACCCCAAGGGCGCCGACCCCTATGTGCTCGGCGAATCCACCAACACGGCGCAGACCTACGGCTACGACTCGGTCACCCAGATGCAGGAGACCAAGGCGACGCTGTGCAAGATCTGGGCGGCATAAGGGAGGACGTCAGACATGGCACTCGGAGGAAAGGCGCGGGCCAAGTTCCTGTGCGACGCCGAGCGGTGCATCGAATGCAACGCCTGCGTGACCGCCTGCAAGAACGAGCATGAGGTGCCCTGGGGCATCAACCGCCGGCGCGTGGTCACCATCAACGACGGCAAGCCGGGCGAGCGCTCGATCTCGGTCGCCTGCATGCACTGCTCGGATGCGCCGTGCATGGCGGTCTGCCCCGTCGACTGCTTCTACCAGACCGAGGACGGGGTGGTGCTGCACTCGAAGGATCTGTGCATCGGCTGCGGCTATTGCTTCTACGCGTGCCCCTTCGGCGCGCCGCAATATCCGCAGGCGGGCAACTTCGGCTCGCGCGGCAAGATGGACAAGTGCACCTTCTGCAACGGCGGCCCCGAAGAGGACAACTCGCAGGCCGAGTTCCAGAAATACGGGCGCAACCGCATCGCCGAGGGCAAGCTGCCCATCTGCGCCGAGATGTGCTCGACCAAGGCCCTGCTCGCCGGCGACGGCGACGAGGTGTCCGCCATCTACCGCGAGCGCGTCGTCGCCCGCGGCTTCGGCTCGGGCGCCTGGGGCTGGGGAACGGCCTACGGACTCAAGGGCGGCTGAGCGCCGCCGCGGCCGATCCGCGGGGGCGGCGCGCCCGCCCCCGCGGCGTGGAATTCTGCACCGGCCCCAGCGGCCAGGACCCGGAGACCTGCGCATGATCTCTTGCAGCCAGATCCGCCGCGCCGTCGCGCGGCTGACGCTTGCGCTTGGCGCGGCGCTGCTCTTGGCCGCCGCGCCGGCGCCGAACGGGGCGGCGCGCGCCGAGGCCGTCGTGGCGCCGGCGCCGCCCGCGCCCACGTCCCAGACGCTCGAGGACATCCTGCGCCGACAGGCCGGCGACCGCGCGGCGGTCGAGCGGCGGCGCGCCGCCAACCCGCCCCTCGATCTGCCGCCGCCCATGGGCATGCGCGCGCCGCTCGGCACGCTGGGCGGGGCGTCGGATGCGGATGTATGGCGCGCCCTGCGCTTCGGCACGGCCGAGGTCACGGTCTCGACCCGGCGCCCGGTCGATCGGGTGCTGGTGCAGGACGGCGGCATGCGCTGGCTGGCGGCGCGCAACGGGCCGCTGCGCGAATACGGGCTGTGGGCGATGGGCGGCATGCTGGCGCTGCTGGCGGTCTTCTACCTGCTGCGCGGCCCGATCCGCATCGAGGGCGGCCGCTCGGGCGTCAAGGTGCGCCGCTTCGCCGGCGTCGAGCGTTTCGCCCACTGGCTGCTGGCCAGCAGCTTCATCGTGCTGGCGCTGACCGGACTGATGGTCACCTACGGCCGCCCGGCGCTCATCCCGCTGATGGGCAAGGAGGCCTTCGCCGCCCTGGCGGCCGCGGGCAAATGGGCCCACAACAACGTCGCCTGGGCCTTCATGGCGGGCCTGGTCATGGTGTTCGTCATGTGGGTCGGGCAGAACCTGCCCAACCGGCACGATCTGAAATGGCTGGCCATGGGCGGCGGGTTCTTCGGGGGCGGCCATCCGCCCTCGCGCAAGTTCAACGCCGGGCAGAAGCTGATCTTCTGGTCGGTGGTGGTGCTGGGCGCCTCGCTGGCGGTCTCGGGCCTGTCGCTGCTGTTCCCCTTCGAGCTGCCGCTTTTCGCCGCCACCTTCGCGCACATCAACGACCTGGCCGCGCTGGCGGGGTTCGACGCCGGCCTGCCCACGCAGCTGGCCCCGCATGAGGAAATGCAGCTGGCCAGCATCTGGCACGCCATCGTGGCGCTGGGGCTGACGACCATCATCCTGGCGCACATCTACATCGGCACGATCGGCATGGAGGGCGGGTTCGAGGCCATGGGCTCGGGCGAGGTGGACCGCAACTGGGCGGCCGAGCATCACAATCTGTGGCTGGCCGAGCTCGAGGCGCAGGGCAAGGCGCCCGCGCCTTCGGCCCCGGCCGGGCAAGGCTGACCGACGCGATCGCAAGGAGCATGACCATGCGCGCCTTTCTCGCCGCCCTGGCGGCCATGATCGTCATCGCCATCGCCGCGGACCGCGCCCTGCACGCCATGGGCTGGAGCGCGGCCGAACGCACCGCAAGCCAGGCCGTGCGGCTCTGAGCCCTCAGGTGAACTTGCGGAAGGTGCGGCTGCGGTCGAACAGCGCCTCGAGCCGGCGCATGCGCTCGCGCGTGTCGTCCCAGTCGCGCGCCTCGACCGCGGCCAGAAGCGCCTCGACCAGCACCATGGGCGCCACGTTCGAATCCCACGCCGAGGGGGCCTCGATGCGGGCGTGGAAGCTGTGCGCGGCCAGCTTGGCGATGGGCGAGCCCCACTGATCGGTGATGAGCACGATCTGCGCCCCGGCCTCGGACGCCGCCTCGGCGAAGCGCAGCAGGTCGCGCTCGTAGCGGCGCATGTCGAACATCATCAGCACGTCGCCCGCGCGGATCTCGAGCGCGTGGTGCGGCCAGGTCGCGCCATGGCCGGGCGCCAGCGTCACGCGCGCGCGGATCACCTGCAGATGGGTGTAAAGGTAGTCGGCCAGCGCGTGCGAGATGCGCCCCCCGGTGACGAACACCGCGCGCCTGCGGTCCGCGAGCAGCGCCGCGGCGGCGTCGAAATCGGCCGGGTCGATGCTGCTGATCGTCTGGCGCATGTTGCTCAGCGCCACATCCGCGAAACGGTTCAGCGCATGGGCCGCGGGCGCGTCCTCGGCCCAGCGGTCGTGGCGGGCGATGGGGTTCGAGATGGTGGCCTGCAGCTCGTCGCGCAGCGCCGCCTGAAGATCGGAAAAGCCGCCATAGCCCAGCTTGCGCGCCAGCCGCACCACCGTGGGCGAGGACACATGCGCCGCCTCGGCCAGCGCGGTGATGCTGCCCAGACCCAGCATCGGATAGTCGCGCAGCATGGCGTCGGCCAGCTGGCGCTCGGCGCGGGTCAGATCCTCGAAACGGGCGCGCAGCCTTTCGGCCACGGTCCTGTCGTCGGCCGCCATGGGCGCCTCCGCTTGTTCGGGGCGCGGCCCCTTGCGCCCCCTTGGTGTAAAGTATGCGCCAGAATGAAGCGGCGCGAAACATTTCTTACAAAAATTGGTTGACTGGCGCGGCGGTTCTGGAATGCTCGAACCCGAGGAGACAGACGATGCACGCCGCCGCGCCCCAGTCCAAGCCCGTCTACGCGCCCCTTGTCCGCAACGCGGACGGCCTCGGACCCGTCGTCCTGGCGTGCGAGCATGCCTCGCCGCGGATACCGCCCGAGTTCGGCGACATGGGCCTTGCGCCCGAGGCGCGGCTCAGCCACGCCGCGTGGGACCCCGGCGCGCTGGCCGTGGCCGAGGAGATGTCGCGCATCCTGGATGCGCCGCTGGTGGCGGGCCGGGTGTCGCGCCTGATCTACGATTGCAACCGCCCGCCCGAGGCGCCCGGCGCCATGCCCGCGCAGGTCGAGCGATTCCGCATTCCCGGCAACGAGAACCTGACCCCCGAGGCGCGCGCCGACCGCACGCGCCGCATCTACGAGCCGTTCCGCGACGCGCTGGGCGCGATGCTTGACGCGCGCGCGCCCGCCGCGCTGGTCACGGTGCACAGCTTCACGCCCGTCTGGATGGGCCGGCCGCGCGACGTGCGTCTGGGCGTGCTGCATGACGAGGATGCGCGCCTGGCCGACGCCCTTCTGGCCGCGCTGGACGCGGCCGGCGCCCCGGCGGCGCGCAACCGGCCCTACGGCCCGCAGGACGGCGTGACCCACACCTTGCGCGCCCACGCCCTGCCCCGCGGTCTGGCGAATGTGATGATCGAGATCCGCAACGACCTGATCGCCGACGCCCAATCCCAGCGCGCCATGGCCGAGCTCCTCTCGGGCGCGCTGCGCGACGCGCTTGCGCGCCTGGCGCCAAGCGCAACCGATGACGACCGATGACGACCGATGACCGAAGCAGGAGCCGCGCCATGCCCGACATGATCCGCCGCTACGTCCGCGCCGTCGATGCGGTCAACGCCGCGATCGGCCGCTTCGCGATGCTGCTGATCTTTGCGCTGATGGGCATCCTGCTGTGGTCCTCGATCTCGAAGGCCTTCTTCATGCCGGCGAACTGGACGCTGGAAATGGCGCAGTTCACCATGGTCGCCTACTACATCCTGGGCGGCCCGTGGTCGCTGCAGGCGGGCGAGCATGTGCGCATGGACCTGCTCTACGGCGCGCTGTCGGACCGTGCGAAGGCGTGGATGGACAGCTTCACCGTGCTGTTCCTGATCGCCTATCTGGCGCTGCTGTTCTATGGCGGCCTGTCCTCGACCGCCTATGCGCTGAAATATGGCGAGCGCAGCTACTCGTCCTGGGCGCCCTACATGGCGCCGATCAAGATCGTGGCCTGCATCGGCATCTTCCTGATGCTGCTCCAGGCCTTCGCGTTGCTGTTCAAGGACGTCGCCAAGCTGCGCGGCGAGGAGCTCTGACATGTCCTACGAGCTGATCGCCACGACCATGTTCGCCTCGATGATGGTCATGCTGCTGACCGGGCAGCGCGTGTTCGCGGCCATCGGAGCGGTGGGCGCGCTGTCGGCGCTGTTCCTTTACGGCGACGGCGGGGCCGAGTTCGCCTTCTCGGCGGCGATGAAGCTGATGAAGTGGTATCCGCTGCTGACGCTGCCGCTTTTCATCTACATGGGCTACGTCCTGTCCGAAAGCCGCATCGCCGACGACCTTTACGAGGCCTTCCACGTCTGGTTCGGCGGCCTGTCGGGCGGGCTGGCGATCGGGACCATCGTGCTGATGGTGGCCATCTCGGCCATGAACGGGCTGTCGGTGGCGGGCATGGCCATCGGCGCGACCATCGCCCTGCCCGAGCTTTTGCGCCGCGGCTATGACAAGCGCATGGTCACGGGGGTGATTCAGGCGGGATCGAGCCTTGGCATCCTGGTGCCGCCCTCGGTGGTTCTGGTGCTTTACGGCATGATCGCCCGCCAGCCGGTGGGGCAGCTGTGGCTGGCGGGGGTGTTCCCCGGCCTGATGATGGCGGGGCTGTTCATCCTTTACATCGTCGTGCGCTGCAGGCTGAACCCGGCGCTGGGGCCGGCCCTGCCGCCCGAAGAGCGCGCCATGCCGCTGGCCGACAAGCTGCGCCTGCTGCGCGCGGGCATCACGCCTCTGGCGATCTTCTTCTCGATGACCGGGCTGTTCCTGATGGGCTACACCAGCCTGGTCGAAAGCTCGGCCGTGGGCGCGCTGGCGGCGACGCTGGCGGCGCTGGCCAAGGGCCGGCTCAACCGGCAGGTCATGGGCGTGATCCTGCAAAAGAGCCTTGGCGTGACCTGCATGTTCATGTGGATCATCCTGGCGGCGCTGTGCTTCGGCGCGGTGTTCGACGGGCTGGGCGCGGTGCGGGCCATAGAGGGCTTCTTCCTGCAGGATCTGGGCCTTGGCCCGTGGGAAGTGCTGATCCTGATGCAGCTGAGCTTCCTGCTCATGGGCACGTTCCTGGACGACACGGCCATGCTGGTCATCGTCGCGCCGCTCTATGTGCCGCTGGTCAAGGCGCTGGGCTTCGACCTGGTGTGGTATGGCGTGCTCTACACCATCACCTGCCAGATCGCCTACATGACCCCGCCCTTCGGCTACAACCTGTTCCTGATGCGCGCCATGGCGCCGCCCGAGGTGCGGCTGCGGGACATCTACGCCTCGATCATTCCCTTCGTGGGGGTGATGATCCTGGCGCTGGCGCTGGTGATGATGTTCCCGCAGATCGCCCTCTGGCTGCCCGAGCAGCATTACGGGCGCTGAGGCCGAAGGATGGGGCGAGCGACAACCACAAGACCCGCCGGCGCACAAGGCGGGCGCAAACCGGGCCCGAGGGCCCCTCAGACAGGGAAAACGACCATGACGACGAGACGAGATTTCCTCCGCACCACCGCCGTCGGCGCGGCCGCGGGCGCCGGCGCGCTGGCCGCCCCCGCCGTTCACGGGCAGTCGAAGATCGTGTGGCGCCTTCAGACCTATGCCGGCCCGGCGCTGGCGCAGCACGTCATCAAGCCGTCGATCGACATGTTCAACAAGATCGCCAACGGCGAGATGGAGATCCAGCTCTACTACGCCGACCAGCTGGTGCCCACGGGCGAGCTGTTCCGCGCCATGCAGCGCGGGCTGGTGGACGCGGTGCAGTCGGACGACGACTCGATCGCAGCGCCGACGGATGTGAGCGTGTTCGGCGGCTACTTCCCCTTCGCCACGCGCTACTCGCTGGACGTGCCGGTGCTGTTCGAGCAATACGGCCTCAAGGAGATCTGGGAAGAGGCCTATGACGAGGTCGAGGGCGTCAAGTGGCTGTCGGCCGGCGCCTGGGACCCGTGCCACTTCGCCACCAAGAAGCCCATCCGCTCGCTCAAGGATCTGGAGGGGCTGCGCGTGTTCACCTTCCCGACCGCGGGCCGCTTCCTGTCGCGTTTCGGCGTCGTGCCCGTGACGCTGCCCTGGGAGGACGTCGAGGTCGCCGTGCAGACCGGCGAGCTTGACGGCATCGCCTGGTCGGGCATCACCGAGGACTACACCGTCGGCTGGGCCGACGTGACCGACTACTTCCTGACCAACAACATCTCGGGCGCGTGGATCGGCAGCTACTTCGCCAACGAAGAACGCTGGAACGAGCTGCCCGAGCACCTCAAGGCGCTGTTCCGCGTGTGCATGGACAGCTCGCACTACTACCGCCAGCACTGGTATTGGGGCGGCGAGGCCAAGCTGCGCGTGCATGGCAAGAAGATGCAGCTGACCACCATCCCGGACGAGGAATGGGCCAAGGTCGAGGCCGAGGCGCACAAGTTCTGGGACGAGATCGCCCAGACCTCGCCGCGCGCGGCCCGCGTGGTGCAGATCTTCAAGGAATACAACGAGGTCATGGCCAAGGCCGGCCGCCCCTACCGCTACGACTGAGCGGCCCGCCAAGGCCGATCATCCGCCGCCCCCGCCGCCGCCGCGCGCCGGGGGCGGCGCCGCGACGAGAACGAAGGACGACACGCCCATGCCTGGCAAACTCACACTGGACGAGCTTCGCGCGCTGACCGAAACGGGCGAGATCGACACCGTTCTCGCCGCGCAGGTGGACATGCAGGGCCGCCTGATGGGCAAGCGCTTCCACGCGCGCCATTTCGTCGACTCCGCCTGGGAGGAGACGCATTCGTGCAACTACCTGCTGGCCACCGACCTCGAGATGTCCACCGTCGAGGGCTACAAGGCCACCTCGTGGGAGTCGGGCTATGGCGACTACGTCATGAAGCCCGATCTCGACACGCTGCGCCGCGTTCCCTGGCTCGAGGGCACGGCGCTGGTGATCTGCGACGTGCTCGACCACCACGACCACGCGCCCGTGCCCCACTCGCCGCGCGCGATGCTCAAGAAGCAGGTCGCGCGCCTCGAAGCCATGGGCATGCGCGCCATGATGGCCACCGAGCTGGAGCTGTTCCTGTTCCGCCAGAGCTACGAGCAGGCCCAGGCCGCCGGCCATGTGGGGCTCGAGCCCATCAGCGCCTACAACGAGGACTACCACATCTTCCAGACCACCAAGGAAGAGGCGGTGATGCGCGCCATCCGCAACGGGCTTTACGGCGCCGACATCCCGATCGAGAACACCAAGGGCGAGGCCGACGCCGGGCAGGAGGAAATCAACGTCCGCTACGCCGACGCGCTGACCATGGCCGACCGGCACGCCATCATCAAGAACGGCGCCAAGGAGATCGCCTGGGCCAAGGGTCACGCCGTCACCTTCATGGCCAAGTGGAGCGCCCGCCACGCCGGCAACTCCAGCCACATCCACCAGTCGCTGGTCGACATGGACGGCAAGCCGCTGTTCTTCGACCCCGAGGCGCCGCACGGCATGTCGGCGCTGATGCGCGCCTGGCTGGCCGGCCTGCTGCGCCACGCGCGCGAGATCACCTATTTCCTCGCGCCGCACGTCAACTCCTACAAGCGCTTCGCGCCCGGCACCTTCGCGCCGACCAAGACCGTCTGGTCGCTGGACAACCGCACCGCGGGCTTCCGCGTGGTCGGCGAGGCGAGCAAGGCCGTGCGCGTCGAGTGCCGCATCGGCGGCGCCGATCTGACCCCCCATCTGGCCATGGCGGCCCTGATCGCGGCGGGGCTTGACGGAGTCGAGAAGAACATGGAACTGGAGCCGCCCTATGTCGGCGACGCCTATGCCGGCGCGGACGTCGCCGAGATCCCCCGCACGCTGCGCGAGGCGACCGAGCTTCTGGACCGCTCGGCGCTGCTGCGCGAAGCCTTCGGCGACGCGGTGGTGGACCACTATGTCCACGCCGCCCGCTGGGAGCAGATGGAACATGACCGCGCGGTGACCGACTGGGAGCTGCGCCGCGGATTCGAAAGAGCCTGACCCATGACCAAGACCCTGCGCTGCATTTCGCCCATCGACGGCTCGGTCTATGCCGAGCGGCCCGTCGCCGACCCCGTTCAGGCCGCGCACGCCGTCGAGGCGGCCCGCGTCGCCCAGGCCGCCTGGGCCGCCCGCCCGCTGGCCGAGCGCGTCGAGCTGGTGATGAAGGGCGTCGAGAATCTGGGCCGCATGAACGACCGCCTCGTGGTCGAGCTGGCCCACATGATGGGCCGGCCCGTGCGCTATGGCGGCGAGTTCGGCGGCGTGCGCGAGCGCGCGGCCTACATGGCCTCGATCGCGGACGAGGCGCTCGCCCCCCTCGTGATCGAGAACTCCGACGCCTTCGAGCGCCGCATCGCCCGCGAGCCGCACGGGGTCGTATTCGTCATCGCGCCGTGGAACTACCCCTATCTGACCGCCATCAACACCCTTGCCCCGGCGCTGATGGCCGGCAACGCGGTGGTGCTCAAGCACGCCACGCAAACCCTTCTGGCCGGCGAGCGCCTGGCCGAGGCCTTCCACCAGGCCGGCGTGCCCGAGGATGTCTTCGTCAACCTCTTCCTCGACCACGAGACCACCGAGGGGCTGATCGCCGCGCGCAGCTTCGACTTCGTGAACTTCACCGGCTCGGTCGAGGCCGGCCGCGCCATCGAGCGCGCCGCCGCCGGCACCTTCACCCCGCTCGGGCTCGAGCTGGGCGGCAAGGATCCGGGCTATGTGATGGACGACGCCGACCTTGACGCCGCGGCCGCGGGGCTGATCGACGGGGCGATGTTCAACTCGGGCCAGTGCTGCTGCGGCATCGAGCGCATCTACGTCGCCGCGCCGCTTTACGACGCCTTCGTCGAGAAGGCGGTCGAGATCGTCAAGGGATACCGGCTGGGCAACCCGCTGGACAAGGCCACCACTCTTGGCCCGATGGCGAATCTGCGCGTGGCCCGCACCGTGCGCGAGCAGATCGCCGAGGCCCTGGCCCAGGGCGCGAAGGCCCATATCGACCCGGCCCTGTTCCCCGAGGATGACGGCGGAACCTATCTGGCGCCGCAGGTGCTGACCGACGTCAACCACCAGATGCGCGTGATGCGCGAGGAAAGCTTCGGCCCCGTCGTCGGCATCATGAAGGTCGAGAACGACGACGAGGCCGTGGCGCTGATGAACGACAGCGACTACGGGCTGACCGCCTCGCTCTGGACCCGCGACGCGGCGCGCGCCGCGCGGGTGGGCGAGCGGCTGCGCACCGGCACGGTGTTCATGAACCGCTGCGACTATCTCGACCCCGCGCTGTGCTGGACCGGCTGCAAGGACACCGGCCGCGGCGGGGCGCTGTCGGTGATCGGGTTCCACAACCTCACGCGTCCGAAATCCTACCACCTCAAGAAGAAGGTCTGAGCCATGAAGCTCGTCGCCAACTGGAGCTACCCGACCGCGATCCGCTTCGGCGCCGGCCGCATCGCCGAGCTGCCCGAGGCCTGCGCGGCGGCGGGCATGCGCCGTCCGTTGCTGGTCACAGATCGCGGCCTCGCGCCGCTGCCCATCGTCGCGCGCGCGCTCGACGCGCTCGACGCGGCGGGGCTGGGCCGCGCGCTGTTCAGCCAGGTGGACCCCAACCCGAACGAGGGCAACCTGGCCGCCGGCGTCGCCGCCTTCCGCGAGGGCGGCCATGACGGCGTCGTCGCCTTCGGCGGCGGCTCGGCGCTGGACCTGGGCAAGCTGATCGCCTTCATGGCCGGTCAGACCCGCCCCGTCTGGGATTTCGAGGACATCGGCGACTGGTGGTCGCGCGCCGACGCCGACGCCATCGCCCCGATCGTGGCCGTGCCGACCACGGCGGGCACGGGGTCCGAGGTGGGGCGCGCGGGCGTGCTCACCAACTCGGCCACGCATGAGAAGAAGATCATCTTCCACCCGCGCATGCTGCCCGCGCAGGTGATCTGCGACCCCGAGCTGACCGTCTCGATGCCGCCGGCCATCACCGCCGGCACGGGGCTCGACGCCTTCGCGCACTGCCTCGAGGCGTTCTCCTCGCCCTTCTACCATCCCATGAGCCAGGGCATCGCGCTCGAGGGCATGCGCCTGGTCAAGGAGTGGCTGCCCCGCGCCTACGCCACCCCCGGCGATCTCGAGGCCCGCGCCCACATGATGAGCGCCGCGGCCATGGGCGCGGTCGCCTTCCAGAAGGGGCTGGGCGCGGTCCATGCGCTCTCGCACCCGATCGGCGCCATGTTCAACACCCATCACGGGGCGACCAACGCGGTGCTGATCCCGGCGGTGATGGCCTTCAACCGCCCCGCGATCGAAGAGCGCATCGTCCAGGCCGCCGCCTATCTGGGCGTCGAGGGCGGCTTCGACGGCTTCGTGCGGTTCTTCGAGCGGCTGCGCGCCGATCTGGGCGTGCCCGCGCGGCTGCGCGAGCTGGGCGTGACCGAGGACAGCTTCGCCCAGATCGCCGCCATGTCCGTCAAGGACCCGAGCGCGGGCGGCAACCCGGTCGAGCTGACCGAGCAGGCCGCGCTCGAACTGCTGCGCGCCGCCTGGTGAGGCCGTCTGCGGCGCGCCCGCCGGCGGCCCGGCTGGGTCAGGCGGCGGGCGCGCCGACCGCGCCGCGCGCCTTTTCCGGCCGGCCGGGGCGCGCCTGCGCCTCGCGCGGGCCTTCGCCGACATGCGCCGGGCGCCCTGACGCGCCGCGATCGCGCCCCGGCGCCGTTGCGCCCCGGCCCGCAAGGCCGCCCCAAGCCGGCACGCCGCCGGCCCCCGACGCGCCCCTCACGCGGCAAGCGCCGCGACGCCCAGCGCCGCCAGAACCCCCGATGTCAGCCGGATGCGCAGCGCCGGATACCAGGGCGGCGCCTCGGCCCGGCTTGCGGGGGCAAGCTCGACCGCCAGCAGCGCGACGAAGGCCGCGGCCAGCAGCCCAAGGCCGGCCGGCGTCGGCATGAACGGCGCGCCGAAGGCCGGCAGGCTGGCCAGCGCAAAGGCCGCCAGCCGCGCGGCGCCGGCCCCGGCCGCCAGCGCCATGGCCCAGCGGGCGCCGGCCATGAAGGCCAGGATCGTCGCGCCCCAGGCCAGCTCGGCCCGAAGCGCCGTCCCCGCGGCCGGGCTTGCGGCGGCCACATGCGCGGCCAGCGCGAATCCCCAGAAGGGACCCAGCCCCGCCGCGCCAAGAAGCGCCGCCGCGCGCGCGGGGCTCATGCCTCGGGCGCGGCCAACGCCGCCTCGATCGCCTCGCGGACCTTGCGCGCGGCGGGGTCGAGCGTGCTGGGCATCCAGGCGATGACGCGACCGTCGCGGCCGATCAGATACTTGTTGAAGTTCCAGCGCACGCGCTCGCCGGTCTCGGCCGCGGCCCAGGCGAAGAAGGGGTGCGCGTCCGGCCCCACCACATGCACCGGCGCCGTCATTGGAAAATCGACGCCATAGGTGAGCTCGCAGAACGTCTTGATCTTGTCCTTCTCGGCGTATTCCTGCCGGAAATCCGTCGAGGGCGCGCCGATCACGACCAGGCCCCGGTCGCGATATTCGCGCCAGATGCGGACAAGCGCGCGATACTGGGGCGTGAAGCCGCAAAAGGACGCGGTGTTGACCACGAGCAGCACCTTGCCGCGCCACTGCGCAAGGGGCATCGGCCCGCCCTCGAGGGCCTCGAAGACGAAATCCCAGGCGCTGGCGGCGCGCGCGGCCCCCGGCGCAAGCGCCAGCGCGCCGGCGCCGGCGGCCAGGCGGAAGATGTCTCGGCGGCGGATCATCCCTTCTTCTCCTTCCTGTCGGCGCGCCCCGACGCCTTCGCGCCGCCGCCGAACAGGGCGTGGAACAGCGGCAGCGGCGCGAAGCGGCCCAGCGTGAACAGCCAGGCGAAGGGCGCGGGAAAGCTGGTCGAGAAACGCCCCGAGCGGATCGCCGCCAGCGTGCGGCGCGCGGCCTCTTCGGGCGTCATGATCTGCGGCATGTGGAAATCGTTCCTGGCGGTCAGCCGGGTGCGGATGAAGCCCGGATTGACCTGCTGCACCGTCACGCCCGAGCCGGCAAGATCGGCGCGCAGGTTCTCGGCCAGATGCATCAGCGCGGCCTTCGAGGCGCCGTAGCCGATCGCGCCGGGCAGACCGCGAAAGCCCGCCAGCGAGCCGATCAGAACCACCCGCCCCGCCCCGCGTTCGGCCATGCCCGGCACGACATGCGACAGCACGGTCAGCGCGCCGATGAAGTTGACCTCGGCCACCGCCTCGGCCACACCCAAACGCCAGTCCTGCGCGCGCATGGGTTCATAGGCGCCGGCGGCGTAGATCACGCCATCGGGCGCGCCGATCCGCGCCGCCGCCTCGGCGACCGAGCGCGGATCGGTCACGTCAAGCGGCAGCGGCGAGATGCGCGCATCCTCGCCCGCCAGCGCCGCAAGCGCGTCGGCGCTGCGGGCCGAGGCGATCACCTCTGCGCCCGCGCGCGCCATCTCGAGCGCCAGCGCGCGCCCAAGGCCCGAGCTGGCCCCGACGATCCACCAGCGCAGCCCCGCGACGGCGCTCATCGCGCATCCGTCCCGGCCGGGCGGATGGTGGCGATCAGCTCGGCCACCTTGACGCCGAACTTGCGCATCTCGGAGCGGTTGATGATGACGCCGTCCGGGGTCAGATACATCCAGTCCACCACGCTCAGCACATGCCCGCCCGAGGATTGCGGCAGGCGCAGCCTGTAGGTCAGGCGCGCGGCCGCGCCCGAAACCTGACCGCGCGCGACGCCGACGATGTCGGGCGCCGTCGCCGAGAAGCGGCCGTTCTCGCCCCGGACGATGGTCCATTCGCGCTCCTGCTTCTCGCCCGAGGCATAGCGGAAGCTTTCCGACAGCCGGCCCTCGGCGCCCGACCAGACGCCGCGCATCCGGGCGGTGAAGCGGCTGACCACGGCGCCGGCGGGGCCGAAGATGACGCCCTCCGAGATCATGTCGCCGCCCAGATGCCGGCTCAGATCGAAGGCGGGCTCAGAGCCGGCGTAGCGCGCCGGAGACTGCGCCGCGAAGCTGAAGAAGTGGCGCTGGATCGCCAGCGCCAGCGCAAGAACGACGAACAGCGCGGCAAGGAGCTTGAGCATCAGAACACCTTTCGTGGAAGCGCCAGCAGAAGGCCCAGCGCAAGCAGCTTCAGAATGCAGGGAAGGACGGCGTAGCCCAGCACAAGGGCGCGCGCCGCCTCCGGCCCGGGCGGGGCGCCGGGGACATACCCCGTCAGCGCCAGCGCCGGCAGCGCCACGGCGGCGGCGATGGCCAGCGCCAGCTTTCCGGCCAGCGACCACAGGCCGAAGGCCACGCCCTGCGGCAGGTCATGGCGCGCAAGAAGCGCCGCGAACAGCGCCGGCAGCAGCACCAGCTCGGCCCCCACCGCCGCGCCCGAGCCCACCGTGATCGCCGCAAAGGCCCAGGCCGCCCCGGCCGGCAGCAGGGCGGCCCAGGCGAAGGCCGCGACGGCCAGCGCCATGGCCGCCGCCAGCACCGGCCGGGTTCCAAGACGCCGCGCCAGCGCCGCCCAGCCGGGCGCGGCCATTGCGGCGGCAAGAAAGAAGGCCGCCAGATACGGCCCCGCCAGCGCGCCGAGCCTGAGGTGATCCTCGACGAAGAACAGGAACAGCGTCGCCGTGATCGCCACCGGCAGCGTGTTCGCCAGAGCCAGCGCCAGCAGCCAGCCCCCGCCCGCGGCGAAAAGCGGGCGCAGCGCGAAGGCCGGGGCGCGGCGCGGGGCCAGCGCGCGCCAGAGCGGACGGCTCGCCAGCCACACCGCCAGCGCCGCCCCGGCCATGAGCAGTCCGAAGGCGGCGTAGCCCGCGCGCGGCCCCACCGCCGCCGTCAGCGCCGCCGGCAGGACCGCGGCCAGCAGCACGCCCGCCAGCGCGCCGCTTTCGCGCCAGGCGGCAAGGTTCAGATGCGGCCCGGCCTCGGAACTGGCCGCCAGATCGACCGACGCCGCGTAAAGCAGGATCATGCCCAGGCTGTAGGCGGTGAACAAAAGCGCAAGCCCGCCCGTCAGCGCCCATATCCCGGGCTGCGCGGCGAACACGACGGCGAAGCCGGCGCCAAGGCCGCCCAGCGCCAGCGCCGCCAGCAACCCGGCGCGCGCGCGCATCCGGTCCACAAGGCGGCCAAGCAGCGGGTCCTGCGCGAAATCAAGCGCGCGCAGCGCCAGCAGCAGCCCGCCCGCCGCGGCCAGCGGCAGATCCAGCGCGGCGACGAAGCGCGGCAGATGCACATAGAGCGGCAGCCCCGCCGAGGCCAGCAGACCCGCCGTCAGCGCCATGCGCCAACGCGCGCCCTCCGGCGCGCCGGCAAGGGGCGCGGACTCAGCCATGTTCGAGCGCCAGCTGAACCACATCGACCCGCCCGGCGGCGAAGGCCGCGGCGCCGGCGTTCAGACGATAGCGCCAGCGCCGCAGCGTCGCGGCGTCAAAGCCGTATTGCGCCAGCCGCCCGGCACGGGCCTGCATCCGTTCATCCCAGGCGCGCAGCGTGCGCGCATGGTGCTCGCCGAAGGCCAGGCGCCCGGCCACGGTCAATCCGGCCCGCCGCGCCTCGGCCGCGATCGCCGCCTCGCGCGGGGCGAGGGCGCCGGGAAATGCGCCCGGCCCGGCTTCGGCCGCCTCGTCGGGCGTGACGACGGCCTGCACCACCGCCCGCCCGCCGGGCTTGAGGCGCGCGGCAAGGCTCTTGAACCAGGCGGGCCGCCGGCGCGCGCCGACGGCGCCGATGGACTCGATCGCGACGATGGCGTCGTATTGCACCCGGTCCTCGCGGTCGCCCTGCAGGCGGATCTCGGCGCGGCCGTCGAGGCGCGCGTCGGCATAGGCCTTGTGGTTGGGCGTGGCGGCGATGCCCGTGACCCGGTGGCCGCGCTCGGCGGCGCGCTCGGCAAAGCCGCCCCAGCCGCAGCCGAGCTCGAGCAACGCGCCCGGCGCGGGGCCGAGCAGATCCAGGATCCGGTCGCATTTGGCAAGCTGCGCGCGCTCGAGCGAATCGCCCTCGCGCGCGAAAAGCGCCGCGGAGCAATGCATGCCCTCGTCCAGCCACTGGCGGTAGAACTCGGCGCCCAGCTCGGGCCGGACAAGCATCAGCGGCCCGCCATCGGCGCGGGACTCGGCCCCAAGCGCGCGCGCCGCCCTCGCCGCCAGCCGCGCCGCGGGCCGGGGCGCGCCCAAGCCGAACGGCGCGCGCGGGTTGCGCAGCGCCAGCGCGCAGACGGCCTCGATGTCGGGGCTGTCCCACAGGCCCGCGGCATAGGCCGCGGCCCAGCCGGCCTCGCCGCGATCGCGCGCGGCGGCCAGGGCGGCCCAGTCGTGCAGGATGAGCTCGGCCTGCGGCGCGCCAGCGCCGAAATGGCGCACGGCGCCCTCGGGGGTGGTCAGCCGCAGGCTGCCGTGCGCGATCGCCGCGCAGGCGTCGAGAAAGGCCGAGCGCGCGTTTGGGCCAGGCTGGCGGGCGCGCGGCGCGGGCGCGAGGCGGACGAGAGGGGCGGTCATGGGCTGGTCTCCGAAGCGGGGGGCGCGGGGCGCTCGCGCCAGCGCGCGCCCTTGAGGGCAAGGCGCAGCGCGTGCCAGTGGATCAGGGCCAGCGTGCGCAGCGGCCCGAAGGGATGGCGCAGCATCATGCCCGCCAGCGCGCGGCGGCCCAGCGGCATGAGCGGCCCCGCCAGGCTGGCGGCCACGCCCTCGGGCCCGTTCCGGTGCACGATGCGGATGTCGAGCGCGCGCGCGCCGAAGTCGAAGTCGAAGCGGAAGGCGTAGTCGCCCGCCACGTCCTGAAAGGGCGAGACGTGAAAGATCTTGGCCGCGGTCAGCCTGTCGTCCGGGGTTATCGGGCGGCCGTCCTCATGGCGGCAGACATAGGCGTGGCGCTGACCCCAGGTGTTGGTCACCTCGGCGATGACCGCGACCAGCGCCTCGTCCCGCCACGCCAGCCAGAAGCTGACGGGGTTGAACCCCCACCACAGGAATCGCGGCGTGGTCAGAAGGGCCAGCCGGTCGGCCGTCACGCCGCGCGCCTCGAGGGTCTGGCGCGCCCATGCCGCGCCGCGCCCGCGCCCGGGCGGGCCGCCATGGTCGCGATCGGACACCGAAAGCAGGCCGAAGCGGTTGCGCCGCAGGGGAAAGGGCGGGGGCATGGGCGACTCGGGATCGATCAGCACCATCTCGGCCCGATGGGTCAGCCTGTGGCGAACCGAACCCCGCCGCAGATGGGTCGTCGCGCCCGCAAGGCGCAGGGGCAGGCGCGCGGGCGGGGCGTTGGGCGGGGCGTTTCCCGAGGCGCGCGCGATCATGCCGTCGCCCCCGAGCGCACATCCGCGCCGCGCTCGCCCCTGGCCGCGATGGCGCGCGCGACGCGGGCCGCGGTCGCGCAGCCATCCTCGTGAAAGCCGTGGCGCAGCCAGGCGCCCGCGAACCATGCGCCGCGCGCGCCCTGCATGGCGGCGATGCGCTCTTGCGCCGCAATGGCCCCGTGGTCGAAGACCGGGTGGCGAAAGGTCGTCTCGTCCTGGATCAGCTCGTCGCGCAGCGAGGCGGGCGGGTTCAGCGTGACGAACAGCGGATCGTCCTCGGGGATGCTCTGGAGGCGATTCATCCAGTAGGTCACCCCCACGCCCGCGTCGCCGCCGCCGCGGCCCGACACATAGTTCCACGCCGACCATGCCTTGCGCCGCCGCGGCATCAGCGCGGCGTCCGCGTGCAGCACGGCGCGGTTGTCCTGAAAACGGACGGCGGACAGCGCCGCGCGCTCTTCGGGCGCGGCATCGGCCAGAAGGCGCAGCGCCACGTCGGCGTGGCAGGCGAAGACCACCTCGTCGAAGCGCTCGGGCTCGGCCCCCGCGGCGCGCACGCGCACGCCCCCCTCGCCGCGCAGGACCGCCGCGACCGGCGCGCCGATGCGCAGATCGACCCCGCGGCGGCGCAGATCGGCGGCCAGGCGCTCGACGTAAGAGATCGACCCGCCCGCGACCGTCCACCACTGGTGCTGGCCCGAGACCGACATCAGCCCGTGATTGAGAAAGAAGCGCACCATCCGCCGCGCCGGAAACGCGCCGATTTGCGCGGCGGGCGTGGACCAGATCGCCGCGCACATGGGCCGCAGGTAGTGGCGCTCGAACCAGCGCCCGAGGCCAAGGCGCGCCGACAGCTCGGCCAGGGTCATGTCGTCGCGGGCGGCGGCCGGCGCCAGGCGGTTGAAGCGCAGGACGTCGCGGATCATGCCCCAGAACGCCGGGCGCAGCGCATTGGACGGCTGCGCGAAGACGGCGCCGGGATTGCGCAGCCCGTATTCGATCGCGCCGCCCTCGAGCGAGGCGCCGAAGCTCATGTCGGTCTTGAGCAGGGGCACGTCCAGCTCGTCGAACAGCCGGCCCAGATGCGGGTAGTTGGCGTGGTTGAAGACGATGAAGCCCGTATCCACCGGCCTGTCGCCGCGTCGGCCCGCGGCGACGGTGCGCGCATGTCCGCCAAGGCGGGGCGCGGCCTCGAACAGCGTGACATGGCGCCCCGGCGCCAGAAGCCGCGCGGCGTAAAGCCCCGTCACCCCGCCCCCGATGATCGCGATGCGCCGCGGGGCCGAGGGCCGCAAATCGAATGCCATGTCGCTCTCCTGCGTGAAGTCTTTGTGAACATACGCATGAAGACCGCTGTCGGATCACTCGCGCGGGCGCGGCCCGGTTTTTTCGGCGCCGCAAGTGATCCGCCCCGCCCGGCGCCGCGTAAAGGATGCATGACCAGCGCGATCGACATGGAAACCTGCCGCGGCGCCGCGCCAAAGGCCGGGCCGGCCCCGCGCGCGGCGCTTTGCCCCGCGCCCCCGCTCGGCTACGCTCGCGCGAAAGGCGACGGGCGCAAGACGGCGTGCGCGCGCGCTGCGGGCAAGAGGCAGGCAGGATCCATGAGCGAAACGGGCGAAGCGCTCAGCGAGCAGACGCGGCTTTTGATCGCGGTGCGCGACCGGCGCGACCGCCAGGCCTTCGCGGCGCTGTTCGCGCATTACGCGCCCCGGCTCAAGGCCATGCTGCGGCGCGGCGGCATGGCCGACGCCCAGGCCGAAGAGGTGGTGCAGGAGGCCATGTTGGCCGTCTGGCGCAAGGCCGCCCAGTTCGACCCCGCGCGCGCCAGCGCCTCGGCCTGGATCTATCGCATCGCCCGCAACCGGCAGATCGACATGTTCCGCCGCGAGGGGCGTCCCGTTCCCGACGAGCTGGCCGAAGAGCCCGCGCACGACCCCGACGCGGCCGACGCGCTGGCACTGGATCAAGAGACCCGGCGCCTGCGCGACGCGCTTGGCGCGCTGCCGCCGGCCCAGCGCGAGATGGTCGAGCGCGCCTATCTGGGCGAGCTGTCCCATGGCGAGATCGCCGCCGTCACCGGCCTGCCGCTGGGCACCATCAAGTCGCGCATCCGCCTGGCGCTGACGCGCCTGCGCCACGAACTCAAGGACCTTCGCCGCCCATGACCCACGACGTCACGCACCATATCCCCGAGCCGATGCTGGCGGACTACGCCGCGGGCCGCCTCGGGCATGCGTTTTCGGTCGCGACGGCGGCGCATGTCTCGCTGTGCGACGAATGCCGCGCCCGGCTGGCCGCGCACGAGGCGGCGGGCGGCGCCGTGCTCGAGACCCTGCCCCCCGAACCCGTGTCGGACGAACTGATGGCCCGCGTCATGGCCCGCCTCGACGATCCGGCCGCCGCGCCGCCCGAGCCGCCGCGGCCCTCGGGCATCTACCCCGGGCCGGTGATGGCGGCGCTGGGCGGACGCCCGCCGCGATGGCGCAGCATGGGCGCGGGCATCCGGCAGGCCATGCTGCATGCCGGGCCGGACGGCTCTCTGCGGCTTCTCTACATCCCGCCGGGCCGGGCCGTGCCCGATCATGGCCACAAGGGGCGCGAGCTGACGCTGGTCCTGCAAGGCGCCTTCCATGACGAGACGGGGCGCTTTGGCGTCGGCGACGTCGAATACGCCGACGAGAGCCTCGAGCACACGCCCGTCGCCGACGAGGGCGCGCCCTGCATCTGCCTCGCCGCCACCGACGCCCCCTTGCGCTTTCGCGGCCTGATCCCGCGGGCGCTGCAGCCGATCTTCCGCATCTGACATGGGCGCCGCTTCTTCCGCCCCGGTCGCGATCCACTGGTTCCGCAACGATCTGCGCCTGTCCGACAACCCCGCGCTTGCGGCGGCGGCGGCGCATGGGCGCGTGATCCCGGTGGCGATCGAAGATCCCGCGCTCGTGGCCGCGCACCCCGCCGGCGCCGCCTTCGCCTGGTGGCGCGGGCGCGCGCTGGCCGCGCTCGACCGCGCGCTGGGCGGAACGCTGCGGGCGCTGCGCGGCGACCCGGCCGAGGCGCTGCGGGCCCTGGCCGCGCGCCATGGCGCAAGCCTGATCACCTGGACCCGCGCCTACGAGCCCTGGACGATCGCGCGCGACACGGCCGTCAAGGCCGCGCTTGCCGGCGCCCGGCTGCAGGCGCGCAGCGCCAACGGCGCCTTGCTTTGGGAACCGTGGGAAACGCTCAAGCCCGACGGCGCGCCCTATCGCGTCTTCACGCCCTTCTACCGGCGCGGATGTCTGGGCGCGGCGCCGCCGCGTCGGCCGCTGCCCGCGCCGCATCTCGACCTTGTGCCGCGCGCGCCCGACGAGCCGGGCCTCGCCGCCCCCGACGAGGCGCCATGGCAGGCCAGGCTGGGGCGCCTCTGGCGCATCGGCGAGGACGCCGCGCACGACGCGCTGCAAGGCTTCGTGCAGGAGCGCCTGGCCGGCTACGCCAAGGGGCGCGATTTCCCGGCGCTGGGGCGGACCTCGCGCCTGTCGCCGTATCTGGCGCATGGCCAGCTCTCGCCCAACCAGGTCTGGCACGCGGTCGAGGCGGCGGGCCCGCCCGAGGACGTGGCCAAGTTTCGCGCCGAGCTTGGCTGGCGCGAGTTCAGCGCCCATCTGCTGTTCCACTTCCCGAAGCTGGCGCACGCGCCGCTGCGGCCCGAATTCGCCGCCATGCCCTGGCGCGACGACCCCGAGGGGCTGGAGGCATGGCGGCGCGGGCGCACGGGCGTTCCGCTGGTCGACGCGGGCATGCGCGAGCTGTGGCAAACGGGATACATGCACAACCGCGTGCGCATGGTGGTCGCCTCGTTCCTGACCAAGAACCTGCTGATCGACTGGCGCGCGGGCGCGCGCTGGTTCGCCGACTGCCTCGTCGATCACAGCCCCGCCTCGAACCTGGCAAGCTGGCAATGGGTGGCCGGATCGGGCGCCGACGCCGCGCCCTATTTCCGCGTCTTCAACCCCGCCGCCCAGGCGGCGAAGTTCGACCCGCAAGGCGACTACATCCGCCGCTTCGTCCCCGAGCTTGCGCGCCTGCCCGACCGTTGGCTGGGCGCGCCATGGTCCGCCCCCGCCGAAGTCCTGGCGCAGGCGGGGCTGCGGCTGGGGCGGGACTACCCGCGCCCGCTGGTCGATCTGGCCGCTTCGCGCCAACGGGCGCTGGACGCGCATCGCGCCCTTGGCGCCAAGGCGGCGGCCGAAGAGCGCGAAGCGCAAGCGCAAGGAGAAGCTCCATGAACATGACGACCCTGCTCGTCGCCCTGCCCTTCTTCGCGGCCGCATTCGCGGCGGCGGCCTCGGGGGCGTTCTTCGACGTGGGCGGAGCGTGGTATCAAGGCCTTGCCGCGCCGTCCTTCCGCCCGCCGGCCTGGGTGTTCGGCCCCGTGTGGACCGTGCTTTACCTGATGATCGCCGCGGCGGGAACGCGCCTGGCGCTTGCGTCGGGCGGCGGCGCGACGGTCGCCGCCTGCATCGGGCTGTGGGCGTTGCAGATGGTGCTCAACGCCCTGTGGACGCCCGTCTTCTTCGGCGCGCATGATCTGCGCGGCGCGTTCGCCGTGATCCTTTGCCTGCTGGTCTCGATCGCCCTGCTGGCGGCGCTCGCCTGGCGGGTCGATCGCATCGCCGCGCTGCTGCTTCTGCCCTATCTTGGTTGGGTGAGCTTCGCCGCCGTCCTGAACGGCGCCTTCTGGCAGCTGAACCGCTGAACCGGGCCACGGCCCGCGCATCCGGCTCAGGCGCGCCAGCGCAGCAGGCGGCGCTCGGCCATGCCCAGAAGCCAGCTGACCGTCAGCCCCATGGCCGACAGGATCATCACCCCGGCGATCAGCTGATCGGTCGCCATCAGGTTGCCCGCCAGCAGGATATAGGCGCCCACGCCGTATTCGGCGCCGATCATCTCGGCCGCGACCAGCAGGATGATGGCGATCGAGGCGGAAATGCGCATGCCCGACAGGATCGCCGGCATGGCGCCGGGCAGCACGATCTTGCGGATGATCGACAGCCGCGACAGCCCAAAGCTCTGCCCCATGCGGATCAGCGTCCGATCCACGTTGTCGACCCCGCCATAGACCGCGATGGTCATGGGAAAGAACGTGCCGAACAGGATGGTGGCGACCTTGGATTCCTCGCCGATGCCGAACCAGATGATGAACAGCGGCAAGAGCGCGATCTTGGGAATCGGGAACAGCGCCGCCACCAGCGGCACGATCCCCGCCCGCGCCAGAGAGAACAGCCCCGCCGCCAGCCCGGCCGCGATCCCCGCCAGCACGCCCAGCGTCCAGCCCTGCGCCAGCCGTCCCAGCGAGGCGCCCAGATGCTTGGCCAGCAGCCCCGACTGGGCCAGGTCGCGCAACGCGGCCAGCGCCTCGGACGGCGCCGGCAGCGCCAGCGGGCTGATCCAGCCAAGGCGCGAGCACATCTCCCAGAACGCGATCAGCCCCGCCAGAAAGGCCGCCCCCGCCCAGCGGCGCGGGCGCGGCGCAAAGCCGCCGCCGCGATAGGGCACGGGCCGCGCGCCCTCGCGCGCATGGGCGCAGGCGGGTTCAGACATCGGCAAGCTCCTGATCGGCGGCGGCGGCCTCTTCGCGCAGAAGCTGCCACAGGCGGCGTTCGTGAACGGCCAGCTCGGGCATGCGCTCGGCGCGCTCTTCGAGCGGCATGTCGATCTCGATCACCTCGCGCACCCGGCCGGGCCGGCGCGACAGCACCGCCACGCGATGGCCAAGGCGCACCGCCTCGGCAAGGTTGTGGGTGACGTAGCAGGCGGTGAAGCCCTCGCGCAGCCACAGGCCGACCAGATCGTCCATCAGCAGCTCGCGCGTCTGGGCGTCGAGGGCGGACAGGGGCTCGTCCATCAACAGGCAGGCCGGCCGCACCGCCAGCGCCCGCGCGATGGCCACGCGCTGGCGCATCCCGCCCGAAAGCTGGCGCGGCAGAGCGTCGCGATAGGCGCTCAGCCGCGTGCGCGCCAGCACGTCGTCGACGATGCGCGCGATTTCGGCCCGGCCCAGGCGGCGATCCTCGAGCGCCAGCGCCACGTTCCCCGCCACGCTGCGCCAGGGCAGCAGCGCGAAGTCCTGGAAGATGTAGGTGAGCGGGTTCAGGCAGCCCTCGGGCGGCTCGCCGACCTGAAGGACGGCGCCCGCGTCGGGCCGCTCGAGCCCGCCCAGCATGCGCAAGAGCGTGGACTTGCCGCAGCCCGACGGGCCGACCACGCACAGGATGCGCCCCGAGGGGATCTCGAGGTCGATGTCCTGCAGGACCGGCGCGCCGGCATAGACATGCGTCAGGCCGACGACGCGCAGATCCATCGGCTTCTCCTCGCGCTCACTCGCCCGCGGGCTGAAAGCGCGGATCGACCAGCTTGTCCATGGTCAGCCCGGCGGGGGCCAGGCCATGCTTCTTGAACCAGGTCAACTGCCGCTCGACATCCGCGACGTCCAGCGCCGCGCCCGCGTTCAGATGCACCGCGCCGGCCTTGATCGAAGGGGCGGCCTTTTCGCGCGGACGGTCGGCATAGACGTATTTGTGGATCAGATCGACCATCGCCTCGGTAGCGGCGGGGTCGCGGTCCTGGTCCAGCATCACGGCGCGATAGTCGGCGATGCCGCGCGCATAGGCGCGCATGAAGCGGCGCACCAGCTCGGGGCGTTCGGTCGTGTTGGCCGCCGAGGTGAAGATGGTCGTGACCTGATACGGCCCCAGATCGCGCACCCATCCGACGATATGCGCCGCGCCCGCCGCATCGAGCGGCCGCGCGATGTGCGGCACGATGGCCATGGCGTCGACCTGCCCCGACTTGAGCGCGCCGATCATGGCGCCGACCTTCTGCAGCGGCACAAGGCGCATGTCCTCGAGCGCGAAGCCGTTCGCCTCGGCGATGCGGCCCGCCATGTAGTGGAAGGACGAGCCGAACTGCGTCAGCGCGAAGCTGCGCCCGCGCAGGTCGGCCATCGAGCGCACGCCCTCGTCCCACGCCTTGTTCGAGACCAGCACCGCCGAGCCGTCGTGATCGGGATGCTCGGACATCAGCCCGCCGATCACCCTGACGGCGCCCTTGTCGGCCAGGCTGAAGAAGCCGCCCGTCAGCGCGGTGACGCCGAAATCCACGTCTCCCGAGGCGACCGCCACCGCCACGGGCTGCGCGGCCTGAAAGAACTTGAGCTCGACGTCCAGCCCCTCATCGGCGAAATAGCCGCGCTCGTAGGCGATGAAGGTCGGCGCGTGCGAGGTGAAGCGCAGCGCGCCCACGGCCACCTTTTCGGCCGCCGCCGCGGCGCCCGCCGCCATCGCCAGGCCAAGCCCGAGGCCGGCCGCCAGCCCCAGCGCGGCGCGGCGCGTCCAGCCTTGCGCCGCCGCGCGGCGCGTTTCGCCCATGATCTTGCGAGCCATTTTCGCCTTCCTCCCGATCTGGCGCGGCGTCGCGGGCCGCGCGGTCGGCTCGACTATCGCCGCCCGAGCGCGCCGCGTCCAGAGGGCGCGGTCCGCGCAAGGCGGCGCCTTGGTTCAGGCCCCCATGCCCCGCGCCCCGCTCAAAGCGCCTCGCAGGTCACCAGGGGCGCAAGCCGCAGCACCTCGTCGCCCTCGCACAGCTCGGTGGCGGGGGTCTGCACCGCGGCGGCGGCGGCGGCCACGCCCATGCGGCACGCCTCGAGCGCCGAGCCACCGCGCGCCAGCGTCAGCACGAAGGCGGCCACGAAGCTGTCGCCCGCCCCGACCGCGCTGACGACCTTGACCGGGGGCGGGGCGCACATCCACCGCCCATCGGCGCACGCCAGCGCCGAGCCGCGCGCGCCCATCGCCACCACCGCCATGCGCGCGGCGCCCTCGGCGACCAGCCGGGCGGCCAGCGCGGCGGCCTCGGCGGGCCGATCGACCGGGCGGCCGGCCAGCTCGGCCGCCTCGACCGAGTCCATGCGCAAGAGCTCGAAGGGCGCGCCGCGATGGGCCGCGGCGGCGCGCAGCGGCGCGCCCGAGGTGTCGAGCGCCAGCCGCGCCCCCTTCGCCGCCAGCCGGTCGGCCAGATCGGGCGCGAAGCCCGCCGGCACGCCGGGGGGCTGGCTGCCGCTGAGCACGGCCAGATCGCCCGCGCCGACGGCGCGCGCGATGCGCCGGGCGGCGGCCTCGCAGTCCTCGGCGCTCCAGCTCGGACCGGGCAGGACGAAGCGGAACTGGGCGCCCGTCTCCTCTTCGGTCACGGCCAGGCTCTGGCGCGTGGGCCGGCGCACCCCAAGGCCGTGCGTCTCGATTCCCTCGGCCTCGAGCAACGCGCGCAGGTCGCGCCCGACGCCGCCGCCCATGGCCGCCAGCGCGACGCTGGCGCCGCCCATGCGCGCGATCGCGCGCGAGACGTTGATCCCGCCCCCGCCCGGGTCCATGCGCGCAGGCGCGCAGCGCAGCTTGCGCCCCGGCTCGACCCTGGGCGTGCTGGTGGACAGGTCGAGCGCGGGATTGAGGGTGACGGTGACGATGCGGGTCATCGCAAGCCTTTCGCATTTCGCCTTGCGCCGCCTCAAAGCGGCAGGGGACCGCCGGTCTTGACGTCGCGCAGGATCAGATTGGTGCGCACGTTGGACACGCCCGGCAGCTCGAACAGCATTTCGAGAAACGCGTTGTAGGCCGCCAGATCGGCGCAGGCCACATGCAGATGATAGTCCGCCTCGCCGGTGGTGGACCAGCAGTCGCGCACCTCGGGGCGGGCGGCGACGGCGCGGGCGAAGGCCTCGGCGTTCTCCTTCACATGGCGGATCAGCGAGACATGCACGATGGCGCGAAAGCCGATGCCGGCGCGCGCCGGGTCCAGCTCGGCCACATGGCGGCGGATCACGCCGGCCTCCTCCAGCGCCCGGACGCGCCGCCAGCAGGCCGAGGGCGACAGGCCCGCGCGCTCGGCCAGCTCGGCGTTGCTGAGCCGCGCATCGGTCTGGAGCAGGCGCAGCAGGGCGCGGTCGGCGGAATCGAGCTTGGGCGCGGTCATCGGCAAATCCTTTCGCAATTCAGTCATAAACGAAAATTCCTTCCGTTTGCACCACGCAAGACGGCAAAAACGGTGAAACTTTCCGCGCGCAACCGCCTATCCTGAGCCGCGAACCCGCCAGGACGCCCGCAAGGACAGCCGCCATGCTCGACGCCGCCCCAGCCCTTCGCGACTACAAGCTTGACGACCGCTACGCCGCCGAAAGCGGCCGCGTCTTTCTGACCGGCACGCAGGCGCTGACCCGCATCCTCATCGACCAGGCCCGCCGCGACCGCGCCGCCGGGCTGAAGACCGGCGGCTTCGTCTCGGGCTATCGCGGCTCGCCGCTTGGCGGGCTGGACCTGGAGCTGTGGCGCGCGAAGAAGCTGCTCGACGCCCACCGCATCGAATTCCTGCCCGCCGTGAACGAGGATCTGGCCGTCAGCGCCGTCATCGGCTCGCAGCAGGTCGAGACCGACCCCCACCGCCAGGTCCAGGGCGTGTTCGGCATGTGGTATGGCAAGGGCCCGGGGGTCGATCGCTCGGGCGATGCGCTCAAGCACGCCAACGCCTATGGCTCGTCGCCCCATGGCGGGGTGCTGGCCGTGGCGGGCGACGATCACGGTTGCGTGTCCTCGTCCATGCCGCACCAGTCGGACGCGGCGTTCCTGAGCTGGTTCATGCCGGTGCTGTCGCCCGCCTCGGTGGCCGAGTATCTGGAGTTCGGCGAATACGGCTACGCGCTCAGCCGCTTCTCGGGCGCCTGGGTGGGGTTCAAGGTGGTGTCCGAGATCGTCGAATCCGGCGCCTCGGTCGAGCTCAAGCCCCCTCGCGTCTTCGCCGCGCCCGACTACGCGCCGCCGCCGGGCGGGCTGCACTATCGGCTGATGGACCCGCCCAGCCCCGAGATCGAGCTGCGCCTGGCCGAGAAGAAGAAGGCCATCTACGCCTTCGCCGAGGCCAACCCCATCGACCGCGCCATCTTCGGCACGCCCGCCGCGACCTACGGCATCGTCACCACCGGCAAGGGCCACCTGGACCTGATGGAGGCGCTGCGCCTGCTGGGGCTGGACGCCGAGACCTGCCGGCGCATCGGCATCGAGGTCTACAAGGTCGGCATGGTCTGGCCGCTGGCCCGGCGCGACGCGCTGAACTTCGTGCGCGGCAAGCGCGAGATCCTGGTGGTCGAGGAAAAGCGCGGCATCGTCGAGAGCCAGCTCAAGGAATATTTCTACGACTTTCCCGGCGACAAGCCCCAGCGCATGGTCGGCAAGCACGACGAGAACGGCGAGCGCCTGATCCCCTGGACGGGCGAGCTGTCGCCGCGGATGCTGGCGCAGGTCGTGGCGCGGCGGCTGGACACGCTGTTCCCGGGGCTGGAGCTGACCGCCCGCGCCGAGGCCCTGCCCAGGGCGCCGGCGCCGATCGTGGTCGAGGGCGCGACCCGCACGCCCTATTTCTGCTCGGGCTGCCCGCACAACACCTCGACCCGCGTGCCCGAGGGCTCGACCGCCGGGGCGGGCATCGGCTGCCACGTCATGGCGACCTGGATGAACCGCAACACCGCCGGCTTCGTCCAGATGGGCGGCGAGGGCGTGCCCCGCGCCGGCGCCGCGCGCTTCACCGGCAACCGGCACATGTTCCAGAACCTGGGCGAGGGCACCTGGTATCACTCGGGCTCGATGGCCATCCGCCAGTGCCTGGCGGCGGGGGTGAACATCACCTTCAAGATCCTCTACAACGACGCCGTCGCCATGACCGGCGGCCAGCCCGTGGACGGGCCGGTCAGCGTGCAGCGCGTGGCCATGTCGGTGCGCGCCGAGGGGGTCGAGCGCATCGCCCTCGTCTCGGACGAGCCGGGCAAGTTCCGCGCCGCCGACTTCCCCGCCGGCGTCACCTTCCACCATCGCTCCGAGCTGGACGCCGTGCAGCGCGAGCTGCGCGAGGTTCCCGGCGTGTCGGTGCTCATCTACGAGCAGACCTGCGCCACCGAGAAGCGCCGCCGCCGCAAGCGCGGCACGATGGAGGACCCGCCCCGCTTCGCCGTCATCAACGAGCTGGTCTGCGAGGGTTGCGGCGACTGCTCGGTCGCCTCGAACTGCCTGAGCGTCGAGCCCGTCGAGACCGAGTTCGGCCGCAAGCGGCGCGTCAATCTGAGCTCGTGCAACAAGGATTTCTCGTGCCTTGACGGCTTCTGCCCCAGCTTCGTGACGGTCGAGAACGCCCGCCGCCGCAAGAAGACCGGCGCCGGGATCGACCCGCACGAGGCCGCCGCCCGCCTGCCCCAGCCCGCCCTGCCGCCGACCGACCGGCCGTGGAACCTGCTGGTGACCGGCGTGGGCGGCACCGGCGTGGTGACGGTGGGGGCGCTGATCTCGATGGCCGCGCATCTCGAGGGACGCGGCGCGAGCGTGCTCGACTTCACCGGCTTCGCGCAGAAATTCGGCCCGGTGCTGAGCTATCTGCGCATCGCCGACGCGCCCGAGCAGCTCAACCAGGTGCGCATCGACGAAGGTTCGGCCGATGCGCTGATCGGCTGCGACGCGGTGGTGTCGGCCTCGGCCAAGGCCAGCCCGATGTATCGGCCCGGGATGCGGGCCGCGCTCAACATCGCCCCCATGCCGACGGGCGACGTGGTGCTGAACCGCGACGCGGATCTGCGCATCGACGAGCGCGTCGCGCGCATCGCCGCGCTGACCGGCGCGCAGCCGCTGACCGTGGACGCCAACGCCGCGGCCGAGGCGCTGCTGGGCGACGCGGTCTTCGCCAATGTGCTGATGCTGGGCATGGCGTGGCAGGCGGGGCTTGTTCCCGCGGGGCTCGAGGCGCTGATGCGCGCCATCGAGCTGAACGGCGTCGCGCCCGAGGCGAACAAGGCGGCCTTCGCCTGGGGGCGTCTGGCCGCGGCCGATCCCGAGGCCTTCGCCGCCGCCTGGCGCAAGCCCGACGAGCGCGCGCGCACGCTTGACGAGGCGATCGCGCGGCGCGTGGCCTTCCTGACCGACTACCAGGACGCGGCCTATGCCGAGACCTACCGCGCCTTCGTCGAAAAGGTGCGCGCCGCCGAGGCCCCGCTGGGCTCCGAGGCGCTGACCGACGCGGTCGCCCGCGCGCTGTTCAAGCTGATGGCGGTCAAGGATGAATACGAGGTGGCGCGGCTGCATCTGGACCCCGCCTTCGAGGCCAGGCTGCGCGACGAGTTCGAGGAGGGTTTCGTCATCCGCCACCACCTCGCGCCCCCGCTGCTGCCGCTGGGGAAGGACTGGCGCGGGCGTCCGCGCAAGCGCGCCTTCGGGCCATGGGTGCGCGGCGCGTTCCACGTTCTGGCGCGGATGAAGCGGCTGCGCGGCACGGCGCTCGACCCCTTCGGCCGCACCGCCGAGCGCCGCATGGAGCGCGCCCTGCCCGCCTGGTATCGCGCCCTGATCGAGCGCCAGATGGCGGGGCTGACGGCGCAGACCCTGCCGCGCGCGATCGAGATCGCCCGCGCGCCCATGGACATCCGCGGCTTCGGCCCGGTGAAGGCGCAGGCGGTCGAAGACGTCAAGGCGCGCGTCGCCGCGCTCGAGGCCGAAGGCGCCGCCTGAAGCCACGCGGCCCGGGTCGGCGGCGCAAGGCCGCCGGGGCGACGTCACCTGCGCAAGCCCCCTGCGCGCCCCGCTCGGCAGGGCCGTGCGGCGGCGCGCCTCGGGGCGGCGGGCCATGCGCAGGGCCGGGCATCCGCCCCGCGCGCGGATCGGGCGACGCTCCGCCCAGCCGCGCCCCAATCACCGCCCCAACTCCCGCCCCACGCCGCCGGCCCGCGGCGCCGGCCCGCGGCGCGGCGGCCCTGGCCGGACGGACCCGCCGCCGCGCGCGTCGGGAATGCGGCCTCGCACGCAAGCGTGGGCCCCGTCCGCGCCATCCGCGCGGCGCGGCGCAGTTCCGCCGCTTTGCGGCAGCGCCCCCCCGATCAGACACCCCCGATCAGCCCCCCGCGATCAGACGGCGGGGCGCGCCCGGGGCATGGGCGCGGCCGGCGGGCCGCCCCGGCCGGCGACCGTGCGGCGCGCGGGGCGCGAGGCCGGAACGGCGATGGAATCGGCGATGGAATCGGGGGCGGGGCGCATGGCCGGCGCGGCTTCGGCCTCGGCCAGTTCGCGCTCATCCGCCGAGATCGGATCGCCATTCGCGCGCTTGAGCGCGACCACCGCCCGCGCCAGACGGATCAGCAAGCGGTCGTCGTCCAGCGGACCCGCGCCGAAGACGCCGCTGGACACCACCGCCGCGCGACCGCCCAGCTGCGTGAAGGCGCGCCAGAAACGCTCGCCCATGGCGCGGGCGAAGGGGTTTTCCTCGTCGCGCACCAGCACGAACAGGCTGTCGCCCGCGCGGCGCATCGCCAGGATCTCGACCCGATCCGCGGGGCCGCCCATGCCGGCCGACACGCGCCCCTCGGGCGTCTGCACGAAAGCCTCGAGCGCATCCAGCGCCGCGGCCCGCGCCGCCCGGTCCTGCTCGGGCGCGGCGAATATCGGCCCCGCGCCCAGCGACACCAGCAGCACCTGCGCGGGGCGCTCGTCATCGTCGCCGCAGCCCTGCATCATGACGAAGGCGCCCTGCGGGCCGCTGACGGCCGAGGCCGGGTCAAGGCAGAACCCCTCGGGCGGATCGATGCGCACGCGCGCGCCGCCCGCCGTCAAAAGCGCCGGGTCGGCGGCCGGCGCGCCGCCGCGGCCCGGCGCGCCCGGCGGGGGCGCCGCGCAGCCCCAAACGAAGGCGGCGGCCGTCAGCGCCGCCGCCGCGGCCGCCGCGCGAAGGCGGCGGCGTCCGTGATGGTCATGCATCAGAGGTCGGCGTAGACGTGCTTCTCGGCCTTCGCGCCCGGATGGGTGACGGCGCCGAGATAGGTCTTGCCGACCAGCTGGGCGTATTTCCACAGCGCGCCCGAGGCGTAGATCGTCTCGCGCGGGCCCTTCCACTCGGCGCGGCGGCGCTCCAGCTCCTCGTCCGACAGATCGACCGAGATCTCGCCCTTGACGGCGTCGAGGGTGATCATGTCGCCGTCGCGCAGCAGCGCGATGGGGCCGCCATGCGCCGCCTCGGGGCCCACATGCCCCACGCAGAAGCCGCGCGTGGCGCCCGAGAAGCGCCCGTCGGTGATCAGCGCCACCTTCTTGCCCATGCCCTGCCCCGAAAGCGCGGCGGTGGTGGCCAGCATCTCGCGCATGCCGGGGCCGCCGGCGGGGCCCTCGTTGCGGATGACGATCACGTCGCCTTCCTTGTATTCGCGGTTCTGCACGGCGGCGAAGGCATCCTCTTCGCATTCGAAGACGCGGGCGGGGCCGGTGAAGCGCAGCTGATCCTCGCTCATGCCGGCGATCTTCACGATGGCGCCCTCGGGGGCGAGGTTGCCCTTCAGCCCGACCACGCCGCCGGTCTTCGAGATGGGGTTGCTGACGGGATGGATCACGCGCCCGTCCGCCTCGCGCGCGATCTCGTCCAGCTCCTCGCCCAGGGTGCGGCCCGAGACGGTCATGCAGTCTTCGTGCAGAAGGCCGGCCTTGCGCAGCTCCTTGAGGATGACGGGCACGCCGCCGGCCTCGTAAAGATCCTTGGCCACATAGCGGCCGCCGGGCTTGAGATCGACGAAGTAGGGCGTGTCGCGGAAGATGTCGCACACGTCGAACAGCGTGAAGTCGATGCCCGCCTCGTGCGCGATGGCCGGCAGGTGCAGGCCGGCATTGGTCGAGCCGCCGGTGCAGGCGACCACGCGCGCGGCGTTCTCGAGCGCCTTGCGCGTGACGATGTCGCGCGCGCGAATGTTCTTCTCGATCAGGTTCATCACCGCGCGGCCCGAGGCCTCGGCATACTGGTCGCGGCTTTCATAGGGCGCGGGCGCCCCGGACGAGTTGAGCAGCGCAAGGCCGATCGCCTCGGACACGCAGGCCATGGTGTTGGCGGTGAACTGCCCGCCGCAGGCGCCGGCCGAGGGGCAGGCGACGCGCTCGAGCTTTTCGAGCTCGCAGGTCGACAGCTGCCCGGCCTGGTGCTGGCCGACCGCCTCGAACACGTCCTGCACGGTCACGTCGCGCCCGTCGAGCCGCCCCGGCAGGATCGAGCCGCCATAGATGAAGACCGACGGCACGTTCAGCCGCACCATGGCCATCATCATGCCCGGCAGCGACTTGTCGCAGCCGGCCAGCCCGACCAGCGCGTCGTAGCAATGGCCGCGCATGGTCAGCTCGACCGTGTCGGCGATCGCCTCGCGCGAGGCGAGGGACGAGCGCATGCCCTCATGCCCCATGGCGATACCGTCGGTGACGGTGATGGTCGTGAACTCGCGCGGCGTGCCGTGGGCCTCCTTCACGCCCTGCTTGACCGCCTGGGCCTGGCGGTTGAGGGCGATGTTGCACGGCGCGGCCTCGTTCCAGCAGGTGGCGACGCCGACGAAGGGGCGGTGGATCTCCTCATCGGTCATGCCCATGGCGTAGTAATACGAGCGATGCGGCGCACGGGCCGGTCCCTCGGTCACATGGCGGCTGGGCAGGCGGTTCTTGAGGTCGGTCTTGGCGTCCATCGCGGCGTTCCCCATGGGCAGGCTTGAGACCGGCGCGCCGGCGCCGCCGCGGGAAAAGCCGCGGCCGGGCGCGCCGCCCCGGCGGCGTCGGGCCGTCCGGGCCCGAAAAGGCTTAGACAAGCGCGCGCGCCGGCGCAAGCGCGCCGGGGGGCATGGACGCGCCGGGGGGCCGGCGCTAGTTTGCGCCTCGTGAGCAGCCAGACCCCGCCATCGCCGCCGCCCCGGCCCTTCGTGCACCCGCTGCGCGCCTTCAGCGCGCCGGCGCAGGCGCGGGCCGAGCTTTGGCGCACGGCGCTGGGCGCGGCGCTGGCGGCGGGGCTGGCGATCGGCTTCGGCGCGCTGGCGCGGCGCGGCTTTTTCGCCGCCATGGCCGAGGGCGGGCCGCTGGCGACGCTGATCCCGCCCGGGGCGGCGGACATGCTGGGCACGCTGGTCGGTTTTCTGGGCGTATGGCCCGCGCTGTGGCTGGTGGTGCGCGTGCTGCACCGGCGCCCGGGCGCGACGCTGTTCGGGCCGGACGGGCGGGTGAACTGGCGCCACTTCCGAATCGGGCTGGGCATTTCGCTCGGGGTCGGGGCGCTGGCCTGGCTGCCGATCCTGCACCGGCATGGCCCCGAGACCTTCGCGCTGGCGCCGCTCGGGGTCTGGGCGCCGCTGGCGCTGGCGGCGGCGCCGATGATCTTCATTCAGGCGGCCGCCGAGGAGCTGTTCTTCCGCGGCTATCTGCTGCAGCAGATCGCGGCGCGCACCTGGTCGATCCTGGGGTGGTCGGTGCTGCCCTCGGCGCTGTTCGCCATGGCCCATCCGGCGGCGGCGGGTCCGCTCGGGATCAGCTGGTATCACTTCGTGTTCGGCCTGGTCATGGCCGCCGTCACCTCGCGCACGGCGAATCTGGGCGGGGCGATCGGGCTGCATCTGGGCACGAATCTGGTCAACCTGCTGATCGTCTCGCCCGAGCGGCATCTGAGCGGGCTGGCCCTGTTCGTCTACCCGCCCGGCATGGACGCGCGCGCCGCCATCTACACCTACATCGCGGTGATGTTCCTGGGCGCGACGGTCTTCATGGCGCGCATGGATCTGCGATTCCTGCGCGAGTGGAAGGCGCACAAGCGCGCCACGCAGTCGGCCGGACGCCCGGCCGAGCCGCTTCCCATGAAGATCTACGCGCCGGGCGAGGCGACGCCCCGCCCCGCCCCGCCCGAGCGCCCCTAGCGCCTTCGGCGCGGGCGCTCAGAGCGCCGCCTCGTAGATCGCCCGCGCGGCCTCCAGCGTCATCTCGCGCGGGTTGTTGACCAGAAGCCGCGTCTGCTTCATCGCGTCCTCGGCCAGCATGGGCAGGTGGTTGTGGCCCACCCCGACCTCGGACAGCCGCGCCTTCAGCCCGATCTCGGGCGCAAGGCGGCGGAACCCCTCGACCAGATCGGCCGCGCCGCGCGCGCCCTCGAAGACGATGGGAGCAAGCTCGGCGTAAAGGGCCTCGGCGGCCGGCATGTTGTATTCGAGCACATGCGGCAGCACCAGGCAGTTGGACAGCCCGTGCGGCACATGGAAATGCCCGCCCAGCGGATAGGCCAGCGCATGGACCGCCGCCACCGGCGCGTTGGCGAAGGCCTGCCCCGCCAGCATCGAGCCCAGCAGCATGGCCGCGCGCGCCTCGCGGTCGCGCGGGTTGTCGCACACGCGGCGAATGTTCGCGCCCAGAAGGCGCAGCGCCTCGCGCGCCAGCGCGTCCGAGACGGGGTTCTTGCGGTGACGGCTGGTGTAGGCCTCGATCGCGTGAACCATGGCGTCCACGCCCGTGGCGGCCGTGACCTCGCGCGGCAGGCCCAGCGTCAGGTCGGCGTCCAGCACCGCCCAGTCGGGCAGAAGCTGCGGCGCGACCACGCCCTTCTTCTCGGCCTGGCCGGTGGTGACGATCGAGATGGGCGTGACCTCGGACCCCGTGCCCGCCGTGGTCGGCGCCAGGATCAGCGGCGCGCGGCGGCCGCGCGCCTGATCGACGCCGTAGATCTGCTCGAGCGGCTGGTCGCTGACCAGCAGCAGCGCGACCAGCTTGGCCGTATCCATGGACGAGCCCCCGCCCACCGACACCACGCCGTCGCAGCCGGCCTCGCGCGCGCGCGCGACGGCGCCCAGAACCACCTCTTCGGGCGGATCGGCGACCACGTCGGAAAACACCGTCGCCTCGATGCCCGCCGCCGCCAGACCGTCCAGCGCCGGCTGCGCCAGGCCCAGATCCAGGATCATGCGGTCGGTGACGAAGGCGGCGCGGGTCACGCCCAGATCGGCCGCCAGCGCGCCGATGCGCGCCGTGGCCCCCGGCTCGGACAGGATGGCGGGGGTGGTGCGGAAGGTGAAGGGGGTCATGGGCTCCTCCGACGCGGAAAACCGTTTCGCAATCGGGCGAAGCCTAGATCGCCGCGCCGCCGCCGTCCAGCGGCGCGGCGGGGCGCGGAGGGGCGGCGGCCCTCAGCCCTGGGGCTGAGGCGCCATGCCGCCGTCGTCGCGCGGGCGCTTGCCCGCCTTGGGAATCGAGACCACGCCCGGCGCAGAGCCCTCGGGCGCGGGCGGCGCGCCGCCGTCGTCCGAACGGTCGAGCGGCTCGCCGCGCAGCACCTTGTGGATCTCGTCGCCCGTCAGGGTCTCGTATTCCAGCAGGCCCTGGGCCAGACGCTCGAGATCCTCGCGCTTCTCGGTCAGGATGCGCTTGGCCGTCTCGTAGCCCTGATCGACGATGCGGCGCACCTCTTCGTCGATGATCTCCTGCGTCTCGGGCGAGATGTGCGCCGGCGCCTGGTAGGCGCCGAGGAAGCTCTGCTGCTCGTTGGCGTAGTCGATGTTCCCGAGGCGCTCGGACATGCCGAACTGCGTGACCATGGCGCGGGCGATGCGGGTGACCTGCTGGATGTCGGAGGCCGCGCCCGAGGTCACGTTCTCGGGGCCGAAGACCAGCTCTTCGGCCACCTTGCCGCCCATGGCCATGGCGATCTTGGACTCATACTTGGTCTTGGACACCGACAGGTGGTCGCGCTCGGGCAGCGACAGCACAAGGCCCAGCGCGCGGCCGCGCGGGATGATGGTGGCCTTGTGGATGGGGTCGTGCTGGGGCACGTTCAGTCCGACGATGGCGTGACCCGCCTCGTGATAGGCGGTCAGGCGCTTCTCGTCCTCGGTCATGACCATCGAGCGCCGCTCGGCGCCCATCATGATCTTGTCCTTGGCGGTCTCGAAATCCTCCATGGTCACAAGGCGCTTGCCCAGGCGCGCGGCGGTCAGCGCGGCCTCGTTGACCAGGTTCGCAAGATCCGCGCCCGAGAAGCCGGGCGTGCCGCGCGCGATGACCTTCAGATCCACGTTCGGCGCCAGCGGCACCTTGCGCGCATGCACGTGCAGGATCTTCTCGCGCCCGCCCACGTCGGGGTTGGGCACCGTCACCTGCCGGTCGAAGCGGCCCGGGCGCAGCAGCGCGGGGTCGAGCACGTCGGGACGGTTGGTGGCGGCGATCAGGATCACGCCTTCGTTCGCCTCGAAGCCATCCATCTCGACCAGCAGCTGGTTGAGCGTCTGCTCGCGCTCGTCATTGCCGCCGCCATAGCCGGCGCCGCGGTGGCGGCCGACGGCGTCGATCTCGTCGATGAAGACGATGCAGGGGGCGTTCTTCTTGGCCTGCTCGAACATGTCGCGCACGCGGCTGGCGCCTACGCCCACGAACATCTCGACGAAATCCGAGCCCGAGATGGTGAAGAAGGGCACGCCCGCCTCGCCGGCGATGGCGCGCGCCAGCAGCGTCTTGCCGGTGCCCGGCGGGCCGACCAGCAGCGCGCCCTTGGGGATCTTGCCGCCCAGGCGCGAGTATTTCTGCGGGTTGCGCAGGAACTCGACGATCTCTTCCAGCTCCTCCTTGGCCTCGTCGATGCCGGCGACGTCGTCGAAGGTGACCTTGCCGGTGCGCTCGGTCAGCAGCTTGGCGCGCGACTTGCCGAAGCCCATGGCGCCGCCGCGCCCGCCTCCCTGCATGCGGTTGAGAAAGAAGATCCACACGCCGATCAGGATCAGCATCGGCAGCCAGAAGCCCAGCGTGCTGAGCAGGCCCGAGCTTTCCTGCGGCTCGACCATGATCTCGACGCCATGGGCGCGCAGGTCGTCGAGGATGTCCGCGTTGCGCGGCTGGACGGTCTGGAACTGCTGCCCCGAGGTCAGCCGCCCGGCGATGCGCTCGCCGTCGATGACGACGCTGGCCACCTGGTTGTTCTCGACGCTTTCGAGGAAGTCCGAGAAGGTGATCCGCGCGCCCTGGCGGCTTGCGCCGCCGTCCTGAAAGACGCTGAACAGCGCCACCAGAAGCAGGATGACGACCGCCCAGAAGGCCAGGTTCTTCGCGTTGCCCAAAATCCGATCTCCGTCAGCTGCAAGCCCGTCGCCGCACGCCGGGCGGCGGCCGCTTGCGGCAAGATATTCCCTCGCGGCGCGGAATCAACGCCCGCGGCGCCGCGTCCGAACGGCGCGGCATGGCGCGATCATCGCATGTCCGGCCCGCCAAGACCATATCCGGGGGGCGATTCGCCCGAACTATGCGCCGCGCCGGCCTCGACGCCGAGGGCGCGTGGAGGCGAAACCGCAAGGCGCGCCATGGCCCAGGGCCGGGCCGGCGCGCGGCAAGGGCGGCATCTGCGGGCCCCGCCGGCGCGCGGCCCCGGCGGCCCGAACGGCGCTTTCCGTCCCCGGGGGCCGACGCCCCCGCGCGCGAGGGAGCGAGGTCGTTTTGCGTGGGATTGACGGCCTCGTTCTCCCGACCTCCCGACCTCCCGACGCCCCCGCGTGCGTGGGGGCGAGGGCGGCAAACCGCGGATCGCGGCATTCGACACCCCCCCGCGCGCGAGGGGACAAGGTCGCAAGGCGCGCGATGACGCCACATCCGACCGGCGCGCGGCAAAGGCGGCATCGGCGCTTGCAGCCCACGGGGGCCGGCGCCGCGCGGGCCGAGCGCAGGCGCCCAAGGCGCGCGTTCATCGCGCACGCGCAGACGCTTGCGGCGCCGGGCGCCGGGCGCTGCGCCCCTCGACGCTGGACCCAAAGCCGCCGCATCCCACCCGCGGCGCCGTCGGGCGCCCGGATGGCGTTCGCAGCCGCCGGAGGCCAGACCCGCGCGCCTAGAGCGCCAGCGGCGCGCGCGACAGGCGCCAGCCCTCGGCGCCCGCGGCCGCATGGCCCGCGCCCGGCGCCGCCGCCAGCCGCCCGGCGCGCCAGAGCGCCGGCGCCGCCAGGCGCGCCGGGCGCGGCAGGCGAGACCAATCCTCGGGCGCCGTCCATTCGCCGCGGCGCCTTGCCGCCTCGAGCGCGCGCAGCCCCTCGGCCCCGAGCGGCCCGATCATGGCATCCGCCGGCGCGCCCGGGGCGCTCCAGCCCTCCCATGGGCCGGGCGCGGGAACGGGCGCGGTCAGGACGCGCGGCTCGCGGCAGACAAGCGCCAGGCCGGGCAGGCGCGCCGGGGCGGGCAGGATCATGCAGCCATGCAGGGTCACCCCGGGCGCGGCGGCCAGGATGGCGGCGTCCGCGCGCTCGAGCGCCGCCTGCCGCGGCCGCCGCCCGCCGCCCAGCCATGCCAGCGTCGCCGCCAGCAGCCGATAGCGCGTGTCGGCGCGCGCCTCGGCATAGGCCGCGCGGTCGATCCGCGCCTCGCCCGCGGGGCCGACGCGCAGCGCCCGCGCCGCCAGCGCGCGCGCCGCGTCCTCGAGCACCTCGCGCTGGGCGCGCAGGCGCGTCGCGGCCGCGGCCAGCCCGACCGCGTCCAGCCCGAGCGGCGCCAGGGCCTCGAGCGCATGGCGCGCGCGCACGCGGGCGAAGGCGGGGTCGCGATTGGTGGGGTCCTCGATCCAGTCCTGGCCGCGCGCGCGCAGGATGCCGCGCAGCGCCGCGCGCCGCTCGGCCAGGGCGGGGCGCAGCCAGAGCATGCCGCGCCGCTCGATCCGCTCGGCCATGCCCGACAGCCCATCGACCCCCGAGCCGCGCGCAAGCCGCATCAGCACCGTCTCGGCCTGGTCGTCGAGGGTGTGCGCCAACGCCACGGCCGCCAGGCCGCGCCGCGCCGCCCATCCGCCAAGCAGGGCGTAGCGCGCCTCGCGCGCCTGGGCGGGCAGGTTGCCGCGCGCGGGCGGCGCCTGCCAGACCAGCGTCTCGTGCCGGACGCCAAGCCGCGCGCAGGCGGCCGCCGTCCAGGCCGCTTCGTCGGCCGATTCGGGGCGCAGGCGGTGATCGACGGTCGCCGCCTCGACGCGGACGCCGCGCGCGCGCCCCCATTCGGCGGCCACCGCGGCCAGCGCCATGCTGTCGCCCCCGCCCGAGACCGCCACCCCCAGCGGCCCGCGCGCCAGCGCGTCGAGCCGCGCCGCGATGCGCGCCGCCGCCCCGTCAGGGGGCGTCATGGGCAGCCGAGGCCCTCGCGCTCCTTGCGGGCCGCTTCGGCCGGAGCCGAATCGGGACGCCGGCGCAAGAGCTCGTCAAAGGTCAGACAAGCCTCGTCGCGCTGGCCCAGAAGCGCCAGCGTGCGCCCCAGCTCGAGCAGGTGCTCGGCCACCAGCGGGCCGTCGGGCGCGGCCGTGGTCGCGGCCAGGAAGGTTTCGGCCGCGGGGCGCAGCTTGTTCTGCGCCAGCTGCGCGCGCCCCAGCAGGAGGCGCGCCTCGTCGGCCAGCGGCCCGTCGCCGAAATCGCGCAGAAAGGCGGCCAGCAGCGCCTCGGCCTTGGCCGCGTCGCCCTCTTGCAGCGCGGCGCGGGCCGCGTCGAAGGCCGCCTGCTCGGTCACCGCGACGGCGGGCGCGCCGGCGGGGGCGGCGCCCTCGCGGCCTAGGGGGATGGGGTCGCCCACCACCGAGACGTCGCCGCCTTCGAGCTCGGTCAGGCGGAACTCGACGTCGTTCAGGCGCCGCCCGCCATCCTCGGCGATCAGCCGCAGCTGGTTCTCGAGCAGCTCGACGCGCCCGTTGAGGCGGCGGATCTCTTCCTCGAGCTTCTGGATGCGGGCGTAGGCGTCGCCGCCCGCCGCCTGCTGCGCCGCGGCCGGCCCCGCCGCCAGAATGGCCGACGCCAGTCCGGCGCCGGCCAGGGCGCGCATGAGGGCGCCCATCAGCTCAGCGGCGCGCCGGCCGCGACGGTGACCGCGCGGCGGTTCTGGCGCCAGCAGCTTTCGTCCGAGCACAGGGCGACGGGACGCTCCTTGCCGTAGCTGACGGTGGTCAGGCGCTCGGGCGCCACGCCCTCGCCGATCAGGAAGTTGCGGGCCGCCGTGGCGCGGCGCGCGCCCAGGGCCAGGTTGTAATCGCGGGTGCCGCGTTCGTCGGCGTGGCCCTCGATCACGGCGTTGATGCCCGGATTGCGCAGCAGCCAGTCGGCCTGCCGGCGCAGCGTCTCCTGCGCCTCGGCGCTCAGCGCCGCGCTGTCGGTGTCGAACCAGACGGTGTCGCCGACGGCGGTGCGGAAATACTCGATGCTGCCGGGGTCCAGCTGCCCGGCCGCCGTCGCGCCGCCGGCGCCGGCGCCGGCGCCCGCCGCCGCATCGGCGCCGCCGCGCGCGGCCTCGTCGCTGGAGCACGCCGCCAGCGCCGCCGAAAGGGTCGCGGCGAGGATCAGCCGCGAAACGAGGTTGAATCGGGTCATGATGAGATCTCCTCCTGTGGGGCGCGCAGGCGCCCGGATTCGTTCGGGGCCGCGCCGCCGCCCGGGCGGCGCGGCGTCAGGGCAGAAGCGCCGACCACGAAGGGTCGGACGCCGGCGTCGCGGTCGGCACGCGCCGCAGGTTGCGCCCGGTCGCGTCCACCCGCCACAGGGCGGGCGCGCCGTTGGGGCCGGGGGTTTCGCGGAAGAACAGCAGGACCCGTCCGTTGGGCGACCAGACGGGCGCCTCGTCCAGGAAGCTGGCGGTGAGCAGGCGCTCGGAGGCGCCGTCGGGGCGCATGACGCCGACATGGAAGCGGCCGCGCAGGATCTTGGTGAAGGCGATCAGATCCCCGCGCGGCGACCAGACGGGCGTGCCGTAGCGCCCCTCGCCGAAGCTGATGCGCCGCGGCGCGCCGCCCCCAAGGTCCATGACGTAGAGCTGCTGCGTGCCGCCCGCGTCGCTTTCGAAGACGATGCGCCGCCCGTCCGGCGCATAGCTGGGCGAGGTCTTGATGCCCGGGCCCGAGGTCAGGGCGCGCATCTCGCGGCTGGCAAGGTCCATCTCGTAGATGTCCGAGTCGCCCCCGCGCGCAAGCGACAGCAGCACCTTGCGCCCGTCGGGCGAGAAGCGCGGCGCGAAGGTCATGCCGGGAAAGCCGCCCAGATCCTGGTCGCGGCCGGTCAGCACGTCCATGATGCGCACGCGCGGATGGCCGCCCTTGTAGCTCAGATAGACCAGATAGGCCCCGTCGGGCGAGAAGCGCGGCGACAGAACCAGGTCGCGGCCGTCGGTCAGGTAGCGCAGGTTCGCGCCGTCCTGATCCATGATGGCGATGCGCTTGACGCGCGCGTTCTTGGGTCCCGTCTCGGCCACATAGGCGATGCGGCTGTCGAAATAGCCGGGCTCGCCGGTCAGCGCCAGGTGGATGGCGTCGGCCAGCTTGTGCCCCACGCGCCGCGTGGCCTCGGGCGAGGCGCGCAGGCCCAGCCCGTCGCCCAGCGCGCGCTCGCCGAACACGTCCCAAAGCTGCATGCGCACCGCGAGGCGGCCGTCGGGCTCGACCTGGGCGTCGGCGACGATCAGCGCCTCGGCGTTCAAAATCGCCCAGTTGGCGAAGTTCGGGCGCATGTCCGCGCCGGCGGGGCGCTCGAGATACGCGGCCTCGTCGATCACGCGGAACAGGCCCGAATCCTCGAGATCGCGCTTGACGATGCGGCGCACCTGCTCGCCCAGCACGGCGCCGTCGGGGCCGCCGAAGGGCGGCAGGGCGATGGGCATGGGTTCGATCACGCCCTCGCTGATCTCGAGCCGCAGCGGCCCCGGCGCCGAGTCCTGGGCGCGGAGCTGGGGCGCGGCCGCAAGGACCAGCAGCAGCGCGGCGACGGATGCGATGAATGCTCTCATGTCTCGCCTCTCCTCATCCCGAACCGACGCCCGACACGCCGCGGGCGGGGTTGAAGGTGACCTCGATGACGCGCCAGCGCGCGTATTTCTCGGGCGGCAGACGGAACGGGGCCGCCTGGCGCAGGGCGCGCGCGGCGAACTCGAAGGCGCGGCGGAAGCGCGCGTCGCGCAGCTCGGTCACCGGCTCGGGATCGCCGACGATGCGGCCCTCGGGGTCGAGGGTGATGCGCACGGTCACGATCAGCTCCTCGTAATTGGCCATGTTCATGATCTGCCCCTTGCGCCAGCGGCTCTCGATGCCCGCGCGCAGGCCGTCAAGCTCGGCGCGGGTCAGGGGCGGGCCGACCGGAAGGGCGGCCGGCGCCGCGGCGGCCGCCTTGGCGGGGGCCGAGGCGGCCTTCGGCGCGGACGCGGGGGCGTCGGCCGCCGCGGTCTGCGCGGGCGCGGTCTGCTCGGGGGGGGGCGGCGCGGGCCGTTGGACCGCGGGCGCCAGGCCGTCGGGGCGGCCCTGCGGCGGCGCCATGGCGACGGGCGCGGGCGCCAGGCGCTCGGACGTCTCGTCCGCCTCGGTCACGATGCGGTCGGCTGCCTCGGGCGGGGCGGCGGCCTTGCGCGCGGGCTCGGGCGGGGTCTGGGCGTCCGGAACGGGCGCGGCGTCGGGGACGGCGCGCTCGGCCCTTGCGGCGTTGTCCGGCGCCTCGGACGGCGTCGGCGCCACGCGCGCCGCCGCGCGCGAGGGCGCGGCGTCGAGACGCGCGGGGCCCTGGCGCTCGGGCGCGTCGAGGCGGCGCGGCCCCGCCGGCAGGGGCGGCGCCAGGGATGCGACGCCGCGCGGCGGCGGCGCGGCCTCGGCCGGCGCGTCGGGCGCGGGACGCGGCGGTGGCGCTTCGGCCGACGGGGCGGCGCGGGTCAGCGCGCTCAGATCCGGCGCCGCGTCGGGGGCGGGGGGCGCGGCGGCGTCCCGGGCGGCGTCATGGGCGGGCGGCGCATCGGCGGGCGCGGCCTGGGCCGGCGCGTCGGCTTCGGGCGGCGCGAGGGGGGCGGGCGGCTCGGCCTCCGGCGCGGCCGGCGCGCTGGACAGGGCCGCCTCGAAGGCGGCGCCGGAAATCACCTCGGCCTCGGTCAGGCGCATGGGCTCTTCGGGCGGAGGGTCGCCGAACACGCCGCCCAGCAAGGCCGCCGCGAGCAGCGCCGCGTGCAGCCCCGCCGAAAGCGCAAGCGCGCGGCCGAGCGGCTCGTCGCCCGGCGCCGGGCCGCCATGAGCCGCCGCCGCGCTCACCCCGCCTTGTCCCCTGAGGCGGGCGCCGCGGGATCGGTGACCAGCCCGATCGAGCGGAAGCCGCCGGCGTTGAGCGCGCCCATCACCTCCATCACCCGGCCATAGGGCAGGCCCTGATCGGCGCGCAGATAGACCTTCTCGTCGCGGCGCTCGCGCGCCAGCGCGGCCAGAAGGGCGGGCAGACGCGCGGGGTCAACCTCTTCATCCTGCACGAAGACGCGGCCGTCGGCGGCCAGCTGGATGGTCAGCGGCCGCTCGTCGGGCTGGGGCAGGGGGTTGGCCGCGGTGCGCGGCAGCTCGAGCGGCACGCCCACGGTCAGAAGCGGCGCGGCGACCATGAAGATGATCAGCAGCACCAGCATCACGTCCACGAAGGGCGTGACGTTGATCTCGGACATGGGACGGCTGCGCCGCCGCCCGCGCACCGACCGCCGCGAGACCAGCCCCGCGCCCATCGCTCAGCCCTCCAGCTCGAGCTGACGCGACAGGATCGCGGCGAACTCGTCCACGAAATTCTCCATCCGCCCGATCAGCGCGTCGGCCTCGGCCGACAGGCGGTTGTAGGCCACCACCGCGGGGATCGCCGCCAGAAGGCCCAGCGCGGTGGCCACCAGCGCCTCGGCGATGCCGGGCGCGACCACGGCCAGATTGGTGTTCTGCTGCATGGCGATGGCCTCGAAGCTGTTCTTGATGCCCCACACCGTGCCGAACAGGCCCACGAAGGGCGCCGTGGCGCCGACCGTGGCCAGAAAGCCCAGCCGCGCCTCCAGCGCCTCGGCCTCGCGGTTGACGGCGACGCGCATGGCGCGCTCGATGCGCTGCAACGCGCCGGGGATCAGCCCCGTCTCGCGGTGCGACTTGCGCCACTCGGCCATGCCGGCGACGAAGACGCGCGCCATCGCGCCGGGGGGCGCGTCGCCCAGCCGCTCGGCCAGCTCGTCAAGCGGCCGGCCCGACCAGAACGCCTCTTCGAACGCGTCCGCCTGCCGCCGCGCCCGGGCGAAGGCCATGGACTTGGCGATGATGATCGCCCACGACCAGACCGACGCGACGATCAGCAGGACCATCACCAGCTGCACGACCAGCGTGGCCCTCAGGAACAGCGCGACGAGCGAGAAATCCAGCTCGCGCGCGGCCGCCAGGGTATCGGCTTCCATCCGCCTGCCTCATGTTTCGCGGCGCGCGGGCCTGCTCGCGCCCTGAGCGCCGCCGGGCGCCGTTGTCAAGCCCGGCGCCTTCCTTGTCGCGGGATGATAGAGCATCGCCCGGCGCGAAACCAGAGCCCGGCGCCCCGCATCGCGGCGCCCGGGCGGCGCCGAGGCGGCGATTTTCGGGCGCGCCGCCTCAGCCGGCCAGCGCGGCCAGCGCGGCGCGCAGATCGGCCGGCAGGCGGGCGGGCCGCCCGTCGAACGTCATGCAGGCGATGCGCGCGCGCGCGAGGGCCAGCTCGACCCCCTCGCGCAGGGCGCGCTGGGCCATCTCGACCGAGGCGCCGGCCACGCGCAGCACGCGCGTCTCGATGCGGATCAGGTCGTCGAAGCGCGCCGGCCGCAGGTAGTCGGTCTCGAATCGCCGCACCACGAAGACCAGCCCCGCATCCTTGAGCGCGGTCTGATCGACGCCCAACGCGCGCAGCGCCTCGGTCCGGCCGCGCTCGAAAAAGCGCAGGTAGTTGGCGTAATAGACGACGCCGCCGAAATCGACGTCCTCGTAATAGATGCGGATGTCCATGGCGTGCATGCGCGTCGGTCCTATGCTGCCGCTTCGCCCGGGATGCGCGCCGCCGGGGTCCGCGCGCTCATGGCGCGTCGTCCTCGAACAGGGCGCCCTGGGCCGAGCCGTCGCGCGGAGGCTCGAGCCCCAGATGGCGCCAGGCGCGCGGCGCCAGCATGCGCCCGCGCGGGGTGCGCTGCAAAAGGCCCTGCTGAAGCAGGAAGGGCTCGATCACCTCTTCGAGCGCATCGCGCGATTCCGACAGCGCCGCGGCGATGGTCTCGACCCCGACCGGGCCGCCGGCGTAGTGCTCGGCCAGAAGGCGCAGATAACGCCGGTCGGCGCCGTCCAGCCCCAGATGATCCACCCCGAGCTGCGTCAGCGCCATGTCGGCGATGTCGCGGGTGATGCGGCCGTCGCCCTTGACCACGGCGAAATCCACCACCCGCCGCAGCAGCCGGTTGGCGATGCGCGGCGTGCCGCGGGCGCGGCGGGCGATCTCTTCGGCGCCGTCGGCCTCGGCCGGCACGCCCAGCAGCCCCGCCGCGCGCGTGACGATGGTGACCAGCTCTTCGACCGAATAGAATTCGAGCCGCACCGGAATGCCGAAACGGTCGCGCAGCGGCGTGCTCAAGAGCCCCAGCCGCGTCGTCGCCCCGACCAGGGTGAAGGGCTTGAGATCGATGCGCACGGTGCGCGCGGCCGGCCCCTCGCCGATCACGAGGTCAAGGGCGAAATCCTCCATGGCGGGGTAGAGAACCTCCTCGACCACGGGGTTCATGCGGTGGATCTCGTCGATGAACAGCACGTCGCCCGCGTCGAGATTGGTCAGAATGGCGGCAAGGTCGCCCGCGCGCGCCAGCACCGGGCCCGAGGTCATGCGGAAGTTCACGCCAAGCTCGCGCGCAACGATCTGCGCCAGGGTCGTCTTGCCCAGCCCCGGCGGGCCGTAGAACAGCGCGTGATCCAGCGCGCCGCCGCGGCGGCGGGCGCTTTCGATGTAGACCTCGAGATTGCGGCGCTCCTTGGCCTGGCCGACGAAATCGGCCAGCTTCTGCGGGCGCAGGGCGCGGTCCTCGCCCTCGTCGGGCAGGGGGTCGGGCTTGACGATGCGGTCGGTCTGGCTCATCGGCGGGGCGCCTTGCGGGATGCGGGGAAATGCGCGCTCATGTCTTCGGCGCCAGCTTGCGCAGCGCCGCCTCGATCAGCGCCTTTTCGTCGCCCTCGTGCCGATCGGCGGCCTCGGCGACGGCGGCGGCGGCCTCGGCGGCCGAAAAGCCCACGCCCCTGAGCGCCGCCAGCGCGGCGGCGCGGGCCTCGGCGGCGCGCAGCTGCGCGGCGCGCGCCTCGGCGGCGGCGGGGTACTTGGCGGCGGTCTTGCGGCGCGCGCGGCTTCCGGCCGGGGGCGCGTCGGCGGCCTCGGGCGCGCCCTCGGCCGGCGGGACGGGCGGCGCCGCCGGCCGGGCCGGGGGCGCGGCGCGGTGCATGAGCGCCGGCGCCTTGTCGCGCAGCTCGTTGACCACGCGCGCGGCCAGCTTGGGCCCGACGCCGGGCGCGGCGCGGATCATCCGCGCGTCGCCCGCCGCGATGGCCAGCGACAGGGCTTCGGGGCCCAGCTCGCCCAGAATCGCCAGGGCGGCCTTGGCGCCCACCCCCTGCACCGAGCACAGCAGGCGGTGCCATTCCTTCTCCAGCAGGGTCGCGAAGCCGAAAAGCTGCATCAGATCCTCGCGCACCAGCAGCTCTGTGTAGAGCGCGGCCACCTCGCCCGCCGGCGGCAGCTGGCGCAGCGTGCGCGCCGAGCAATGGATCACATAGCCCACGCCCGCCGCCTCGATCAGGACGTGATCCTCGGCGATGTGGTCGATGCGCCCGGTGATCTTGCCGATCATGCCCCGTCCCCTTTCAGCGTCCCCCTTCAGCGCGCCGCGGCCAGCGCCTGCGCCAGCCGCCCGCCGAAGCGCGCATGATGGGCGTGGCACAGCGCGATGGCCAGCGCGTCGGCCGCGTCCGGGCCGGCGATGTCCGCGCGCGGCAGCTGCAGGCGGACCATGTGTTCGACCTGCGCCTTCTGGGCGTGGCCCACGCCGACCACGGTCTTCTTCACCGCGTTCGGCGCGTATTCGGCCACGGGCACGCCCGCCATGGCCGGCGCCAGCAGCGCGATGGCGCGCGCCTGGCCCAGCTTGAGCGTGCCGGCGGCGTCCTTGTTGACGAAGGTGTGCTCGACCGCGGCCTGGTCGGGCGCGTGGCGCGCGATGACCTCGGTCAGCTGAACGTAAAGGCTGCGCAGACGCTGGGCCAGGTCCGGCCCCTCCGAGGCGCAGACGCCGTTGGCCACATGGGTCAGGCGGGCGCCGGCCACGTCCACCACCCCCCAGCCGGTTCGCCGCAATCCCGGGTCGATGCCGATCACGCGCATCCGCGCCGCTCCTGTCCGCCGCGGGCGCCCGATCCGGCCCGCAACCGATGGGTTAGCACGAAAGGCGAACGCGGAACAGGGGCGCGCGGCTCATCCGGCCAGCTGGGCCATGACCTCGTCCGAGACCTCGAAATTCGCGGTCACGCTCTGCACGTCGTCGTCGTCCTCGAGCGCGGCGATCAGCTTCATCACCTTCTGCGCGCCCTCGAGGTCGAGCTCGTTGGTGATGTTGGGCTTCCACACCAGCTTGGCGGTCTCGGCCTCGCCCAGGCTGGCCTCGAGCGCGGCCGAAACCTCGGCCAGCTCGGTGGCCTCGCACCAGATGACGTGGTTCTCGTCATCCGATTCCACGTCCTCGGCGCCCGCCTCGATGGCGGCCTCCATGACCTGGTCGGCCGAGCCGGCCGCGGCGGGATAGACGATCTGCCCCTTGCGGTCGAACATGAAGGCGACCGAGCCCGTCTCGCCCAGATTGCCGCCATGCTTGGAGAAGATCGAGCGCACCGACGAGGCCGTGCGGTTGCGGTTGTCGGTCAGCGCCTCGACGATCACCGCCACGCCGCCGGGGGCGTAGCCCTCGTAGCGGATCTCCTCGTAATTCTCGGCGTCGCCGCCCTGCGACTTGTTGATCGCGCGCTGGATGACGTCCTTGGGCACCGAATTGGCGCGCGCCTCGCGCACGGCCAGGCGCAGACGCGGGTTCTTGTCGGGATCGGGGTCGCCCAGCTTGGCGGCGACGGTGATCTCCTTGGCGAGCTTCGAGAACAGCTTCGAGCGCGCCGCGTCCTGGCGACCCTTGCGGTGCTGGATGTTCGCCCATTTGGAATGGCCGGCCATGCGTGAACCCTCGTCTTGTGCGGTGAACCCCGCGCTTTTAGGAAGCGCGCGCCCCGCGGTCAAGGCGGCGGCGCGCTCAGAACGGCCAGATGAGCGGGATCAGCAGCGAGGCCAGAACCCCCAGCATCAGGTTCAGCGGCAGGCCGATGCGCACGAAATCGGTGAAGCGGTAGCCGCCCGGCGCATAGACCAGCGTGTTGGTCTGGTAGCCGATCGGCGTCGCGAAGCTGGCCGAGGCGGCCATCATCACCGCCACCACGAAGGGCCGCGGATCAACCCCCAGCGCATGCGCGACCCCGATGGCGATGGGCGTGACCACCACGGCCACGGCGTTGTTCGAGACCATCTCGGTCAGGGCCGAGGTCATCAGGTAGATCAGCCACAGCACCAGCGCCGGCGGCATGGCCTGGAAGCTGGGCGCAAGCGCGTCCACGATCAGCGACACCGCGCCCGAATCGTGCAGCGCCGCGCCGACGGCCAGCATGGCGAAGATCAGGGCCAGCAGGCGGCCCTCGATGAACTCGAAGGCCTCGTCGGCGTCGATGCAGCGCGTGATCAGCACCGCCGCCATGCCGATGATCGCCGCCGCCACGATGGGCAGCAGCTCGAGCGTCGAGGACAGCACCACGAAAGCCAGCGCCATCAGCACGATCCACGCGCGGTCGCGCCGGTAGGGGCGCTCGGTCGGGGTCGAGATGTCGACCAGCCCCACATCGTCGGCCAGGCGCTTGATGTCCTCGGGGTCGCCCTCGAGCAGCAGCGTGTCGCCCACGCGGACGTAAACGTCGTCCAGCTGCGTGCCCACGTTCTGGTTGCGCCGGTGAACGGCCAGCGGATAGACGCCGTAGCGCCGCCGCAGGCGCAGCTGGCCCAGCGTGCGGCCGATCAGCCGGCAGCCCGGCCCGATCAGCGCCTCGACGGTGACGGTCTTCTTCTCGGACAGCTTGTCCACCATCGCCAGCGCGCGCGAATCGCGCAGGCCCAGCAGCTCGTCCACGCCGGTGCGCAGAACCACCCGGTCGCCCTCCTGCAGCACCACCGAGGCCAGGTCGCGGCGCAGCGACTCGTCCCCGCGCAGCACGTCGATCACGCGCATGCCGTCGCGGCGGAACAGGTCGACCTTCAGCACCGGCTGGCCGATCACCGGCGAGCCCGGCGGCACCGCCACCTCGGTGAAGAAGCGCAGCGCCTTCTTGTCGGTCAGGAAATCGGCCAGCGATTCGCGGTCGGGCAGAAGGCGCGGCGCCATGATCCGCAGATACAGCAGCCCGAACGCGGCCAACGCCAGACCCAGCGGGGTGATCTCGAACAGCGTGAACGGCGCCAGCCCCTCGGCCCGCGCCACGCCGTCGACCAGGAGGTTGGTCGAGGTTCCGATCAGCGTGCACATGCCGCCCATGATGGCGACGTAGCTGAGCGGGATCAGCAGCCTGGAGGCGGGCGCCCCGACCCGCTTGCCCAGCCGCACGGCCACCGGGATCAGCACGATCACGACCGGCGTGTTGTTCATGAAGGCCGAGGCGAACAGCGTGAACAGCGCAAAGCAGGCCAGCGTCAGGTTCGGATGCGACTCGACCCGCTGCGAGGCGAAGCGCGTGAACGCTTCGAGCGCGCCGGTGCGCACCAGCGCCCCCGACAGCACGAACATGGCGCCGATGGTGACCGGCGCGGGGTTGGCGACCGCGTCGAGCAGCCCCGACACGGGCAGCACGCCCATGGCCAGAAGGGCCGCGACGCCGGCGATGGCGACCACCTCGGCCGGGTATTTCTCGGCCACGAAGGCGGCGAACATGACCGCGACGACCAGCAGCGACGCCAGGGCCGCCGCGTTGTCGATGAAGAAGCTCGTCACGCTTCGCGCTCTCCCGATGCTGGCGCGGCCGGGCCGGGCCGCCGGCGGACGAACTTAGCGCCTCGCGCGGGCCGTGTAACCCGTTCTTGCGCACCCTCCCCTGGCGGGCGCTTGCGGAGCGGGGCGCGCTGGTCTAGTCCGAGGGCATGAAAATTCTGTTCCTCGGAGACGTCATGGGCCGGGCCGGCCGCGAAGCGGTCGCCGCGCGCCTGCCCGAGCTGCGCGAGCGGCTCAAGCTGGACTTCGTGGTCGTCAATGCCGAGAACGCCGCCTCGGGCGCGGGCCTGACCGGCGCGATCGCCGACAAGCTGCTCGAGGCCGGCGCCGATGCGATCACGCTGGGCGACCATGCCTTCGACCAGCGCGACATGCTGGCCTACATCGAGCGCCAGCCGCGCGTGCTGCGCCCGCTCAACATCGCCAAGGCCGCGCCGGGGGCGGGGTTTCGCGTGTTCGAGGCGCCGCGCGGGCGGCGCGTGGCCGTGGCGCAGGCGCTGGGGCGCGTGTTCATGAGCCGCCCCTATGACGACCCCTTCTCGGCGCTCGACGCCGCGCTCAGGGCCGCGCCGCTGGGCGGGGGCGTGGACGCCGTCATCGTCGATTTCCACGCCGAGGCGACGTCCGAGAAGATGGGCATGGGCCGCTGGCTGGACGGGCGCGCCAGCCTGGTCGTGGGCACGCACACCCATGTGCCCACCGCCGACGCCATGATCCTGCCGCGCGGCACGGCCTACATGACCGATGCGGGCATGTGCGGCGACTACGACTCGGTCATCGGCATGAAGCCCGACGAGCCCATGCGCCGCTTCGTCACCGGCCTGCCCAAGGGCCGGTTCGAGCCCGCCACGGGCGAGGCCACGCTGTCGGGCGTCGTGGTCGAGACCGACGACGCCACCGGCCTTGCCCACAGCGTCGCGCCGCTGCGCGTGGGCGGCAAGCTGGCGCCCGCGCTTCCCGAACTCTGAGCCTCAGCCGCGGCGCAGCACGCCCGCCTCGGTGACGATGGCGTCCAGCGGCTGGTCGGTCGGCTCGAGCGGCAGCGCCTCGGCCTGCTGGGCGGCGTAGGCGAAGCCGGCCGCGAAGGTCGGCCGCGCGGCGCGCAGACCGGCCAGCGTGCGGTCGTAAAAGCCCCCGCCATAGCCCAGCCGGTTGAGCCCTCCGTCGAACGCCACCAGCGGAACGATCAGCGCGTCGGGCTCGAGCCAGTCGCCCTCGGCCGGCACGCGCGCGCCGAAGGGGCCGGGGACCATGGGCGCGTCGGGCGTCCACTCGCGAAAGCGCAGCGGCCGGCCCCGCCCCTCGATCACCGGCACGCAGATCCGCGCGCCGCGCGCATGCAGCGCGGCCATGACCGGGGCCGGGTCGATCTCGGTGCGCATGGCCATGTAGCCGGCGACCACGCGCGGGCCGAGCGGTTCGAGCAGCGCCATCAGCGCGCGCTGCGCAGGCGCGGGGTCCGCGACGCCATGCGCGGCGGCGCGGCGCGCGAAGGCGTCGGCGCGGGCGGCGGCCTTGAGCTGGCCAAGCGTATCATGCGTGTTCATGAAGCGAAGGTGCCTTGCTGCGCGGCGCGGGACTGCGCCGAAAGCGACCTGCGGCGCCGGCCGCGCGGCATGTGCGGCGCGGGCGGCGTCAGCGGCGGAATCGGGGGCGGCGGGCCCGTCGCGACCGTCGAGGCGTCTAATCCTCGCGAGCCTGGATAACCAGGTGGGCGCCAGGTGCGATAGGCCACGGCCAGTCGCAGAGCCAGCTCCCGCGAGAATGCTTAGGCCACCAGGATCTAGGGCCCCTGACGAGAAGGACAGAACCCGCCTGCCGTCTAGATAGGCCGCCGGGCGCGGCGCGAAAAGCCCCGTCGCGCAGGATTTTTCGCGCGCCCCCTCTTGACCTTGCCGGCCGCAGCCGATATCTGAGCCGCCACACGCCGTTGGGGAATAGTTTAACGGTAGAACAGCGGACTCTGACTCCGTCGGTCCTGGTTCGAATCCAGGTTCCCCAGCCAAAACGCCCAAGCGTTTTCCAAGCGACATCCTGACATCGATGACTTCTGCGCCTCGGTCCAGCCGTGGCGCGCGAATCATGCGCGCCCCCTGGCGGCGAAGGGGGGCGCGGCGTGGGCCCGGCGCCGGCGTCGCACGGATCGCGTTGCGAGCATCCGCCACCGGCGGCGCGGCATGGGCCCGGCGCCGGCCCTCCTCGGCAAACGGCGCGCACGAAAAAGCCCCGCCGGCGGAACCGGCGGGGCGCTGCGCCAGGCGGGGCCTCGCGGCCCCGCGGATGGCGCGCTTACTCGATGATCTTCGAGACGACGCCGGCGCCGACGGTGCGGCCGCCCTCGCGGATGGCGAAGCGCAGGCGCTCCTCCATGGCGATGGGGGCGATCAGCTCGACCTCGAACTTCAGGTTGTCGCCCGGCATCACCATCTCGACGCCCTCGGGCAGCTTCACCGTCCCGGTCACGTCCGTGGTGCGGAAGTAGAACTGCGGGCGGTAGTTGGTGAAGAACGGCGTGTGGCGGCCGCCCTCCTCCTTGGTCAGGATGTAGGCCTCGGCCTCGAACTTGGT
>NZ_FOHL01000002.1:0-78347 GCF_900111545.1 Oceanicella actignis
GAGGTTGTCGCTGGAGGTTGTCGCTCCTGCGTCAAGCTTGGCGGCTTGTCGTCCGGCCGCGGCCCGCCTTCGGTAGCTGTCGCCGTTCATCTCGAGGATGGTGGCGTGGTGAACGAGGCGGTCGATTGCGGCGACGGTGACAGCCTGGTCGGGGAAGATCTTGTCCCAGGCGCTGAAGGGTTGGTTGGCCGCGATGGCGAGGCTTCTGGTCTCGTAGCGCCGTGCGATCAGCTCGAAGAGGACCGAGCTCTCGGCCTGATCTTTTTGGGCATGGGTGATGTCATCGAGGATGATGAGATCGAACTTGTCGAGCTTGGCAAGGGCGGCCTCGAGGGCGAGGTCGCGGCGGGCGGCCTGGAGCTTTTGCACCATGTCGGTCGTGCTGGTGCAGAGGACGCGCCTGCCGGCTTCGACAAGGGCATGCCCGATGGCGCACAGGACGTGGGTTTTGCCCGCGCCCGAGTTGCCGATGGCGATGAGGTTTGCGCCGGTCTCGATCCAATCCCCTGCGGTCAGAGCCTCGATCCGGGCCTTGGTCACCCCGGGCAGGGCCTTGAAGTCGAGGGCGCCAAGGGTTTTGCCTCCGGGCAACTGGGACTGCTGGAGGTGACGATGGATGCGCCTGGCATCCCGCTCGGCCAGCTCCAGTTCGGCCAGGGCCGCGAGGAAGCGGGAGGCCGGCCACCCCTCGGTATCGGCGCGTTCCGCGAGTGCCTGCCAATGGCGCTGGAAGCTCGGCAGACGCAGCGCGGTGAGCATGGTGGGCAGCGCGTGGACATCGACGGGGCGAGGTGCGGCGGGGGCGGTCATGCGCGGCCCTCCAGCAGCGCGTCGAAGCTGGCCAGCTCTGTCAGCGCGACGGGCGTGTCCTCCGGGAGAGCCCGCTTCGGCGGCTCCAGCCGTTCCTTCAATCTGTGTGCCTCGGGCAGCTCGCCCTGACGGAGGCTGTCGGCGATCACGAGGGCCAGTTCGGCCTCGCAGCCTTCGTCATGGGCGAGGCAGAGCAGGTCGACCATCCGTCGGCAGGCGTCGCGGCGGGGCAAGGCGGCGGAGAGCGCGGTCCAGGCCTCGGCGTATTCCGAGCGCGGGAACAGGCCGTCGCGATAGACCGAGCCTGCCAGAGCCTGGGGCTTCCGGCGCAGGGCGTGGATGACATGTCGATAGTTGACGCAATGGACACGCAGGCCGTCCTCACGACCGCGGCGCCGCGGGTGGGTGACGACATGTGTGGCGCCAAGGAAGGCCTCGATCCGGTCATCATAGACATGGACCCGCAGCCGCTGGCCGATCAGTTGCGAGGGCGCGGAGTAGAAGACCTGGTGAACCAGGAAGCCCCCGGTCTTCGTCACGCGCGCAATCACCTCGGTGAAGTCGGTCGTGCGGCGGGCAGGCAACGGCTTGAGCGCCGCCATCTCGATGCGCAGGGCAGCCTCTCGCCGCCGGTTCCGGCGGGCAACGAGCTCATCCACGAAGCGCCGCCAGGATGCGAGATCGGCGAAGTCCCGTGAGCTCCGCAGGATCAGGGCCTGGTCGAGCGCCACCTTGAGGTGGTTGTTGTGCGCCTCGACCGACCCGTTCTCATGCGCCTCGCCACGATTGTTGCGGCTCGCGAGCATGCCGTAATGGGCACAGAAGGCCTCATACCGCCTGGTGACGTCCTCCGCGGCTGCGGCGTCGAGGTTGCGGTATGCCGCCGAGAGGCTGTCGGTGCGATGTTCATGCGGCGCCCCGCCGAGCGTCCAGAGGGCATTCTGCAGGTTCTCGGCCAGCGCGGTGAAGCTCTCGCCGCCCAGAACCACGGCGACATGTTCCCAGCTGCTGCAGGCCAGGACAAAATGATACAGGCGGTGTTCGAGAGGCTGCCCGCCGATCGTCACGCCCAAGGCGCTGGCGTCGGTGAAATCGGACAGCGCCATGCGCCCCGGCTCGGGTGTCTGACGGAAGATCACGTCGCGCTCTGGCCCGTGCAAGGCCCGCCAGTCGCGCACCCGGCGCTCAAGCGTCCGGCGGACGCGGTCGTCCGGGAAGGCTTCGGGATGCGTCAACTGGAGGCGCCGCATCAAGGTGACGGCCTGAACGGCGGGGTCGCGCTTGAGGATCGGCAGCAGCACCGGCTCCCAAACCGCCGCGAGCGGGTCGGGCACAGTGCGGCTCCGGGCGGCCTTGTGTTGGGAGGGAAGGCGCGGATCAGCCTCGATCCTGCGGGCGGTGCGTTCGCTGAACCCCGCGCGGGCGGCAGCGACACGCTGGCTGTGCTGGAGACGGTCGGTCATGTATAATCTCACTTGCTGGTCGGTGACGGGTTTGCCCGGCACGGTCGTATCTCCGTTTGGCTTCAGAGATCTCGACCCTACCGGCCCGCAGCGGCCAGCACCCACCCCCAAGAAGAGAGCGAAGCCGGTGGCCCCAGTCTACGGTCGGGCTACGCCCTCCCTCCGCCTGGGGCCACCGGCCATCTTGGTTGACGTTCGCGGCCAACTTGGTTGTCGCTCATCACCAGGGCGACGGCGCCCCGCGACGGGACGCCGCGCCCATTCGGGCAAAAACAAGGAAACAAGCGCATGCTTCTTGCAGGCACGCTCCGGGCCGGCGCGCTCGGACTCGGCCTTGCCGCGACCCTTGCGGGGGCGGCCGCGGCCGGAACCTATGACATCACCGTCGATCGCATCGCGATCGACGCCGGCAAGTTCGTCAAGAACGGCATCGGCTACAACGGCAGCCAGATCCCGACCGTGCTTCGCCTCAAGGAGGGCGAGGAGGCGGTCATCAGGGTCACGAACAACCTGTCCGAGAGCACATCGATTCACTGGCACGGCCTGATCCTGCCCTTCGATCAGGACGGCGTGCCGGGCATCAGCTTTCCCGGCATCGCGCCGGGCGAGACCTTCGTCTACCGCTTTCCGATCAGGCAGGCGGGAACCTACTGGTTCCACAGCCATTCGGGCTTTCAGGAGCCCGACGGCGCGTTCGGCGCCATCGTCATCGAGCCCAGGGCGCGCGAACCCTACCGCTATGACCGCGACTATGTGGTGCAGCTGACCGACAAGCACCCGCACTCCGGGGGGCGCGTGTTCCGCAACCTCAAGATGATGCCGGACTATTACAACCGCAAGCAGCGGACGTTGCTCGACTTTCTTTCCGACGCCGCGGAACGGGGCGTTGGCGCGACCCTGGCCGAGCGGGCGATGTGGGGCGCGATGCGGATGATGCCCACCGACATCGAGGACGTGCAGGGCTATGTCCCGATGGTCAACGGCAAGAGCCCCGAGGCCAACTGGACCGGCCTGTTCGTCCCGGGCGAGCGGGTGCGGCTGCGGCTGATCAACTCGTCGGCGATGACCTATTTCGACGTGCGCATTCCCGGCCTCAAGATGACCGTCGTGCAGGCCGACGGCAACGACGTTCGGCCCGTGACGGTGGATGAGCTGCGCATCGCGGTCGCCGAAACCTACGACGTGATCGTGCGTCCGACAGAGGCGAAGGCCTATTCCATCCTGGCCGAATCCATGGGGCGCACGGCGGTGGCCCGGGCCACGCTGGCGCCGCGCGAGGGGATGGCCGAGCCGATCCCGCCGCTGCGCGATCCGCCGCTGCTGACCATGGCCGACATGGGCATGAGCCACGGCGCGATGGCCGGGATGGACCATGCCGCCATGGCCGGATCGCACGCGATGCCGGAGGGCGCGCGCATGCCTGGCATGGATCATGGCGAGGCCATGACCATGAAGGGCATGGATCACGGCGCGGCCGGGCATGGCAAGGGCGGCGCGCAAGGCGATCCGTTCTACGCCCCCGGCAGCGGTCTGGCGCCCAGGGCGGCGAATGGCGGAAAGTTCCTGTCATACGCCGACCTCAAGGCGCTCAGGCCGCTTTACCCCCACCGCAAGCCGACGCGCGAGATCGAGCTGCGCCTGACGGGCAACATGGAACGCTACATCTGGTCCATCAACGGCGTGAAATACGAAGACGCCGACCCGATCCGCCTTCGCCATGGCGAGCGCGTGCGCTTCAAGTTCGTCAACGAGACGATGATGACCCATCCGATGCATCTGCACGGCATGTGGTCGATCCTGGACAACGGCTCGGGCGAGCTCAATCCGGTCAAGCACACCGTCAGCGTGGCGCCCGGAACCACCGTCTACATGGAGACCGAAGTGGACGCGCCCGGCGAATGGGCGTTCCACTGCCATCTTTCCTATCACATGGCCGCGGGGATGTTCCGAAAGGTCGTCGTCGAAGGCGGCCCGACGGCCAGGGCCGCGTTCCTCGACGCCGTGCATGGAGGTTGAACCGATGATGCGTCATGCCATGGCGGCCCTCGCCCTCGCCCTTTCGGCTGCGCCGGCCTTCGCCGAGCCCCTCGTCTGGGGCGTGCGCTTCGATCGGCTTGAACGCCGCGTCAAAGATGGGTCGGATCTGCTGGCCTGGAGCCTGGACGCAAGCGTGGGCTCGGACGAGCTCGAATTCGTCTGGCGGTCCGAGGCCGAATACGATCTGAAGGCCGACGCCTTCGAGCGGCTGAGGAATCAGGCCCGGCTCCAGGTTCCGATCTCGGCCTTTTTCGACGCGGCCGCGGGGGTCATGATCTCGACCCCCAGGGGGCCCGACAGGGCGTATGGGGTGCTCGGGGTGCAAGGCCTCGCGCCCCAGTGGTTCGAGGTGAACGCCGAGCTGTTCGCCTCGGATCGGCCGTTCGCGCGTTTCGAGGCCGAGTATGAGGGGTTGCTGACCAACCGTCTCACGCTTGAGCCGGCCCTCGAGCTCGAGCTGCCGCTGGCCGATGACGAGTCCGTCGGCTTCGGCGCCTGGGGGCCGAGGCTCGAGATCGGGGCGCGGCTGCGCTACGACCTCGTGGATCGCCTGTTCTCGCCCCATGTCGGGCTGCATTACGAGCGCGTCTTCGGCAGGACGGCCGATCTGCGCGCCGAGGATGGCGAGGCGCGCGACGCGCTGTTCTTCGTGATCGGCGCCCGCCTGATGTTCTGATCCCGCGCCCCGGCGGCGCTGGCCGCCGGGGCGTTCGCGCGCGGGCTTCCGGGCCGTGCGGGCGGCGGCGGCCGTCGCGCGGCGATTCGCCGCCGCGGCCGTCCGGCAACATGCGCGCCGCCGTCATCCGCCCCGTCATCCGCCCCGTCGTTTGCGCCGTCGCTTGCGCCGCCTGCGCCCGGATGCGGGGCGGTGGTCGCGCGGCGGTGACGCAGATGCCTCGCCAGGTCCGGCGTTCCGTTCAAGATCAAACGGATGCGCCGATCCGTTCGACCGGATGCGCAACATGAACAGCGCGGTCGCGATTGCAATGAAAGAGCCGCACGCGCCAGTTCGCGCCTTTGAAACGATTCCATGTTCGATGATGAATAAATGGTTTCTGGTTGACACAAAGTGACCATGACTGGTCAGATGTGGGGCATTGTTGCGTTGCGGATGCCGGCCCCTTTCGGTCGCCTTCGATCGGCGCAAATCGATTTCGAAGGCGGAGGGAAGGATGCCGCACCAGCAGGGCGCGCCGCACAACCAGATCCACGAATTGCGCTCCGAGCTCGACCACGCGGTCGGCAACGCCGACAAGCTGATCTCGGACCTCAACATCATCGGCAACATCGTCGGCGCGGTCGGGGCGGCGTCGGGCTCGCTCGAGCTGGCCCATGCGCGCATGACGGGCACGCTGCGGCGGATGGACACGATCGAGAAGGTCGCCTTCGTCCTGTCCAAGCTGCCCGTGGTGGGGCCGCTGGGAAGCGGGGTGCTGTTCACGGTCAAGCGGCTGGGCGACCCGCTGGACCGCAGCGTCGGCCTTCTGGATCAGCTCGAAACGCCGCTCAGCACGGTGAACTCGGTCATCGGCGGGATCGCGCTGACCATCGGAACGGTCAACGTCTCGACCTCCGGCGTGCGCAAGATCATGCAGGACAAGTCGGATCTGCTGACGCGCATGGTCGTCGAGGGGCTGCTGCAGGACGACCAGCGCCTGGGGGAAAGCGATCAGGGATGGTATGAGTTCCTCGACCAGGCGAACGCCGACTCGGACGACGCGCTGGCCGCCTCCGAGCCGCTGCGCGAAGAGCTGGCCGCGCTGGATTTCAGCGTCTACCGGGAGATCTACGCGTTCTTCTCGGGCGTGAACCGGATCTTCGACGACATCGACGCCGCGCTCGATCCCATCGCCCCCGCGCTGGACGAGATCGACCGCGCGCTCAAGCCGGTGGACTGGGCGTTCGAGGCCGCCAGCGACGTGATCGACCGCGTCGTCCGGCCGGTGGTGGACGCGGTCATGGAGGCGACGGGGCTGGACGATCTGATCGACGAGCTGTTCGCCCAGCTCAACCCCGCCGCCGACCTGATGAACGAGATGAAGCGCAATCTGGAGCGCATGAAGGTCGAGCTCGAGGCGCCGGGATTCGCCGACGACGTGCGCGACTTCTACGACGGGCTGCGCGCCGATCTGTTCCCCGACGACGTCGCCTTTCCCGCCATTCGGGATCTGGGCGCGCTGATCATGGAGAACCCCGACGGCAGCCTCGTCGTCGCCGGGACCGACGGCGACGACACGCTGACGGGCACGCCCCTGGACGACGACTTCGCCGGCTTCGGCGGCGACGACGACATCGACGGCCGCGGCGGGACCGACCGGCTGCTGCTGCTGCACCGGATTGAGGATTACCGCCTCAAGCTGCTGGGGGATCGGGATCTGGGCCAGCCGCTGCTGGTCGAGGTGGCGGCGCGGGACGCGGCGATCATGTCCGAGGGCGTGGACCGGGCCCATGACGTCGAGCTGTTCAACTTCGCCAATCCCGGGCTGGGCGACGTGCCATGGCAGGCGGTCCGGCAGTTCGTCTATGTGGACGGCGGCTCGGCCGACGCCGTGGGAAGCGCGGGCGAGGACTGGCTGTTCGGCGACGGGCGGGCGAACCTGCTCGAGGGGCGCGGCGGCGACGACCGCCTGTTCGGCGGGGCGGGGAACGACACGCTCAAGGGCGAGGGCGGCGACGACCTGGTCTATGCGGGCGACGGAGACGACCTGATCGTGGTCGGCGAGGGCGCCGATCAGATCTACGGCGGCGCGGGCGTGGACACGGTGGTCATCGACGCCGCCGCCGGCGCGACGGTCGATTTCGCCACCTCCGCGATCGACTACGGCGCGGGCGCGACCGGCGCCATGCGCGACGTCGAGATCGTGCGCGGCACGCGATGGGCCGACGTCTATCTGGGCGCCGACGGCGCGCAAAGCGTGCAGACGGGCGGGGGCGCGGACCGGTTCCTTTACGCCGGCGAGGGCGACTCCTTCGCGCATCAGCCCCCGCCCTGGGGCGACAGCCCGGACAACCTGCCGCTCATGTCCTTCCGCCTCGGCGGCTATGAGGGCGTGCGCGTCGAAGTGCGCGCCGACCCCGACGACAACGAGAACTCGCAGGCGCGCCACTCGGCCAAGGACGCGCCGAATACGCGCTCCGGCGACTGGACGGTGACCAATGTCGACCGCTTCGAGGGCACCAATTACGGCGACGTCTTCTACGCCTACGGATTCGGCCAAGGCGCCACGCGCGATCGCATCATCTACGAGCGATACGAGCTGGTCGACGGCGACATGGTGTTCCGCTACGTCAAGAACGGCTCGATCTTCATGGGCGGCGCCGGCGCGGACGTGTTCTTCGCCGCCAAGGCGGGCAGCGTCTTCGACGGCGGCGACGGGTTCGACCTGGTCAACTACAACCTCGACAACATCCGCTATCAGGAGACGCACACAGGACAGGGCGTGCAGGGCGTCGAGGTGGATCTGAGCCTTGGCACGGCGAAAAAGCTGCAATTCAGCGGCGCCGGCGCCGAGACGCTGGCCGACCGGCTGATCGGCATCGAGGGCGTGGTGGGCACGCGGGTCGACGACGTGCTGATCGGCGACAACGGCGCGAACTACCTGTTCGGCGATGAGGGCGGCGACGTGATCCGGGGGCTTGGCGGCGCCGACTACGTCGACGTGACCGAGCAGATCGACGGCGACATCGACGCCGGCTCGGGCGACGACATCGTGGCCATGGGGTATGTCGAACGGACCCGCGTCGACGGCGGGGCGGGCTCCGACACGCTCGAGCTCAAGCCCGGCCAGGCCTTCCGCCTTGACGCCTGGCACGAGCCCGACGTGATGGGCGAGACAGGCGGCTTCTTCGAGAACGTCTCGGGCTGGGTCGTGAACCTGACCGAGGGCAGCGCCTCGTCGCAATTCATGCAGCCGGGCGACGCCGACCCCTTCACCCATGTCATGCCCGTTCTCAACTTCGAGAACGTGTTCGGGACCGAGCGCGACGACATCCTTCTGGGCGACGCGAACGCCAACACCCTGACCGGGCGGGGAGGGAACGACCGGCTTGAAGGCGGCGCGGGCGACGACGCGCTGGACGGCGGCGCGGGGTCGGACATTCTGATCGGAGGCGACGGCGACGACTTTCTTTCGGGCGGCGACGAGAGCGGCGTGATCTTCACGGACGATTTCGGCGATCCAAGCATCACGCGGCTGAAATTCTTCCACGGCGGCTGGAACGACTGGTTCAACCCGGCAGGGCCCATCGAGGTGTGGGAGGCCGTGGCCGACGACGCCGATCCTTCCGACAGCCCCGTCGGCGGAACCATCAGCCCGCCGGCCGTTCCGGGGACCGGGCGGCGCGGCGGCATCGTCGATATCGACGGCTATGCCTCGCCGATGGACCAGATCTATCGGACGCTCGAGACGCAGGTCGGCGGTCTCTATCGCGTCACTTTCGCGATGTCGGACAGGCGCTCGACCCCCTACCCGCATTACGATCCGGGCGAGAGCCTGGAGGTCAACCTCAATGACGCCAGCGTGCTGAACAATCCGACCCTTGCGCGCGTCATGCCGGACGGATCCCTGGTCAGGCCGACGGCGCCCGGCGTCAAGCCCGGTGCCAAGAGCGGGCTGCAATATCTGAGCAGCGCCGCCGAGGAGACCGGGACCATCTACCAGTTCGAATTCACGGGCACGGGCGAGGACAAGCTGGCCTTCGCCGAGGTGTCCGAATTTGTGGACGATCAAGGCCGCACGATTGCCCTGACCAGCGACGGGTATGGCCCTCTGCTGGGCTTCGTCACCGTCGAGAGCCTCGGCCATGTGGATGAACTGACCGGAGGCGGCGGCGCGGATGTTTTCGCGCTGACGCCCGATGGCGGCGAGGACCGGATAAGGGACTTCACCCCGGGCGAGGACAAGATTTCGCTCGCCGCCTTCGCTGCGGCGTGGGCGGATGTCAGCTTCGAGCGGTGGAACGAATTGCGATGGGTGCCCGAGAGCACCCAGGTTCTGGTGCGCGGTCAGGTGGCGGGCCTGGTGGTCGGCATGCTGCCCGAGGAGCTGGGCCGCGAGGACTTCATCCTTGCCGAAACCCGCTCGGGGCAGCGCTCGGTCCAGGGCACCGAGGGCGACGACCTGATGGACGGCCGCGACCTGTTCGGCGAGGACGGCGCCGGCGTCGCCTTCGCCGGCGGCGCGGGCGCGGACGAGCTGCGCGGCACCGATGCGCCCGACCAGCTCGGCGGCGGCGCCGGCGACGACCTTCTGGACGGGCGCGGCGGCGACGACGGGCTCGAGGGCGGCGGCGGCGACGACCGGCTGAGCGGCGGCGCGGGCGACGACGAGGCGCGCGGCGGCGCCGGCGCGGACCGCATCGAAGGCGGGCAGGGGCGCGACGCGCTGTTCGGCGGCAAGGGCGCCGACCAGCTGTTCGGGGGGAGGGGGGCCGACCGCGCCTTCGGCGGCGGCGGCGACGACGCGCTGAACGGGCGCGAGGGCGACGACCGCCTGTTCGGTCAGCTTGGCGGCGACAGGCTGGACGGCGCCCAGGGCCGCGATCGCCTGTTCGGCGGCGACGGCAACGACCTCTTGCGCGGCGGCGACGGGCACGATGCGCTTTACGGCGGGCGCGGCGCGGACGAGCTGCGCGGCGGCGCGGGCGACGATCTGCTGTTCGGCGCCGAGGGGCGCGACCTTCTGTTCGGCGGCGTCGGGGCCGACCGGCTCGAGGGCGGCGTCGGCGACGACGTCATGTCCGGGGGCGGCGGCGGCGATGTCTTCATCTTCGCCGACGGGCATGGGCGCGACGTGATCACGGACTTCGCCGCGCGCAGCGGGGCCGAGAAGCTGGACCTGTCGGGCGTCTCGGCGCTCGGGACTCCCGCCGAGGTGCTGAGCGCCGCGCGCCAGACCGCCGACGGGGTGCTGATCGCGACGGGCGAAGGCGACTCGATCCTTCTGCAGGGGGTCAAGCTGGGCCAGCTGGACGCGTCCGACTTCCTGTTCTGACGCGCCGTCCCCGGGCGGGCGCCATGGCGGCGATCCGCGCCCAGGGCCTCGGGCGGCGCGACGGCGCCGGGGGCGGGGGAACGGCGCCTGGCCCCATGCCCGGCCTTTCGCGCCGTCTGAACCATGCTTGCGGCGGGGCTTGCGGCGTGGCTGCGGCGGGGCATTCGGCGGGCGCGATTGCGGCCGAAGCGGCGGCGCCGCGCCTTGCCCGGCGCGCCGGCTCGCGCGCAGGGCATGGCGATGAGGGGCGTTGGAGGCGCCGCGCCGGGGCTCCATGGTCCGAGGCCGAGGGCTGGCGGTCGCGGGCTGGGAAGTGGCGGTCCCGACAGGATTCGAACCTGTGGCCTCTGCCTTCGGAGGGCAGCGCTCTATCCAGCTGAGCTACGGGACCCGCTGGCCGGATTTCTAGAGGCTTGCCCGCCCCGATGCAAGCGCGAAGCGGCGGCTCAGCGCGGCTTGCGCGCCGCCTTCTCGGCCACGCCAGACACCCCCTCGCGGCGGGCCAGCTCGGCCAGCACCTCGTCCAGCGCGACGTCGCGCGCGGCCAGCATCACCAGCATGTGATAAAGCACGTCGGCGCTTTCATAGACCAGGTTCGCGCGGTCGCCCGCGGCGGCGGCGACGATGGCCTCGACGGCCTCTTCGCCGAATTTCTCGGCGCATTTGCCCGGCCCGCGGGCCAGCAGCGCGGCGGTGTGCGAGACGGCCGGATCGGCGCCCTTGCGCGCGGCGATGGCGGCCTCGAGCCGGCGCAGCACGCCGGGCGCGCCCGCGCCGCCTTCGGGGGGGCTGGCGGGGGCGCTCATGGCCGCACCGGGATGCCGGCCGCGCGCATGTGCGCCTTGGCCTCGGCGATGGTGTGGTGGCCGAAATGGAAGATAGACGCGGCCAGCACCGCCGAGGCGTGGCCCCTGGTCACGCCCTCGACCAGGTGATCCAGCGCGCCGACCCCGCCCGAGGCGATGACCGGGATCGACACCGCGTCGGCGACGGCCCGCGTGAGTTCGAGATTGTAGCCCGCGCGCGTGCCGTCGCGGTCCATCGAGGTCAGCAGGATCTCGCCGGCGCCGCGCGCCTCCATCTCGCGCGCGAATTCGACCGCGTCGATGCCGGTCGGCGTGCGGCCGCCATGGGTGAAGATCTCCCACCGCCCGGGGGCGACGGTCTTGGCGTCGATGGCCACGACGATGCACTGCGCGCCGAAGCGGTTGGCGGCGCGCGAGATCACCTCGGGGTCGCGCACGGCGGCGGTGTTGAAGCTGACCTTGTCGGCCCCCGCCAGCAGCAGCTGGCGCACGTCCTCGGGGGTGCGCACGCCGCCGCCCACGGTCAGCGGCATGAAGCACTGCTCGGCCGTGCGGCGCGCCACGTCGAGCAGCGTGCCGCGATTCTCGTGGCTGGCCGAGATGTCCAGAAAGCACAGCTCGTCGGCGCCCGCCTCGTCATAGGCGCGGGCGGCCTCGACGGGGTCGCCCGCATCGACCAGATCGACGAAGTTGACCCCCTTGACCACGCGCCCGTCCTTGACGTCGAGGCAGGGGATGACCCTGATCTTCAGCATCCTTGCTCCTTGCGTGCGGCGGCGCGGCGTCAGGCGGCCAGATAGGCGGTGGCCTCGGCCGGGTCGATGCGCCCGTCATAGATCGCCCGCCCCGAGATCGCGCCGTCAAGCGGCGCGCCGCATTCCTTGAGCGCGCGCAGATCCTCCATCGAGGACACGCCCCCCGAGGCGATGACCGGGATCGACACCGCCCGCGCCAGCGCCGCCGTCGCGGCCACGTTGGGCCCCTGCATGGCGCCGTCGCGCTCGATGTCGGTATAGATGATCGCGGCCACCCCCGCATCCTCGAAGCGCCGCGCCAGGTCCAGCGCGCTGACGTCGGTGGTCTGCGCCCAGCCCTCGACGGCCACCATGCCGCCGCGCGCGTCGATGCCCACGGCGATCCGGCCCGGGAAGGCCCGCGCCGCCTCGCGCACCAGCGCCGGATCGCGCACCGCGACGGTGCCCAGGATGACCCGCGCCAGCCCCTTATCGATCCAGCGCTCGATGGCGGCCATGTCGCGGATGCCCCCGCCCAGCTGGGCCGGGATCGAGACCCGCGACAGGATCGCCTCGACCGCCGCCGCGTTGACCGGCGCGCCGGCGAAGGCGCCGTTCAGGTCCACGAGGTGCAGCCAGCGGCAGCCGGCGGCCTCGAAGGCGGCGGCCTGGGCGGCGGGGTCGTCGCTGAAGACGGTGGCCTTGTCCATCTCGCCGCGCAGAAGGCGCACGCACTGGCCGTCCTTGAGGTCGATGGCGGGGTAGAGGATCATCGGGCGTCTCCGAAGGGGCGGTCAGGGCCGCCAGAGCAGGAAGTTGGCGATCAGCCGCAGGCCGGTGCGCTGGCTTTTCTCGGGATGGAACTGCGTGCCGGCGATGTTGTCGCGCCCAACCGCGGCCGCCAGCGGGCGCCCGTGCACGGCATGGGCCAGCAGATGCGCGCCCTCGCGCGGGACGAGGTGATACGAGTGCACGAAATAGGCGTGGTCGCCCGTCGCGATTCCGCGCAGCAGCGGATGCCCGGGCGCGTCGAGGATGAGCTCGTTCCAGCCCATGTGCGGCACCTTGAGCGCCGGATCGCCCGGCTCGAGGCGCGTCACCTCGCCCGGGATCCAGTCGAACCCGTCGGTCGGGCCGTGCTCGAGCCCGCGCGTGGCCAGAAGCTGCATGCCCACGCAGATGCCCAGGAAGGGAACGCCGCCGCGCAGCGCGCGCTCCTCGATGGCCTCGCGCATGCCGGGCAGGGCCTCGAGCCCGGCCTTGCAGTCGGCGAAGGCGCCGACGCCGGGCAGCACGATGCGGTCGGCGCGGCGCACGGCCTCGGGGTCCGATGTGACCGTCACCGCGCCGGCGTCCAGCTCGCCCGCCATGCGCGCGAAGGCCCGCTCGGCCGAGCGCAGGTTGCCCGAGCCGTAATCGATGATGACCGTCGTCATCACAGCGCGCCCTTGGTCGAGGGCACCGCGTCGCCCTTGCGCGGGTCGGGCTCGACCGCCTCGCGCAGGGCGCGCGCCACGGCCTTGAAGGCGGCCTCGGCGACGTGATGGGCGTTGAGGCCGTCCAGCTTCTCGACATGCAGCGTCACGCCGCCGTTCATGGCGAAGGCGGTGAAGAATTCGCGCACCAGCTCGACGTCGAAGCTGCCGATCTTCGGCGCGCTGAAATCCACCTTCCACACCAGAAAGGGCCGCCCGCTCAGGTCCAGGGCCGCGCGCACCAGCGCGTCGTCCATGGGCAGAAGGCACGCGCCGTAGCGGCGGATGCCGCGCTTGTCGCCCAGCGCCTGCCGCAGCGCCTGGCCCAGCGCGATGCCCACATCCTCGACGGTGTGGTGGTCGTCGATGTGCAGGTCGCCTTCGGCGCGCACCGTGATGTCGATCAGCGAGTGGCGCGCCAGCTGGTCCAGCATGTGATCGAAAAAGCCGACGCCGGTGCGGTTGTCATAGGCGCCGGCGCCGTCCAGGTCGATCTCGACCCGGATGTCGGTCTCGGCCGTCTTGCGGGCGATCGAGGCTTTGCGCATGGGCGGTCTCCGTTTCGGACGGGGGGGTTATAGCGCCGGGCGCGGCGGCGCGCCAGTGCGCGCGGGCGCGCGGCGGCTGGCGCGGGCGCGCCCGAGGGCCTATATCAGGGGCCGACCCGCAGGAGGATGACGATGACCCAGTCCCCGACCGACGCCGCCCGCTGGCATGGCACCACCATCCTCGCCGTGCGCAAGGGCGGCGAGGTGGTCGTCGCCGGCGACGGCCAGGTGACCTTCGGCGACACGGTGATCAAGGGCTCGGCGCGCAAGGTGCGCCGGCTCAGCGCGCCGGGGGCCGACCAGGTGGTGGCCGGATTCGCCGGCTCGACGGCCGACGCCTTCACCCTGCTCGAGCTGCTCGAAAGCAAGCTCGAATCGCGCCCCGGCCAGCTGGCGCGCGCCTGCGTGGCGCTGGCCAAGGAGTGGCGCACCGAGAAGCGCCTGCGCAATCTCGAGGCGATGCTGATCGTCACCGACGGCGCCGACCTGTTCGTGGTCACGGGCGCGGGCGACGTGCTCGAACCCGAGCACGACGTGGCGGCGATCGGCTCGGGCGGCGCATATGCCCTGGCCGCGGCGCGGGCGCTGATGGACACGACGCTCGACGCCGAGGCGATCGCGAGCAAGGCCATGGCGATCGCGGCCGAGATCTGCATCTACACCAACGGCGCCCTGACGCTCGAGCGCGCGCGCCCGGCGGCCGACTGACGCGCCGCGCCCCGCGCGGGCGCCGAGCGCAGGCGAACGGAGATCCGATGACCGACCTGACCCCGCGAGAGATCGTGTCCGAGCTGGACCGCTACATCGTCGGCCAGTCCGAGGCCAAGCGCGCCGTGGCGGTGGCGCTGCGCGCGCGCTGGCGCCGGCGGCGCCTGCCCGAGCCGCTGCGCTCGGAGGTCACGCCCAAGAACATCCTCATGATCGGCCCCACCGGCGTCGGCAAGACCGAGATCAGCCGCCGCCTGGCGCGCCTGGCGCGCGCGCCCTTCGTCAAGGTCGAGGCGACCAAGTTCACCGAGGTCGGCTATGTCGGCCGCGACGTCGAGCAGATCATCCGCGATCTGGTCGAGGTGGCCTTGGCCGAGACGCGCGCGCGCCGCCGCGAAGAGGCCCGCCCCCGCGCCCGCCAGGCCGCCGAGGAGCGCATCCTCGACGCCCTTTGCGGCGCCGGCGCGCGCGAGGCCACGCGCGAGGCCTTCCGCCGGCGCCTGCATGCGGGCGAGCTCGACGCGCACGAGGTCGAGCTGGAGCTGACCGACCAGGCCAACCCCTTCGCCGCGCTGGACCTGCCCGGCCTTGCGGGCGGGCCGGGCGGCGCGCCGGGGGGCATGGTCAATCTGGGCGAGCTGTTCGGCAAGGCGCTGGGCGGCGGCCGGCGCGAGCGGCGGCGCATGACGGTGGCCGAGGGGCTCGAGGCGCTGACGCTGGAAGAAGCCGAGAAGCTGCTCGACCAGGAAAGCCTTGCGCGCGAGGCGCTCGAGGCCGCCGAGCAGGACGGCATCGTCTTCATCGACGAGATCGACAAGATCTGCGCGCGCGAGGGCGTCCGCGGCGCCGACGTCAGCCGCGAGGGCGTGCAGCGCGATCTTCTGCCCCTGATCGAGGGCGCGGCGGTGACCACCCGCCACGGCGTCGTGCGCACCGACCACATCCTGTTCATCGCCTCGGGGGCGTTTCACCTGTCCAAACCCTCGGATCTCTTGCCCGAGCTTCAGGGCCGCCTGCCCATCCGCGTCGAGCTGCGCGCGCTGACCGAGGAGGATTTCGTGCGCATCCTGACCGAGACGGACAACGCGCTCACGCGCCAATACGCGGCGCTGATGGCGACCGAGGGCGTCGAGGTGACCTTCGCGCCCGACGGGGTGCGCGCCCTGGCCGAGATCGCGGCCAAGGTCAACCGCACCGTCGAGAACATCGGCGCGCGCCGCCTGCACACGGTCATGGAGCGGGTGTTCGAGGAGCTGAGCTTCACCGCCCCGGACCGGCCCGGCCAGCAGGTGACGATCGACCGCGCCTATGTCGAGGCGCGCCTGGCCGACCTGGCCGATTCGTCGGATGTGAGCCGCTTCGTCCTGTGACCCGCGCCGCGATCCGGGCCGGAGCCGCCCGGGCCTGACGCGCGCGCCGGAATGACGGCGCCGGGGGCGGCCAAGAGGGGCGCCGCGGCGCCGGCAAGGGCCAGGAACGCGGGGGCCGAACGTCGCCGCCGACGAATGCGGCGCCGCCGCGTGAAAACGCCCGGGCCCGGCCTCGGGGCGGTCGGACCGGCGCGGCGACGGCCGGCGGGGGCGGCGGAGGCATGGCAGCCATCGGCCGCCCGTCCGGCGCAGGACGCAGCGCGCCGCCGGCCTGTCGCCCGCCGCAGGACGAACGCGCGGCCCGCGAACCGCCCCGGCGGGAGGCTGCACGTCGGCAGCGAGCAGACGCCGCCGGACGCTTGACGCCGACGGTCGTCAGACCCCGCCAGCCCCCTCCAGATGCAAGACGCCGCCGCCCGGGGGGCGGCGGCGTTGCGCGCGGATCGAGCGCGCCGCGCCCCGGGGGCGGCGGCGCGGGGCGGCCCGCGTCAGATCAGGTCGCGCACATCCGTCAGCCGGCCGGTCACCGCCGCGGCGGCGGCCATGGCCGGGGACATCAGATGGGTGCGCCCGCCGCGGCCCTGGCGGCCCTCGAAGTTGCGGTTCGAGGTCGAGGCGCAGCGCTCGCCCGGCTTGAGCTGGTCGGGGTTCATGCCAAGGCACATCGAGCAGCCGGCCATGCGCCACTCGAACCCGGCCTCGATCAGCTTCTGGGCGATGCCCTCTTCCTCGGCCTGGGCGCGCACGAGGCCCGAGCCGGGCACGATGATGGCGCGCACGCCCTCCTTGACCTTGCGGCCCTCCATGATCCGCGCGACCTCGCGCAGATCCTCGATGCGGCCGTTGGTGCACGAGCCGATGAAGACCGTGTCGATCTCGATGTCGGTCAGCTTCATGCCCGGCGTCAGGCCCATGTATTCGAGCGCGCGGCGCGCGGCCTCGACCTTGCCGCCCTCGAACTCCTCGGGAAGGGGCACGACGCCGTCGATGGGCAGCACGTCCTCGGGGCTGGTGCCCCAGGTGACCACGGGCGCGATGTCGGCGGCGTCGATCTCGACGATCTTGTCGTAATGCGCGCCCTCGTCCGAGCGCAGGGTGCGCCAGTAGGCCAGCGCGCGCTCCCAGTCCTCGCCCTTGGGGGCGTGGGGGCGGCCCTTGACGTATTCGAAGGTCTTCTCGTCGGGGGCGATCAGGCCGGCGCGCGCGCCGCCCTCGATGGCCATGTTGCACACGGTCATGCGCCCTTCCATCGACAGCGCGCGGATGGCCGAGCCGGCGTATTCGATGACGTGGCCCGTGCCGCCCGCCGTGCCGGTCCTGCCGATGATCGACAGCGTGATGTCCTTGGCGGTGACGCCGGGGGCGGTCTCGCCCTCGACGCGGACCAGCATGTTCTTGGACTTCTTCTGGATCAGCGTCTGGGTCGCCAGCACGTGCTCGACCTCGGAGGTGCCGATGCCGTGGGCCAGCGCGCCGAAGGCGCCGTGGGTGGCGGTGTGGCTGTCGCCGCACACGATGGTCATGCCCGGCTGGGTCCAGCCCTGCTCTGGGCCGATGATGTGCACGATTCCCTGGCGGATGTCGTCGACGCCGTAATACTCGATGCCGTTCTCCTCGGCGTTGCGCTTCAGCGTCTCGACCTGGATGCGGCTTTCCTCGTTCTCGATGCCCTTGGCGCGGTCGGGCGTGGTGGGCACGTTGTGATCGGGCACGGCGACGGTGGCGTCGGGCCGGCGCACCTTGCGTCCGGCCATGCGCAGGCCCTCGAAGGCCTGCGGGCTGGTGACCTCATGCACCAGGTGGCGGTCGATGTAGAGCAGGCAGGTGCCGTCCTCGGCCTGATCGACCACGTGGTCGTCCCAGATCTTGTCGTAAAGCGTGCGAGGTGCGGAGGAGGATGTCATCGCGGAAGTCTCCGTGGCGGGGGGCGTTCCGGCGCGTCGTCTTGCGCCGATGCGTGCTGTTGCGGCCGCGGCCGCGCGCGCCCTGGCTGGCGCGCCGCCTCTCAGAGCGCGCGCGCGCTGAGCGCGGCGGCGTGGAACCGCCAGGGCAGCCGGACGCGATCCGATATGCGCAGGAACGAGAACATGCGCCTTATCTACGTCCGCGCCCGCCGCGCCGCAAGCGTCAAACGCCGCGCGGGGGCCCGCTCAGGGCGCGATCGCGCGCCCCTCGAACCAGTCCAGCGCCAGCGCCGCCCATTCGCGCGGAACGCGATGCCCGCCCGGGTGAAGCGCCAGCGCCAGCTCGCCCCCGGCCGCGCAGTCGCGCCAGCGGCGCATCAGCAGCGCGCCGCGGCGGCCGAAGGCGTCGGGGGCGTCGCGCGCGCAGCCGAACGCTGCCCGCAAGAGCGCAAGCCCCCGGAACAGGTCGCCCTGAACCAGGCTTCCGCCCGCCACCGCCCGTCCCTCGAGCGGAACCACGCGGTCGCTCCAGCCATGGACGTGGAGCAGGCGCGTCGGTCCCGCGCAGCGCGCCGGCAACGGGCGCCAGAGCAGGCCGGCCACGGGCGCATGGGCGGCGAAGGCGCCGGGGCGGACGCAGGCCATGCGCCAGACCATCATGCCCCCGCTCGAGAACCCGGCCAGAAGCATGCGCCGGCGGTCGAGGCCGAATCGCGCGGCGGCGTCGTCGGCGAGCGCGCTCAGAAAGGCCGCGTCGTCCCGCGCCGGCGGCGCGCCGTGCGCGTTCCACCCCCCGCCGCGATCGCCCGCAAAGCGCGGCGCCCCCTGCGGGGCGATGAAGGCGAGGCCGCGCGCCAGAAACGCCTCGACCAGCGGGCGGTTGCGCATGACCGCCGCCGCGCGCCCGCCATGGCCGTGCAGGAAGATCACGGCCGGGCGCGGCGCGCTCGGGTCCCGTGCGGGGCGGGGCGCTGGGTCGGCGGGCAGGGCGATGAGATACTCGCCGCCGGCCGCGACGCAGGGCGCGTCCGCCCGGCCGCATTCCGCGCCCGCCTGCGCGAGCGCCTGGGAGGCCGCCGCCAGCGCCAGCGTCGCGGCGGGCAGGATCGCGGCGCGCAGCCGTCGGGCAAGCGCGGCGAGGGGGCGGCGCGGCGCGCCTGCGCATCCGGGGCGCGAGAGTGGGCGCGGCGCCCGTCCGGCCCCTTGCGGCGGGGCGGCGGCCGCGCCCGAGAGCGGGCCGGTCCTCGCCCGAATCCTCATCCGAACGGTCGCGGCGCAGCCAGGGGCGGCGGGCGCAGGCGGGCCGGGTGGACGTCGCCCGCGCCGATCTGGCGCGGCGGCGGCGTCCGCGCCCGCGGGCGGGCCGTCCGTCGCGGCGCAAGATCGGCGCGCGCCGGCGCGCGGCCCGTCCGTTCGTTTCCCGTCGGCGATCCCGCGCGGCGAAGGCTTCGCCCCTTGCGGCCCCGCGCGCCCGAGGGCGGCGACGGGCTTCGGCGTCTTGGGGAGGGTTCGGCGCGGGCGCGCGGCCGCCGTCTGCTCGGCCTTGGTCAGGACCAGGGCCCGGGCGCGCGCGCTCATGAGTGCGGCGCGGCGCCCGCGCGCGGCGCCGGGTCGAAGTCGCGCACGTTCTCGGTCATCCTCCGCACCAGGCGCAGCGCCTGCGCGCGCGGCATGCCCGCGCGCAGGGCCGGGCGGTAAAGAAGGCGCAGGAGCGCCGCGCGCGTCGGCCGGTCGGGAGGCGGCGAGACGCGCGCGAAATCCAGCCCGAGCGCGGCGCTCAGCCCGTCCTCGAGGCAGGCGGCGCGGGTCCGGGCGGGGGCCTCGGCCGCGACGCCGATCACCGCGCGCCCCAGCGCGCCGCGGGGCGCGCCGGGGGCCTCTTCGGCCAGCGTCGCGCAGGGGCCTGCGCCGGGCGCGCCGCTCAGCCACCGGCCGAAGGACGAGGCGGCGGCGCGCGCGTCGCCCGTGGCCGCCATCTGCGCGGCCAGGGCGCGGCGCAGCTCGGGCGGCAGGACGAAGATGCGGATCTCGGCCTGTTCGCCATCGGCCGAGCGCAGGTCCAGCCGGGTCAGCCGGCGCAGGCGCGCCATGGCCGCGCGCGCGGCTTCGACATCCTGCGCCTCGGGCGCGCCATGGAAGGCGACGCGGGCGGGCCCTTGCCACTTGCGCAGCGTCTGCGCGGGCGCGTCGGCGACGCGCGCGCCTTCGGTTCCGGCCGCCGCGGCATCGGTCCCGGTCGCCGCCGCGAAGGCGGCGAACAGCGCCGGCCCCTGGCGAGAAGCCTCGGGCGCGCCGCGCCGGGCGTATTGCCCATTCTGCGCCGCGCAGCCCGCGAGCGCCAGGGCGACCGCCGCCGCCAGCGTCGCGGTCCGGCCGGTCATGCGCGCACCCTCGGCCCCGCGCCCGGGCGCGGGGCGGCCCTGTCGCGGGAGGCCGAATGGCGGGCGGGCGCGACCTCGCCGGCGGCCGCAAGCTCGGCGATGATGCGGCGCACGATGGGCATGCCCTCTTCGGCCGTCATGCCGTGGCGCAGCCGCGGGTCGTAGAGGATGCGCAGCAGCAGCTCGTCATGCCGGGTGAGGGCCGCGAATTCCTGATCGTCGTTGAAGATCGAGGGCCGCGCCTCGGGGTCGTCGTTCACCAGCCCCAGGATCTGGGTCAGCTCCTCGTGAATGCAGCTCAGGCGCAGACGGCCCGCCGTCTCGGCCTTGATGGCGACGATGGCGCGCTGGTCGCGCCCGGGGCCCTCGCCGCGCCAGCCGACCTGGCCGACGCAAGGATAGCTGTCGTCGCGCGCCCAGGCGGCGATGGCGTCCATGTTGCCGGGCATGCCGGCGGCCAGGATTCCCGCGGCGCGACGCAGCTCGGGCCCCGCGATCAGGATCATGACCCGCGCGCCCTCGTCCTGCGCGTCTTCATCGGGCGCGCGGCCGCCCCGGGCGGGCGGCTGATCGGGCGAGGACGCGCCGGGCGCGGGCGTGTCTGGCGCGGGCGTGTCTGGCGCGGGCGTGTCTGGCGCGGGCGTGTCTGGCGCGGGGCGTTCGGAAAATCGCAGCCCGGTCAGCGCCGAGAGGCGCGCGGTCAGCGCGCGAAAGGCGCGGCGGTCGTCCTCGCGCACGCCGTCGCCGGTCAGCGTCCACGTCACCTCGCCGTCCCACTTGATGAGCTGCGTCGGGGTCGGCGCGGCGATCAGGCCCGGGCCGTCGGCGAATTCCTTGTGAAAGGCGATGCGCTCAAAATCGCGCGCCAGGTCCTCGGCGTCGAAGGGCGCGTCGGCCGGGTCGCGGTCGAGCCTGAGCAGCCCCTGGCGCACATGCGCGCGCTCGAGCGCGGCGTAGCGGTCGGCCAGGCTCTGCGCGCATCCGCCCGCCAGCGCCGCCAGCGCCGCCGCGGCGCACAGCCTGGCCGCGCGCGACGAAAGGCGGGGCCTTGCCGGGCGGCGGGGCTGCGCCGCGCGGCCGGGCGCCGGCGCGCGGGCGGGCGCAAGGGCCGAAAGGGCGGGGCGGCGCCGCCTGGCTGGGTGCGTCATCGTCGTCGACTCGCTTTGCGGCCCGGGCGCTGAGCCGAGGCGGGCGTTCAGGAAACATAGCGTCGCCGCGCCCGCGGCGCCAGCGCGCGGGGGCGCGGTGCAGGGCGAGGGGGTGGGGACCGGGGCGAGGGACCGGGGCGAGGGGCCGGGGACGGGCGCGCGCAGATGGCGGCCGAGCGAGCGGGGCGGGCGAGGGCGGCGGGCGAGGGGCGTGCGCGGCGCATCGGGGGGCGCATCGGGCCGATCGCTTGACCGGCGGGCGGAAACCGCCCAACATGACGCCGAGGAGCAGGTTCAGGCGGCGGCGTCGCCGCCTTTGCACCGCCCGCGGAAGCGGCGCGCGCAAGAAACTGGCCGACGGGGCGGCGAAACCCTCTGGACGCGCGGCGCAACTTCGCTATCGTCTGACATGAACGCGGAACATCGTTTCGCAACACGAACGACCGCGGGGCCGGAACCCCGCGGCGCGACAGGGAGGAATGCGTGGACTTCTCGCAACTGCTCGTCGGCGGGATCGCCAATGGGTGCGTCTATGGGCTCGTGGCCCTGGGATTCGTGCTCATCTACAAGGCCACCGAGGCGGTGAACTTCGCCCAGGGCGACATGATGATGCTGGGCGCCTTCATCGCCCTCCAGGCGGTCAACGAGGATCGCTGGGGGCTGCCCTTCGCGCTCGGCCTTGCGCTGGCCGTGGTTCTGATGGGCGCGATCTCCTGGGCGATCGAGGTCGCGATCATCCGTCGCCTGTTCGGCCAGCCGCAATTCGCCGTCGTCATCCTGACCATCGCGCTGGGCTTCGTGCTGCGCTTCGTGGCCGGCGTGATCTGGGGGCACGAGCCGCAGACGCTGCAGACCCCCATGGCGGGGCGCCAGTTCGAGCTGGGCCCGGTCTCGGTCGGCTATGACGAGGCCTTCGTGATTCTCGCCACGGCGGCGCTGACGCTGCTGCTCTACCTGTTCTTCGCGCGCACCAAGCTGGGCATCGCCATGCAGGCGGCCTCGCAGAACCAGCTGGCGGCCTATTACGTGGGCGTGCCGGTCAAGCGCGTCTCGTCGATGATCTGGGCGCTGTCGGGGATGCTGGCGACGGTGGCGGGGGTGCTGTTCGCGGCCAAGGGCTCGATCGATCCCAGCGCCGGGCTTCTGGGCATCAAGGCCTTCGCGGCGGCGGTGATCGGGGGCTTCGGCTCGCTGCCGGGCGCGCTGCTGGGCGGGCTGCTGATCGGCCTGGTCGAGACCTTCGCCGCCCGCTACGGCGCGGCCGGATACAGCCAGATCGCGCCCTACGCCATCATGCTGCTGGTGCTGGTGCTGCGGCCCAACGGGCTGTTCGCCCAGTTCGCCCAGAAGAAGGTCTGACGGCATGAAGTTCCATTTCAAGACCTCCTACGAGCAGGACATCCGCATCTTCGAGGACCGCGCCAAGGCGGGCTGGTACGGGCTTCTGGCGCTGCTGGCGGCGGCGGCGCCCTACCTTCTGGACGAATACATGCTGGGCGAGCTGACGCTCATGCTCATCTGGGCGCTGGCGGGGCTGGGGCTGATGCTGCTGGCCGGGCACACGGGCCAGCCGAGCCTGGGGCATGCCGCCTTCCTGGCCTGCGGCGCCTACATGGAGGTGTGGCTGGCCGAGCGCGGCGTGCCGTTCCCGATCTCGTTCCCGCTGGCGGGGCTCTTCGCCGGCGTGGTCGGCGCGCTGATCGCGGTGCCGGCCCTGAAGATGAGCGGCATCTACCTGGCCATCGCCACCCTGGCGGTGGGGATCATCACCGAGGACGTGATCATCCTGCTCGAGGACTTCACCGGCGGCATCGGCGGCGTCTATGCGCCCTCGATCACGCTGCTGGGGACCGACATCGACCGCTACGCCGATGGCGGGCGGCCCTTCTACTGGCTGTGCCTGGCGGCGCTGATCGCGGTGAATCTCATCTACCTCAACATCCTGCGCTCGCCCACCGGGCGCGCCTTCGTCGCCATCCGCGATTCCGAGGTCTCGGCCCGCGCCATGGGCGTGAACGTGGCGCGCTACAAGACGCTGGCCTTCGGGCTGTCGTGCTTCTTCACCGGGCTTGCGGGGGCGCTGCTGGCGCATTTCCTCGGAGCGTTCAACTACGAAGCCTTCCTGGTGCTGATCTCGGTGCAGATGCTGCTGATGGTCACCATCGGCGGGCTCGGCTCGATCCACGGGGCGTATCTGGGCGCGATCGTGGTGGTGTTCCTGCCGCAGGCCATCGTGCGCCTGCGCGAGCAGGTCGCCGAGCTGATGGGCGCGGGCAACGCCTCGATCCCCGGCCTCGACACGGGCGTCTTCGCCCTGGTGCTGATCGCCTTCATCCTGATCGAGCCGACCGGCCTTTACGGACGCTGGCTCAAGATCCGCACCTTCTTCGAGCTGTTCCCGCTCTACCGCAAGGACATGTTCAAGCGGCACAAGAGCTTCCTCAAGACGGAGCGGATGAAATGAGCCTTCTTTCGGTCCGCGACCTGTCCATCTCGTTTGGCGGCGTCAAGGCCGTGGACGGCGTCAGCTTCGACGTCGAGGAGGGCGAGGTCTTCACCATCGTCGGCCCGAACGGGGCGGGCAAGTCGACCATCTTCAACCTCATCTCGCGCTTCTACCAGCCGACCGGCGGCAGCATCGTCTTCGACGGGCAAGACATCACGCGCATGCGGCCCGACCAGATCGCGCCGCTGGGCATCGCGCGCACCTTCCAGAACATCGAGCTGTTCGAGCACTCGACCGTGCTGCAGAACCTTCTGGTCGGGCGCCATTCGCGCCGGCGCACCCACTGGCTCGAGGACATGTTCTTCCTGCCGCGCGTGCGCCGCGAAGAGCTGCGCCACCGCCGCCGCGTCGAGGAGGTGATCGACTTTCTCGACCTGCAGCCCTACCGCGACAAGATGATCGCGGGCCTGCCCTACGGCGTGCGCAAGATCGTCGAGGTGGCGCGGGGCCTGGCCTCCCAGCCCAAGCTGCTGCTGCTGGACGAGCCCGCCTCGGGCCTTTCGGTCGAGGAGACGCAGGATCTGGTCTTCTGGATCCAGGACATGAACAAGGACATGGGGCTGACGATCCTGATGGTCGAGCATGACATGAGCCTGGTCAACCAGGTGTCCGACCGCGTTCTGGCGCTGGCCGACGGCCGGCCGCTGGCGCTGGGAACCCCGCAGGAGGTGCAGTCCGATCCGCGCGTGATCGAGGCCTATCTGGGCGCCCCGGACGACGAGAACGAAGGAGAGGCGGCATGAGCGCCCCGGTCGCGACTCCGGCCCGCCCGCAGGCCGCCGCCGCCGATCAGGCGCCGGTGCTCGAGCTGCGCAACGTCGAGTGCTTCTACGGCCCGATCATGGCCATCCGCGGAGTCTCGATCGAGGTGCCCAAGGGCCGCATCGTCACCATCCTGGGGGCGAACGGCGCGGGCAAGACGACGCTCATGCGCACGATCTCGGGCGTGATGGACCCCGAGAAGGGCGAGGTGCTGCTCGAGGGGCGCGTGATCTCGGGGCTCGAGCCCGACCAGATCGTGCGCGCGGGCGTGGCCCATGTGCCCGAGGGGCGCGAGGTGTTCCCCTTCCTCACCGTCGAGGAGAACCTGTTCATGGGCGCCTACACGCGCCGCGACGGGGCCGAGGCGATCCGCGCGGACATGGAGATGGTCTACGGCTATTTCCCCATCCTGCGCGAGCGGCGCGGCCAGCCGGCGGGCACGCTGTCGGGCGGACAGCAGCAGATGCTGGCCATCGGCCGCGGCCTGATGGCGCGCCCGCGGGTGATGCTGCTGGACGAGCCCTCGCTGGGCCTGTCGCCGCTGCTGGTCAAGGAGATCTTCGCCATCATCCGGCGGCTGAACCGCGAGCAGGGCGTGACCATGCTGCTGGTCGAGCAGAACGCCAACGTCGCGCTGCGCGCGGCCCATTACGGCTATGTGCTGGAGCTGGGGCGCGTGGTCATGGCCGGCCCGTCCGAGCGCCTGCTGGCCTCGGAGGACATCCAGGAATTCTACCTGGGCGGGCACGCCGGCGCCGCGCCGCGCGGCCAGAAGCGCTGGAAGCGCAAGAAGTCGTGGCGGTGAGAGGGATGAACGACATGACCCAGGCAACCCGCACGGACGCGGCCATCGCTCCCGACGCGCCGATCCTGGTGGACGGCTGCGACACCATCGCGCGGCTGTTCGCCCATCGCTGCCGCGTCAAGGGCGACGCCGTCGCCCACCGCGAGAAGGAGCTGGGAATCTGGCGCGAATTCTCGTGGAACGACTACTACGACAACGCGCGCCTGATCGGCCTGGCGCTGGCGCGGCTGGGCATGGAGCGCGGCGACGTGGTCTCGATCCTGTCCGAGGACCGCAAGGAGTGGCTCTACGTCGACATGGGCGTCGTGTGCATGGGCGGCGTGACCAACGGCGTCTACACCACCGACAGCGCCGAGCAGCTGGCCTATCTGGTCAACGACAGCGGCTCGCGCTTCCTGTTCCTCGAGAACGAGGAGCAGCTCGACAAGTGGCTCGAGGTGCGCGACCGCATGCCCACCCTGGTCAAGGTCATCGTCTTCGAGCGCGAGGGCCTGCGCGGCTTCTCGGACCCCATGGTCATGTTCCATGACGAGCTTCTGGGCCTGGGCGCCGAGGCGCTGCAGGACCAGCCGCGCCGCTTCGAGGAAGAGCTGGAAAAGGCCCGCCCCGAAGACACGATGATGCTCATCTACACCTCGGGCACCACCGGGCCGCCCAAGGGCGCGATGATCACCCATCGCAACATGATCTACCAGCTGCACGCCGGGCTCGAGATCCTCGACTTCCGCGAGACGGACGAGCTCTTGTGCTTCCTGCCGCTGTGCCATGTGCTCGAGCGGCTGGTCTCGGTCGAGTTCCCGCTGGCCGCGGGCGTGGTGGTCAACTTCGCCGAAAGCCCCGAGACGGTGTTCGACAACCTGCGCGAGGTCTCGCCCCACTCGTTCACCGCCGTGCCGCGGCTGTGGGAGAAGATCTACTCGCGCATCCGCATCATGCGCTCCGAGGCGACGGCCTTCGGGCGCTGGTGCTTCGACCGCGCGATCGAGACCGGGCTCGAGGCTGTGCGGCTGCAGGAAGAGGGCAAGCCGCTGCCGCCCATGCTGCGCCTGCGCCGGGCCTTCTGGGACTGGGCGGCGCTGCGCAACGTGCGCGCGCTGATCGGGCTCGACCGGGCGCGGCGGGGCACGACGGGCGCGGCGCCGATCTCGCCCGAGCTGATCCGCTGGTTCGGCGCGCTGGGGGTGCCGCTGCTCGAGGGCTACGGCATGACCGAGACCTCGGGCGTGGCCACGGCCAACACGCTCGAGGACAACGTGATCGGCACGGTGGGCAAGCCGCTGCCGGGCACCGAGATCCGCATCTCGCCCGAGGGCGAGATCCTGGTGCGCGGCCCGAACGTCTTCAAGGGCTACTGGAACAAGCCCGACAAGACCGCCGAGACCATCGACGCCGAGGGCTGGCTGCACACCGGCGACGTGGGCCGGCTGGGCAATGACGGCGCGCTGACCATCACGGGCCGGATGAAGGACATCATCATCACCGCGGGCGGCAAGAACATCACCCCCGCCGAGATCGAAAGCCGGCTCAAGTTCAGCCCCTACATCGCGGATGCGGTGGTGATCGGCGACCGGCGCAAGTATCTGACGTGCCTCGTGATGATCGATCAGGAGAACGTCGAGAAATACGCCCAGGACCGGCGCGTGCCCTTCAGCGACTTCGCCTCGCTGTGCGCCGCTCCCGAGGTGCGCGAGCTGATCGCGGCCGAGATCGCCGAGGTCAACAAGGCCTTCGCCCGGGTCGAGCAGATCAAGGACTTCCGTCTCATCGACGTCCTTCTGACGGCCGAGGACGAAGAGCTGACACCCACCATGAAGCTCAAGCGCGGCTTCGTGGAGAAGAAGCACAAGGCGCTGATCGACGACATGTATGGCGCGCAATGAGCGCAGGTCCAACGGGAGAACAAGCATGAAACGAATTTTCGCCGCAGCCGCGGCCGCCGCGCTGATCGCCGGGCCGGTCCTGGCCGAGACGCAGGGCGTGACCGACGACGAGATCGTGATCGGCTCGCACACCGATCTGAGCGGCCCCTTCGCCGCCTTCGGCGCGCCCGCCACCAAGGCCGCGCAGCTCTATTTCGACGAGGTCAACGCCAAGGGCGGCGTGCATGGCCGCAAGATCCGCTTCGTGGTCGAGGATCACGGCTACCAGGTGCCCAAGGCGGTGCAGGCGGTCAACAAGCTGGTCAACCGCGACAAGGTCTTCGCCATGCTGCTGTCGCTGGGCACGCCGCACAACCTGGCCGCGTTCAAGATCCTGGACCGCAAGGGCATTCCGAACATCTCGCCGCTGTCCTCGGCGCGGCAGATGCTGCAGGAGCCGGCCGATCTGAAGTTCGTGGGCACCTCGTCCTATTACGACGGCACGCGCGCGGCCATCGGCTACATGGCCGAGCATGAGGGCGCCAAGTCGGTGTGCACCATGTTCATCCCCTCGGACTTCGGCGAAGAGATCCATCAGGGCGCCAAGGACGAGGCCGCCGCGCGCGGTCTGACCTATGCGGCCGACTCCACGCACAAGCCCGACGAGGTCGATTTCGTCGGCGCGCTGGGCAAGCTGCAGGCCGCCGGCTGCGACACCGTCGCCGTGGCGCTGGGGCTCAAGCAGGTCATCACCGCCGTGGCCACGGCCAAGAAGATCGGCTGGAACGACGTCAAGTTCGTGGGCTCGTCCGCGGCCTTCCACACCGTGGTCGCCAAGGTGCCCGGCGGCGTGACCGAGGGCTTCTACGCCGGCGCCGGCTGGACCGATCTCGAGGGCCGCATGGACGATCCCGTCGTCGCCGCATGGGTCAAGTCCTACACCGAGGCGACGGGCGAAAGCTTCCCGGGCACGGGCGCGATGCTGGGCCGCTCGTCGGCCGAGATCTTCGTCAAGGCGCTCGAGAAGGCCGGGCGCGATCTGACCGTGGAAAGCTTCAAGGCCGCGATGGAGTCGCTCGAGGGCTACGACCACATCCTCGGCGCCAATTACAGCTACGGACCCGACAAGCACGTCGGCAACACGACCGTCTACATCTCGAAGGTCGAGGGCGGCAAATGGGTGGTGGTCGGCGAGGTCAAGTGACCGCCTGACCGCGACGCCCGGATCGGGGCCCGGCCGCAAGGCCGGGCCCTTCGCATTCGGGGGCCTTTCGCATTCGGGGGCCCTTCGCATTCGGGGGCTGGCGCGCGACCCCCGCGAGGCGCGCCGCCCTTCGTCCGACGCGCCGCGCCCGCGCGCCGCCGCCGCCCGAGGCGACGCGCCCGTGCGCCACGCCGCGAGCTTCGTTCGCCGAGGATCCGGCGCAGCCCACCCCGCCGCGGGTCGGAGCGCCCCGCCGCCGCAACCCCGCCGCCGCAGCCTCGCCCCCGCAGCCTTGCCCGTGCGCGCCGCGCAGCCGCAACCTTGCCGCCGCTCGCGACTCGCGCCGGCGCCGCGGCCCAAAGGGCGGACCGCGTTCTGGACAAGGCGCCGCGCCCGCGCCACCATCGCGCGCATGAAACCGATCGAGCAGACCCCGGCGTCGGCGGCGCGCGCGGCGCATCGGCCCGGGCGGCGCGCCGTTCTGGCCGGGGCGCTGGCCATGTGCGCCTGCGCGCGCGCGCCGCGTCCGTCCCTCGGCGCGTCGGCCGCCGCCGGGGCCGCCGACGACGCGCTGCTCATCGAGGATCTGCGCGCAAGGCGTCGCCTGCCCGGCCTTGCGGCGCTGGCCGATCTTGCCCGCGGCGCGCCCTTGATCGTCGTCGGCGAGATCCACGACAACCCCGCGCATCAGCGCAACGCGGCGCGGCTGGCGCGCCTTTTGAACGTGGGCGCCGTGGCGCTCGAAATGCTGCCCGAGGGAGACGAGCCGCGCGCCGAGGCGCTGCGCGCGGCCGGGGCGCCTCGGGCCGGGCAGGAGGCGCCCGAATGGGCGCGCTACCTGCCCATCCTCGGAGCCGTTCCCGATGCGGCGGCGATCGGCGCCGGCGTCCCGCGCGAGAGGCTGCGCATGGCCGCGCGCCAGGGGGCGGCGGCCGCCTTCGGCCCGGATGCGGCCCGTTTCGGCCTGGACGCGCCGCTGCCCGAGGAGCTGGCGGCGCCGCTGCGCGACGAGCTGCGCGCCAGCCATTGCGGCCTTGCGCCCGAGCGGATGATCCCCGCCATGCTCGAGGCCCAGCGTCTGCGCGACGCGGCCTTCGCGCGGGCGCTGCTTCGCGCGCGCCAGGCGGCCGGCGGGCGCGCGGCCATGCTGGTGACGGGCGACGGGCATGCCCGGCGCGACCGAGGCGTGCCGCGGGCGCTGGCGCTGGCCGCGCCGGGGCTGCGGGTCTTCGTCATCGGCCAGTTCGAGGCCGCGCCCGGCTTCGGTCCGCCGGCCGGGGTCGGGGCGCTGTTCGACGCCATGATCCTGAGCGCGCCGGCGCCGCGCGCCGATCCCTGCGCGCAGCTGCGCGCGCGCGGCCCGATGCGCGGGTGAGGGCGGGATCAGGAGAACAGGAAATCATCGGCGTGCAGAAGCCGGTGGTCGAGATCCAGCAGGACGATGACCACGTTTCCCGCCTCGATGATCGCGTCCTCGCCCTGCTGGCGGATGTCGAGCGCGCCGAAATCCGGGGCCAGCCCCTCGAGGGAGAGGACATCCTCTCCGGGCGTCAAATCGGCGATCGAGTCGCGTCCGTCGCCGCGGGCGAAGACGAAGACGTCCGCCCCCGCGCCGCCCAGCAGCAGGTCGGCGCCGGCCCCGCCGGCGATGCGGTCGCGCCCGCCGCCGCCCTCGAGCCGGTCGTTTCCCGCGCCGCCCCAAAGCTGATCCGCGCCGGCGCCGCCGGAAATCTGGTCGGCGCCGCCGCCGCCCCAAAGCTTGTCGTTTCCGCCGCCGCCCTCGATCCGGTCGCGGCCGCCGCCGCCCCAGGCCTTGTCGGCGCCGCCGCCGCCGGCGATGCGGTCGTCGCCGTTCCCGCCCAACAGCTGGTCGGCGCCGGCGCCGCCCCACAGCGCGTCGGCGCCGTTCTTGCCGCGCAGCGCATCCGCGCCGCCGCCGCCCCACAGCTGATCGCTTCCGCCGCCGCCGTCGATCTGGTCGCGGCCGCCGCCGCCCCAGGCCTTGTCCGCGCCGGCGCCGCCGAAGATGGCGTCGTCCCCGGCGTCTCCCCACAGCTTGTCGGCGCCGCCGCCGCCGCGCAGCGCGTCGTCGCCGTCGCCGCCGCGGATCTCGTCCGCGCCGCCGCCGCCGGTCAGCGCATCGGCGCCGGCCCCGCCGGCGAGAACGTCGTTCCCGCCGCCCCCGTCCAGCGCGTCGTCGCCTGCGCCGCCGGCCAACGCGTCGGCGCCCGCGCCGCCCTCGAGACGGTCCGCGCCGGCCCCGCCGGTCAGCGCGTCGTCGCCGTCGCCGCCGATCAGCGCATCGTCCCCGTCGCCGCCGTCGAGAACGTCGTTTCCCGCGCCCCCGTCCAGCGCGTCATCGCCCGCGCCGCCCGTCAGCGCGTCGGCGCCCGCTCCGCCGAACAACGCATCGGCGCCGTCGCCGCCGTCGAGCGCATCGTTCCCCGCGCCGCCGTCAAGGCGGTCGTTCCCCGCGCCGCCAAGCAGCGTGTCGGCGCCGTCGCCGCCGGACAGGACGTCGTCGCCCCCGCCGCCTTCCAGGCGATCCGCGCCGGCCCCGCCGTCGAGCGCATCGTTCCCGTCGCCGCCGAGCAGCAGATCGGCGCCGTCGCCGCCGTCCAGCTCGTCGTTTCCCGCGCCGCCGTCCAGTTCGTCATCGCCCGCGTCGCCGGCCAGCGAGTCGTCGCCCTCGCCGCCCGTCAGCCGGTCGTCCCCGTCGCCGCCCTCGAGAACGTCGCCCCCCGCGCCGCCGTCCAGAACGTCGTCGCCCGCGCCGCCCTGCAGAACGTCGGCGCCGTCCTCGCCGGCCAGCGAGTCGTCGCCCTCGGCGCCGATAAGCCGGTCGGCGCCCGCGCCGCCGAAAAGCGCGTCGTTCCCCGCGCCGCCGTCGAGCTGGTCGGCGCCGTCGCCGCCCCAGAGGCGGTCGTCGTGATCCTCGCCCCACAGCTGGTCGTCGCCCGCCCCGCCCTTGAGCTGATCGGGGCCGGGGCCGCCCCAGATGCGGTCGTTCCCGCCGCCGCCGTCGATCACGTCGCCCGCCTCGGGGCGGAAGGCGATCATGTCGTAGCCGGGGCCGTCGGCCCGCCCCGCGGTCAGCAGCACGCGGTCGTTGTAGACCAGCGCGCCCAGCCCCGACAGGGCCGCGCCGTCGCCCAGCGCCAGGCGGTCGCGCTCGACCAAGCGCAGATCCGCGAGCGCCTCGTAGACCGTCACCGTCCCGTCGGCGCGCGCGGCGAAGATCCAGTCGCGCCCCTCGAGCCGCGCATGAGCCAGGTCCGTCGCCGCCGGCAGGGACTGGATGCGCGTCAGCCGCCCCTCGGCGTCCAGCCGCCAGGCGGCCAGCAAGCCGTCCTCGCCCGCGGCATAGACCCCCGCCGCATCGTCGCGCGCGGCCACCGCAAGCCCCGACGCCCAGGACAGGGCGAAGTCGGTCTCGGCGTCGTCGCGCGAGCGCATGTCGGTCAGCGTCAGCCCCTCGGCGTCCACGCGCCACACGCTCAGCCCCTCGTCCCGGCGCGAGAGGGTGATGGCGTAGTCCCGCCCCGCAAGGCGCGCCGAGGCCATGGCGGCCACGCCGTCGAGACGGCGCGCGGCGTCGTCCTCGTAGCGGGCGGCCTTGACCAGCGCGTCGCCCTCGAGCCGCAGCAGCGTCAGGCCCGGGCGCTCCCACCCGCCGACAAGGACGTGCAGCGCGCCCCCGATCTCGAAGGCGGCGAAGGCGCCGGGGTTGTAGAGGTCGAGGGTTTCGTCCATGTGCCGCGTGGCCACCAGCTCGGGGCGGCCATCGGCGGCGATGCGCGACAGGCTGACCCCGAAGCCGCCGGTCAGCAGCATGTCCTGGCCCTGATGCTCGAAGGTCAGGATGCCGCGCGCGCCCGTCAGAAGCTGACCGTCGAAATAGCGCGCGCTTTGCGCGAAGACCTGGGTCAGGCGGTCGGCGGCGTCGACCATCCACACCCCGAGCCCGCCCGCGCCGGGATCGGCGCCCATGCCGTAGACGAAGGCCAGCCCGTCGCGCACGACGCCCTGGGCGCGGAAGGCGCCCTCGAGCACGCCGTCGGGCGCCTCGCGCAAGGCGGCAAGCTCGGCCAGCCGCGCGGGCGTCTGATCGGGGGCGAAATCGCCGTAGATCAGATCGTCGCCGTCGCCGCCGCGAATGCTCTGCGCCCCGGCGCCGCCGATCAGCGGCGCCGAAGGGTCCGACGCGCCCTGCATGACGCGCTCCCCTCACCCGTTTCACCCGGGGTCAGGATCGTCGCGGCAAGTAAACGGGCAAGTAACCGCCAAGAACTATCAGCGTTTACGCGTCGTGAAGTGGTAAAAGCGCGTAAAGTTAACGCGCAGGACTTGTTTATTTACTTAACGCGCTTGCGGATGCGCCAGGCGCGCCCGCCTTCGGGCAGCGGCGCGACGTCCAGCAGTTCGTGCCCCTGCTCGGCGCAGAAATGGGGCACGTCCACCACCGCGGCCGGGTCGTCGGACAAGAGCCGCAGCACCTGGCCGGGCGCCAGCGCGCCAAGCCGCTTGCGCGCCTTGAGCACGGGCAGGGGGCACAGAAGGCCGCGCGCGTCCAGTTCGGCGTCGGCTTCGGGCGCGGGGGCGGGCTTGTTCATGCGGATCTCCGATTCTCTGCCGGGCGGGGCGCAATGTTCGATCGGTAGCGCGCGGATGGGCGCGCGGGCAAGGCGCGGGCCTTCGCTTCGGGCGCGGGGGGCGATATGGTCCCGGCCGGCGAAAAGGGGGCTGGCGGATGAGCGGCTGGACGAATCGTGCATTGCTTGTCGGCGCGGGGGCGCTGGCGGTGGCCTGGGGCGGATGGGGCGCGCGCGCGCAGGCGCCGGCCGAGCCGCGCGCCTTCGTCGTCGCGGACGGGGCGCGAATCGAGGCCCCGCTGGCCGAGGCGCCCGGGGATGCGCGGCGCGGGGCGCAGATCTTCGCCGACCCCGCGCGGGGCGGCTGCGCCTATTGCCATACGGCCGGCGGGGCTCCCGGGCCCGGGGCGCGCGCCGCGGCGCCGCTGATCCTGCTTTTGCGCGAGCGCGGGCGTGCGGATGCGGCGGAGCCCGCGATCGCGCCCGCCGCGCCCGCCGACGACCCGGCCGCGCCCGCCGACGACCCGGCCGCGCCCGCCGACGACCCTGACGCGGCCGACGACACGGTCGCGCCCGCCGATCCCGCGCCGCCCGCCGATCCCGACCCCCGGGCGGCGCCCCTTCCCGCGCCGCGGCCCGCGCCGGGCGCGGACGAGCCGCCGCAAGAGAGCGATGTCGCGGCGGCCGAGCCGCAGGACGCGCGGCCGGGCCCGCCCCCGCCCCAGCCCGCTCCCGGCCCGGATCTGGCCGAGGCGGCGGCGCGGCTGTCCGACGCCGAGCTGCGGCTGGCGATCGTCAACCAGTCGGTGCGCCGTCCCGGTTCGGCCATGCCGGCCTATCACGACATCTCGCCGGCGCTGGCCGAGCGGGCGCCGGACTTTCCGCAGCCCTGGCTTTCGGGCGCCGAGGTCGAGGATCTCATCGCCTTTCTCCGCGCCCGCGCAGGCGCCGTCGAGGCGGCGCGAGGCGCGGCCTCGGGCGGACGGGATGGCGGCGCGGGCGCCGCCGAGCCGGCGGGGGACCGTGAGGCCGAGGCCGCCGGGCGCGGCGTCGCCGGGCCGCAGGCGGACGCGCCCGCCGGCGACCGACCGGGCGCGAGCGGCGACGCTTCGGGCGACGACCGGCCGAGCGGGGATCGGGCGACCGGGGGCGGGCGGAACGAGCGCGAGGCGAACGGGGCGCGGCCCGGCGGCGGGCAATCGACCGGGGAGCGGCCAGGCGACGACGCGCCGAGCGCGGGCCAACCCGGCGGGGGCGAACCCGACGGGGGCCAGTCGGACGGGGGCCAACCCGGCGGGGGCCAGCCGGACGGGGGCCAGCCGGACGGGGGCCAGCCCGACGGGGGCCAGTCGGACGGGGGGCAACCCGGCGGGGACCAGCCGGACGAGGATCACCCGAGCGGGGACCAGACGGGCGCGGCGCAGCCGGACGAGACGCAGCCGGCCGCAGCCCGGCCGGACGGGGATCAGCCGAGCGCGGATCGGCCGGAAGCGCGCGCGCCGGGGGCGGTCGGGCCGGGCGGGGGCCGTGCAGGCGAGGCGCGGCCGGCCGGCGGCGCCGCGCCGGGGCCCGGCCCTTCGTCCGGCCTTGCCGAGCCGGCCGCGCAGGGCGCCGCGCCGGCGCCCGCGCTCAAGGGCCGCGACACGAACAAGTGAAGCGCCGCGGCGCCGGCGCGCGTCGACGCGCGCGCGCCGGCGCGGTAGCAATGCCTGCGCGGCCCGCCGAGGCCGCGCGGCAAGAACGGAGCGAAGCATGGCGCAGATCGGAATCCTGACCGCCTTCATCGGCGGGCTGCTCAGCTTCCTGTCGCCCTGCGTGATGCCCCTGGCGCCGCCCTATCTGGCGTTCATGGCCGGCACGACGCTCGACCGGCTGACGGGCGCCGGGGGCGTGGACGAGCGGGCGGCGCGGCGGGTGCGGATCTCGGCGGTGTTCTTCGTCGCGGGGCTGGCGACGGTGTTCGTGGCGCTGGGGGCGACGGCTTCGCTGATCGGGCGCGCGCTGGCCACGCACAAGGAGACCTTCTCGCTGCTGTCGGGGCTGGTGATCTTCGCCATGGGCGCGCATTTCATCGGCTTGCGGCGGGCGCCGGCGGCGGCGGCGGCGGTCGTGGCGGCGGCCGCTGCGCTCGCGCTGGGGCGCGGCGCGGATCCGGCCGAGTTCTGGGCCGACAATCGGGTCTGGATCCTGGCCCTGGCGGCGACGGCGGCGGCGCTGCGGCTGACGGGGTGGGAGCGCTTTCCCTTCCTGATGCGCGAAGCGCGGCTCGAGGCCGGCGGCGCGGCCGGGTCGTATCTGGGCGCCTATGTCATAGGCCTGGCCTTCGCCTTCGGCTGGACGCCGTGCATCGGGCCGATCCTGGGCTCGATCCTGTTCCTCGCCGCGCAGGAAGAGACGCTGCTGGCGGGGGTGACGCTGCTGCTGGTCTATGCGCTGGGGCTGGGCACGCCGTTCCTGGCGGCGGCGCTGTTCGTGCGGCCCTTCATGCGCTTCATGGCGCGCTTTCGCCGCCACCTGCACCGGGTCGAGGCGGCGATGGGCGCGCTTCTGGTGGCGGTGGGCGCGCTGATGGCGTCGGGGGGCTTCTCGGCGCTGTCCTTCTGGCTGCTCGACGCCTTTCCTGCGCTCGCCACGATCGGCTGAGCCGGCGCGGCGCCGCGCGCCCGCGGCACGACGTGGCGACGCGGCGGGGTTGCGCGGGCGCGCGAGCGCGGGATGCGCTGCGCCTTGCGGCGCGATGGCGAGGCGGCGCGATGGCGAGGCGGCGCGATGGCGCGCGCGGCGCGCCAAGCGCCGGGCGGACCAGGCCGGGCGGACCAGGCCGGGCGGACCAGGCCGGGCGGACCAGGCCGGGCGGCGCGCGAGCGAAAGCCAGGCTGCGATCGACCGGCCCCGCGCCCGGCGCCGCGCGCCCCCGGGCGCGGTCAGTCCTCGGGGGCGGGCGCGGCGGCTTCGGCGCGGGCCAGAAGCTCGGCCGCCACCGCCTGGCGCAGCGCGCTGGCAAGGCCCACTTCGGGCGGGCGCTCGGCGTCGATGCGCGCGGCCAGCGCGTTGACCGACAGCGCCCGCGCGCGCGCCATGCGGCGCAGGGCCTCCCAGAACACCGGCTCGAGCGAGACCGAGGTCCGGTGCCCGCGCAGCGTCACCGAGCGCTTGCGCGCGGGCGCGTAGGGGGCGGGCGCGCTCATGCCTGGCCAGGGTCCTCGCCGTCGCCGGCCCCGCGGTCGAGGCGGTGCGCCTCGAGGCGGGCCTCTTCGAGCCGCGCGCGCGCCTCGCTCAGCCGCTTTTCGGCGGCGGGGCGGCCATGGGCGGCGGCGTTGGCGTCGGCGGCGCGGCGGCGCTCGTCGCGCGCGCGGCGCTTGCGGGCCTGGCGCAGATTGATGATTCGGCTCATGGGGCGGCGCTCCGTGGCTTGCGATGCTGGCACGCAGGATAGGACAGGCGCGCGCGCGGCGCAGCATCGGCGCGCCGCGATTGCCGGCGGCGCGCGGACGCGCTAACACCGCGGGCGCAACAGCCAACGGAGCGGATCATGAAGAAGGCCGAGGTCGCGATTCTGGGCGCCAGCGGATACACGGGCGCCGAGCTCGTGCGCCTGCTCGTCACCCATCCGGGCATGCGCATCGCCGCGCTGAGCGCCGACCGCAAGGCCGGCATGTCGATGGGCGAGGTGTTTCCTCATCTGGGCCATCTGGACCTGCCGCCGCTGCAGCGGGTCGAGGACATCGACTTCTCGGGCATCGAGCTGGTCTTCGTCGCGCTGCCCCACGGCACGACGCAGGAGGTCATCGCCGCGCTGCCGCGTCATGTGAAGATCGTGGACCTGTCGGCCGATTTCCGCCTGCGCGACCCCGAGGACTATGCGCGCTGGTATGGACACCCCCACCTCGCCCCCGAGCTGCAGAAGGAGGCCGTCTACGGCCTGCCCGAATTCTACCGCGAGCAGCTGCGCGCCTGCCGGCTGGCGGCGGGAACGGGCTGCTTCGTGGCGACGGGGCTCCTGCCGCTGGTTCCGCTGCTCGAGGCCGGCGTCATCGCGCGCGAGGACATCGTGATCGACGCCAAGACGGGCATCACCGGCGCGGGGCGCGGCGCGTCCGAGCGCAAGCTGTTCTCGGAGGTGACCGAGGGCGTGGACGCCTACAACATCGCCCGTCACCGCCACACGGCCGAGTTCGATCAGGAGCTGTCTCGCGCCGCCGGCGCGCCGGTGCGCGTGACCTTCACGCCGCATCTTCTGCCCATGAACCGCGGCATCCTGGCCACGATCTACGTCAAGGGCGACGCGCGCGAGATTCACCGCGTCCTCGACGAGCGCCACCGCCCCGAGCCCTTCGTGCATGTGCTGCCGCTGGGCGCCGAGGCGCCGCAGACGCGCCATGTGCGCGGCTCGAACCTGTGCCGCATCGGCGTGACGGCGGACCGGATCGAGGGGCGGGCGATCATCGTCTCGGTGCTCGACAACCTGGTCAAGGGCGCCTCGGGGCAGGCGGTGCAGGCGGCGAACCTGATGCTGGGCCTGCCCGAGACGACGGGACTCGAGGCAGCGCCGCTTTTCCCGTAAGAAGAGCGCACTTGAAACGCGGCCGCGCCGGCGCACATCCTGTCGGCGGGGCCCGCGCGCGCGGGGCCGCGCGTCAGGCAAGGAGCGGATCCGATGGCGATGACCCGGAAAAAGCGCCGCATCGCGTTGATCGCGGCGGGCATGGCGGCGCTGGCGGCGGCGGCGACGCTGGTCGGCGTGGGCATGCGCGACAGCATCGTGTTCTTCTTCAGCCCGGCCGAGATGATCGCCCGCGCGCCGGGCCCCGATCAGCGTCTGCGCGTGGGCGGCCTGGTCGAGGTCGGCTCGGTCGAGCGCGGGCAGGGCGAGACGGTGTCGTTCGTGGTCACCGACGGCGCGGCCTCGCTGCCGGTGCGCTTCAAGGGCGTCCTGCCCGACCTGTTCTCCGAGGGGCAGGGCGTGGTGGCCGAGGGGCGGCTGGTGAACGGCGTGTTCGTGGCCGACGAGGTGCTGGCCAAGCATGACGAGACCTACATGCCGCGCGAGGTGGCCGACGCGCTGAAGAAGCAGGGCGTGTATCGCGGGGCCGAAGAGGGCGGCGGCTCCTGAGCCGCGGGCGCGGCCGCCGCAGGGCAGGGAGGCAAGCCGCATGAAGATCGTGGTCAACGGCGTCGCGCGGACGCTCGAGGTCGATCCGCAGATGCCGCTCTTGTGGGCGCTGCGCGACCATCTGGGCGTTCTGGGGCCGAAATACGGCTGCGGCGTCGGGGCGTGCGGGGCCTGCACGGTCTGGATCGGCGGGGCGCCGGCGCGCAGCTGCGTGACCGCGCTCGAGGATGTGGACGCGCCGGTGACCACCATCGAGGGGCTTCCCGCCGCGCTCGGCGCGCAGGATCTGACGGCGGTGCAGCAGGCCTGGATCGACGAGCAGGTTCCCCAGTGCGGCTATTGCCAGTCGGGGCAGATCATGGCCGCGGCGGCGCTGTTGCGCGACGATCCCGCGCCCTCGGATGCGGCGATCGACGAGGCGATGAGCAATCTGTGCCGCTGCGGAACCTACCCGCGCATCCGCGCCGCGATCCGCCGCGCGGCGGCGATGCTGGCGCGCGCCTCTGCCGCGGGCGAGGGGGCGGCGGCGCCTGGCGCGGATCAGGCGGCCTCCGAAACGCCGGTCGCCCCCGACGCGCCTGCGGCCCCCGACGCGCCTGCGGCCCCCGGCGCGCCTGCGGCCCCCGACGCGCAAGTTGCCCCCGACGCGGTTCCGTCCGCGCCCGGGGCGCCCGCCGAGGAGCGTTGAGCATGGCTTTGGGCAAGATCACGCGCCGCGCCTTTCTGGGGCTGGGCGCCGTCGCCGCCGGCGGGCTGGCGCTGGGCTGGTGGCGGCTGACGCGGCCATGGCCGAACCCGCTCGAGGACCGGCTGGGGCCGGGGGACGTCGCCTTCAACCCCTATGTCCTGATCGGCGCCGACGGGTCGATCACGGTCATCGCGCCGCGCGCCGAGATGGGGCAGGGCGTCAGCACCACCCTGGCGGCGCTGGTCGCCGAGGAGCTCGAGGTCGGCCTCGACCAGCTGCGGGTCGAGCATGGCCCGCCCGCCGGCGCCTATTTCAACGAGGCGATGCTGGCCGACTCGCAACCCTTCGCGCAGTGGGACCGCTCGTGGATGGCCGAGGCGGCGCGCGCCGCCGCCGCCGCCGCGGGGCGCACCCTGGGATTGCAGGTGACGGGCGGCTCGTCCTCGACCGTGGACGCCTTCGAGCGCATGCGCAAGGCGGGGGCGGCGGCGCGGATCATGCTGATCGCGGCCGCGGCCGAGCGCTGGGGCGCGCCGGCCCATGCCCTGCGCGCCGAGCGCGGGCGGGTGATCGACCCTTCGAGCGGGCGCGCGCTGGAATACGGCGCGCTGGCCGAGGCCGCCGCGCGGCTGACGCCGCCGGCCGATCCGCCACTCAAGCCGGCCGGCGAGTGGCGCGTGCTGGGCCGTCCCGCGCGCCGGGTGGACATGCGCGCCAAGGTCACCGGCGCGCCCATCTTCGGCATCGACGTGACGCTGCCCGACATGCTGTTCGCGACCGTGCGCATGGCGCCGCGCCCCGGCGCGCGGGCGCGCTCGGCCGACCTGTCGGCGGCGCGGGCGATGGCGGGCGTGCGCGCGGTCGTGCCGCTGGACACGCCCATGGGGCATGGCTTCGGCGTCATCGCCCGCGACACCTGGACCGCCTTTCGCGCCGCCGCCGCCATCGAGGCCGAGTGGGAGGACACGCCCCATCCCGCCGACGAGGAGGCCCAGTTCGCGGCGCTGGCGCGCGGGCTCGAGGGCGAGGGGTTCGAGATGGGCGGCGCGGGCGACGCCCCGGCCGCCTTCGCCGCCGCCCCGCCGCAAGAGGTCCTGCGCGCCGAATACCGCGTTCCCTTCTTGGCGCATGCCTGCATGGAGCCGATGAACGCCGTCGCCCAGCTGGCGGGCGACCGTCTGCGCATCTGGGCGCCGACCCAGGCGCCGACGCTGGTGCAGGAGGTGTGCGGGCCGGCGGTGGGGCTGTCGGCCGAGGACGTCGAGGTCACCGTCACCCATCTGGGCGGCGGGTTCGGGCGCCGGGCCGAGGCGGACTTCGCCCTTTACGCCGCGCTTCTGGCCGCCCATGCGGACGGGCGCCCGGTCAAGGTCGTGTGGTCGCGCGAAGAGGACATGACCCATGACGCCTACCGCCCCGCGGCGCTGGCGCGGATGCGCGCGCATGTGCGCCGCGGCGAGGGGCCGCTGGCGCTCGAGATGCGCGTGGCCGCGCCGCCGGTGGTCAAGTCGGTGCTGGGGCGCACGTTTCCCTCGCTGCCGGCGGTCGGTCCCGACCGACCGATCCTGGAAGGCGCCTTCGACCAGCCCGGCGCGCCCCTGCACGCCCGCTTCGAGGGCGTGCCCGTGGATCTGGGCGTGCCGGTGGGGTTCTGGCGCTCGGTGGGGTATTCGTTCAACGGCTTCTTCCACCAGTGCTTCATGGACGAGATCGCCCACGCCGCCGGGCTCGACCCGATCGAGATGCGGCTGCGGATGCTGTCGGGCCCCGACTTCGCCCCCGCGCGCAAGGCGCTGGAAGAGGTCGCGCGCATGTCCGGCTGGGGCGACGCCGCGCCGGGGCGGGGCAAGGGCGTGGCCTTCACGCTCAGCTTCGGCGCCTGGGTCGCGCAGGTGGTCGAGGTCTCGGCCCGCCCCGAGGGCGTGCGGGTCGAGCGCGTGTGGTGCGCGGCCGATCCGGGGCTGGTCCTGGACCCGCGCAACTACGAGGCGCAGATGACCTCGGGCATCGTCTTCGGGCTGAGCGCGGCGATGATGCAGAAGATCACCTTCGCCGATGGCGCGCCCGAGCAGGCCAACTTTCCCGATTTCGACGCGCTGCGGCTGGATCGCTGCCCGCAGATCGAGGTGCGCCTTCTGCAGAACGCGCCGCGCATGGGCGGGGGCGGCGAGCCGGGCGTGCCTCCGGCCGCGCCGGCGCTGGGCAACGCGATCTTCGCGGCGACGGGCCGGCGCCTGCGCAGCCTGCCCTTCGGCGATGCGGTGAAGTTCGTCTGAGCCGCCGCCCGGCTGCGGCGACATGCCCGCGCCCGGGGGGCCGCGCCGGCGCGCGCGTGAATTGCATAAGCGCCGGGGCGGCCTATGATGCCGCGGCAGGAGGAACGCTGATGATCGTCGAAATCGGCCATTTCGCCCTGATCCTGGCCTTCATGGTCTCGATCGTGCAGGCGACCGCGCCCATGATCGGCGCAAGCCGCGGCTGGGCGGACTGGATGCGCGTCGCCGAGCCCGCGGCGGCGCTGTGCTGGGCGCTGACAGCCACGTCCTTCGCGGCGCTGACCTGGGCTTTCGTGAACTCGGACTTCTCGGTCAAGCTGGCGGCCGAGCACTCGAACACCCTGCAGCCGCTGCTCTACCGGGTCACGGGGGTGTGGGGCAATCACGAGGGCTCGCTGCTGCTCTGGACGCTGATCCTGACCCTTTACGGGGCCATGGTGGCGGCCTTCGGCGGGGCGCTGCCGCCCACGCTCAAGGCGCGCACGCTGGCGGTGCAGGGGCTGATCGGCGCCGCCTTCTTCGCCTTCATGCTGTTCACCTCGAACCCGTTCGAGCGGCTGCCCAACCCGCCGCTCGACGGCGCGGACCTGAACCCGCTGCTGCAGGATCCGGGGCTGGCGTTTCACCCGCCCTTCCTCTACCTGGGCTATGTGGGGCTTTCGATGTCCTACAGCTTCGCCGTCGCGGCGCTGATCGAGGGGCGCGTGGACGCGGCCTGGGCGCGCTGGGTGAGGCCCTGGACGCTGGCGGCCTGGACGGCGCTGACCGTGGGCATCGCGCTGGGCAGCTACTGGGCCTATTACGAGCTGGGCTGGGGCGGCTGGTGGTTCTGGGACCCGGTCGAGAACGCCTCGTTCATGCCCTGGCTGGCGGCGACGGCGCTGCTGCACTCGGCGATCGTGGTCGAGAAGCGCGACACGCTCAAGAGCTGGACCATCCTGCTGGCGATCCTGGCCTTCACGCTCAGCCTCATGGGCACGTTCATCGTGCGCTCGGGGCTGCTGACCTCGGTGCACGCCTTCGCCTCGGACCCCACGCGCGGCGTGTTCGTGCTGGCGATGCTGGCGGCGGCTTCGGGCGGGGCGCTGGCGCTTTACGCCTGGCGCGCGCCGCAGATGCGCGCGGGCGGCGTGTTCGCGCCCGTCAGCCGCGAAAGCGCGCTTGTGCTCAACAACCTGCTGCTGGCCGCGGCGGCGGGGGTGGTGCTGCTGGGCACGCTCATGCCGATGATCCGCGAATACTGGGACGGCGCCAAGATCTCGGTCGGCGCGCCCTTCTTCGAGCTGGCCTTCACGCCCTTCATGGTGGCGCTGGCGATCATCCTGCCGATCGGCGCGGCGCTGCCGTGGAAGCGCGGGCGGCTGGGCCGCACGGCGCGGCGCATGGCGCCGGCGCTGGCGCTGGCGCTGGCGGCGGCGGCGCTGGTGTGGGCGCTGCAGACCGGGCGCTCGGCGCTGGGGCCGGTGGGCGTGGGGCTGGGAACCTGGCTGATCGCCGGCGCGCTGGCCGAGCAGCTCGAGCGCGCGCGCCTTGGCCGCGCGCCGGCGGCCGAGACGCTGCGCCGCCTGCGCAAGCTGCCGCGCGCCGACTGGGGCAAGGCGCTGGCCCATGCCGGGCTGGGGCTGAGCTTCATCGGCGTCAGCGCCGTCACCGCCTGGGAGGCCGAGCTGATCCGCACCGCGCGCCCGGGAGACAGTCTCGAGCTGTCGGGCTACGTCTTCGTCTTCGACGATGTGCGCCAGGTTCCGGGGCCGAACTACGTCGCGCGCCAGGGGGTGTTCCGCGTGTTCGAGGGCGGCGTCGAGACCGCGCGCCTGACGCCGGAAAAGCGCGTCTACACCGTGCAGCGCATGCCCACGACCGAGGCGGCGATCGACATGGGGCTGGCGCGCGATCTCTACGTCGTGCTGGGCGATCCGCAGGATGACGGATCCTGGGCGGTGCGCATCTATGTCAAGCCGCTGGTGAACTGGATCTGGATCGGCGCGCTGGTCATGGCGCTGGCCGGGCTGGTCAGCCTGTCGGACCGGCGCTATCGCGTGGGCGCGGCGGCGCGCCGGCCGGCGCCCGCGGCCGTCGCCGGAGCGGCTCGATGAGCGCGCGCCCCGCGGCGCGGCTGCGCGCGGCGGCGCTGGCGGCGCTGTGCGCGCTGGCGGCTTTGGGCGCGGCGCCCGGCCCGCTGGGGCCCGGGCCGGCTCTGGCCGTGCAGCCGGACGAGATGCTTGACGATCCGCAGCTCGAGGCCCGCGCCCGCGCCCTGTCCAAGGAGCTGCGCTGCCTGGTCTGCCGCAACGAGAACATCGACGATTCCGACGCCGACCTTGCCCGCGATCTGCGCATCCTGGTGCGCGAGCGCATCAAGGCCGGCGACAGCGACGAAGAGGTTCTGCGCTACCTTGTGGACCGCTACGGCGAATTCGTGCTGCTGCGCCCGCGCTTCTCGCTCGGCAACGCGGCGCTGTGGCTGGGCGGCCCGGCGATGCTGCTGCTGGGCGGCATCGCGGCCTGGCGTTTCGTGCGCCGCGCGGGCCGCGGCGGCGCCGAGTCCGCCGCCGCCGCCCCGCTGACCGAGGAGGAGCGCGCGCGCCTTGCGCGCCTGCTCGAGGACTGACCGCCCCGCCAAGGAGCCTTCGGATGCGCTACGACGCCCTGCGCCACGAGATCGACGGCGACGTCGTCCGCCTGACCCTGGCGCGCCCCGCCGCCGGCAACGCCCTGAGCGCGCAGATGCGCGTCGAGCTGATCCACGCCCTGGCCGAGGCCCCCGCGCAGGGGCGCGCGGTGGCGATCGGGGCGATGGGGCGCGATTTCTGCGCGGGGCAGGATCTGGGCGGCGAGCCGGATCTGACCGAGGCGGATCTGGGCGGGCTTGCGCGCGAGGATTTCGCGCCGCTCCTGCGCGCGATCGAGGAGTGCGCCGTGCCGGTGGTGACCATGGTGCGCGGCGTGGCGGCGGGCGCGGGGGCGGCGCTGGCGCTGGCGGCGGACATCTGCGTGGCGGCGCGCTCGGCCAGCTTCGCCGAGCCGTCGCTGCGCGCGGGGCTGACGCCGATCATGGGCGCGAGCTGGCTCTTGCCGCGCCTGGCGGGGCGGGCGCGGGCGCTGGGCATGGCGCTTCTGGGCGATCCGGTTCCCGCGGCGCGGGCGCTGGAATGGGGCCTGATCTGGGAGATGACCGAGGATGACGCGCTCGAGCCGCGGGGCATGGAGATCTCCCGCCGCCTTGCCGCCGGGCCCGCCGAGGCGATCCGCCTGACGCGGGCGGCGGTGCGCGCGGGCGCCCAGTCCGACCTCGAGACGCAGCTCGAGCGCGAGGCGCGCGCGCTTCGTCAAGCCGGGCGCACGCGCGACGCGCTGGAGGGGCTCCTGGCGCTGCGCGAAGGCCGCCCGCCGCGCTTCGAGGGCCGCTGACGCTCCTGCGGGCGGGGCTGTCGGGGCGCGCGCTCGCGGCCCGGGGCGCGTCTCGCCGCCCGGCTCAGCCGCCCTCGGCGCGCAGGGCGCGGGCGAAGGCGGCCGCGGCGCGGTCCACGTCCTGCGGGCGCGTCGCCCAGGAGCACACGCTGATGCGGATCGCCTTGCAACCGCGCCAGGTCGTGCCGCCCGCCCAGGCCTCGCCCTCGCGCTGGACGCGGCGCATGACGGCCTCGGTGCGCGCGTCGTCGCCGCAGGCGACGAGAACCTGGTTGAAGACCACCTCGTTGAGCACCTCGAACCCCGCCGCGCGCAGCGCGTCTGCAAAGCGCAGCGCGTTGTCGTGCAGCGCGCCCAGCAGGGTCTCGACGCCCTCGCGGCCCAGAAATGCCAGCGCGGCCCACAGCTCGACCGCGCGCGCGCGGCGCGACATCTCGGGCGTGGTGCGCATGCCGTCGCGCTCGGCCGACCAGTGGATGTAGGCGCCGTCGGTCTGCATGGCGCCGATCAGCGCCTCGGGGTCGGCGCACAGCGCGATGCCGCAGTCATAGGGGGTGTTGAGCGTCTTGTGCCCGTCCACGGACCAGGAATCGGCCAGCTCGACGCCGCGCGTCAGATGCGCGAAGCGCCGCGTCGCCGCCGCCCACAGCCCGAAGGCGCCGTCGACATGCGTCCATGCGCCGGCGGCGCGGGCGCGCGCGCAAAGATCGGCGAAATCGTCGAACGCGCCCGAGTTCACGTTGCCCGCCTGCAGGATCAGGATGGTGCGCTCGTCCAGCTCGGGAACCAGGTCGGCGCGGATGCGGCCCTCAGCGTCGGCGGGCACGCGCTCGACATTGTCCAGCCCCAGCCCCAGCAGCTGCGCCGCCTTGGCGACGGTGCCGTGGGCCTGCTCGCCCGCCACCACGCGCAGCGCCGGCGCGCCCGCCAGCCCCTTGCGGTTGACGTCCCAGCCGGCCCGGCCGAGCAGCCGCCAGCGCGCCGCCGCCAGCCCCGCGAAGATGGCGGTGGACGAGCCCGAGACGAAGCCCGCCGCCGTTCCCCGCGGCAGGCCCAGAAGCTGGGCCAGCCAGGCTTCGACCGTCGCCTCGATGCGCCCCAGAACGGGCGAGATCACATGCAGCGCCGGGTTCTGGTCCCACACGTCGGTCAGCCAGCGCGCCGCCAGCGCCGGCGGCAGCGCCGAGCCGTTGACGAAGCCGAAATACCGCCCGCCCAGCTGCGCCACCGTCGCCGGCGAGCCGGCGCGGTCGAGCAGCTCGATCAGCGCCTCGGCGGGGGCGCCGCGCTCGGGCAGGGGGGCGTCGAAGGCGGCGAGCCCGGCCAGCGCGGCGTCGTCGGGAAAGACGCGCCGCTCCATGATCGTGTCCAGATAGGCGAAGGCGCGCGCGGCCGCGTCGCGAAACAGGCCCTTGTCCTCGAGCTGGGCGAACATGCGCGCGCGCAGCGCCTCTTGCGCGGCGGCGTCGGAGAGTTCGGGGGCGGCCGCGGCGTCGGCGATCGGGGGGCGGGGCGCCTGGGGCCGGGCCGGCGGCGCGTCGCTGCGCCGGGGGGCGGGGTGCTGCGGGCGCGGCGTGGTCATGGGCGATCCTCCGGTCTTGAGCGCGGACAGGCGCCTTTCTATCCGCCTTCGCCGCGCCGCGCGAGAGGGCGATGCGCGCCGCGCCCCGCCGTCGTCGCAAGCTTGCCGACGGGCCGGGGGCGGCGGTCGGGCGCATGGTTCCGGGCCGATCCCGCGGCGGCGCGAGGCGCGCGCGGGGGCGCGCGGTGCGGGGGCGTCCGCGCCGCGCGCATGTCGGCCATGCGTCGGCGGCGCTGGCGCCGGCGGGCGCGCGGTTGTATATGCTCGGCCATGATGAGGCCAGGGCTCGACCTTCGCCCCGTCCCGTTCCGCAAGATGCACGGGCTGGGAAACGACTTCGTGGTGATCGACGCGCGCGCGGGCGCCCCGCGCGTGACGCCGGCGCTTGCGCGCGCGCTGGGCGACCGGCATTTCGGCGTGGGCTTCGACCAGCTGGCCGAGATCCTGGACCCCGACCGCCCGGACGAGGCGGCGCGCGTCGTCTTCTGGAACCCGGACGGCGGGGTGGCGGGCGCGTGCGGCAACGCCACGCGCTGCGTCGCGCGGCTGCTGATGGAGGAAAGCGGCGCCGATGCGCTGATCCTGCGCTCGGAGCGCGGGCCGCTGGCCTGCCGCCGCCGTCCCGACGGGCTGATCGAGGTCGACATGGGCGCGCCCGTGCTCGACTGGACCGCGATCCCGCTGGCGCGGCCGGCCGACATCGACGCGCTGCCCATCGAGGGCGCGCCCTCGGCCGTGGGCATGGGCAACCCGCATTGCGTCTTCTTCGTCGACGACGCCGAGGCGGTCGCGCTCGAGCGTCTCGGCCCCGCCGTCGAGCGCCACCCGCTGTTTCCCGAACGCACGAATGTCGAGTTCGTCCAGGTCCTTTCGCCCGGCCGCATCCGCATGCGCGTGTGGGAACGCGGGGCGGGCGTGACGCTGGCCTGCGGGTCGGGCGCCTGCGCGGCGGCGGTGGCGGCGGCGCGGCGCGGGCTCACCGGCCGCCGGGTCGAGGTGCTGCTGGACGGCGGCGCGCTGCAGATCGACTGGCGCGACGAGGGCGTGGTCATGGCCGGCCCCGCCGCGCTGGTGTTCGAGGGGCGGCTGAGCCCCGAATTCCTGGCCGGCGCGCTTGGGGCCGGGGCGCCCGCCGGCGCGATTGGGGCCGAGGCGCCTTCCGGCGCGCTTGGGGCCGGGGCGCCTTCCGGCGCCGGGGGCGCGGCATGAGCGCCCCGCGCCCCGCGCCGCGCTCGGGCGCGGATCCGCTCGCCGCCCCGTCCGCGGCCGAAGGCGGCGCGCGCCCGCCCGCCCCTTCCGCGGCCCCGGTGTTCGAGACCTTCGGCTGCCGCCTCAACGCCTACGAGACCGAGGCGATGAAGAAGCTGGCCGCCGAGGCCGGGCTGCACGACGCGGTGGTGGTCAACACCTGCGCCGTCACCGCCGAAGCCGTGCGCCAGGCCCGCCAGCGCATCCGCAAGCTGCGGCGCGAGAATCCCGGCGCGCGGATCGTCGTCACCGGCTGCGCGGCGCAGACCGAGCCGCAGACCTTCGCCTCCATGCCCGAGGTGGACCTGGTGCTGGGCAACGCCGAGAAGATGGCCCCCGCCGCCTGGTCGCGGCTGAGCGCGCCGGATTTCGCGCCGCCCGAGGAAAAGATCCTGGTCGAGGACATCATGTCCGTGACCGAGACCGCCGGCCACCTGATCGACGGCTTCGGCACGCGCGCGCGCGCCTATGTCCAGATCCAGAACGGCTGCGACCACCGCTGCACCTTCTGCATCATCCCCTATGGGCGCGGCAATTCGCGCTCGGCGCCGGCGGGGCAGGTGGTCGAGCAGATCCGCCGCCTGGTCGATCAGGGCTACAACGAGGTGGTGCTGACGGGCGTCGACATGACCGGCTGGGGCGCCGATCTGCCCGGCCGCCCGCTGCTGGGCGAGCTGGTGCAGCGCATCCTGCGCCTCGTGCCCGACCTGCCGCGGCTGCGCATCTCGTCCATCGACTCGGTCGAGGCCGACCCGGCCCTGATCGAGGCCGCCGCTTCTGAGCCGCGCTTCATGCCGCATCTGCATCTGAGCCTGCAGGCGGGCGACGACATGATCCTCAAGCGCATGAAGCGCCGCCACCTGCGCGAGGACGCCATCCGCTTTTGCCAGACGCTGCGGCGCGCGCGCCCCGACATCGTCTTCGGCGCGGATCTGATCGCGGGCTTCCCGACCGAAACCGAGGCGATGTTCGAGAACTCGCTGCGCCTCGTGGACGAGTGCGGGCTGACCTGGCTGCATGTCTTTCCCTTCAGCCCGCGCAAGGGCACGCCGGCGGCGCGCATGCCCCAGCTGCCGCGCGCCGTGGTCAAGGAGCGCGCCGCGCGCCTGCGCGCCAAGGGCGAGGCGGCGCGCGACGCCTGGCTGGCGGCGCAGGTTGGGCGCGCGCACCGGGCGCTGGTCGAATCGCCCCGCATCGGGCGCGGCGAAAGCTTCGCCGAGATCCTGTTCCCCGAGGATCGCCCCGTCGGCGCCGTGGTCGAGGCGCGCATCGTCGGCGTGCGCGACGGGCGCCTTTTGGCAGCCTGAGCGGGGCGGGCCGGGCGCGCCCTTTTCTTGGCGCGGGGGGCGGGTTATGTGAAATCGCGCGCCGCCGGCGCCGGCCGCGGATCCACGGACCGCAGATCGGAGACCCCATGTCCTTCTTCAACAAGCTCAAGTCGCGCCTGTTCAAGTCGTCGTCCCGGATCGAGCAGGGGCTGGAGGCGATCGTCGAGGAGGGCGCCGCCCCCGAAGCCGAAGCCGGGACCGCCCCCGACGCCGCATCCCGGACCGCGCCCGACGCCGCATCCCGGACAGCGCCCGACAGCCCCCCCGCCGCGCCCGCGGCCGAGGCCGGCGCGAGCGCGCGCGGGGCGGGCGTTCTGGGCCGGCTGCTGGGCCGCGCCGCCGAGCCGCGCCGCGCGCTCGACGACGAGATGCTCGAGCAGCTCGAAGAGCTGCTGATCGCCTCGGACATGGGCGTCGAGACCTCGGCGCGGATCGTCGCGCGCATGGCCGAGGGCCGCTACGGCAAGCGCCTGACCGCCTCCGAGATCAAGCGCCTTCTGGCGGACGAGATCGCCCGCGTGCTCGAACCCGTCGCGCGTCCGCTGCGCCTGACGGGGGCGCGGCCGCAGGTGATCCTCGTGGTGGGGGTCAACGGCTCGGGCAAGACCACCACCATCGGCAAGCTGGCCAGCCAGTTCCGCCAGGCGGGCAAGTCGGTGATGATCGCGGCGGGCGACACCTTCCGCGCCGCCGCGGTCGAGCAGCTCCAGATCTGGGGCGAGCGCGCGGGCGTGCCGGTGCTGACCGCGCCCGAGGGCTCGGACCCCGCCTCGCTGGCCTTCGACGCGCTGGCCCGCGCCCAGGCCGAGGGCGTGGACCTCTTGATGATCGACACCGCCGGGCGGCTGCAGAACCGCGCCGACCTGATGGCCGAGCTCGAGAAGATCGTGCGCGTGCTGCGCAAGAGGGACCCCGACGCGCCCCACGATTCCCTGCTGGTGCTGGACGCGACGACGGGGCAGAACGCGCTGACCCAGGTCGAGATCTTCCGCGAGGTGGGCAAGGTCACCGGCCTGGTGATGACCAAGCTCGACGGCACGGCGCGCGGCGGCGTTCTGGTGGCGCTGGCCGACCGCTTCGGGCTGCCGATTCATGCGATCGGGGTGGGCGAGGGGATCGACGATCTTCAGCCCTTCGATCCCGACGAGTTCGCCCGCGCCCTGACCGGAGCGGAGTGACGCCGTCCCCATGCCGGCCGAGTGGATCCGCGCCATCGAGGGAACCGAGGCCGGCGCGCAGGCGGCGCTGGGGCTGGCGCTGCTGTCGGCGCTGGCGCATGCCGCCTTCGGCGCGCTGCAGAAGGGGCGGCACGATCCCTGGCTGACGCGCGGCGCGATCGACCTTTGCTACATGCTCATGGCGCTGCCGGCGGCGCTGTGGCTGGTTCCCCGGCCCACGCCCGGCCTGTGGGCGGCGCTGGGCGGCGCGTGGCTCATCCACACCGTCTACAAGCTGTTCCAGGCCATGGCCTATGCGCGCGGCGCCTACACGGTGGTCTATCCGGTGGCGCGCGGCGTCGGGCCGTTGGCGACGGCGGCGCTGGCGGGGGTCGTGTTTCACGAGTCCCTGCGCCCCGGGCAATGGGCCGGCGCGGCGGTGCTGTCGGGCGCGATCATGGCGCTGGCGGCGCTCAATCTGCGCCGGGCGGATGCGGCGGCGCGCGCCAGCATGGCGCCGGCGCTGGCGCTGGCGGCGCTGACGGGGCTGATGATCGCGGCCTACACGACCTATGACGCCTGGGGCGTGCGGCTGGCCGAAGATCCGTTCACCTTTCTGGCGTGGTTCTTCGTCATCGACGGCTGGGCGTTTCCCGCGCTGGCGCTGTGGCGGATGCGCCGGGGCGCCTGGCCGCCGCCGGCGCCGGGGCAGCTGGCGCTGCGCGCGCTGGCGGGGGCGGCGATCGCCTATGTCAGCTTCGGCGCGGTGATGCTGGCCACGCGGCTGGACAAGGTGGGCGAGGCGGCGGCGCTGCGCGAGACCTCGACGCTGTTCGCCGCGCTCATCGGCTGGCTGTTCCTGGGCGAGCGCGTGGGCCCTGCGCGCGCCGGGCTGATGGCGCTGATCGCGCTGGGCGCGGCGATGGTCGAGTTCGGCTGACCGCGCGCGAGGGGCGCGGGCGCCCGGGCCGGCCGCCGCGCGCCCCTCGCGCCCGCGCCGCGGTCCGGGCCCGGCGCGCACGCCGCCCGATCCGCCCCATGCCGCGCGGGCGGCAAAGGCGCCGCAAGGGGCCGAGCGCCTGCCCCGCGCCGCCTGCGCGGCCGGGGGCGCCTGCGCCCGCTAGCGCGCGGCCGCCGGTTCCGCCGACGGCGCTTGCGCCGCGACGTCTTGGCCGCGCACGATCACGCGCGCCGCCGGAAGCGGCGCAAGGCCGGGGGCGAGCTGCGCCGTGCCGAAATCGGGCCGGTGCAGCCACGGCGCAAGGCGGCGCATCATCAGATGCGCGTTTCCAAAGCCTCGCGCGCCCGGCGCATGGGCGTTGTCATGCACCGAGATCCTGTCCTCGGCGTCCTGGCCCAGCAGGAAATAGCTCCAGCGCGGCATGGCTCCGTCCCAGGTCACGTCCGGCAGCGGCGCGCCCAGCGCCTCGATCAGCAGGGCGGCGAGCGAGCCCTCTTCGACGCGCGGGGTCCCCGCGGGCGCGAACGCGTTATGATGCACATGCACCCGCGTGGGGAAGGCCGCGGCGGCCGAATCGTCGGCTTCGGGATGGGCCAGGATCAGGACGTTGGCGCCCCGGTTCTCGGCAAAGTCGTTCTCGAAGATCTCGACGTCGCGCACGCCGCCCAGAACCGCCAGCCCGGCGCCCGCCGGCGCCGGGGCGAGGGTCGGATCGGCGGCCGAGGCGGGGCGCTCGGCCGCGCCGGAAGCGCGGATGCGGTTGCGCAGCACGCGCGTGCGCCCCGCCCGCGGTCCCGCATCCCCGGCCCCCTCCGACGCGGCGCCGTCGGGTTCCGCACCGTCCCGTGCGGCCTTTTCCGACCCGGCGCCCTGCGGTCCGGCGGCGCCGGGGCGCGCGGCGATCGCGATGCCGATCCGGTTTTCCGACAGCGCGTTGTCGATCACGTCCACCGCGCTCGAATCGAGCAGCGCAACCCCCGTCTGCGCGCCACGGATGCGGCTGCCGCGCAGCAGAACGTTGCGCGCGCGATCGATGCGGACGCCCGCGCGCCACGGCCCTTCGACCGCGACGCCGTCGATGAGCGCGTTGCCGGCACGCTCGAGCACGATCCCGTCGGCCGGCGCGCCGCCCGCGCCGCGCGCGACGCGGATGCCGATGAGCGCGACGCCGTTCGCGCCGCGCACCCTCAGGGCGGCGGGCGCGGCGTCCTCGATGGCGAAGCCGCGCAGGATCGCGTCGTCGCCGCTCACCAGCAGCCCCGCCTCGCCCGCCTCCCGGCCCTCGAAGGACAGGATGGTGGCCTCCGCCCCCGCGCCTTCCAGCGTCGCGCCGTCGGCGCCCAGCGACAGGCCCCGCCCGAGCGCATAGCGCCCGGCCTCGAGCATGACCACGTCGCCGGGCCGCGCCGCCTCGAGCGCCGCCTGCAAGCGCTCCTCGGCCTGGGGGCCGGCGGGCACGCGCAGCTCGGCCCCGGCCGCGGCCAGGGCGGGCAGCGCGGCGAGGGCGGCGGCCGCGGCGCGCAGCGCGGCGGCGCCGCGGCGGCGGATGCCGGGCGGGCAGGGCGCCGGGCGGCGCCGGGCGGGCGGTTCTGGCGGGGCGGCGCGGTCGGGCGGGGCGGTGGGCGGGGCGGCGGGCATGGCGGGCTCCGGTGCGGTCTGGACGGGCGCCGGGCGCGGCGCTGGGGGCTGGGCGGCGATCGGGCCGCGAGCGGGGCCGGCGCGAGCGCCGAGGCCGGGGCTGCGTCCGGCGCCGCGCGCGGCCCGGCTCCGATCAGGGCGCGCCCGCGCCGCCGCTGTCAAGCCCGCCGGATCAGCCGCGCAACAGCGCGGCGACGCGCTCGAGCGCCAGCTCGTAGCCCTGCGCGCCGCATCCCGCGATCACCGCATCCGCGCGCAGCGAGACGTAGGAGCGGTGGCGGAACGGCTCGCGCTTGTGGATGTTGGACAGATGCACCTCGACGACCGGGCCCTCGAAGGTCTCGAGCGCGTCGAGGATGGCGATCGAGGTGTGGGTGTAGGCCGCGGGGTTGATGACGATGGCCTGCGCCGTCTCGCGCGCGGCGTGGATGCGGTCGATCAGCTCGTGCTCGGCGTTCGACTGGGCGAAGTCGAGCGCAAGACCCAGCGCCTGGGCGCGCGCGCGGCAGGCGGCCTCGATGTCGGCCAGGGTCCGGGCGCCGTAGATCTCGGGGCGGCGGCGGCCCAGAAGGTTCAGGTTCGGGCCGTTGAGCACCAGAACGCGCGGGGTCATGCGGGGTTCCTCATCGGGTTTTCTCCTGCGGCTTGGCGGGGCGGAACAGCTGCGCGCCGTGGACGCGCGCGCCGGCGATGGCCGCGCGCCCCTCGTCCGACAGCAGCCAGTCGATGAAGGCCTGTCCGGCCTTGGCGTTCACGTTCGGGCAGCGGGCGGGATTGACCAGGATGACGCCGTAATGGTTGAGCAGCCGCGGGTCGCCCTCGACCATGATGCGCAGGTCGGCCTTGTTGGCGAAGGCCAGCCAGGTGGCGCGGTCGGTCAGCGCATAGGCGCCCATGCCCGCGGCGGCGTTGAGCGTCGCGCCCATGCCCGCCCCCAGCTCGCGCAGCCAGCGGTCGGTCGCCGGGTCGGGGTCGAGCCCGGCCGCGCGCCAGAGCCGACGCTCGGCCTTGTGCGTGCCGCTGTCGTCCCCGCGCGAGGCGAAGGGCGCGCCGGCGGCCGCGATGCGGGCCATGGCGGCGGCCGCGTCGCGCATGCCGGCGATGCCCGCGGGGTCGGCGGCCGGCCCGACGATGACGAAGTCGTTGCTCATGAGCGGATGGCGCCGCACGCCAAGACCCTTGGCGACGAAATCCGCCTCGGCCCCGGGCGCATGAACCAGCACCACGTCGCCGTCGCAATTGGCCGCGTTGCGCAGCGCCTGCCCGGTGCCCACGGCCACGACCTTGACCTTGATCCCGGTGCGGGCCTCGAACTGCGGCAGGACCTGGTCGAAGAAGCCCGAATTGGCGGTCGAGGTCGTCGATTGCACGATGATCTCGTCCTGCCCGGCGGCGGCCGCGGCGCCGGGCAGGGCCGCGGCCATGGCCGCCAGCGCCCCGAGCAGGGCGGCGCGAAGGGTCGGGGTGCGGGCGTTCACAGCAAGAGCCTGCCTTCCAGATAGGCCCGCCCCTCGGGCGAGGCGGGGCGGGCGAAGAATTCGCGTGCGGGGGTGCGCTCGGTCAGGCGTCCGTTATGCAGGAACGCGACCTCGTCGGCAACGCGCCGGGCCTGGCCGGCGTCATGCGTGACCACGAGCGCCGTGACCCCCTGGGCGCAGACCTCGCGGAGCAGCGCCTCGACCTGGGCGGTCGCGCGCGGGTCCAGATTGGCCGTCGGCTCGTCCAGCAGGAGCAGCGCCGGCGCGCAGGCCAGCGCGCGCGCCAGCGCCAGGCGCTGCTGCTCGCCGCCCGACAGCGCGCGGGCGGGGGCGTCGGCGCGATGCGTCAGACCCGCCTGCGCCAGCAGCGCCATGGCCCGGGCGCGCCTTGCGCGGCGCGGCGCGCCCGCCAGCGCCAGCGCATGGGTCACGTTGCCCAGCGTCGAGCGGCGCAGCAGCGCCGGGCGCTGGAACACCACCCCCACCGCCCCGCGCGGGGGCGTGGGACGTCCGGCCCATGTCGCCGCGCCCTCGTCCGGTGCGATGAGGCCGGCCAGAAGGCGCAGCGTCAGGCTCTTGCCCGCCCCGTTCGGCCCCATCAGCGCCAGCACGCCGCCCGGATCGAGCCGCAGCGTCAGCGCATCGACCGCCGCGCGTCCGCCGCGCCGCACGCTGACGCGATCGAGGCGCACCGGCCAGGGGTCGCGCGCGGCTGCGGCGCGGGTCGGCGCGGCGGGCCGCTCGGCGGCGCGGGCGCCGGCGGGGCGCCCGCAGGCGGGGCCGGACAGCGGGGCGGCCGCTTGCTCGGCCGCGGGCCTGGACGCGGGCTCAGACATGGGCGGCCCGCTCGGCGCGCGCGCGCAGCGCCATGGCCGCCAGGTTCACCGCCGCCGAGATCCCCAGCAGGATCATCCCCAGCCCCAGCGCCAGCGCCAGTTCGCCGCGCGCGGTCTCGAGCGCGATGGCCGTGGTCATCACCCGCGTCGCATGCGCGATGTTGCCGCCCACGATCATCACCGCCCCGACCTCGGCCGCCGCGCGTCCGAAGCCGGCCAGCGCCGCCGTGGTCAGCGCGAAGCGCCCGTCATGCAGCAGCGTCAGCGCCGTCGCCCAGCGCCCGGCGCCCAGGGCGCGCAGCGTTTCGTCATGCTCGGCATGCAGGTCGGCGATGGTCTGGCGCGTCAGCGCCGCCACCAGCGGCAGCGTCAGGATCGTCTGGGCGATGATCATCGCCGCGGGGGTGTAGAGCAGCCCCAGCGCCCCCAGCGGCCCCGAGCGCGACAGCAGCAGATAGGTCGCCAGCCCCACCACCACCGGCGGCAGCCCCATCAGCGCGTTGAGCAGCGCCGCCGCCGCCCCGCGTCCGGGAAAGCGCGCAATGGCCAGGAGCGCGCCCAGCGGCATGCCGACGAGGCACGAGATGGCCACCGCCGTCAGCGTGACGCGCAGCGACAGGCCGACGATCTCGGCCAGCTCGGGATCGCCCGAGGCCAGCAGCGCGAAGGCCGCGCCGAAAGCGTCCGTGAACTCCTGCATCCGGGTCCGTTTCCTCGGCGGTTTCGCCGCGCCCAGACTTCGCGCGGATCGCCGCGCCGCGCAAGGGGGCGGGCTTTCACCAGCCGGAAGGCCGAGCGCCGGGCCGCGCGCAAGGGCGACCACGCGCCGAGGCGCCGGCGCCCCCGTCCGGCCGTCCTCGGGGCCGCGCCCGAACATCCCTCCAACGGCGCGCCTGACGCGCCGCGCGGGCTCGGCGCGATGCGGCGAATCCCTGGCCGCGCCAGCGCCGCGAGCCGCACGCAGCGCCCCTCGCTCGCCGCGCGCGGGCGCGCCCGGCCAGGGTGATCGCAAGCCCCGCCGCATGGGCGGGGCTCGCGGGCCGCGGCGGGTCGTTCGACGCCTCCCTCGAAGCCCGGCCGAGCGGGCGCGCCGCGATCGCCGCGCCGTCGGCCATCGCGGCGGCGCGACGGCCCCCCGGCCGCGCGGCGTCGCATCGCCCGTTGCGGGCGCCCGCGCCGCCCCGCCCGGACCTGCGCCCGTCCTGCTGGCGCGCCCGCACCGCATCGCGCCGCCGCCCCGCCGCCGTTGCGTCGCCCGGCGCAAGGGCGGACGGGCGGATGCGCGCCGCCGTTGCGCCTTGCGCGGGCTTGAGGCGCGCGCGCCGAACGGGCACATCTGTTCGGCCGCCCGCGGATCGGCCGGGGCATGACGCACGGAGCAGAGCTTGACCGACGAAGAAAGACGGCTGCGCGAAGAGATCATCGCCATGTGCCTGCGCTTCGAGGCGTCGGGCCTCAATCAGGGCACGTCGGGCAACGTCTCGGCGCGTTTCGAGGGGCGGATGATCGTCACCCCCTCGGCCACCCCCTACGCCGCCATGACCGCCGAGAGCCTGGCCTCGACCGCCCTCGAGGGGCCGCCCGCCTGGCAAGGGCCGCTGCCGCCCTCGAGCGAGTGGCGCATCCATCGCGACATTCTGCGCGCGCGTCCCGAGATCGGCGCCGTGGCGCATCTGCACCCGACCTACGCCACGGCCTTCGCCATGTGCCGCATGGCGATCCCGGCCGCGCACTACATGGTCGCGGCCTTCGGCGGAGACGACGTGCGCTGCGCCGACTACGCCGTCTTCGGCGGCGAGGCGCTGTCGCAGGCGGCGCTGCGCGCGCTCGAGGGACGCACGGCCTGCCTTCTGGCCAATCACGGCGTGATCGTGCTGGGCGAGACGCTGGCCAAGGCCGAATGGCGCGCGGTCGAGCTCGAGACGCTTGCGCGCCAGACCTGGGCGGCGATGCAGATCGGAACGCCCGCGGTGCTGAGCGCGGCGCAGATGGCCGAGGTGCGCGCGCGATTCGCCGGCTACGGCCTGCGCGAAGACTGACGCCCCCTTCGGCCCCGCCGCCGCCTGACGGCGCGAGGCGCGGCTTGGCGGCCGTGACGGCCTGGCCCGGCGCCGGCCGCGCCTCGCGTCGGCCAAGCGGCCGCCCTCGGCGCCGCGGCCGGACGCTCGGCCCGATCCGGGCGGCGGCGCAGCCCCCGGCCGGGCCGGGCCAGGATCCGGGGCGCAAATCGGGAGCGCAGCCCGGCGGGCGCATCATGGTGGGCGGATCTTGCCGGGCGGGCGGCGGCGCGGGCGGGCGCGCGCCCGGTCATGCCACGCTCAAGCGCCCAGGCGCGCGCGGCTTGAGCCGACCGCCGCCCATTCCCGGGCGGATCCGGGCGCCGATCCCGGACCTGCGCGGGCCGCGAGTGGCGCGCCGCCGCCTTCAGCGCGGCGAGCGCTTGGCCAGGATGCGCTGCAGCGTGCGCCGGTGCATGTTCAGCCGCCGCGCGGTTTCCGAGACGTTGCGGTCGCACAGCTCGAACACGCGCTGGATGTGCTCCCAGCGCACGCGGTCGGCCGACATGGGATTCTCGGGCGGCGCGGGCTTGGCGTTCGGCTCGGCCATCAGCGCCGCCTCGATGTCGTCGGCGTCGGCGGGCTTGGAAAGGTAGTCGGTGGCGCCGATCTTCACCGCGGCCACCGCCGTCGCGATGGCGCCGTAGCCGGTCAGGACGATGATACGGCTGTCGGGCCGGGCGGCGCGCAGGGCCTCGACCACGTCAAGGCCGTTGCCGTCCTCGAGCCGCAGATCGACCACGGCGAAGGCGGGCGGCGCGGCGCGCACGATCTCCAGCCCCTCGGCCACGCTCTCGGCCATCACGGGAACGAAGCCGCGCCGCTCCATCGCCCGCGCCAGCCGGCGGCGGAAGGCTTCGTCATCGTCCAGCACCAGCAGGCTGCGGTCCTCGCCGGGCGCCTTGCCCGAGGCATCGGCCGTCGCTTCGCTCATCGCGCTCTCCGCCATTTGATATTACGCGTTGCGAATGGGTTTTAAGGCCTCGCGCGCGCAAGTCAAACGCCGGGGCGGGATCTTGCGCGGCCCAAGCCCCGCCCGGGCGAGGGGATCAGCCGCCCGCGCCGGGCAGGCGCTCGGCGAAGCAGGCGACGGCGTCGGCGATCTGCTCGGGGGTCGCGTCGCGGCGGAACACGTCCAGAAAGCCCACGCCCGGCGCCATCAGATAGGTGAAGGTCGAGTGATCCATGAGGTAGTCCTCGGGATCGTCGCCCGCCCGCGCGGCATAGACGCGGTAGGCCTTGCGCGCGGCGTCGATCTGCTCGGGCGAGCCGGTCAGGCCGATCATGCGCGGATGGATGTTGGCGGCGAAGGCGCCGACGGTCTCGGGATCGTCGCGCTGGGGATCGATGGTGATGAAGACCAGCTTCGCGTCCACGCCCCGCTCGGCGAGGATGTCGAGCGCGTCGGCGTTGCGCACCGTGTCCACGGGGCACACGTCGGGGCAGTAGGTGTAGCCGAAATAGATCAGCGTCGGCCGGTCGATGATCTGGGCGTCGGTGACGGTGCGGCCATGCGAATCGATCAGCTCGAACGGACCGCCGATGGCGGCGCCGCCGGCGGCGACCCGCGTGGTTCGGCACTGGGCGAAGGGATCGTCGCCGCGCGAGCCGAAGGCGAACCATGCGCCCGCGCCCAGCCCCAGCGCAACGGCGGCGGCGGCGATGATGGCGGCGTGGCGGCGGGACATGGCGCAACTCCTGAACTTTCCTGCGCGCCCGCGGGCTGCGCGGGCCTTGCGCCGCAGATATGGCGCCCGCGCGCCCGCAGCGCCAGCCCCCGCGACCCTCGGCCGCGACCCCGCGCCGCGCCGCCGGCCCGAGGCGCCGTCGGCGCGAAGCTTGGCGAGGGCGCCCGCGGCGGCTGCGGGGTGGGCCCATGGGGCGCCGCGATCTGGCAGGGCCGGGCGCCGACGTGGCTTCCCGTCCTCCGGCGCGCAGGCGCCGAGCGCGCGGCGCCCGGCAGGAGCGCGATCGGCCGGATGCGAGGGCGCGCCCGAGGGCCCGAATCGGGCATGGCGCGGGCGCATGGGCCGCCGCACGCGGCGGCGGGCGCTCGGACCGCCGATCGAGGCGCGGCGAATGCGGGGCGCATGGCTCATGCGCGCAGGCTCTCCGCGTCGGGCCGGCGGACCTGCTCGTTCTCGCGCGTGCAAGGCCCCCGCGCAGGGGCTGTTCGCAACCGGCAACGGCGCAAGTCCTCGCCCCATGGCTTGCGCGCGGGCTCGTGCGGACGATCCGCCCGGCGCCCGCGCCATCGGCGCCGTCCGCGCGGGGAAAGCCCCGCTGCCGGCGAATGCGGCCGCCTCGAACTCGCGGCCGCGCCCTGTCCCACGACATGGCGCAGGGGGGCGGCGGTCAAGCCTGCCCGCGCGGCCCGGGCGCGCCGACGGCGCGTCGCGCGGCGCTGGCCGAAGCGGCGGGTTGCGCGCGGCGCCGGTCGGGCGGTTCGTCTTTCGCGCCCGGCGCCGCGATGCTAAGTCAACAGGATGCATGCCGAACCCTCCTCCGCCGCATCGGCCGCCCCGGCCGCCGCGCCAGCCGACGCTCCGAGCGACGGCGGCGGCCTTCTTGCCCTTGCGGCCGCGCGCGGCGACTGGGTGCGGCTGCGCACGCTCGTCGCCCTGCGCTGGATGGCGGTTCTGGGACAGGCGGCGGCGGTCCTGGTCGCCGATCTCTGGCTTGGGGTTCAGCTGCCGATCGGCGCCTGCGCGGCGCTGATCGCGGCCTCGGCCTGCGTCAACATCGTCGCGCAGGCGGTGCACCCGCGCAACAAGCGCCTGACCGAGCGCGAGACGCTGCTGTTCCTGCTGTTCGACCTGGCGCAGCTGGGCGCGCTGCTGATGCTGACCGGGGGGCTGAGCAATCCGTTCGCGGTGCTGATCCTCGCGCCGGTGGTGATCTCGGCCACCGCGCTGACGCTGGCCTCGACGATTCTGCTGGGCGCCTTCGCGGCAGGGCTGGTCACGCTGCTGGCGCTGGGGGCGCGGCCGCTGCGCCTGGCCGACGGCGCGACGCTGCAGTCGCCGCCGCTGATCGTCGCCGGCTCGTGGGTCGCGCTGATCGTTGCGATGGCGTTCCTGGCCGCCTATGCGCGCCGCGTCACGGCCGAGAACTTCGCCATGTCCCTGGCCTTGAGCGCAACGCAGGAGGCCCTCTCGCGCGAGCAGCGCCTGACCGCCATCGGCGGCCTCGCCGCCGCCGCCGCGCACGAGCTGGGAACCCCGCTGGCGACCATCAAGCTTGCCGCCAGCGAGCTTGCGCGCGAGCTCGACGACCGCCCCGATCTGCGCGAGGACGCCGAGCTGATCCGCGATCAGGCCGAGCGCTGTCGCCAGATCCTGCGCGAGCTGGCCCGCGGCGGCAAGGACGACACTCACATCCGTTCGGCCCCCGTCTCGGCCGTGATCGAAGAGGCCGCCGCCCCGCATGCCGATCGCGGCAAGCGGCTGGTCCTGCGCCTGCGCGGCCGCCCCGCCGGCCAGGGGCAGGACCCCGCGCAGCCGCTGGTGCGTCGCCGCCCCGAACTGATCCACGGCTTGCGCAACCTTGTGCAGAACGCGGTGGATTTCGCCGCCTCGACGGTCTGGATCGACGTCGATTGGGACGAAGAAACCCTGCGCATCGCCGTGGGCGACGACGGGCCGGGCTATGGCCCCGAGCTGCTGGGGCGGCTGGGCGATCCCTATGTGCGGCGGCGCGCCAGGCCCGCGGCGGCGCCGGCCGGGCGCGCGGGATACGAGGGCATGGGGCTGGGGCTGTTCATCGCCAAGACGCTGCTCGAGCGCACGGGCGCGCGCATCCATTTCGCCGACGCCGCCGACGCCGAAGCGCGCGCCCAGGCCCCGGCCGATCCCGAGCGCGGGCGCCCGACGGGCGCGGTGGTCACGGCGACTTGGCGGCGCGCGGCGCTCGAGGCGGCGCGCGGTCGCGCCGAGGATAATCCGCGTTTCGGCTTAAACAATATTTAACCACGATCAACATTCCTGTAGGTTGAGTGAACGTCGCCGCCCCGCCGCGGACGAGCAGAAGGAGACGCGCATGCGCGCGGCCAGACGGTCGGACTTGTCATGATCTCGTCGTTCCCGAGCGAGGCCTTCGCCGCGCCCTGGTCCTGGGCGCTGGCGGCCGCGGCGGCGGCCGCGAGCCTGCTTGTCGCCCTCGGGCGCGCGCGAAGGGTCCGGCGAAGGGTTCCGCCGGCGCTGGCGAAGGCCGCGGCCGAAGGCGCCGCGACGTTTCGCCTGCGCGACGGCCGGGCGCGCCCGCTCGACGCGGCGGCGCGGGCGCGGCTGGGTTGGGGCGGGCGGCTGGGTCTGCGGCGGTCGGCGCCGGCGCGGGCGCTGTTCGCCGGGCTCTCGCCCGCCGATCCCGAGAACGCCCGCCCGCTCGAACGGTCGCTGGACGCGCTCGAAGAGGGCGGAGTCGCCTTCCGGCAGATGCTTCAGGACGAGGCCGGGCGCCTGTGGGAGCTGGCCGGGCTGACGGCCGGGGCGGGGGCCTATCTGACCCTGCGCGGCGCCGAGGGCGCGGCGCGCGAGCTGATCGCGCTGCGGCGCGAGGCGCGCGCCCTGCGCGAAGAGCGCGACCGCCTTGCCGCGATCATCGACGGCGCGCCGATCCTGATGTGGCGGCGCGACGCCGAGGGGCGGCTGATCTGGGCCAATGCGCCCTATCGCGCGCTTGCCGGGGCGCAGGACGGGACTCAGGACGGGGCGAAAGACGGGGCGAAAGACGGGGCGAAAGACGGGGCGCAGGTCGGGGCGCTGCGCGAGCTGCGCAGCGGCGATCCGCGCGCCGAGGGGCAGGGCGCCTTCCGCGCCGAGGGCCGGCGCAGCGCCTTCGAGCCCGCCACCGGGCGCCGGCGCTGGTTCGACGTGCGGCTGGCGCCGCAGCCCGACGGGTCCGAGGTGGGCTACGGCATCGACGCGGCGCCGATCGTGGACGCCGAAGCCTCGTTGCGCCGCTTCGTCGAGACGCTGACCGGCGCCTTCGCGAACCTTTCCGTGGGGCTTGCGATCTTCGACGCCGAGCGCCGGCTGGGGCTGTTCAACCCCGCCTTCGCCGATTTGATGGGGCTCGATCCCGCCTGGCTCGCCTCGCGCCCCGGCCTGTCCGACGTGCTGGTCCGCCTGCGCGAGAGCCGCGCGCTGCCCGACCAGGCCGATTTCGCCTCGTGGCGGCGCGAGCTCATGTCGCTGTTCGACGACCCCGCCGCCGCCGACTATGCCGAGATGTGGAACCTGCCCGGCGAGCGCGCGATCCGCGTGGTCGCCCGCCCGCATCCGCAGGGCGCGGTCGCCTTCCTGTTCGAGGACGTGACCGAGACCGCCCGGCTCGAGCGCAAGTATCTGACCGAAGTCAAGCGCCGCCGCGCGACGATGGACCGCCTGAACGAGGCCGTGGCCGCCTTCGGTCCGAGCGGCGCGGCGCAGTTCGCCAATCCGGCCTTCGCCCGCGTCTGGGGCTTCCGCCCGGGCGACGAGGGCGCCCCCGCGCGGCTGTCGGACGTGGTCGCGCGCTGCCGCGAGCTTTCGCGCCCGCCGACCGACGGCGCGCCCGATCCGTGGGATCGTCTGCTCGAGATGATGGCGCGCGAGGACAGCCGCACCGCCTGGGCCCAGCGCATCGACCTGAAGGACGGGCGCGCGCTGCAGGCGCGCTTCGCGCCCCTTCCCGACGGATCGATCCTGACGGCCTTCACCGACATCACCGCCGCCGAGCGCGTCGCCGCCGCGCTGCGCGAGCGCAACGAGGCGCTCGAGGCCGCCGACGAGGTGCGCTCGGCGCTGATCTCGCAGCTGTCCGAGCGCCTGCGCCGGCCGCTCGGGGCCATCATCGGCGCCAGCCGCCTGCTGCTGGACGACGCGCAGGCGGCGCGGGGGCTCGACCAGCGCACCATCGGCTGCGTCAACGCGGTGGTGCGCGCCGCGGCCGAGGTCGAGGCCGTGATCCTTGGCGCGGGCGACATGGCCCCCGACATCTCGGGCGAGGCGGCGCAGGCCGAGCTGGGCGCGCGCCGCTGGGGGCCGGCCTTCGCCGCCTTGGTCGCACGCGCCGAGCGCGCCGCCGCCGCGCGCGGGGTCAGGCTGGACGCCGAGGCGGCCGAGCCCGCGGCGGCCGCGGTGATCGGCGCCTCGGCGCGCTCGCGCCGCATCGTGATGAGCCTGGCCACCGCCGCCATCCAGAACACGGCCCCGGGAGGCGCGGTTCGCCTTGGCTGCGTCGTGACGCAGGACGGCGTCCGCGCCTGGACCGAAGAGCCCGCTTCGGGCGGGGGCGAAGATCGCGGCCTTGCGCACGAGCTCGCCTCGCGTCTGGCCGAAAGCTGCGGCGCGCGCATCGACGTCTCGACCGATGACGGGCGCACGCGCGTCTGCTGCGCGCTGCCGCGTGCCGAAATCGTCTCGCTGCCCTCGGGCGGCCGCCCCGAAGCGCCCGCCGACTCGGGCTGAGCGGCCGCGCCGAGCGGCGGCCCGGGGGGCGTCCCGCCTTCGCGCCGGTTAACCGCATGGCAACCTCGAACGCCGATGCTGCGAGACAAGGATGGCATCGAGGAGGCGACGCATGGGCTTTCCATCACGAGCCGCGCGCGCCGCGCCGGCGGCGCAGGCGGGGACCGGATCGGAGCACGGTCTGCGCTACATCGAACTTCTGGCGATGGTCGAGCGGCTCCACCGCCTGCTGCTGGACGTGGTCAAGGACGAATTCGAACGGCTGGGGCGCATCGACATCAACCCGGTCCAGGCGCTGCTGCTGTTCAACATCGGCGATGACGAGGTGACGGCGGGCGAGCTCAAGACGCGCGGCTACTATCAGGGGTCGAACGTCTCCTACAATCTCAAGAAGCTGGTCGAGGGCGGCTACCTGCATCACGAGCGCAGCCCCGTGGACAGGCGCTCGGTCCGCATCCGCCTGACGGCGAAGGGGCGGCAGGTGCGCGACGTGGTCGCCGCGCTGTTCGCCCGCCATTCGGCCGAGCTTCTGCAGGACGCCGAGCTGGGGGTCGATTCGCTGGGGCAGGTCGTGGCCGGGATGCGGCGGCTGGAGCGCTACTGGTCGGACCAGATCCGCTACATCTACTGAGACGGCGCCGGGCGCGATCGGGTTTGCGACAAGTTTTACCCGCCTCGCGCCCCGGCTTTGCTGCCCGAATCGCCTCGCTCGGGTATAACGGAGCGGAGCCGCGGCGGTTGCGTCGCCGCGCGCTCCTCTCTAGAAGGCGCCAGAACGCGCCCCGGTGCAGGTGTTTCGAGCAGGCCAGCGATGCCAGATCATGAGGTTCCGACGCTTCGGGGGTTCGATTCCTACGAGGTGAAACTCGGAGACGAACTGCGGGGACACCGGGCGTCGCTCGGCAAGTCGCTGCTGGACGTGCAGCGCGATCTGCGCATCCGCGCCGCCTATATCGACGCGATCGAGAACTGCGATCCCTCGGTGATCCCGAACAAGGGGTTCGTCGCCGGCTATGTCCGCGCCTATGCGCGCTATCTGCAGCTGGACCCGGACGAGGTCTACCGCCGCTTTTGCGAGGAAAGCGGCTTTCGCGGTCCGGCCGCCGCCGCGCGCCCGGCGGCGCCCGCCGGGCAGGGCGTTCTGTCGCTGGTGCGCGGGCGCGGGCAGGGCGACGCGGATTTCGCGCGCAGCCGCCTGGCCGCGCCGCTTGGCAGCGCGCGGCGCATCGGGCCGGCGGTGCCGCTTGGCGCGATCGCCTCGATCGCCGTGCTGGCGGCGCTGACCGCGGGTCTGGGCTACGGCGCCTGGTTCGTGCTGCAGGAGGTGCAGCGCGTGGCGATCGCGCCCTCGCCCGAGGCGCCCGCGCCGATCGAGACGCCGCCCAACATCGCCTTGCCCAGCCTGTCCTTCGAAGCCTTCGCCGAGACCCGCGCCATCCGCAGCGCCGAGCACGAGGCGGCGCTGGCCGCGCTTTACGCGCCGCGCGACATCTCGGCCCCGGACGTCGCCTTGCGCGACGGTCCCATCCAGGCCATCGACCCCGACGAGGCCGGCGTTTACGCGCCGGGCGTCCGCCCCTCGGCGCCGCGCGCGGCGCTGGCGGCGGCGACGCCCGCCGATCCGGCGTCATCGCCCGCATCCTCGCCCGCCGCCGCGCCGGCGCCCGGCGATCAGCCGGCCCTGTCGGCGTCGGCCTCCGGCGACCGGCCCGCCCCCGCGGCGCCCCCCGGTCCCGCCGTCGAGCTGGTCTCGGCCGAACCCGCCCAGCCGCCCGCCGCCGCGCAGGGCGCCGAGGGGCGCAAGGGCGTGTGGATCCTGACCGTCGACGATGCATGGCTGCGGGTTCGCGCGCGCGACGGATCGACCCTTGCCCAGCGGGTGTTCAAGCCGGGCGAGCGCTTCCGCCTGCCCGACGGCGCCGAAGGCGCCCAGCTGCGCGCGGGCAATGCCGGGGGGGTGTATCTGCAGGTGGACGACGTCATTTACGGTCCCCTCGGCCGTCCCGGCGGCGTGGCCAAGCGCGTCACGCTTGCGCCCGATGCGATCCGCGCCGCCTTCGCCCCGGTCGAGCGTCTGCCCGACCCCGGCGCGGCGCCTGCGCCCGCGCCCCGCGCCGAGGCGCGGCTGACGCTCGAGTGAGCCGCCCCGGGGCGCGAGTGGACAGCGCCGCGGGCGGGGCCTATATCGGTCGCCAGGCGCCGCCCGTCCCGCAGGGCGGCCGATCAGCAAGGGCCTGCGCATGAGCATCCGTCCCTGGCGCGACATCGCGCGACGCAAGAGCCGCAAGATCCGTGTCGGCAAGGTCGAGGTCGGCGGCGACGCCCCGATCTCGGTGCAGACCATGACCAACACCCCGACCGCCGATGTGCGCGCCACCATCGACCAGGTGCTGCGCTGCGCCGAGGCGGGCGCGGACATCGTGCGCGTCAGCTGCCCGGACGAGGAATCGACCGCCGCGCTCAAGGCCATCTGCAAGGCCAGCCCGGCGCCCATCGTCGCCGACATCCACTTCCACCACCGCCGCGCCATCGAGGCGGCGCGCGCGGGCGCGGCGTGCCTGCGCATCAACCCGGGCAACATCGGCTCGCCCGCGCGGGTGCGCGAGGTGGTGCAGGCGGCCAAGGATCATGGCTGCTCGATCCGCATCGGCGTGAACGGCGGCAGCCTCGAGCGGCATCTGCTCGAGAAATACGGCGAGCCGTGCCCCGAGGCCATGGTCGAGAGCGCGCTCGAGCATGCGCGCCTGCTCGAGGAGCACGACTTTCGCGAATACAAGATCTCGGTCAAGGCGTCGGACGTGTTCCTGACCGCGGCCGCCTATCAGGCGCTGGCCGACGCCACGGACGCGCCGCTGCATCTGGGCGTGACCGAGGCGGGGGGGCGCGTCTCGGGCGCGGTGAAGTCGGCGATCGGGCTTGGCAACCTGTTGTGGATGGGCATCGGCGACACGCTGCGCGTCAGCCTCTCGGCCGATCCGGTCGAGGAGGTGCGGATCGGCTACGAGATCCTCAAATCGCTCAACCTGCGCCATCGCGGCGTGACGATCATCTCGTGCCCCAGCTGCGCGCGCCAGGGCTTCGACGTGATCCGCACGGTGAGCATTCTGGAAGAGCGGCTGGCGCATGTGCACGCGCCGATCACCGTCTCGATCATCGGCTGCGTGGTCAACGGCCCCGGCGAGGCGCGCGAGACCGACATCGGCTTCACCGGCGGCGGCGCCGGGTCGGGCATGGTCTATGTGGCGGGCGTGCCGGATCACAAGCTGGAGAACGCGCGCATGATCGACCGCATCGTCGAGCTGGTCGAGCGCAAGGCGGCCGAGATGGAGGCGGCCCGCGCCGCGGGCGAGGCGGCCGAGTGAGGCGCCGCGCGCGCCTCGCCCTGGCCGCGCTGGCGGGGCTGGCGCTGGCCGCGGCGCTGTGGATGCGCCTTGTTCCCGACGACCCGGCGCGCTGGCATGTCGATCCGCTGAGCGTGCAGCGCACGGGCGCGCCGAACGATTTCCTTCTGGCGCCGCCCGGCGCGGCGGCGCCCGCCGACGGGCCGGCGCCGGTCCTCGCCGCCGACCCCGCCGCGCTGATGGCCGCTTTCGACGCGGTTGCGCTGGCGCAGCCGCGCACGCGGCGCATCGCCGGCGGCCCCGAGGCGCTTCACGCCACATATGTTCAGCGCTCGGCGCTCATGGGCTTTCCCGATTACGTCTCGGCGCGCGCGCTGCCCGTGCCGGGCGGCGCGGCGCTGGCGGTCTATTCGCGCTCGCGCTATGGGCGCAGCGATCTGGGCGTCAACGCGGCGCGGGTGGCGGATTGGCTGGCCGCGCTGCGCGCGCGGCTGCGCTGAAAGGCCCGGCAAGGGCCGAGGTCGGGCACAGGTCCGACACCTTGCGCCAGATGGGATTGTTCAGCGACATCTCGCAGCGGGCCAGAAAGCTCTTGCCGCCGACGGTCAGGCAGGCGGTCGCGCCCAGCGGCGCCTTGCGCCCGCGATTGGTGCAATAGCAGGGCGGGTATTCGTGCCCCGGCGCGGGCGGCGGCGGAACCCAGCGCGGCGCCTGGGCGAGCGCGGGCGCGGCCCCGCCCGCCGCGATCATCAGCGCCGCCGCGCCGCATATGCCAAGGTGCAGCCGCATGGCTCATCATGCCACGCGCGCGCGCGCCGGCAAATCCCCCTTGCGCCCGGGGCTTGACCCGCCGGCCCGGCCGCGCTCAATGGGCGCATGATCGCAGCCGAGAAGATCGACCGCATCCTGCGCCGCGCCGAAGAGCTGGAGGCGCGCATGGCCCAGGGCGGGGGCGACGCCGATTTCGCCGCGCTGGCGCAGGAATACGCCCGCATCCGCCCCGCCGCCGAGCAGGCGGCGGCCTGGCGCGCACTGCGCCGCCAGATCGACGAGGCGCGCGCCCTGGTCTCGGACCCCGAGCTGGGCGCGCTTGCGCGCGAGGAGCTGGCCGCGCTCGAGGCGCGCCTGCCCGAGGTCGAGCGCGCGCTGCGCCTTGCGCTGGTCCCGCGAGACGCGGCGGACGAGCGCTCGGCCATTCTCGAGGTGCGCGCCGGCGCCGGCGGCGACGAGGCGGCGCTGTTCGCGGGCGACCTTCTGCGCATGTATCAGCGCCATGCCGAGGCCCGCGGCTGGAGCTTCGAGATCATCGACGAAAGCCCCGCCGAGCTGGGCGGCTTTCGCGAGGCGGTGGCGCTGGTCAAGGGGCCGGGGGTGTTCGCGCGGCTGAAATGGGAATCGGGCGTGCATCGCGTGCAGCGCGTGCCGCGGACCGAAAGCCAGGGGCGGATCCACACCTCGGCGGCCACGGTGGCGGTGCTGCCCGAGGCCGAGGAGGTCGAGGTCGACATCCCCGCCTCGGATCTGCGCATCGACACCATGCGCGCCTCGGGGGCGGGGGGGCAGCATGTCAACACCACCGACTCGGCGGTGCGCATCACGCATATTCCCACCGGGCTCGTCGTCACCAGCGCCGAGAAGTCGCAGCATCTGAACCGGGCGCGCGCCATGCAGGTGCTGCGCGCCCGCCTTCTGGACATGCGCCGGCGCGAGGCTAAGGCCGCCCGCGCCGCCGAGCGCAAGGAGCAGGTGGGCGGGGGCGACCGCTCGGAGCGCATCCGCACCTACAACTTTCCGCAAGGCCGCGTCACCGATCACCGCATCGGGCTGACGCTGCACAAGCTCGACCAGGTGCTGGACGGCGATCTGGACGAGCTGATCGACGCGCTGGCCGCCGCCGGCCAGGCCGAGCTGCTGGCGGGCGACGAGGCATGAGCGCCGCCCCCGATCGCGCCCCGACCCGGGCCGCCCTTCTGGCCGAGGGCGCGCGCCGCCTCGAAGGGGCGGGGATCGAGGGCGCGGCGCGCGACGCGCGGCTGCTGCTGCGCTGGGCGGCGGGGCTGGACGGCGCGGCGCTGGCCGCCCGGCTGGACCAGGCGCCGGCGCCGGACGAGGCCGCCCGCTTCCGCGAGGCCGTGGCCGCGCGGGCGGCCCGGCGTCCGCTGTCGCACATCACGGGCCGGCGCGTCTTCTGGGGGCGCGAATTCCTGGTGACCGGCGACGTTCTCGACCCGCGCCCCGAGACCGAGACGCTGATCGCCGCCGCGCTCGAGGGCGGGGCTTTCGCGCGCGCGCTGGATCTGGGGCTGGGCAGCGGGTGCATCCTGTTCACCCTTCTGGCCGAGCGCCCGGGCGCGCGCGGCGTCGGGGTCGAGCGCGAGGCGGCGGCGCTGGCGGTGGCGCGGCGCAACGCGGCGCTTGTGGGCGTCGAGGGGCGCGCGCGCCTTGTGCAGGGCGACTGGTTCGCGCCGCTGGGCGACGAGCGCTTCGACCTGATCGTGTCGAACCCGCCCTACATTCCCGCCGATGAGATGGACGCGCTCGCGCCCGAGGTGCGGCTGCACGAGCCAGCGGCCGCGCTCAGCCCCGGCGGCGACGGGCTGGACGCCTACCGGGCGCTGGCGGCGGGGCTGGCGGCGCATCTGGCGCCGGGCGGGCGGGCGCTGTTCGAATTCGGCGCCGGGCAGGAGGAGGCGGTGCGCGCCATCTTCGCCGCGCAGGGCTTCGGCGCGGCGCGCCTTCACCGCGACATGGACGGGCGCGCGCGCGTGATCGAGCTGCGCGCGCCCGCCGATGGCGCGCGCGGGCAAGATCGGACTTGAGCCGGCGCGAAAAAACCGTATAGCATGGCCCTGCTCACCGGCGGCGCTGGCGGAGGGGCGTTGCTTGCGCCGATGCAGCCGCGGTGGGCAAGCCAATCGCACAGGCGGATCAGACGAGCGGCGCGAGGCGCCCTTGCCCGCGAGATGAACGCGACATGGCCCGCGGCGCGACCCCCGGCGCGGGCGCCGACGGCTCCTCCGAGCGCCATGCGGAGCCGGTCCAGGTAATCGGGCAGAGACCGAGACGAGATGAGAGCATCGCAGAAACCGAACCGCAACCGCGGCAAGAACAACCGTCAGGGCAAGAGCCTGGGCAACGTCGCGAACCGCGTCTTCGAAAGCAACGGCCCCGAGGGGAAGGTGCGCGGCACCCCCCAGCAGATCATCGAGAAATACGAGCAGCTGGCGCGCGACGCCCAGACCTCGGGCGATCGCGTGATGGCCGAGAATTTCCTTCAGCACGCCGAGCATTACGCGCGTCTGCTGAGCGCGGCCCAGGCCGAGGCGCAGCAGCGCGCCGAGCAGCACGCCCAGCAGCATCAGCGTCCCGCGCGCGAGCAGCAGCAGAACCAGCAGCAGCGCCGCGATCCGGCCGAGGCGCCGCAGCCCGACGCCCCCGTCGGCGGTTTCAACGGCACGATCGAAGAGCCGCCCGCGCCCTCGGGGCTCGAGGTGGTCGAGCCCGCCGAGGCGCCCGTCGGCGCGGCCCCGAGCGGCGCGGCGGGCGGCGAGCAGCCCCAATCGCAGCCTCAGGCCGAGGGCCGCGGCCGCCGCCGGCGCGCGCCGCGCCGCGACGCCGCCCAGCAGGACGCCGCGCCCGAGCAGCCCGCCGAGCAGCCCGCAGCCGAACAGCCCGCCGCCAACGTCTCCGCCGAGGCGCAGCCCTCGGCCGAAGGCGAAGAGGCGCCGCGCCCGCGCCGCCGCCCCGGCCGGCCGCGCAAGAGCGCCCCGGCCGCCGAACCGCAGGGCGGCGAGGCCGCGCCCAAGGCGCCCGAGGATGCGGCGGGCTGAAGCGAAAGGTTTTTCCTGAAACCGATCATTGCGCCCGGTCGCCGCGTTCCTATTTGAGGGACGAGTCGCAAGGCCGCTCCCGGGCGGCCGCAGTCATCACACCAAGGACAACAGGAACGAGGAGGCGGAGCATGCTTCACAAGGACGACGTTGCGCGGATATTCGCCCAACTGGAAGAGGTCGAGGCGCCGGCGCTGACCGTCTACGCCGACATCGACCCCTCCAATCCCGACAATCGCGGCGGCGCCTGGCGCGCGCGGGTCAAGAACGCGCTCAAGGACATCGAACCCATCCACAAGCGTCCCGAGCATGGCCGCTCGCTGGCCGATGACGTGATCGAGGCGCTCGCGGCCGAGCGGCCCGAGGCGCGCTCGCTGGCCGTGTTCGCGCGTCAGAACCATCTGGGCAAGACCAGCGTCCTGCGCATCGACCTCAACGTCGCCCTTCCGGTGGTCGATCTGCGCGAGGGCCGCGTCGAGGCGCGCTGGGGCGAGCCGTGGATCGCGCCGCTGGCCTTCGCGCTGGACGAGCATGAGCGCACCGCCGCGCTGCATGTCGGGGGCGGGCGCTGGCGCCTGTTCGAGATCTTCCTGGGCGAGGCGGCCGAGCGCCGCGACCTGCTTGCGCATGTCGCGGGCGAGGATTGGGCGAAGCTGCGCGAGGCGTCCGAGGCCATCCGCAGCGGCGCGGTGCGCGCCAGCGCCACGCCCGATCTGTCGGGCTCGAACAAGGACCATGCGACCGTCAAGCTGGACCGCAAGAAGCGCGAGCTTTACGCGCGCTTCGGCCGCGTCCTTGAAAAGGCGCTGGCCGAGATGGGCGCCGGCCGGCTCGTGCTGATCGGCGACGAGGTCGAGACCGCCGTCGTCCTGGCCGCCGCGCCGCGCGGCGTGCGCGCGCGCGTCGCCGCCGTGCTGCCGAACCCGGCCGAGGACGCCGAACCCGACGCGGCGCTGATCCTGCGACATGTCGCCCCCGCGCTCGAGAAGGCCGAGCGGGCGGCCGAGAACGCGCTGCTCGACGCCATTGCCGAGCAGCCGGGGGTGTGGGGGCTTGACCCGACGCTCGACGCGCTGCAGCTGGGCCGGGTCGAGGTGCTGGTCCTGCCCTGGGAATGCGAGGCCGAGGTCTGGCGCTGCGAGAACGGCATGCTGTTCGGCGCCGAGGAGCCCGCGCGCAAGATCTGTGAGGCCCCGCGCAAGGTGCGGCTGGCCGACCATGTGCTGGACCTGGCGGCCGAGCACGGCGCGCGCGTCGAATTCGTGCGCGGCGATGCGGCCGAGCGCCTGGCGCGCGAGTTCAAGGGCGCCGCGGCCCGTCTGCGCTGGTAAGGCGGCGCGCCGCGGGTTGATCCGCGGCAAGTTGCGTTGATGAAGGGTTGATCATCCGGGGGGCGTGGCGCATAAAGCGCCACGCCCTTCTTGCGTGCGCCCGCGGCGCGCGCCGCAGGGCGGGGCGTCGCAATTCTGGTCGGAGGGCTCGTCATGTCCGCTGTTTCGACGCAATCCGGGGCCTGGGCCAAGGGGCGCGCGCAGACGGGGCCGGTCTTCTCCTGCGTCATGACCATGTTCAACGAGGGGCCGCTTCTGCGCCGCGCCGCCGCCAGCGTGCTGGGCCAGAGCCACCCGGCGCTGGAGCTGATCCTGGTCGATGACGGCGCCGACGACGCCACACGCGCCATCGCGCAGGAGATCGCCGCCGACGACAGGCGCGTCAGGCTGATCCGGCAGGCCAATGCCGGGCTTTCGGCGGCGCGCAACCGCGGGCTCGAGCATGTGCGCGGCGACTATGTCTGCTTTCTGGACGCCGACGACGCGCGCCCGCCCTGGGCCTTCGCGGCGGCGGCCGAGGTCATCCGCCGCGACGCGCCGGATCTGGCGCTGCAGCGCGGCGTGCTGTCCGAGGTCGACGGCGACATGCGGCGCTTCTACGACGCCGCGCATTTCGACCGGTTGCGCGAGCTTCTGGGCGAAAACCCGATCGAGACCGGCGCGGCGGAAGAGAGCATGGCGCGGGCGCTGGCGCATCTGATCGAGCCGCAGGCGGCCAACAAGTTCGTGCGCGTCGATTTCCTTCGCGCGCGCCGGCTGGGCTTTCCCAACGGGCGCGTCTTCGAGGACATGCTGTTCCACGCCATGGCGGTGGCGCAGGCGGCGCGGATCTCGATCATCCACGCGCCGGGCTTCGCGTATCACCGGCGCTACGGTCGCCCGCAGATCACCTCGTCGAGCGACGAGCGGCGCTTCGACGCGATCGCGGTCGCGCGCATGACCTTCGCCCTGCTCGAACGCACCCCCAGCTTTGCGGATCCCTTGCGCCGCTCGGCCGCGGCCGCGGCGGCGCTGCGCCTTGTGCGCTGGTGCGAAAGCTGCGTGGGGCATCAGCACCGCTGGAATTTCCGCATGGCCGTGCGGGCGGCCATGCGCGGGGTCGATCCGCGCTGGTCGGTGATCGCGGCCGACACGCCGCTTGCCCGGGCCGAGCTTGATGCGCTGCGGCGCTATGCGAAGGAGGTGTTCGCATGAACCTGATCCGGGGCAAGATCGCGAAGGGCCCGAAGGCGCCCAGCCTGGCCGAGACGTCGCTTGTTCGGATCGAGGCGTTCGGCCTTGCGCTCGATCTGCTTGCGCCCGCGGATGCGCGCTCGGCCGCCGACGCGCAGGCGCGGCTGCGGGGGGTCTACGAGCCGTTCCTGTGCACGCGCCCGGTCCCGGCCGAGGGGGTGGCCGTGGATGTCGGCGCGGGCTTCGGATCCTTCGCGCTGCCCTTCGCCGCCGCCTTCCCGCGCTGGCGGCTGTGGTGCTTCGAACCCTCGGAGTTCGCGGCGGACCTGCTCGAGGAGAACCTGCGCAGGCTGGGGCTCGGGAACGTGACGGTGGTGCGCGCGGCGATCAGCGCGCGTGCGCCCGCGCCGTCCGAGCCCCTTGCGGCGCCCGATGCGCGGGCCTTGCAGGCGATGTGCCGGCCCGCGCCGTTCCGGCCCGATCCCGATCGCCCCGAAGCGGTCTTGCGCGCGCGTCCGACGGATGCCGAGGCGCGCGCTCTGCCGACGGTGCCGCCCGAGGCCATCGCGGCGCTCGAGCCCGATCTGCTCAAGCTGTGCGCCCCGTTCGAGGAACGCGGCATCGCCGAGCGGCTGGCCGGCGCCGACATCCCGATGCTGGTCGGCGCGGTGTGGGAGACCCCGCGCGGCGGCGCCGTTCTGGCCGGGTCGGGCCGCAAGGACGAGGTGTTCCTGCGCCGGGCGGGCACGCCCTGGTGCCTGCGCCGCGACGGCGTCGAGGGTGCGCGCGACGAGGCGCTGGACGTGGTGGTCGCCGCCTATGACGCGCGCGATTTCATCGGCGAGTGCGTGCGCTCGATCCTTGACGGGGCCGGCGACGACGTGCGCGTCATCGTCGTGGACGACGGCTCGCGCGACGGGACGGGCGAGCTGGTGCGCGCCGAATTCGCCGCCGATGCGCGCGTGCGGGCGCTGAGCAAGCCCAATGGCGGCTGCGCCTCGGCGCGCAACTATGGGCGGCTGCATTCGAACGCCCGCCACATCGCCTTCGTGGACGCCGACGACCTGGTCGAGCCGGGCTTCTTCGCGCGGCTTCTGGACCTGGCGCGCTGGACGGGGGCCGAGGTGGTGCAGGGCGGCTTCGCCCCCTTCGAGGAGGGCGATGAGGGCCGCGTCGTCACCCCCAGCTACGAGCGCGGCGCCTTCGACGATCTGCCGACCCAGCGCGCGGCCGGCCTCGATTTCCGCCTCGTGCCGCCGGCGCGTCTGCTGACGGGCCAGCCCACGATCTGGCGCCGGGTCTATCGGCGCGACTTCCTCGACAACAAGAACATCTGGTTCCCCGAGCACATCCGCGCCTATGACGACCAGATCTTCCACATGACGACGCTGGCGCTTTGCCGCAAGGTGCCGCATGTGGAGGCGCTGCGGTATCTGTATCGCCAGCATCCGGGGCAGGACATCCGCCAGGGCGACGAGCGGCATTTCCATTCGCTCGAGATGTATCGCGCCACGCTTTCACGCGCGATCAAGGAGGGCTGGCCCGACGCGAACCCGATCCTGCGCTCGTTCATGAACACCGTGCGCTGGTCTTGCGGCACGCTGCGCGCGGATCTGCGCACGCCGTTCCTCGAAGGCGCGGCCGAGCTCTACGCCCTGGCGCGGCGCGCCTTCCCGCCCCAGACGTTCCACGGCGCCGAGCCCGCCGCGAGCGGCAACGAGGATTTCGCGGCTCTGGTCGAAATGTTCCTGCGCCGCTTCCAGGGGCTGCCGGACCATCACGTCTGGATGTCGCTGGATTCGCCCTCGTTCCACCCCAACCTGATGCGCATGGCGGCCGCGACGGCGGTCTGATCCGGTCGCGGTCGGTCCGTTCGGCGGCGATCGCGCCGCTTCGGCCAGGCGTCGTTCGCGCCGCTTGCCGAAGCGGCGCGATCGCGACTTCGCGCCCGGCCCTGCCGGCGGTTCCTTTCTTGGCGGGCATGGGGCCAGGAAGGACCCAGGCGTGTCGCGCCCCGCGCCGGACCGGGCGCGTCGCCCCGGCTCGCCTCGCGGCATTCTGCTTCGACAGGGCATGTCGTCGACGTTTCGCAACCGAAAAGCGTTCCCGAGGCTGGTCGCGTCCTGATCCCCTTGGAAGCGGGGCATGTCTTTCGACTCCATCGACGCCCTGATCCGGCGCTTTGAGCGGTCTTAATCCCCTTGGAAGCGGGGCATGTCTTTCGACAAAGCGTCGATCGGTAAAGCTGACATTCTCGCCAGTCTTAATCCCCTTGGAAGCGGGGCATGTCTTTCGACAAACCATTGCTGCCGAGGCCTTCATCGCATCGGGTCTTAATCCCCTTGGAAGCGGGGCATGTCTTTCGACTCATCGTCCCTCGAATGCTCTCAGAGCAGCCGGTCTTAATCCCCTTGGAAGCGGGGCATGTCTTTCGACTCTACACGGCGTTGTTTGACCACCGGGAGATTGGTCTTAATCCCCTTGGAAGCGGGGCATGTCTTTCGACCACTTATTGTGCGCCGTCTGAATACAAAAGCCAAGGTCTTAATCCCCTTGGAAGCGGGGCATGTCTTTCGACCGACCCCCCTTGGCAAGCGATTGATGCCAAAGGGCTTTTCCGGCCAATTGCGAAAAGCAACTCGGCCTTGGCGACTTGAGACGGAAACAGGTCCGCATCGGCGGAAAAAGTCCAGATTTTTCAAAGAGCGGCTCGCGCCGAACTGCGGAGGATTTTCCGGCCCGTTCCCGAAGCCGGACCTTCGGGCGCGACGCCGCAAGCCTAGCTTGCCATGCCGAGGCTCTCAAGGCCGATCGCGCCAGGAGGCGGAGAAGCGCATCGAAAACCGATCCACCACGCCGTCGCCCCATGGCGGCGCGCCCCACAGGCGGCACCATGCGTCGTTCGGGAAGGGATAGGCGCGGACGTCATCCGCGGCGGGGTCGATGCACTTGGCAAGGTCGCGCCAGAGCCGGTCCATCTCGAGCCGCGAAAGCGGCAGCCACCACAAGGAATACTGCAGACGATGGCCGTGATCCGAGGCCAGCCCATGCACGGCGCGCCACCGGCGCGGGCAGGCGACATCGTAGGCCAGCAGCCAGCTCATCGGCGCCGCTCGCGCTCGTCCAGCCGCCAGTCGGCCATCGGGCCGGCCATGTCGACCAGCCACAAATGCAGCCGCCTGACGTCGCCGGCCAAGGCGCTGCGCAGGGGGCGGTCGACCAGCGCCGCCGTGCGCTCGAGGGCGCGGTCCGGGCGACCTCGCAGGGCCAGGTCATGCGACAACGCCCGCCGCAATCGCGCCGCGCCTCGCGAGCGCAGCGCAAGGCGCGCCAGGCGCCACAGCGCGATCTGGCCGAAGACGGGGACCAGGTCGTGGCGGCCGTCGGGGCCCCCGGTCATCCAGCGCGCGGGGCATCCTCCATCGCCCAGAACCCTTGCCGCGATCATCATGGCGTGCGCCCGCGCCATGTTCCGCAGACGGGCGGCGGGGGCGCGGCCACGGACGTTCGCCGACGCGGCGATCAGGGCTTCGGCCCCGGCCCATCCGGCGCGGGCGGCCTCGGACGGATCCGGCGCCAGGCCCCGCGCAAGCCATGACAGGCGCGATCGGCGCCAATCCTCGAGGCGATCGCGCCAGTCCGCGCGCCCCCGAAACCGTTCGAGCGCATCGCCCAGAGACGTTCTGCGTCGCACCATGGGCGCCACCAACGCCCGCAGGCGCCCATCCGCGTCGGCGATGCCGATCGGCCGGCCGCGTGCGGCGCAGGCGATCAGCAGGTCCGCATCAAGCGACACGGCGCCGCGAACCGTGATGTGCGAGAGCCGGGCGATCGGAGCCAGCCTTTGCGGCCCGCCCTTCGGAGTCGCCGCGACGGCTTGGCCGAACAAGGTCGCCTTGATGGGCCGCTTGCCGCCGTCAAGGACCAGGTGCGTTTCGTGGAAATCAGGAAAGCGCGTCATCTTCGGGGCCTTCGCCGCCTTGGGCGCGCATCTCGCGCCGCAATCGGCGCACGCCTTCGCGCGCGACCATGGCGACCACCGTCCTCACGTTGGGGGCGGCGCGCTCTTCCCAGGCGTGGTAGAAGGCCTGCCGTCCGGCCTTGCCCAGGACCGCGGCGCGCCCTTCTTCGCGCGAGAAGTGCCGCGCCTCGATCGTGCGGCTGTGAAACAGGTCATGCACGAAATCATCGACGAGCGGCCTTGCGGGCTCGACGATATCCAGGGCGAGCGCCTCTCGGCCATGCGCCAGCCCATGGATGAGGCCGATCGCAGGGTCCAGCCCCGCGCGGTTGGCCGCGCCCGCCGCTTCGGCCGCGGCGATGGTGTATCCGAGCGAAAGCAGGGCGTTGACCGGGTCCGGCGGGGGCCTGCGCCGCCTGGCCGAAAAACCCAGCGACGGAGGGAAAAGTTGGGCATAGGCCGAGAACCAGGCCGCGGCGGCGGCGCCCTCGATCCCGCGCAGCGACGCGATGCCCTGGGCCTGGTCGATGCTGCTCTCGGCGCGGTCGATCGCGGCCAGCGCGGGCGACAGGATCCGGCGGCCGGCGCGACGATGAAGGGCGATCCGCCGGGCGGTTCTTCGCATCATGCGCAGGCGCAAGCGCACCAGATCCCGCGCCCAGGCGTGGCGGCGGACCGGGTCGTGCCAGAGCCGGTATTGAGCAAGGCGAATTCCCGCATCGCCATGGGCGGCGCCATGGAACCTTGCGCCGGCCTCGCCATTGCGGCCGGACAGGAACAGGACCCCGACGCCGGCCTGCCACAGCAGGTTCAAGGCGCCGGCTTCGATCGTCGCCGAGCCGTGAACGATCAGGCGCGAGAGGCCGCGCACCGGCGCGCGACGCGGGGGCGATCGGGCAGGCGCAGCTCCAGAGCGTTGCGCGCGCGGCCGATATGGGCGCGGCGGTGGTCGATGAACAGCGTCGGCATGTCCTCAGCCCACCCAGACGAGGGGTTCGTCCCGCGCGACCTCGCCGATCCCCATCGCGCGCGCCGTTTCCGCGCGGGTCAGGAACAGCGCAAGGCGATCCTGCTCGAAGGCCAGCGCGCGTTGCATCTGGCGCGCAAGCTCTGCGCGTTCGGCGGGCGCGGCATGACATTCGAACACCGATTTCTGCCCCCCGGCCGCCCAGGCCGAGACGGCGTCGCGGGCGGACGCCAGGCGGCGGGGGTGCGAGATGTCGTAAGCGACAAGAAGCAATTGCCTGGGCATTTCGGTCTCCTGCTGTTGCGGACTCCATCATGCCCGCGCCGAGGCCGTCGCCAACCCATGGCAAGCTTGTCGTCGCGCCGCCCGAGCGCCTCTTCATCTCTTGGCGGCGGGGCATGTCTTTCGACGCTTCTG